>NZ_JAXMNY010000001.1:1346148-2019223 GCF_034670185.1 Nisaea sp.
AAAATCGCAGGAATTCATTGCATTTGAATTCAGGGTTTCAGAAACGGAACGCCGCATTAATTCTTGACAACTATTTCGCCCGGGACAATGTTCCGAGGACACCCTAATCAATATAATGTAAATATCGGATCTAGAAATGACCGACGAAACCCGTGAAGACAATCTGGACTCTTCTGAACTACTCCGTATGACCACGGATGTTGTATCCGCTTATCTCGGAAATAACACTGTGGCAGCGTCGCAGATTTCGGAGGTCATCAGTACGGTTCACGAAGCGCTAACGCGCCTCAATACTGAGGTTAGCGAGCCGGAAGTCGAGCCGGCAAAACCGGCAGTGCCGATCCGCCGCTCGATTACGCCGGAATTCATCATTTGCCTTGAAGATGGCAAGCGTCTCAAGATGCTGAAGCGTCACCTCCGGACGACCTACAACATGACCCCGGAAGAGTATCGCGCCAAATGGGGCCTGCCGGCAGACTATCCGATGGTTGCTCCGAATTACGCGGCGCAGCGGTCTGAGTTCGCCAAGAAGATCGGTCTTGGACGCAACGCCGTCAAACGCGGTGGTCGCAAGCGGAAAGCGGTCTGATCACAAACAGCCTGTTATTGAAGAAGCGCCGGTATCGTCCGGCGCTTTTTCTTTTGAGGCCTGCCGGTTAAAAATCAGACTACGGTCCCACGGCCACGCGACTGTGGCTGCGGTTGCGATTTCTTTTCGAGAACGTACTTCAACTTGCGCAGGACCGCGTGCTTCAGGCCAGCCTCGCCACTGGCAGGATTACCGACGATCGAAACCTCAACCATGCTGACGGGATCGAAGGCACTGACCTTCACATAACTCCCGGATGGCAGAAACTCGATTATCACCCTTTGCTCGTTCAGCTTTCGCGCCATCTTTCTTCCCGGCGATAAACCGTTCTTGCTGGTACTGCGGAACGGCAACAGTGCCCCAACGGAAATTTGAAGCTACAACTGCTTCGGCGTATATACCTCTGCAACAAATTCAGCAACTTTGGGAGTCTCCCCATGTCCGTCCAACCCGTTGTCGATGCCGCGAAGTCGGCGAAAGCCTCACGACCGCAATTCGACTGGGAAGATCCCCTCCTCCTCGAGCAGGAACTGACTGAGGAAGAGCGTATGATCCGCGATGCCGCGCGCGCTTATTGTCAGGACAAACTGATGCCGCGGGTTCAGGAGGCCTTCCGGGATGAAGTCTTCCATCGTGAGATCATGAGCGAGATGGGAGAGCTGGGCTTTCTCGGCTGCACCATCGATGGCTATGGCTGCGCCGGTGTGAACCATGTCTGCTACGGCCTGATCGCCCGTGAAGTCGAGCGGGTCGACAGTGGTTACCGCTCAGCCATGAGCGTCCAGTCCAGCCTGGTCATGCACCCGATCTATGCTTACGGCAGCGAAGAGCAGAAGCAGAAGTACCTGCCGAAGCTCGCAACCGGCGAATGGGTCGGCTGTTTCGGCCTGACCGAACCGGACCACGGCTCCGACCCGGGAAGCATGGTCACCCGCGCGAAAAGCGTCCAGGGCGGCTATCTGCTCAATGGCGCGAAGATGTGGATCACCAACTCGCCGATCGCCGATGTCTTCGTCGTCTGGGCAAAGACCGATGACGGCCAGATCCGCGGCTTCGTCCTTGAAAAAGGCATGAAGGGCCTGACCGCGCCCAAGATTGAGGGCAAGTTCTCCCTGCGCGCTTCCGTCACCGGCGAGATCGTCATGGATAATGTCGAGATCCCGGAAGAGAACATGCTGCCGAACGTGTCCGGCCTGAAGGGGCCTTTCGGTTGCCTGAACAAGGCCCGCTTCGGCATTTCCTGGGGCGCCATCGGTGCCGCCGAGTTCTGCTGGCACCAGGCCCGTCAGTACACGATGGACCGCAAGCAGTTCGGCCGCCCGCTCGCCGCCAACCAGCTTATCCAGAAGAAGCTAGCCGACATGCAGACCGAGATCACACTCGGCTTGCATGGTGCTCTGCGTCTCGGACGGATGATGGACAGCGGCCACGGTGCGCCGGAAGCAATCTCTCTGATGAAGCGGAACAATTGCGGCAAGTCCCTGGACATCGCCCGCGTTGCCCGCGACATGCATGGCGGCAATGGTGTCTCGGACGAATATCATGTGATCCGCCACGTCGTGAATCTGGAAGCCGTGAACACCTACGAAGGCACCCACGATGTGCATGCCCTGATCCTGGGCCGCGCACAGACCGGGCTTCAGGCCTTTACCGGCGCCTGACGCGACACACTAAAACGAATACCGGCGGCGGCGTCCTGAGGGCGCCGCCGTTTTATTTCTTCATATTTGCGCAGGCCGCGGAAATTGCCGCCATCTGCGGATCGGTGAGCTGCTGGCCGTTATATTCAAGCCGTCCCGACATGATGTCGTATTCTATCGCTCCGATACCCGCTTCCCCTGCCACACCTTCCGGCAATGAGAAGAGATCGGCGACATCAAGTGTGAGCGGAATGATGATCTTTGTCGGCGCCTCGATGATGGCCGACCCGGGCAAGTCGGCCGATACAACCGGCCTTCCCGCGGCATCGACACCCGGCTTGTACTCAACATCGGCAGAAGGCTGATGGGCAATCAGCCGCGCGCAATCCTCTTTCGAAATCTCGATACCTTTCGGCTCATCTGCCCAAGCATTTCCTAATCCCGCACCCGCAAGGAAAAGGCTTCCGGCAATCAGAAACGGAGCCGACAACTTCAACTTTGCGTAAAAGCACATGATCATGTCTCTATTCGCTCCCCAGACGACGTTTGATAACAAAAACTAGATGAGAATCGATATCATTTGACCTAGGCGCAAAAAAATTAGTGACGCCTTCACCAACATGTCATATGGTCCCCATCAATAAAAAAAAGAATAAGTCCGAGCCGCGAATTTGGCCCGAGTTTAGGGAGGAAGCGAACCACAGCGTTAAAACGCTGCGGTCGAATCATAAAAAAAAATTCGCCGGCAAGATCTTCTGGATCTTGCCGTTTTTCTTGGTGCCACCTTTTCTTTATCAGACTTGGTTCCTTGTTAGCCCCGGCCTCTCCCGGCCCGGCGATTACCAATTCTGAATAGCATCCCGGAACGAGAACAGATCGGCTGCAATGATGTAGTTGATCAAGGTTGTGGCAAGGAGTGCCACAATCGTGGCTCCCAATGCTTTCTTCCAGAGATGCGGTCGCTTGGGTGCACTTGGAGCATGCCCCTCCTCGGGCTCTTCCACAACGCGCACGCCAATCGGCAGCGCCATCAGGAAGAACCACCACCAGAGCAGCAGAAAGACGACAACAATAGAAACCCAGTCATTCATGCGCGTGCGCTCCGCCTAAGCCTGCTCGAGCTCGACCAGCGTGCCGGCAAAGTCCTTCGGATGCAGAAACAGAACCGGCTTGCCATGCGCCCCGTTCTTCGGCTCGCCGTCCCCGAGTACCCGTGCGCCCTCGGCCTTCAGACGATCACGAGCAGCGATGATGTCATCCACCTCGTAGCAAACATGATGCATGCCGCCGGACGGGTTCTTTTCAAGGAAAGCCGCAATCGGTGAAGAATCCCCGAGCGGATAGAGTAGCTCGATCTTGGTGTTGGGGAGCTCGACGAAAACGACAGTCACGCCATGCTCGGGCAGATCTTCGGGAGCACTGACGCTGGCACCAAGCGCACCGCGATAGGTGGCACATGCCGCATCCAGATCCGGCACGGCGATGGCAACATGGTTCAAGCGGCCGATCATCGATTTATTCCCTTTATTCTTCGTCAGACACGCAGCACATGGACCGTCGTTACAGGGCGCTTTCCATATTCGGCCCGAACGACGCGGCGAACAGCCCGGCGCACCGCTTCTCCAACCTCTTCGTCCTTGGTCCGCGCCTTCTTGCCGAGTGCGCCGACCGTCTCCCATATGAGATCTGTCGCAGTGTCACTCAATGCGTCAATTTCGCCTTCATCGGCAATGCCGTTGAAGGTCAGCACCGGATCACTGTGCAACTGACCCTTTCCGTCCATCAGCACGGTTACCGAGACCGCTCCGTTGAACAGCATTTTTTTGCGATCACCGATCACGCTAGATTCAAGCGGAATGATCCGGCCGCCATCCAAGGTCAGCATGCCGGTCGGCACCCAGCCAATAACCTCGACGTTACCTTCTTCAAGGCGGATCAGGCTACCATTGCCCGGCACGATGGCTTCAGGCACCTGGCATTCCCGTGCGAGCCGGGCATGTGCCTCCAGATGGCGCGGACTGCCATGTACCGGCACGGCGATTTTCGGGCGGATATACTGGTACATCTCAACCAGTTCCTCACGAGCCGGATGCCCCGAAACATGGACATGATGGTCCCGCTCGGTCACCACCTCAATGCCGCGCGCCACCAGCCGGCTCTGGACTCGGCCAATCGCTGTTTCGTTCCCGGGAATCTCCCGGGACGAGAAGATGACGACGTCACCGCGCTCAAGCGTGATTTCCTGGTGTGCGTTCTCGGCTATTCGGGCAAGAGCGGCCCGCGACTCTCCTTGAGATCCGGTGCAGATCAAGACTAGCTTGTCGCGCGGAATGAAGCCTGCGTCCTTTTCCGACAGAAATTCGGGAATATCGCGGAGATATCCGTTCTGCAGTGACGCCTCATACATACGCCAGAGAGAGCGGCCCACCAGCGCAACATTACGGCCGGCAGCCGCAGCCGCGGCCGAGATATTCGCAAGCCGGCCGACATTCGACGCAAAACAGGTGATGGCAATGCGCTGATCATGCTGCCGGAACAACTCGGCAAGTGACTCGGTCAGGCTGGCTTCGGAACCAGATCTGCCCTCATCGAGGACATTCGTCGAATCACCGATCAAAGCGAGCACGCCTTCATCGCCGAGTTCGCGAAGGGCTTCGATATCGCTCGTCCGTCCAATCACCGGGTCCGGATCGAATTTCCAGTCGCCCGTATGCATCACGGTACCGCCGCCACAGCGGATCGCCAGCCCGTTCGCCTCCGGAATGGAGTGAGTGAGCGTGATCAATTGCAGCTCGAACGGGCCAAGAACGAAGTTGGCCGAGATATCCACCTCGATCAGCTCGACCTGTTCAAGAATTCCTACTTCGGAAAGCTTGCGGCGTATCAGTGTCGCCGTGAACGGGGTCGCATAGATCGGGCAACGCAGACGCGGCCAGAGATGGGGAATGGCCCCGATATGATCTTCATGGCCGTGGGTGATAACCAGCCCGACCAGATCCTTCCGGCGCTGTTCGATGAACTCCGGGTCCGGCAGCAGAACATCGATGCCGGGCATCGTGTCGTCGCCAAAGGAGATCCCGAGATCCACCATCAGCCACTTGCCACCATAATGGTAGAGGTTGAGGTTCATCCCGATTTCATCACTACCGCCAAGCGGCAAGAAAATGAAATCCTCGTCCTTGATCTTCGGCACGCCGCTCATCGAGTTTTATTCCGCTCATGGATCAGTAACAGGCCGCGTAGCGTGATCGCCTCGTCCACATGTTGAATAACCGGCGTGCAGTCAGCGAAGATCGCCGCAAGTCCGCCCGTGCCAATAACCGTCATATCTGTTCCGTATTCCGCTTTGATTCGGGATACCAAGCCTTCGATCAGGCCGATATATCCCCAAAAGATTCCCGAGTGCATGGCACTCACTGTCGATTTTCCGATAACGCGCACGGGACTGTTGGTCCCCTCGTCCGGCATCTCCGGCGGACGGATTGCAATGCGCGGCAGCTGTGCAGCTGCGTTGTAAAGCGCATCAAGGGAAAGATTGATGCCCGGCGCAATGATCCCTCCGGCATAACCGCCATCAGGTTCAACAACGTCAAAAGTCGTTGCTGTGCCGAAATCGATGACGATCAGCGCGCCCTCATAGGCCGCATGCGCGGCAATGGCGTTCACCAGCCGATCCGCCCCGACTTCAGTCGGCCGCTCGATCCGGATATCGATCCCGAGATCCACACCCTTCCGGCCGACAACCATCGGCTCGATCTTGAAGTATTTCCGGCACAGGGTTTCCAGATTGAAAACCACCTCCGGCACAACGGTCGCTATAATCACTTCGCCGATATCGCTCCGGTCGATCCCTTCGAGTGCCATCAGCTGGGTCAGCCAGACGGCATATTCATCCGCCGTGCGAGCGACATTGGTCGACGCTCTCCAGGAGCCGCGTTTCTCGTCTCCGGAGAACACCGCGAATACCGTGTTCGTATTGCCGCAATCTATCGTCAGCAGCATCAGCCGCCCTCCGCAAGCCGGACATCGCCGGCAGAAATCCTGTGCTTCTCGCCGCCATCACCTACGACAATCATCGAGCCGTCAGCCTCTATCCCGTCATAGCGGCCAACGATCTTCTGTTCATTATTCTCGACAGAAACCCTCCGGCCGATCCAACGCGACCGTGCCGCCCATGCTGCCCGGATAGGCGCAAACCCATCGGAACACCAAAGCGTATAGCGCGCTGACAGAGCCTTCAGATAGCGATCGAGCAATCCCTCGACCGTGAGTGGCGCGGCAAGATGATCCATGAGTGCCGTTGTTGGATACCGGGCGCCATCAGGAGCGTGGGCGAGATTGATGCCTACACCCAGCAACGCGACAACACGGTCTCCGCGCACACGCGTCTCCGTCAGGATGCCGGAAATCTTGGCGCCGCCCAGCAACACGTCGTTCGGCCATTTCAGCACCAGGTCCGCATCGGGCAACAAGCCGGAGACGGTATCGTGAACAGCAAGCGAGGCGACGAAAGAGAGCTCCTGCAGACGGCCAAGCGGCAACCCCGGGTCGAGGATCGCCGTCGTGTAGAGATTTCCTTCCGGGGACACCCATGCCCGGCCGAGCCTACCGCGCCCGGAACTCTGGCTCCGGGCCCAGACCAATGTCCGGTCCAGAGCCCCACCTTGCGCCAGGCTGTCGGCTTCGTCATTCGTGCTGGATACGGAATCGTAACCCAGAATCCTGAAGCCGTGGCTCTGGCGCTCGTGGTTCAAATATTCAGGTCCTTCAGGGCCCGGCCAGACACTTCGTCAAGTGCGGGCCACTTGCCTCACCCGGCGAACAGGGCTGATGCGGCCGCTTTGGCGCTGCTGACCAGCGGTGCGGGGACGATGAAGAACAACAGCGTCACCGCAGCCATCACCGTCATGATGATTTTCAGATCCCCCGGGATCGCGGTGTCCAGCGGCTCTTCCGCCTCGTCGAAATACATGATCTTGACGATACGCAGATAATAGAAAGCACCAATCACGCTGGCGATAACGCCGAGAATTGCGAGAGCGAAGAGGCCTGCATTGACCGCAGCCATGAACACAAACCACTTTCCGAAGAAACCGGCGAGCGGCGGGATACCAGCCATCGAGAACATGAAGATCATGATCATCGCGGCCATGCCCGGATGGGTCTTGGAAAGCCCCGCCAGATCGTGGATGCCCTCGACCGGGCGCCCTTGCCGACGCATCGAGAGGATACAGGCAAAGGTCCCGACATTCATGAAGAGATAGAGAGCGAGATAGACCAGAATGCCGCTGACGCCCGCCTCGTTCGCAGCGGCAAGCCCGACTAGCGCATAGCCCATATGGCCGATGGAACTGTAGGCCATCAGGCGCTTGATATTCGTCTGCACGATCGCCGCGATGGCACCGATAGCCATGGAGAGGACCGCGATCAGGGCAATGATCTGCTGCCACTCGCCGACCAGAGCGCCGAACGGCTCCAGCAGAACCCGCAGGAACAGCGCCAGCGCCGCGACCTTCGGTGCAACCGCAAACAGTGCGGTGACCGGCGTCGGCGCGCCTTCATAGACATCCGGGGTCCACATATGGAACGGAACGGCGGAAACCTTGAAGGCGAGGCCACAGATCACGAACACGAGGCCAATGATCAGACCGACCGACGGCTGCTGACCGTCCAGACCGGAGAATACGTTCGCCAGACCTTCGAACTCGGTCGTCCCAGCGAAACCGTAAACCATCGAGGAGCCATAAAGCAGCATCCCTGAAGACAGCGCACCCAGCACGAAGTATTTCAGGCCGGCTTCGGTGGATTTCAGCGTGTCCCGACGGATCGAGGCAATGACGTAAAGCGCCAGGCTCTGGGTCTCGAGACCGACATAGAGCGCGATCAGGTCGTTGGCCGACACCATCATCAGCATGCCGAGCGTCGAGAGCACAATCAGGACCGGATATTCGAAGCGCTCGAAACTGTCCTGCCGGAAAGTGCTCCGGGACATGATGATGGAAAGGATTGAGCCGGCAAGGATCAGAATCTTGGCAAACTGCGCAAACGGTCCGGCCTTGAACATGCCGAAGAAGGCCAGTGTCGTGTCGCCGCCGTGGCTCATCACCAGGCCACCTGCCACCAGAAGCACTGCGACAGCGAGCCAGGAGGTCGCCTCCTGCGCCTTGCCGCCTCTGAACACGCCGAACATGAGAAGCGCCATGGCAGCTGCCGCGAGGAAAATCTCCGCGGCCGCCGGGCTCATCACGGGAAGCGTTGTGATCGCGTCCATGGGTCTCACTCCTGCCCTAGCGGGCGGCCACGGCCACGCCGGCATCGCCGAGCGCAACCTTGTAGTTGCTAATCAGATGATCGACAGACACCGACATGATGTCGAGGAAGGTCGACGGATAAATGCCCATCCAGAAGACGAGGATGATGAGCGGTGCGAAAATCGCGATCTCGCGCGGCGACAGGTCAAGGATCTGCTTCAAAGCCTCCTTGTCCATCACACCGAAGATAACCCGGCGATAAAGATAGAGCATGTAGGCGGCACCGAGGATCAGGCCCGTGGCGGCAAAGGCCGCAAGCCAGGTACTCGCCTCAAAGGCGCCCATCAGGATCAGGAACTCACCGACGAAACCGCTGGTGGCCGGCAGGCCGACAGAAGCCATGGTGAATATCATGAAGACAAGCGCATAACGCGGCATACGCTCCACCAGACCGCCATACGCCGCGATCTCGCGGGTGTGCATCCGGTCATAGACCACGCCGACGCAAAGGAAGAGCGCGCCCGAGACAACGCCGTGGCTCAGCATCTGGAAGATAGAGCCTTCGACGCCCTGGGTGTTCAGCGTGAACATCCCGATGGTGACGAAGCCCATATGCGCAACCGAAGAATACGCAATCAGCTTCTTCATATCTTCCTGCACCAGGGCGACGAGCGAGGTGTAGATCACCGCCACGACACTGAGCACGAAGACCAGCGGCGCGAAATACTCGGTCGCTTCCGGGAACATCGGAATGGAGAAGCGCAGGAAGCCGTAACCGCCCATCTTCAGCAGCACGCCAGCCAGGATCACGGACCCCGCCGTCGGCGCCTCAACGTGAGCATCGGGCAACCATGTATGGACAGGCCACATCGGCACCTTGACCGCGAAGGAGGCAAAGAACGCGAGCCAGAGCCAGGTCTGCAGTTCCGTGGAGAAACCTGCGGCCATCAGTTCCGGGATATCCGTGGTTCCCGTCTGCAGATACATGGTCAGGATGGCGATCAGCATCAGCACGGAGCCGAGCAGCGTGTAGAGGAAGAACTTGAACGCCGCATAGACCCGGCGGGCACCGCCCCAGATTCCGATGATAAGGAACATCGGGATCAGCACACCTTCAAAGAAGATGTAGAAGACCAGAATATCCAGCGCACAGAACATGCCGACCATCAGGGTCTCAAGGACCAGGAAGGCGATCATGTATTCCTTCACCCGCTTCTGCACAGCTTCCCAGCTTGAGAGAATGCAGATCGGTGTGAGCAGCGTGGACAGCAGCACGAACCACATGGAGATGCCGTCGACACCCATGTGATAGCCGATGCCCCAATCCGGCAGCCAGTCGCGCTTCTCGACGAACTGGAAGTCAGCCGTGGTCGGGTCGAACCCGGCCCAGATCAGCAGCGATACCACAAAGGTTATCAGCGAGGTCCAGAGCGCCACGTAGCGGGCATTCTTGGCAACCTGCTTTTCTTCACCGCGGGTCAGCGCAATGAAAAGTGCCCCCGCCAGCGGCAGGAAGGTTACCAGAGAGAGGAGAGGCCAATCGCTCATGGTCTTACTTCCCGCTCATCAGCATGTACCAGGAGATGATCGCAACCACGCCGATCATCATCGCAAAGGCATAATGGTAGACATATCCGGACTGCATCTTGCCGGCTCGGACCGCCGCAAGCTTGGTAATCAGGCTGACGCCGTCGGGGCCGAAGCCGTCGATGATCGCGCCATCGCCGCTTTTCCAGAAGATCCGGCCGAGCTTCATGGCCGGACGGATGAAGATGTAGTCGTACAGCTCGTCGAAGTACCACTTGTTCAGCAGGAACAGGTAGATCGGCCGGAAGGTCGAAGCGACCTTCGCCGGCAAACCGGGCACGAACATGTACATGACATAGGCAAGCCCGATACCGGCGACGGTGACGACGATCGGCAGCAGTTTCACCCATGTCGGTACGTGGTGCGCGCCCTCGATCGTATCGTTACCGTCGGCAACGAAGATCGCGGCACCCCAGAATTGCTCGCGTAGATCGCCGCCGAAATACTGGTAACCGAGCCATCCAGCGAATACCGCGCCGGTCGCAAGAACGATCAGCGGCACTGTCATGACCGGCGGGGATTCGTGGATATGGCTCATGACTTCCTTGCTGGCGCGCGGAGCGCCGTGGAAGGTCATGATCAGGAGACGCCAGCTGTAGAACGCTGTCATGAAGGCCGCCCCGACACCGAGCCAGAAGGCGTAATCGCCGACGCCGGTGTGACGCGCATACGCCACTTCGATGATCAGATCCTTCGAGAAGAAACCGGAGAATGGCGGCAGGCCGACCAGAGCCCAGCTACCGATCCACATCATGATGTAGGTGAGTTTGATGTGTCTCCAGATGCCGCCCATGTTGCGCATGTCCTGCTCGTCCGACATGGCGTGGATCACCGAGCCGGCGCCGAGGAACAGCAGCGCCTTGAAGAAGGCGTGCGTCATCAGGTGGAAGATAGCGGCGGAATAGGCCGAAACACCGCAGGCGAAGAACATGTAGCCGAGCTGGCTACAGGTCGAATAGGCGATCACCCGCTTGATGTCGTTCTGGCAGAGACCGACGGTCGCCGCGAAGAAGGCCGTCGTTGCCCCGACAATTGTGATCACCATGAGCGTATCGGGCGAGAATTCCATCATCGGCGACAGGCGCGCGACCATGAACACACCGGCCGTCACCATGGTCGCAGCGTGAATAAGCGCGGAGACCGGCGTCGGGCCTTCCATGGCGTCCGGTAGCCAGGTGTGCAAGCCAAGCTGGGCCGACTTGCCCATGGCACCGATGAACAACAGCATGCAAAGGATGGTCAGGGCGTGCCACTCGGTACCGAGGAACTCGAGCGTCATGCCCGCCTTTTCCGGTGCGGCGGCGAAGATATCGTCCAGCACGACCGTATCGAACAGTAGGTAGGTACCGAAGATGCCGAGGGCAAAACCGAAATCGCCGACCCGGTTGACGATGAAAGCCTTCATTGCCGCGGCGTTGGCGGACGGCTTGTGGAACCAGAAGCCGATCAGCAGATAGGAAGCGAGACCGACGCCTTCCCAGCCGAAGAACATCTGCACCAGATTGTCCGCCGTCACCAGCATCAGCATGGCAAAGGTAAAGAGGCTGAGATAGGCCATGAAACGCGGCTTCGACCCGTCGTGGCTCATGTATCCGATGGAATAAACATGAACCATGGTCGACACGCCTGTGACCACGATCAGCATGACCGCCGTCAGGGTATCGAACTTGAGCGCCCAGGAGGCTTCCATCGATCCGGAAGAAATCCAGGTGAACAACTCGACCGTGACCGGGTTACCGCCGAGCGCGACATCGAAGAAAGCGATGATCGAGAGCCCCAGCGCACCGAACATGCCGGCACAGGTGACAAGCTGCGCCGGACGGTCTCCGATGGCGCGGTTACCGAAGCCCGCGATGAGACTGCCGAGCAGCGGCAGGAAGACGATTGCGGCGTACATCCGGCCTTACCCTTTCATCAGGTTGATGTCTTCGACCGCGATGCTTCCGCGATTGCGGAAATACACCACGAGGATGGCAAGGCCAATGGCGGCCTCCGCCGCGGCGACCGTCAGCACGAAGAGTGCGAAGATCTGTCCGACGAGATCGTTCAGGAAGACGGAGAAGGTCACCAGGTTGATGTTCACCGCGAGCAGCATGAGCTCGATCGACATCATGATGATGATCACGTTCTTCCGGTTCAGGAAGATCCCGAACATACCGAGTGTGAAGAGGACGGCGGCAACCGTCAGGTAATGCGCCAGGCCGATTTCCAACATGATCAGACCCCTTCCCCGCTCTGCACTTTAACGACTTCAACCGTCTCTTCCGTGGTCCGGGAAAGCTGTGCCGAGATACGCTGGCGCTTGACCCCCGGCCGGCTCCGAAGCGTCAGCACGATGGCACCAATCATGGCGATCAGCAGGATCAGACCAGCCGACTGGAAGAGATAGACATAGCGGGTATAAAGCAGCGCGCCGAGCGCGTGAGTATTGGTCACGGCCGTAGGATCAGGCGCCGGGGCCGCCGTGATCAGATCAGGTGCGATCACCCAACTTGTCACCACGAAGAACAGTTCGGCGAAGATCACCACCCCGATCAACAGGCCAATCGGCAGGTACTTCATGAAGCCCTGACGCAGCTCGACGAAATTGATGTCGAGCATCATGACGACGAACAGGAACAGCACCGCGACCGCACCGACATAGACCACCACCAGAATCATGGCGATGAATTCGGCTCCAATCAGGACGAACAGTCCTGCCGCGTTGAAGAAAGCCAGGATCAAGAACAGAACCGAATGAACCGGGTTCCGCGACGAGACCACCATGACGCCCGAGGCAATGGTGATCGCGGCAAAGACATAAAATATGAGTGCCTGGATCATCCGCGCCCCCGCTCCGCCGGAAGTCCGGCAGGCATTTTGTGAGTCATCTCAGCCATTCTATCGGCTTTCTTCATGTTCCCTCGCCCCCAAGCAGCCCTTAACGGTACGGCGCTTCGACGGTCAGATTATGCGCGATCTCGCGCTCCCAGCGGTCCCCGTTCGCGAGCAACTTGTCCTTGTTGTAGAACAGCTCCTCACGGGTTTCCGTGGCGAATTCGAAGTTCGGTCCCTCGACGATTGCATCGACCGGGCAGGCTTCCTGGCAGAAGCCGCAATAGATGCATTTCGTCATATCGATATCGTAGCGGGTCGTCCGCCGGCTGCCGTCATCGCGTGGCTCAGCCTCGATTGTGATGGCCTGTGCCGGACAGATCGCCTCGCAGAGTTTGCAGGCAATGCAGCGCTCTTCCCCATTCGGGTAACGGCGCAGAGCATGCTCACCGCGGAAGCGGCTGCTGATCGGCCCCTTTTCATAAGGGTAATTGATGGTCACCTTCGGCTTGAAGAAATACTTCAGGGTCAAATACATGCCCGAAAGCAGTTCCCACAGCAGCAGGCCGCGCGCGCTTTGTTGCAACGTGCTCATGGCTCAGCCTCTCTCCATCGTGCGCGTTTCAGTCGCGTCTGACATCATTCGATCCGTCCTCATCCCAACACCGGCGCTGGTACCCAGTCGAAGGCCACCAGCACACCAGCGGTCAGCACGACCCAGAGCAGCGAGAACGGCAGGAACACTTTCCAGCCCAGCCGCATCAACTGATCGTAGCGGTAGCGCGGGAATGTCGCCCGGACCCAAAGGAAGAAGAACAGCACAAAGGCAATCTTGGCGAAGAACCAGATCGGCCCCGGTATCCAGTTGAACGGCGCGATATCGAACAGCGGCAGCCAGCCGCCCATGAACAGGATCACAGTGATCCCGCTCATCAGGATCATGTTCGCGTATTCACCAAGGAAGAACAGGGCGAAGGTCATTGAGGAATATTCGACGAAATACCCCGCAACCAGCTCCGACTCGCCTTCCGGAAGGTCGAACGGCGCCCGGTTCGTTTCGGCCAGTGCCGAGACGAAGAAAATCACGAACATCGGCAGCAGCGGAATGGCGAACCAGACCGTCTTTTGCGCCTCGACAATGGCGGTCAGGTTCAGCGAGCCTACACAGAGCAGAACGGTAATCATCACGAAGCCGATGGACACTTCGTAGGAGACCATCTGCGCCGCCGAACGGAGCGCGCCGAGGAAGGCATATTTCGAGTTTGACGCCCAGCCAGCCATGATCACGCCATAGACCCCGAGCGAGGAAATCGCGAACAGATACAGCACGCCGACATTGATATCGGAAAGCACCATGCCGGCATCGAACGGGATCACCGCCCAGGCGATCATGGCAAGGGTGAAGGTCAACATCGGCGCCATGGCGAACATGATCTTGTTCGCGCCCGCCGGCATAATGGTTTCCTTGGCGAACAGCTTTACACCGTCGGCGAGCGGCTGCAGCAGACCGAACGGGCCGACAACGTTCGGTCCCTTCCGCATCTGCATGGCGCCAATCACCTTGCGTTCGAAATAGGTGAGATACGCGACGGCCACCAGCAGCGGCACCACAATGGCCAGAATCTGCGCCAGAATGATCGCTGTCGGGATCACGTAGGTTTCGAGGATCGCATCCATACCCACTTAACTCCTCACCCCTCGGTCCCGGTCTTGTCCTGCTTGGGCAGGACAAAAACTTCCGTGCATTCGGCCATCGTCTGGGAGGCCCGGCTGATTGGATCGGTCATGTAGAAATTCTCGACCGTAGTTCCAAAACCTGTCTCGGACATGGCGCCTTCGGTGCCAAACGGCCCCCATGCCGCTTCCGGCGCAATATCTATCTCGGTAAAGACCTCGTTCGATTTCCGAAGAGCGGCCCGAAGCTGCTCGAGGCTGTCATAAGGCAGTGTCGCACCGAGATGCGCCGAAAGAGCCCGGACAATGGACCAGTCCTCGCGGGCGTCGCCTGGCGGGAAGCTGGCCCGCAGTCCCATCTGCACCCGGCCTTCTGTGTTCACGTAGAGGCCATCTTTCTCCGTGTAGGCAGCGCCAGGCAGGATCACGTCCGCACGGTGTGCGCCACGGTCACCATGGTGGCCTTGATAGATCACGAAGGCATCGCCGAGACGTTGTGTATCGATCTCGTCCGCACCAAGCAGATAGACAGCCTTGATCTCGCCCTTGGAAGCGCCGTCGAGCATACCCGCGACATCCGCGCCGCCCTTGCCTGGCAAGAAGCCGATATCGAGGCCGCCAACGCGGGATGCCGCCGTGTGCAGCACACTGAAGCCATTCCAGGCTGGAACCTCGTTGCCTTCCTCGTCCTTCGAGGCGGGCACGAGCATCCCGGTGCTTTCCGCGATCTTGCGGGCCGTCGCCAGAACCGCCGCCCCGTCTTCGCGGGTCAGCGCGCCCATGCCGAGGATAATCATCGGCTTTTTGGCGTCCTTTAGGACGGAGGCAAAATCGTTCTTGCCGTCTGCAAGCTCGGTCAGGGTCTGCGCACCGGCGCCAAGATGATCGTATTTGTAAGTCAGATCGACCGGCGCGCCGATCACACCAACCTTGAGACCGCCCGCGAGCCAGCGCTTGCGGATGCGGGCGTTCAAGACGGCAGCATCCCAGCGCGGATTGGCGCCGACGATCAAGATGGCGTCTGCGTCCTCGATCCCGGCGATCGTCGCGTTGAAGAGATAACCGGCCCGAGTCGTCGCATCGAGTTTCGCGCCGTCCTGACGGCAGTCCAGGTTGGGTGAACCCAGCGCGGTCATCAGGCCTTTCAGGGCAAACATGGACTCAACGTCAACCGTATCGCCAGCAACGGCCGCAATTTCGGCGCCCTTCAGGCCTTTCAGCTTCGCTGCAATTGCGGCGAAAGCGTCATCCCAGGAAACCGGCTGCAATTTGCCGTCCTTGCGCAGATACGGCTTATCCAGCCGCTGGCGCTTCAGGCCGTCACAGGCATAACGGGTCTTGTCGGAGATCCACTCTTCGTTGACCTCTTCATGCAGGCGCGGCAGCACACGAAGCACTTCGGAGCCCCGCGTATCGACCCGGATGTTCGAGCCAAGCGCATCCATCACATCGATGGTCTCGGTCTTGCGCAGCTCCCAGGGGCGCGCCACGAACGCGTAAGGCTTTGAGGTCAGCGCACCGACCGGGCAAAGGTCGATCACATTGGCAGAGAGCTCGCTGTCGAGCGCCTTTTCCAGATAGGTTGTGATTTCCGCATTCTCACCGCGGCCGAGCAGGCCCATGTCGGTGACACCGGCCACTTCGGTCGAGAACCGGACGCAGCGTGTGCAATGGATGCAGCGGGTCATGATCGTGTTGACCAGCGGGCCCATATACTTGTCTTCGACCGCGCGCTTGTTCTCGTCAAAGCGGCTGGAATGATGGCCGAAGGCCATAGCCTGGTCCTGCAGGTCGCATTCGCCGCCCTGATCGCAGATCGGGCAGTCCAGCGGGTGGTTGATGAGGAGGAACTCCATCACCCCCTCCCGCGCCTTCTTGACCAGATCCGTATCCGTGCGGATCACCATACCTTCGCCGGCCGGCATCGCGCAGGAAGCAACAGGCTTCGGTGAGCGTTCCATTTCCACGAGGCACATGCGGCAGTTGCCCGCAATCGACAGGCGTTCGTGATAACAGAAGCGCGGCACTTCGGCGCCAGCCTCTTCGCAAGCCTGCAACACGGAGGCGCCAGCCGGAACCTCGACCTCCGTACCGTTGACTGTCAATTTAGGCATTGCGATCTCCCCGCAAGCACGTTCCCGTCGGGCACATCATTCCGCTGCCTCCATTACCGGCAAAACCGGCTGGCCGGCCTTGCGAGCTTCAATCCGGCGTTCGACTTCCGGCCGGAAGTGCCGGAGAAGACCCTGGATCGGCCAGGCAGCAGCATCACCCAGCGCACAGATCGTATGACCTTCGATCTGCTTGGTAACTTCATAAAGCGCGTCGATTTCCTCGACTTCGGCCTCGCCCCGGCAGAGCCGGTCCATGACCCGGTACATCCAGCCCGTGCCTTCACGGCACGGCGTGCACTGGCCGCAGCTCTCATGCTTGTAGAAGTATGAAAGGCGCGCGATGGCCCGGACGATGTCGGTCTGTTTGTTCATAACAATGACCGCGGCGGTACCGAGACCGGCGCCTACTTCGCGGAGCGAATCGAAATCCATCAGCACATCGTCGCAAACCGACTTCGGCATCATCGGCACGGAGGAGCCACCAGGGATCACCGCCAGCAGGTTGTCCCAGCCGCCGATCACGCCGCCGCAATGCTTCTCAAGAAGCTCACGGAGCGGAATGCCCATTTCTTCTTCGACATTGCACGGATTTTCAACATGGCCCGAGATGCAAAACAGCTTGGTGCCGGAATTCTTCGGTCGGCCAAGATCCGCAAACCACTGGTAGCCGCGCCGCAGGATTTCCGGAACAACCGCAATGCTTTCGACATTATTGACCGTTGTCGGGCTCCCATAAAGGCCGACACCAGCCGGGAACGGCGGCTTCAGCCGCGGCTGGCCCTTCTTGCCTTCGAGGCTCTCCAGAAGCGCTGTTTCCTCGCCACAGATATAGGCGCCGGCACCGCGATGCAGGATGACGTCGAAATCGTAACCGGAGCCGCAGGCATTCTTGCCGATCAGACCCGCTTCATAGGCCTGGTCGATCGCTGCCTGGAGGCGCATCGCCTCATTATAGAACTCGCCACGGATATAGATGAAAGCCGCAGTCGCCCGCATGGCGTAACCGCCGATCAGGCAGCCTTCGACCAGCTTGTGCGGATCGTTCCGGATGATTTCACGGTCCTTGCAGGTGCCCGGCTCGGACTCATCAGCATTGACCACGAGATAATGCGGCTTGTCCTTCACCTCTTTCGGCATGAAGGACCATTTCACACCGGTCGGGAAGCCTGCACCGCCGCGTCCGCGCAAGCCGGAATTCTTCACGTCTTCGACGATATCTTCCGGGCTGCGTGAAAGGATTTCTTTTGTGGTGCTCCAGTCGCCGCGCTTGCGGGCGCCTTCAAGGCCCCAGTCGAACCAGCCGTAGAGGTTCGTGAAGATGCGGTCCTCGTCCCTCAACATCACTTGTCTCCCGTCTTGGCGGCGCTGACCTGAGCGTCATACGTCCGGGCGCCCTCATTGTCCTTGTAGGACACCAGGGTCTGCGCACCGGCTTCCGGCTCGGAATGGTTCCGGCCGCTGAGCGAGCCCGGCTCCGGCACCTCACCCTTCTTCAGGGCGTCGAGCAGCTTGTCTGTGTTCTCGTAATTGGCATCTTCATAGAAATCGTCGTTTACCTGCAGGATCGGCGCATTGGCGCAAGCGCCAAGGCATTCGACCTCAAGCAGGGTAAACATGCCGTCTTCGCTGGTCTGATGATTGTCCAGGCCGAGCTTGTCCTTGATGCACTTCATCACCTGATCGGAACCACGCAGCCAGCACGGTGTCGTGGTGCAGGCCTGCAGGAAATATTTCCCGACCGGCTTCAGGTTGTACATCGTGTAGAAGGTCGCCACTTCCAGAACCCGGATGCGCGGCATCGTCAGCTTCTCGGAGATCACGTCGATCGCGGCCAGCGGAATCCAGTTGTCGTGCTGGCGCTGGGCCAGATCAAGCAACGGCATCACCGCGCTGGCCTGACGGCCTTCCGGATATTTAGCAATGATCGCATCCGCCTTCGCCGTATTCTCGGGCGTGAAGGCAAAGCTCTCGGGCTGGTTCTCGGCGATGTCGATACCGCTCACCGGTCAATCTCCCCGAACACAATATCAAGCGAGCCAATGATGGCGACCGTGTCGGCCAGCATGTGCCCTTTGGACAAGAAATCCATGGCGGACAGGAACGAAAATCCGGGAGCCCGGATCTTGCAGCGATAGGGTTTGTTCGTGCCGTCGGAGACCAGGAACACTGCGAATTCGCCTTTCGGCGCTTCCACGGCTGTGTAGGTCTCGCCAGCCGGCACGTGATAGCCCTCGGTATAGAGCTTGAAGTGATGGATCAGTGCTTCCATCGAGTGCTTCATTTCGCCACGGCTCGGCGGAGCAACCTTCCGGTCTTCGGTTTTCACCGGGCCGTCCGGCATTTTCTCTATGCACTGACGGATGATCTTCAGGCTCTCACGGACTTCCTTGATACGCACCAGATAGCGCGCGTAGCAGTCACCGGTCTTGCCGATCGGAATATCAAAGTCGAGCTCGCTATAAACGTCATAGGGTTGCGATTTCCGCAGGTCCCATGGCATGCCCGAAGCCCGGATGCACGGGCCGCTGAAGCCGAGCGCCTGCGCCTCTTCAGCCGTGACGATGCCGATATCCACGGTCCGCTGCTTGAAAATCCGGTTTTCCGTCAGCAGGCTCTCGATATCATCCATCAGGGCCGGGAAAGTCTCGGTCCAGGCCATGATGTCGTCCAGCAGGCCAGCAGGAATATCCATGGCCACGCCGCCCGGGCGGAAATAAGCCGCGTGCAGACGCGCGCCGCAGGCCCGCTCATAAAACTCCATGAGCTTTTCGCGCTCTTCGAAGCCCCAAAGCAGCGGCGTCATGGCGCCAACGTCGATCGCGAAGGTCGTGATGTTCAGCAGGTGGTTCAGGATGCGCGAGATTTCGGCATAGAGCACCCGGATGTACTGGCCGCGTTTCGGCACTTCAATGCCGAGCAGTTTCTCGACTGCCAGCGCATAGGCATGTTCCTGGGACATCGGCGCGACATAGTCGAGCCGGTCGAAATACGGCACTGCCTGCAAATAGGTTTTGTATTCGATCAGCTTCTCGGTGCCGCGATGCAAAAGACCGATATGCGGATCGGCACGCTCGACGATCTCGCCATCCATCTCCAGCACCAGACGCAGCACACCGTGCGCGGCCGGGTGCTGCGGGCCGAAATTCAGCGTAAGCGGCTTGATATGCGCTTCAGCCATCAGGAAGCCCCCTCTTCGGACTGCTCATCCGCCTTCTCGTCACCCGGCAGGAGCGAACGCGCGCCTTCCCACGGGCTGAGGAAATCGAAACTGCGGAAATCCTGAACCAGCTTCACCGGCTCGTAGACCACCCGCTTCTGCTCGTCGTCATAGCGCACTTCAACATGACCGGTCAGCGGGAAGTCCTTGCGCAGCGGATGACCTTCAAAACCATAGTCCGTCAACAGTCGGCGCAGGTCCGGATGATCGGAGAAGAAGACTCCGTACATGTCCCACGCCTCGCGCTCGAACCACTCAGCCGACGGGAACACGCCGCTGACCGAAGGGACTGGTGTCACCTCGTCGGTCGCGACCTTGACCCGTATCCGGTTGTTCTGTTGCACGCTCAGAAGATTGTAGACGACGTCGAATCGCTGTTCACGCTCCGGATAATCGGTACCGCAGAGATCGACGAGGCACCGGAACTGGCACTGCGAATCATCCCGGAGGAAGGTAAGCACCTTCAGGATATATTGCGGCCGGGTGCGGATCACGAGTTCGTCGAGAATAAAACCGGTCTCGACAAGCTCGGTATCGAGCTGGCCGGACAGATAGTCCGCCAGCTCTCTCTGCATTTGTGTCGGTGCTGCCATGCTGTCGTCTGCCTCTGCCTGGCGTTGGTCCGGACCCGTATTAGCGGGCGATCGTCGAAGTGCGTTTGATCTTCTTCTGAAGCTGTAGAAGCCCGTAAAGAAGCGCCTCTGCCGTCGGCGGGCAGCCAGGCACATAGACATCAACCGGCACGACACGGTCGCAGCCGCGGACCACTGAATAGGAATAGTGATAGTAGCCGCCGCCATTGGCACAGGAGCCCATGGAGAGCACCCAGCGCGGCTCGGCCATCTGGTCGTAAACCTTGCGCAGGGCCGGCGCCATCTTATTGGTCAGCGTACCGGCAACAATCATCACGTCGGACTGCCGCGGGCTCGGCCGGAACACCATGCCGAACCGGTCAAGGTCATATCGGCTGGCGGCCGAATGCATCATCTCGACGGCACAACAGGCAAGACCAAAGGTCATCGGCCAGAGCGATCCGCCGCGGGCCCAATTGAAGAGCTTGTCAGCCTGAGCGACGACAAAGCCCTTTTCATTTAGCTCGTCGCCGACAGCCTTCAGGATAGCGTCCTGATCGGCACCCGGCGGAAGCGGGCGAAGATCCTGCGAAGCCTGCATAACGGGTCTCACTCCCATTCCAACGCCCCTTTGCGCCATTCGTAGACGAATCCGATCGTCAATACGCTGAGGAAGATGATCATCGACCAGAAGCCAAAGAGCCCAATCCCGCCGAGCGAGATCGCCCAGGGAAACAGGAAGGCCACTTCCAGGTCAAAGATGATGAAGAGGATGGCAACAAGATAGAACCGGACGTCGAACTGGCCTCTGGAATCGTTGAACGCTTCGAAGCCACACTCGTAGGCCGAAACCTTTTCCGAATCAGGCCGCTGCTTCACGACCAATAGAGATCCGATCACCATTGCGAGGCAGAGCCCGATCGCAACAGCGAGGAAAATCAGAATAGGCAAATATTCCCGGAGGATATCGCTCATATCGTCAGCTCTCTCTCATGCCCGGCGCGTTGAAGTGATCCTAGGATACACCCACGCCTTGTTACCGGGCGCACTATAGTTCCATAGCGCGTCCAAGAAAAGCCTGTGTCGCCACAGAAAGACCGAAAGAATTCTTTAAATTCCGGCGCTTGAACGCATCTTACGGCCTCGGGCGATGACCGGGCCGTATACAATTTCAGAATTGATTTAACTAAAGATAAATGGCGGGAGTGACGGGACTCGAACCCGCGGCCTCCGGCGTGACAGGCCGGCGCTCTAACCAACTGAGCTACACCCCCGTTTTCTGGGCCGCGGTGCCGTCCGTTTGGCGGCGCCCCCGACGAGGAGGCGCTTATTTACGTGGGCCCCCATGGAGTGTCAAGCACGATGGATTGGAAAAATGACACTTTTTTGGGTCGACCACGCGTAACCGCCGGAATAGTCCGGTTTTCCGCAGAAAATTCTTTGTTTTCCCGGACCGACATCCAAGCTTAAGTTACAAAAACAAGACCAACGGACCAGAACAGGATCCCTGCCCGATGATGACCGAACGCGATTATGGCCGACTCACGAAGCTCATCGCCATGCTGGCCAGCGAGAACGACGGAGAGGTGCTGAACGCGGTCGATGCCATAAGCAACATCCTGAACCAGTACGGGCTGGTCTGGAACGATCTCCTGCTGCCCAGGAAGTTCCTGAAGGTACGAGATACCCAGAGCGACGACCTCATCGCCGAGCCCGCGAGCAGCGCGCCGCCGGACCCGACACAGGCCTCGCCAAAGCAGATGTTTGAAATTTTGTTGGCCAGCCCGCGAGTCTCCGTGGAGACCAAGCGGGACATTCGCGACTATTCGAAAGAAATTTCGGAGAATCGGGTGAGCCCCAAAACCAGGGCCGACCTGCATGCTATGTATCGTTATGCCATCGTACAAGGCCGATACATCTAGCGTTCGGACAGATCTAGCGTCCGGAGCGGATGGTGGGCGCTGACGGGATCGAACCGCCGACCCTCTCGGTGTAAACGAGATGCTCTGCCAGCTGAGCTAAGCGCCCGTTCCGCATCGGGGACAAGCCCCAACGAAAACGCCGCCCCTTCTAACAGGGACGGCGTCACGCGAAAAGAGAGAAATGTGTAGCGTCAGTTCAAAGCGTCTTTCAGACCCTTGCCAGCCTTGAATTTCGGCTGTTTCGACGCGGCAATTTGAATTTTTTCACCGGTCCGCGGATTGCGGCCCTCGCTGGCGGCGCGGGATGCGACGCTGAAGGTACCGAAACCGACCAGCCTGACCTCGTCACCGGATTTCAGCGCGGAGGTAATGGAGTCGAGGACAGCGTCGACAGCGGAAGCCGCATCAGCTTTGGTTATATCAGCGGAATCGGCAACGGCCGCGACGAGCTCATTTTTATTCACGTTATAGCCCCCCTATCAATTGATGGAATCACCCAGAAATTGGCCGGATTACCGGCCCAATTGGTGAGCTAGTTTAAATCGCGGAAAACACGGGCGTCAATCGAACAACCGGTAGATTTCCGCAGGATTGCGGGGATTATCACGATTGCTCAATTTTATTCCGGTAATTTTCGAATAATTTATAGTCATAAAAATGAGAAAACCCCGACTCGAAAGCCGGGGTTAAGCTCAATTCTTTGTTTTCTGCCTGTCTATTGGCAGAACAACCTAATGTGTTGTCAGAGACTTCTCTTTTTTGCCATCAGCTGCAGCCACTGGCTCGATAACAATCTCTTCAGGATCAATCGGCACCAAAGGTTTTGTCAGCGCCGTGGCAAGAACCTCGTCAACTGAAGCGACCGGAATGATCTCCAGGCCTTCCTTGACGTTGTCCGGGATCTCCGCGAGGTCTTTCTCGTTGTCCTTCGGGATCAATACGACCTTGAGACCGCCACGAAGCGCCGCCAGGAGCTTTTCCTTGAGACCGCCAATCGGCAGGACACGCCCGCGCAATGTGACCTCTCCGGTCATGGCGACATCCCGGCGCACCGGAATACCGGTCAGGACCGATACAATCGAGGTCACCATGCCGACACCTGCGGACGGGCCATCCTTCGGCGTCGCGCCTTCCGGCACATGCACGTGGATATCCCGGTTCTCAAGGCTCTTCAGAGGAATCCCGAACATGAAAGCGCGTGATTTCACAAAGCTTTCAGCCGCCTGAATCGATTCGCGCATGACATCGCCGAGCTTGCCGGTCGAAATCACCTTGCCCTTGCCAGGTACGGTCACCGATTCGATGGAGAGCAACTCGCCGCCGACCTCTGTCCAGGCGAGACCCGTGGTAACACCGACCAGATCGTTTTCCTCGACCTCGCCGTAGCGGTACTTCCGGACGCCCGCGTACTTTTCCAGATTCTCGGGAGTCACTTCGACCGACTTGACCCCGTCCATGAGGATTTCCTTGACCGCCTTGCGCGCCAAATTGGCGAGCTCGCGCTCAAGATTACGGACGCCGGCCTCACGAGTGTAGTAGCGGACCAGATCAAGCAGACCTTTGTCTGTGATCGACCATTCGCCTTTTTTGAGACCGTGCTGCTCGATCTGCTTGTTGATCAGGTGGCGTTTGCAGATCTCCACCTTCTCGTCCTCGGTGTAGCCGGAGATACGGATGATCTCCATCCGATCGAGAAGCGGTTGCGGCATACGCAGCGTGTTCGCGGTCGTAACGAACATCACGTCCGACAGATCGTAATCGACTTCCAGATAATGGTCCTGGAAGGTCGTGTTCTGCTCCGGGTCGAGCACTTCGAGCAATGCCGAGGACGGGTCGCCGCGATAGTCGTTACCGAGCTTGTCGATCTCATCGAGCAGGAACAGCGGGTTTGAGAACTTTGCCTTCTTCATCCCCTGAATGACCTTGCCCGGAAGCGAGCCGATATAGGTCCGGCGGTGCCCGCGCACTTCGGCCTCGTCACGCACACCGCCGAGCGACATGCGGACAAAGTTACGACCCGTGGATTCAGCGATGGATTTACCGAGCGAAGTCTTGCCGACACCCGGAGGACCAACGAGGCAGAGAATCGGCCCCTTCACCTTGCCAGTGCGCTGCTGCACGGCGAGATACTCGAGGATCCGCTCCTTGACCTTCTCAAGCCCATAATGATCCCGATCGAGAACCGACTGGGCATGCTTGATATCTTTCTTGACCCGCGAGCGCTTCTTCCACGGAATGGCAAGCAGCCAGTCTAGGTAGTTGCGCACAACGGTCGCTTCCGCGGACATCTGGCTCATGTTGCGCAGCTTCTTCAGCTCCGCATCTGCCTTCTCACGCGCTTCCTTGCTGAGCTTCGTCTTCCGAATCCGCTCTTCAAGCTCGACCAGTTCATCGCGGCTGTCGTCGGTTTCGCCGAGCTCCTTCTGAATGGCCTTCATCTGCTCATTCAGATAATACTCGCGCTGGGTCTTCTCCATCTGCCGCTTGACGCGGTTCCGGATGCGTTTCTCGACCTGCAGAACGCCGATCTCGCCTTCCATGAAGCCGTAGACCCGCTCTAGACGCTCAATGACCGTCTCGCTTTCAAGCAGTTCCTGCTTCTCGGCAATCTTCAGCGCCAAATGGGACGCGATCGTATCCGTCAATTTGGCCGGATCTTCGATCTGGTTGACCGAAACTAGAACCTCGGGCGGAATCTTCTTGTTCAGCTTGATGTATTGCTCGAACTGGCTGACCACGGCCCGGGACAGCGCTTCCTGCTCCGGATCGTCGCTTTCATCGTCGACAATCGGCTCAGCAAAGGCTTCGAAGAAATCTTCGTTGTCCTTGAACTCGGTAATCCGCGCACGCTGAATGCCTTCAACCAGCACCTTCACCGTGCCATCGGGCAATTTAAGAAGCTGCAAGACGGTACCAACGGTGCCGACAGTATAAATGTCGGCCGGCGAAGGATCGTCATCCGCAGCATTTTTCTGCGTAACCAGAAGGATCTGCTTGTCGTCCTTCATAACGTCTTCGAGGGCACGCACAGATTTATCGCGGCCCACGAAGAGCGGAACAATCATGTGCGGAAAGACGACGATGTCGCGCAACGGAAGGACGGGGAAACTTGAGGTACCTGTCTCTTGCATCAGTCTTTCAACTCGCTCCCCTCTACAAAACGATTGCCGGGATGGGGAGAGCGCCCGGCGAACCGTTATTTAAATGGCACTCTCCCAACACCGTTCAAGTCGGGAGTGAATTATGCGCTGGATCCAACGTCCTCGCGGCGCTCTCCGTGCACCATGATCGGCGGAGCGCCATTCTCGACCGTCTCGCCGTTGATGATGATTTCCTCGACATCTTCCATGCCCGGCAAATCAAACATCGGATCGAGCAGAATGCCTTCCATGATGGACCGCAGACCACGCGCGCCGGTCTTCCGTTCGATGGCCTTGTCGGCGATTGCCTTCAGGGCCTCCTCGCGGAACTCCAGATTGACGTTCTCCATCTCGAACAGCCGCTGGTACTGCTTGACCAGAGCGTTCTTGGGTTTCGTCAGAATCTCGACCAGTGCTTCGTTATCAAGGTCTTCCAGCGTCGCGACGACCGGCAGACGGCCAACGAATTCCGGGATAAGACCGAATTTCAGCAGATCCTCAGGCTCGACTTCGCGCAGCACCTCACCGGTGCGGCGATCGTCCGGATCCTTCACGTCTGCCCCGAAACCGATGGAGGAGCCCTGTGAGCGGTTCGATATAATTTTCTCGAGACCCGCAAAGGCACCGCCACAGATGAACAGGATGTTCGTTGTGTCGACCTGGAGGAATTCCTGCTGTGGATGTTTACGCCCGCCCTGCGGCGGCACGGAGGCAACGGTGCCTTCCATGATCTTAAGCAGGGCCTGCTGCACGCCCTCACCCGACACATCGCGGGTAATTGACGGGTTGTCGGATTTCCGGCTGATCTTGTCGACCTCGTCGATATAGACGATGCCACGCTGCGCCCGCTCGACATTGTAGTCGGCCGCCTGCAACAGCTTCAGAATGATGTTCTCGACATCCTCGCCGACATAACCGGCCTCGGTCAGGGTTGTCGCATCCGCCATGGTGAAGGGGACATCAATGATCCGGGCCAGGGTCTGGGCCAGCAGCGTCTTGCCGCAACCGGTCGGACCAACCAGCAGGATGTTGGATTTCGCCAACTCTACATCGTTGTTCTTGCTGGAGTGCGACAGGCGCTTGTAGTGGTTATGCACCGCTACAGACAGAATCCGCTTCGCATAGGGCTGACCGATTACATAATCGTCCAGCACATCCATGATGTCACGGGGGGTCGGAACCCCGTCGCGCGACTTCACAAGCGTTGTCTTGTGCTCTTCACGGATGATGTCCATGCAGAGTTCGACGCACTCGTCGCAGATAAAGACCGTCGGGCCCGCGATCAGTTTGCGGACCTCGTGCTGACTCTTGCCGCAGAACGAGCAGTACAAGGTGTTCTTCGAATCACCACCGTTCGTGCTTCCGCCGGATTTGCTCATCTTATCCACATTCGTTACGGGACGGCTGAATGGTCATGTTAGCCAAAGGCGCCGAAGCCGCACAACGTGAAAAAATCATGTCATACTAGGCAACGGCTGTAGAACCCGGTGCGGCCATGCCGCAGAACACCCCCGTCAGCCATCTCGGGCGGGGCCATTCTCGTTCCCGGTCAATCAGCTCTTGGCGTCGTCTTCCTTGGCATCGAGAGGCCGTTTATCAACGACTTCGTCGATCAAGCCGAACTTTTTGGCTTCCTCGGGCACCATGAAATTATCGCGTTCCATACCCGATTCAATATCTTCGACCTTGCGGCCGGTATGTTTCACGTAAATTTCGTTCAGGCGCGCACGTGTCTTGAGGATTTCGCGGGCATGAATCTCGATATCGCTGGCCTGCCCCTGGAATCCGCCGGACGGCTGATGGATCATTATTTTCGCATTCGGCAGGCAATAACGCTTACCGGCAGCACCCGCAGTAAGAAGAAGAGAGCCCATGGAAGCCGCCTGCCCGATGCAGACAGTCGAGACGTCCGGGCGGATGTATTCCATCGTGTCGTACATCGCCAGGCCTGAGGTTACGACCCCGCCCGGAGAGTTGATGTACATGGAGATGTCTTTTTTCGGATTCTCAGCTTCCAGATACAGAAGCTGAGCGCAGACGACGCTGGAGATCGCGTCGTTGATTGGGCCGACAACAAAGATGATCCGCTCTTTCAGCAAGCGGGAATAGATATCGTAGGCCCGCTCCCCGCGGTTGGTCTGTTCGACCACCATGGGGACCAAGGAGTTCATATAGATCTCTGCGGGATCATGCATTGTGTCGGCCTTCATCGGGTTACGTCGCAATCGGTTGGTAATCAGCATATGGGACGTTCAGTCCCTGATGACTACCCTTCCGCAGCGTCGTCTGTTTTTTTCGTTTTTGCAGCAGGCTTTTTCGCCGGTGCTTTCTTTTTCGCAGCAGGCTTTTTGGCCGCAGCCTTCTTCGCCGGCTTTTCCTCAGAGGCCGAATCGTCTTCGTCTTCCTTGAAGAGATCTTCCGCAGCAACCGTCTTGTCGGTCACCTTGGCCATCTCGACAATGAAGTCGACAATCTTGTCCTCAAGCAGCGGCGCCCGGATGTTGGCCTGGGCCTGGGCGTTCTGCTGGTAGAACTGCACGACCTGCTGTTCCTGACCCGGATATTTGGTGGCTTCCTGATAGATCGCCCGAGCGACTTCCTCGTCACCGATCGAAATGTTGTTCAGGCGGCCGACTTCCTGCAGCAGGAGACCGAGACGAACCCGGCGTTCGGCGATGCCACGATATTCAGCCTTTTCTTCGTCGCTGAGCGACTCGTCAGCTGCATGCGCGTGATCATGATCATGATCATGGTCATGGTCGTGGTCATGGTCGTGGTCGTGGTCGTGATCATGCTGCTGCGGCTTCACAGCCTGACAGATCGCGTCATATTCAGCCTGCACCATGCCTTCCGGCACTTCGAAGGAATGCTGCTTCTCAAGCGTATCGAGCAGAGTCCGCTTCAGTTTGGTCCGGGCGGCGCCGACATATTCCTGCGACAGCTGGCCCTTGATCGCTTCCTTCAGGGTGTCGAGATCATCCATGCCGAACAGCTTGGCGAACTCGTCATCAATCTTCGGGTCGGTGGTCTCGCGGATCTCGATGACTTCGGTCTCGAAGATCGCTTCCTTACCCGCCAGAGTGGCCTGGCCGTAATCTTCCGGGAAGGTAACTTTCACGTCGAGCTTGTCTTCGGCATTCACACCGATCAGCTGGTCTTCAAAGCCCGGGATAAAGGTGCCCGAGCCGAGTTCCAGATGATGGCCTTCGGCAGTACCGCCATCAAATGCGACGCCGTCGACCATGCCCTTGAAGTTGATGACAACGGTGTCACCGGACTTGGACTTCCGCTTGCGCTTGATCGGCTCGGAGCTCTTGTGCTGGGTCGCGAGCTTGCCGATAGCCTCATCCAGATCAGCATCGCTCGGCTCTGCGGTCAGACGCTCGATCTCAAGGGTCGAGAAATCGATCGGAGTGATTTCCGGCATGATGTCGACCACCATGCTGAATTCGAGATCGCCACCTTCGTCGAATTTGGTGATCTCGATCTGCGGCTGCGTTGCAGCCCGGAGATCGCGCTCGTCGAGAGTCTTCTGCGACGTCTCGTTGACGGTCTTCTCCAGCACTTCGCCCATCACGGAAGGGCCGTAACGCTTCTTCAGGAGCGCGACGGGAACCTTACCCGGGCGGAAGCCCGGCATGTTGATGGTCGGGGCTAGCTGCGTCAGACGCGCATCGACCTCGCCGTTAATCGTCTCGGCGGGAATCACGACCTGGAATTCGCGCTTCAGGCCTTCGGAGGAAGTTTCAGTAACCTGCATTGGTTTTCGCTCAATCTGCTTCGTCTGCGTTCGCCCACGATACTCGCGCCATGGCCTGTCCGATGGTGCGGGTGAAGGGACTTGAACCCCCACGGCTTTCGCCACCAGAACCTAAATCTGGCGTGTCTACCAATTCCACCACACCCGCGAGCCTTCTTGGCGTCCATGGAGGCGCCATGTCGTATAGGACCGGCATGGCTATCCGAACCGGCCCGGCACGTCAACAGTTATGGCTTCAGTCGCGGAGTAACGGTTTCACTGAGGAAGAGACCGCGATTTTCCCGGAGGAGGAATAGGCGCCGCTATTACTCTCGATGTCGCTCACCCGATACAGATAATTGATCATCATTCCATGGGCTTGGGAGAGGCCTTTTGGGGATGTGTCCCCAAGCCAGTTAAGCCGCTCCATGCGGGCACCGTTCGACAGATGGAAATGTGCAACCGGGTCCTTGGCCTTGCCATCCGGACGGCGCTCCCCGTGAAGATAATGTGCCGCCATACGGCTCACCGGCATCTTCAAGGCAGCCGCCAACTGCTCATCCTGATTCCAGTCCGGGCGTCCCAAGGCGGATTTCAGCCGTTCACCATCGCTCTTGCCATCCACAAGTGGGGAAAGGGCCTTACGCTCCGCGTTGGTCAACTCGAAGGCGTCTTCATCCAGTATCTGCGCCGACCATTTACCAAATCCCGGAATCGGCGACAGGGTCGCAAATTTCTTCAAATTCGGCACGTCGTGCTTCAGCAGCTCGACGACCCTCTTGATCAGGAAGTTGCCGAAACTGATGCCGACAAGCCCCTTTTGCGCATTGGAGATCGAGTAGAAGATCGCCGTGGTGGCTGCCGAGACATCGCCCATCGGCGCATTTGCATCGAGAATGTCGTGCACATTGGCCGCCATCTCAGGCACCAGCGCGACTTCCACAAAAATCAACGGCTCGTGCGGCATCGCCGGGTGAAAATATGCGAAACAGCGCCGATCGGAATCGAGTCGGTTTTTCAGATCGTCCCATGAACGGATCTCGTGCACCGCTTCATAGGCGATCAGTTTTTCGAGAATCGCCGCCGGGCTTTCCCATGTGATCAGTTTCAGCTCCAGAAGGCCGACATCGAACCAGGCGCTCAGCATCTCTCGCAGGTCGTCCGAGAGCGCCTTGATCGCCGGCTCGGCACGAGCGTAACCGAGCATCACCACCCGCATGTCGACGAGAAACTTCACGCCTTCCGGCAGTGTCGTGAAACGCTTGAGCAGTCCGCGCCAGCGTGGTTCAAGAGCGCGGCGCAGGATGGCTTCCGCTTTCTCTCGCCCCTTATCGTCCTTGGCAGCCTTGACTCCGTCGATAGCCGTATCGACGGCGGTACGGTCGACACCGTAATTTTCCGCCAGAAGCTTGAGGAAACGGAGCTGTCCGGTTGGCTCAAGCGCCAGATACATCCTGCCGAGATCTGCCGCACGGGCCCGGGCGGAAACCTCGTCCGCGCGCACCGTCAGGCAATCTTCCATCTGCTGGCGCACGCGCTCCAGATCCTCATCGGGAAGATCCGGGCGTGGCAAGCCGGAGAACATGTGACGCGTTGAATCCGAGAGCCCTGACCATGCGTGGCGCAGGTTGGTCAGGGTCCGGTCGATGAAACTAGTCGCTTGATCGTTTGGCATTTTCAAAAGATGGCCCAGCTGCGCGCTACCTTCAACGCTCTCTTGGTGAAGAATTTGAGGAAATCTCCAACCATCGGAGATCTTCGGCGAATATCCGCGGAAAAATTTCTGGCAAATCTTCAGCGATCAGGCCCGGCCCGAACCGGCTGGCCGCCGCTCCATTGAGCCAAACCGCGGCTGCAGCCGCTTCGAAAGCGGGCATGCCTTGTGTCAACAACCCGAGGATTGTGCCGGCCAGTACATCACCGGTTCCCCCCGTCGCCAACCACGGCGGCGCATTGCCATTGATCGCTGCCCGGCAATCCGGCGCGGCAATCACCGTGTCCGGCCCTTTCAAAACAACGACGGCGCCAACCAGCGCCGCCGCCGCGCGCGCCATCTCCAGCTTGCTACCGGAAAGATCTGGAAACAGGCGGGCAAACTCACCTTGATGCGGCGTCAAAACGGCAGGTGCCCGGATCATGCTGGAGAGAGCCTCCGCCTCTCCAGCGAAAACCGTAAGCGCATCCGCATCAAGCACAACAGTCCGCTCCGCCAGGAGCGCTGCCTCAGCAATTGACCGCGTATGCTCTGAAACACCATGCCCCGGCCCCACCAGGACAGCATTCTTGCGGGCGTCCTCCAACAGGCTGCTGAATGCCGCAACATCATCGGCCGGCGCCGTAATAACGCCCGGTGCATCGGCGGAAAACAGCGGACACAAGCTCGAGGGCGCCGCAACAGTCAACAGTCCGGCCCCGGACCGGCGTGCAGCCCGCGCGGCAAGACGCCCGGCCCCCGTCATTGCTCCCCCGCTTATAACAGCGTGGCCGCGTGTATATTTATGGCTCGAAGCATCCGGCCGGGGCAGGACCAAGGCCCACAGCTCCCGCGCGTTCTCGAAAGTGGCGGGAACGATCTCGCGCAGCACGTCCGCCCTGATCCCGATATCGGTAACGACGAGTTCCCCCGACAGGGCGCGTCCCGGATAAAGCATATGCCCCGGCTTCTTGCAGAAGAACGTAACTGTCATCACAGCCGGGACGGCGACCCCACGCACGGCGCCGGTGTTCCCATCGACGCCGCTCGGCATATCGACCGCAACAGACGTCAGAGCTCCGTCGCACACCATCGACTCGGCACGCGCCAGGAAATCGAACGCAACACCGCCAATATCGCGCGCCAGCCCGGCGCCAAAAAGCGCATCGACCAGCAACTCAACCCCATCGAGCAGATCAGGCGTCAATGCGGCAACCTGGCCATCCCACTTTGCAGCAGCAAGCGCAGCGTCACCCCGTAGGTCCTCACGCTTCCCCAACAACGTCAGCTCGACGTCCCAACCCCGCTCCTGTAGCAATCGAGCGACGACAAAACCGTCACCTCCATTGTTCCCGGGACCACAGACGACGAGTGTCCTGCGCGGCGTAAACCGGGCGGCGATAGCATCAGAGACGGTCACGCCGGCGGTTTCCATCAACTCGATACCGGGCGTACCGCAACGAATCGTTATCCGGTCCGCCTCACCCATTTCCTCGACACTGAGCAGCGTCAGATCGTCCACATGCCTCTCCAGCCCTTGAGTCGGGCGGAGGATAGGACGAGAGTGCCGGTCATGGAATGCGGTAAATCCGCGCTGGTCCAGTCACCACGCTCACAATAACCTCAGGAATTCCCGATGACAGCCCTGAACCGTGCCCTCTGGATCGCCCTCGGCCTCGCCGGTCTCGTCGCCGTCGGCATTGGCGCCTACGGCGCACATGCGGCCGGGTTCGACAGCGTCGCCCATGACCGGTTTGCCAGCGCCCTGCTCTATCACCTGGTTCATCTATCGGGGATAGCCGCCGCATTACTGCTCAACGGGCGTAAAGCCTCACCGTTGGCCACGGCAAGCGCCTGCCTGTTTCTGCTCGGGATGCTGCTTTTCTCGGGATCGCTCTATGCCAGCGCATTCAGCGGAGGCGCCACGCCGACGGCGCTCGCCCCGTATGGGGGCATGTCCTTCATGCTCGGATGGCTCACTCTCGGTGTTGCCGGAGCCCGTTCGGTAGAAGGTACTTAGAAAAGAGGGAGTGGGGCGAGTGATGGGTCTTGAACCCACGACCTCCAGATCCACAATCTGGCGCTCTAACCAGCTGAGCTACACCCGCCACAAGTCCGCTCGCTCAATCGCGAGGGCCGTTTACCTACTGTAACATAGCAGGCTCGTCAACCGGTTTACCGCGTCGTAATGCCGGTTCTTTTCAGCCGCCGAAATGCGCGGCCAACCGGCCGAATGCCTCATCAAGAACGGCATCCTGCTTGGCGAAGCAAAAGCGGATGAAATTCTTTGACGCCTCGCCGGAGTAAAACCCGCTGACCGGCAGGGCCGTGACCCCGGCTTCGGTCGTGATATGGCGGCAGAACGCGGCGTCGTCTCCGTCAAAGCCAAGACCGGAAATATCGACGAACTGGAAATAAGTTCCTTCGCACTCAACACACTCGAACCCGTTGATCCCGCTCAGCCCGTCGGCAAGACGATCCCGCTTGGCCTGCATTGAGTCCCGCAGCCCGTTGAAATAGCTGTCATCCTGGCCAAGACCAAAGGCAACCGCGCGCTGCAGGTTCGGCGCCGTGGTGAAGACCAGAAACTGATGCGCCTTGGAAATGGGCTGCAACAGCTCCGCCGGTGCGGTCACATAGCCGACCTTCCAGCCGGTCACTGAAAAAGTCTTGCCGGCGGAACCGATCCGGACGGAGCGCTCACGCATTCCCGGCAATGTCATCAGCGGATGGTGCTGGCGGCCGTCGAAGGCCATATGCTCATAGACCTCGTCACAAACGGCGTAGCAATCGTGCTCGATCACAGTCTCGGCAATCGCTTTCAGCTCGGTCTCGGTAAACACTTTGGAGGCGGGGTTCATCGGCGAATTCAGAACCACGAGCTTGGTTTTCTCGCTGAAAGCAGCCTTGAAAGCCGCGATATCGAGCTTCCATTCCGGCGGGCGCAGGGTCACCACCTTCGGAATGCCCCCTGCCCGCTTGATGATCGGCAGGTAGCAATCGTATGTAGGCTCGATCAGCACAACCTCGTCGCCCGGCTCGATCAGACCGAAAAAGCAGGCAGCCAGGCCTTCCGTCGCCCCGGTGCTGACCATGACCTCGCTCTGCCAATCCACATCAAGACCGTAGAATCGCTTGTTGTGATCGGCGACGGCCCGACGCAATTCCGGAACGCCAAGCATCGGCGGATACTGGTTCGGCCGGTCGAACAAAAAGTTCGACGCCTGCTGCAGAACCGCGTCCGGTCCGCTGTCGTCGGGAAACCCCTGCCCCAGATTAATCGAGCCATGTTCGATCGCCAGGCGCGACATGACCTCGAACACGGTTGTTCCGAAAGAGGACAACAGGCTGTTTGCAGGCTTCATCTGGGCGACTCCGAAGGATTCCGCAACATTAGGAGGCATGGCGCTTAGCCCAAGGTTGCGGCCAATGCAAGGCCTCCGCAGCAGTGCTGCAACGCAGCACGCATTGCACGTGACGAAACTGCCAATTGAGCGGCTCTTTCCGCGCCGCTATAAGGGCGTCACGGAAATAAATAAATTCCCGATAAAATCGGAAGGAACAGGGTCATGACCAAGCTCGCGGAACGACTGAACCATCTAGGGACGGAAACCGCATTCTCCGTTCTGGCGCGAGCGAACAAGCTGGCCGCCGAAGGCCGCAGCATCATAAATCTCGGCATTGGCCAGCCCGACTTCCGCACCCCGGACAACATCGTCGAAGCAGCGGTCAAGGCCCTGCATGACGGACATCACGGCTATACCCCGGCCAACGGCATTCCAGCTCTTCGTGAAGCGGTCGCCGCCAACCTGGAAAAGCGCCATGGCGTTGCCGTCGATCCGGGTCGGGTTCTGGTCGTTCCGGGCGGCAAGGTGACGATGTTCCTCGCCATGATGATCTTCGGCGAGCCCGGCGCGGAAATCATGTTCCCGGACCCCGGCTTTCCGATCTACCAATCCGCAATCGAGTTTTCCGGCGCGAAGGCTGTCTCAATCCAGTTGCGCGAGGAAAACGGTTTTGCCTTTTCGGCTGAGGAAGTTCTGGCCGGCATTACCGAGCGGACCCGACTGATCATCGTCAACAGCCCGGCCAACCCGACCGGCGGCGTCGTGCCCCGGGCCGAGTTCGACAAACTGGTGGCCGGTCTGCAGGCCTGGCCTGATGTCGCCGTCATGAGCGACGAGATCTACAGCGAGATGCTTTATGACGGCCGTGAGCATGTCAGCCTGCTGCAATATCCCGAAATCGCGGATCGCCTGATCCTGCTCGACGGTTGGTCCAAGACCTATGCCATGACCGGATGGCGCCTCGGTTACAGCGTCTGGCCGAAAGACATCTTCCCGCACGCTGAAAAGCTTTGTGTGAACATTCATTCCTGCGTCAACGCGGCGGCTCAGTTCGCCGGCCTTGAAGCTCTGACCGGCCCCCAGGACGCCGTTTCGGAAATGCTCGTGGCCTTCGACGCGCGCCGCAAGGTGATCGTCAACGAACTGAACGACGTTCCCGGATTCCGCTGCATCGAGCCCGGTGGCGCATTCTATGCTTTCCCGAATATCGAGGGCACAGGCATGAAAGCGCAGGCGCTGCAGGAAAAACTTCTGGAGGAAGCCGGCGTGGCAGTGATCGCCGGCACCAGCTTTGGCGGCTTCGGCGAAGGCTATCTCCGCTTCTCCTACGCCAATTCGACTGAAAACATCGTCGAGGCCATCGCCCGCATCAGAAAATGCCTCGCATAGGCCGCACCGTTGAGGATCTGCCTCATTTTTGCTGCCTATTTTTTAGTCAGGTGCGTGAAATTGGAGCATAAATGTACCTGAGCAGACCCTAACAAGATCCCGCCTTATTAGTGATTTCAACGGGTTACGATTTTTTCCCTAACTGGCATGCAGCATGCTCTTAGGGGGGCGTGACCCGAGGACCGGGACATCAACAAGAAGAGCAAGGCGCAATGAAAAAAATCGAAGCCATCATCAAGCCCTTCAAGCTGGACGAGGTAAAGGAAGCGCTACACGAGGTCGGGATCCAGGGGATCACCGTGACCGAAGCCAAGGGTTTCGGGCGCCAGAAAGGGCACACCGAACTCTATCGCGGGGCCGAGTACGTCGTCGATTTTCTCCCCAAGGTGAAAATCGAGGTCGTTATGGAGGACTCGCTGGTCGAGCGCGCAGTGGACGCCATACAGTCCGCCGCACGCACCGGCCGTATCGGTGACGGGAAGATCTTCGTTTCTACTGTCGATGACGTAATCCGTATCCGAACCGGTGAATCCGGTGGCGATGCCCTCTAGGAACCGATAAACCCGCTCCTCCCGATGGGAGGACGTACACCGTCCAGCCTGAACCGGCTGGACTAATGAATTCGTCGGGGCTGGACAGGAATCTGGAACCCCGTCAAACCCGGGACGCCCGGCCAGAAAGGCTTTCGGACAAACCGCCAACGGTTGCTCCGAACGCCCGGAGAGGCAACGACCCATCAAGTCAGGAAGGAAGACTATGTCTGATGTGAACGCCGTTTTGAGCATGATCAAGGAACACGACTGCAAGTTCGTTGATCTCCGTTTCACGGATCCGCGCGGCAAGATGCAGCACGTGACGCAGGCTATCGAGACAATCGATGCAGAAAGCCTCGTTGAAGGCTTCATGTTCGATGGCTCCTCCATCGCCGGCTGGAAAGCAATCAACGAATCCGACATGAGCCTCAAGCTGGATCTGTCCACGGCGCGCGTCGATCCGTTCTTCGCACAGCCGACCCTGATGATCCTCTGCGATGTTGTGGATCCGATCACCGGCCAGCCCTACGAGCGCGATCCGCGTTCCACGGCAAAAGCCGCACTGAACCACCTGAACAGCCTCGGTATAGGCGACACCGCGTTCTTCGGTCCGGAAGCCGAGTTCTTTGTGTTCGAGGACGTGAAGATCAAAACCGGCTCCAATATCGGCTACTACGAAGTCGATCACCCGGAAGGCCCGTACAACTCCGCCCGCTCCTATGAAGAAGGCAACATGGGTCACCGTCCGGGCGTCAAGGGCGGCTACTTCCCGGTTCCGCCGGTGGACAGCGAACAGGATCTGCGCAGCGAAATGCTCGCGGTCATGGGCGAAATGGGTGTGGATATCGAAAAGCACCACCATGAAGTTGCTCCGGCCCAGCACGAACTCGGCATGAAATTCGGCACATTGATCGAGACCGCCGATGCCCTGCAGATGTACAAATACGTGGTGCATAACGTCGCCCATGCCTATGGCAAGACCGCGACCTTCATGCCGAAGCCGATCGCTGAAGACAACGGCTCGGGCATGCACGTTCACCAGTCGATCTGGAAAGACGGCAAGCCGCTCTTCGCCGGCAATGGTTATGCCGATCTCTCCGAAATGTGCCTCTACTATATCGGCGGCATCATCAAGCACGCGAAGGCCCTCAACGCCTTCACGAACCCGACGACCAACAGCTACAAGCGTCTCGTGCCGGGCTTTGAAGCACCGGTTCTGCTCGCATATTCCGCGCGTAACCGCTCCGCTTCCTGCCGTATTCCGTTCGTGAACAGCCCGAAGGGCAAGCGCGTCGAGGTCCGGTTCCCGGATCCCGCCGGCAACCCGTACCTGGCCTTCTCCGCCATGCTGATGGCCGGCCTTGACGGTATCCAGAACAAGATCCATCCGGGCGACCCGATGGACAAGGATCTGTACGACCTGCCGCCGGAAGAACTGGCCGACATCCCGACCGTTGCCGGCAGCCTGCGCGAAGCTCTGGAATGCCTCGATGCGGACCGTTCGTTCCTGACCCAGGGCGATGTCTTCACCAACGATCAGATCGATGCCTACATCGAATTGAAAATGGATGAGGTCATCCGCTTCGAACAGACCCCGCATCCGGTCGAATTCGAGATGTACTACTCCGTCTAAGGCAACGGGCGGCCGGGGTTCCCGGTCGCTTGGCCTTGGACATCTCCAAGCCCTTTCGCCGGTGTGCTTTTATCCGGCGGAAGGCTTCCTCCCAAAACTCGGGCCGCCTCGTGCGGCCCGTTTTTTTGTGTGCGTCTTGTAAAGTGGAGCCCAGGCTCAGGCCACAGCGCGCGGCCTGGCAAATGCGATAACAAGACCGCTGACCGCTATCAAGCCACCACCTGCAAGCAGGTGCAGCCCAGGGGTTTCACCGAAAAACAGCAATCCGAAGAGCGCCGCATAAACCAGCGTGCTGTAATAGAATGGCGCGATAAAGCTGGCCTCGCCAATCGCTGCCGCCCGGATAAAAAGTAATTGCCCGCAGACCATCACCGAGCCCACTCCGATAAGAAAGGGGAGTTGGGCCAGGTCTGGCATCTGGAAGACGGGAATGGCGGCAACGCCCGATATCACTGCACCCGACAGATTATTGATGGCCAGGATGGTCAGGGGATTGTCGGACTGCGCGAGCAGACGGATTGTCACCACCTCCGCACCAACCAGTACAGCGGACAAGAGTGCTACCAGGGCTCCCGTCTGAAGCACACCAGCCCCAGGCTGATTCATGATCGCCACGCCCGCAAGCCCGAGCGCCGCTCCAGCCCATCGGAGCGGCACCACCCGCTCACGCAAGAAGAGGATGGCGAAGATCATGGCGAAAATCGGGCTGGTCCAGGCAATCGCGATCGCATCTGCCAATGGCATCATGCCGACAGCTGCGAAGGAGGCCGTAACGCCGGCCGCTCCAAAGACGATGCGCAATCCATGCTTGACCGGAATTTGCGTCCGGAACACGCCAATGCCTCGGCGTAGTATGAAAGGCAGAAGGGTGAGAAACCCGAATGCAAAGCGCGCGAAGGCGATTTGCAGCGGATGAAGATCCGGGCCGACTTCCAGGGTCTGCACACCCTTGGCGCAGGCGTTAGCCCCTGCGAAGAAGGCACAGGACACAATCACAAGAATAGCTGTCTTAAACGCGTTTCCCGCCGGCATTTTCTGAGTCCAATCAGAATTTTCACCGGCGGATCATCGGCTGGCGCAGAACCCTGCCGCAACCAACATTGTTACAGGTCAGCCGGCACAAAAATGTACAGACGCGGCGTCGATCTGAAACTATGCAGACAAACGTGATTCCTCGATGAAATCGATGAGTGGCTGAAGGTCCATCACATGGTCATAGGTGCGCCGGCTCGCTAACTCCATAATGGCAAGACCTTCCTGTGCGGCCTGGGCATAAAGCTGCGTATCCCGCAGCGTGGCGACGTTCGGAAAACCAAGATCTTCGAGAAAATGCTCCAGGCGCTCGGCCGCTTTTGTGCGCAGCCGCACCCGGTTACCGACAAACGCAACCGCCCGCTTGTTCTTGCGAATTGGCTTCAGATCCGCGAGTTGATCCATAAAGCGCCGTGTCCCATCCTCGTCAAACGCCGAGGGCAAGACCGGAATCACGATGACATCCGCGCGCTTCACCACATCCTTCACCACGTCGCGGCTCATCGCGGCAACACAGTCCACAACCAGAATATCTGTCTTTTTTCGTGGCTTGGCACCGTCCTCTTCGAGATCCACACCACTGATCTTCGGCACTTCCGACGGACGCCGACGCAGCCAGCCCAATGAGCTCTGCTGCAAATCCAGATCTCCCAACGCTGTCTGCAAGCCGCGTCCCGCGTAATGCGCTGCCAGTGTCGTCGCCAATGTCGTCTTTCCGGCGCCGCCCTTGGTATTCGCTACCGCAATGGTAAACATTTCTTCTCCGTCTCGTTGCCGCGGCTCGTGCCCCGTACAGGTCTTTCGCAGGCAGACTCACGGCAATTCAACTTCGAGACTGCGCCCTCCCTCGCCATGCTGGCTGTCGCGCGCCCTCACAATTACCTTGCTGATGCCGTCCGGTATGGAAACGCCGGACAGCGACCGGGTGAACGGCTGCTCATCGACATGCGGGTGATACAGCACGCGTTCGCCAAGCAGCGTTCCATCCGGCGCCAGTACCGACCAGGCATTCGCATAGTGGTCCCAACCCGTATCGGCGTGACGCACGGTTACATGAAAGCTGTAAGAGCCGTCAGCAGCCCGTTCGACATCTACTTTCTCGATATCCGCCTGCCCGGCCGATGCGCCGCCAGCCTGGAGCAACAGAAGCCCTGCGACAGCCATGTACAGGCCGACACGCAGTCGTGTCCGAAGATCGTTCACCACGCCAAATATGCGCACACAGTACGCCTCCAGTAATCCGTTTGCAACCCACCTCAGAGGTTTTACAACTTCCGCTTCCTGCCGCTCTCGTCAAGCGCAACGAAGGTGAAATGGCCCTCGGTCACGAGAACTTCATCACCCTGATAGGTTCCGGCACGGATGACCCAGGCCTCGATCCGAAAGGTCAGCGATGTCGTGCCCTGCTTTTCCAGGCTGGCATAACAAGAAAGGACATCACCGACACGGACCGGTTTGTGAAAGGACATGGCTTCAACGCCGACCGTTGCCACACGACTTTTTGCCCGCTGCGCTGCTGCCGTACCTCCGGCAATATCCATCTGGCTGAGCACCCAGCCGCCGAAGATATCGCCGCTGGGGTTCGTATCCGACGGCATCGCGATCGTCCGGACCTGCAGGGTCCCGACCGGCTGACGTGCAACTTCTGTCATAACCACTCCTGATTGCTTGGCGAGTGTCGCCTATATCTTGTAGTATTCGCCCGACAGACTACAGGATAAACCTATTTTCTGGCTTCTGAGGACGCACCCTATCCATGTCGGACCTGTTCCAAAGCAACGCCGCCCGCAGCGATGATGACTATTCCGCGAAGGATATCGAGGTCCTTGAGGGCCTGGAGCCAGTCCGTCGGCGTCCGGGAATGTATATTGGCGGCACCGACGAGCGTGCAATGCACCATCTCGTGGCCGAGGTTCTGGACAATTCCATGGACGAAGCCGTTGCGGGCTTCGCGAGCCGGATCGAGATCGACCTCAGCGCGGACATGACGGTTACCATCCGGGATAACGGTCGCGGCATCCCAGTCGATCCGCATCCCAAGTTCAAGGACAAGTCCGCACTGGAAGTCATCCTGTCGACTCTGCATGCCGGCGGTAAGTTCTCGGACAAGGTCTACAGCACATCCGGCGGCCTGCACGGCGTTGGTATTTCGGTGGTGAATGCGCTGTCCGACGTAATGGAAGTCGAAGTCGCGCGGGACAAGCAGCTTTATGCTCAGCGCTTCAGCCGCGGCATCACCCAGGGGCCGCTTGAGTCGAGAGGACCGGTGCAGAACCGGCGCGGCACAACGGTACGCTTCCATCCGGACGAGGAAATCTTCGGCAAGGCCCGCTTCCGTCCGGCCATGCTTTACAGGCTGGCGCGATCGAAGGCCTACCTTTTCAAAGGCGTGGAGATCCGCTGGTCCTGCGATACAGCATTGATCGGCGAAGGAGATGGGACCCCGGCTGCGGCGACCCTGCACTATCCGGGCGGTCTCGCGGACTTCTTGAACAGCACGCTCGGCGACCGCGTGCTGATCGGAGAGGCCTTTGCCGGCGACAAGGAAGAAGGCGCAACGCGCGAGCGCGTCGAATGGGCCGTTACCTGGCCGGACGACCGTGACGACGGCTTCATGAATGCCTATTGCAACACTATTCCGACACCCAGCGGCGGAACCCACGAGGCCGGCCTGCGGACCGCCTTGCTGCGAGGCATTCGCGCCTATGCGGAGATGGTCGGTGGCGCGAAAAAAGCCGCACAGATCACCGCAGAGGACGTCATGGGCGGCGCCTGCATCATGCTCTCGGTCTTTATCAGGGACCCCCAGTTCCAGGGCCAGACGAAGGAGCGACTGGTCAGTGCCCATGCCACGAAGCTCGTAGAGCAAACGGTCAAGGATCATTTCGACCACTGGCTTTCCGCGAGTCCGGAAACATCCAACCAGCTTCTCGAGCGGATTACCGAACGGGCCGATGACCGTCTGCGCCGGCGCCAGCAAAAGGAAGTCTCCCGCAAAACAGCCACCCGGAAACTCCGCCTTCCCGGCAAGCTCGCCGATTGCAGCAAGTCCGAACAGGAAAGCACCGAAATTTTCCTGGTCGAGGGAGACAGCGCCGGCGGCTCCGCCAAACAGGCCCGTAACCGTGCGACCCAGGCCATTCTGCCACTCCGCGGCAAGATCCTGAACGTGGCCAGTGCCTCGATCGAGAAACTGCGCGGCAATCAGGAACTTTCCGACATCTCCCTTGCCCTCGGCTGTGGCACGGGCGACCGTTATGACGAAGACCAGTTGCGCTACGGCAAAGTCATCATCATGACGGATGCCGACGTTGACGGCGCTCACATTGCCTCGCTGCTGATGACCTATTTCTTCCGTGAAATGCCCAAGCTGGTCGAGCAGGGCCATCTCTATCTCGCCCTGCCCCCGCTCTACCGGCTGACCCAGGGGACCAAATCAGTCTATGCGAGGGACGATGCCCATCGGGAGGAGCTGATCCGGACGGAAATGACCGGGCGGGCCAAAATCGAGGTCTCGCGCTTCAAAGGCCTTGGCGAAATGCCACCGAAGCAGCTCAAGGAAACAACCATGGACCCTGAAAAGCGTATCCTGCTGCGGGTCTCCGTACCGCCGTCGCTCAAGGGCCTGGATCCTGAAAGTGCGGCTGCGGAGGCGCGCCGGGCTGTGGAACAGACCGTTGAAACTCTGATGGGACGGAAGCCGGAGCTTCGTTTCCAGTTCATTCAGGAAAACGCGAAATTCGTCACGGATATCGACGTCTGATCCCGGCGAAGGGAATCGACTTCAAAAATACCAGCCGCGAGTTTAGTTTCATATTTATTACGAAAGTATGGTACTGATACTACACACACCACCAAAACATGGCTGGTGCGCGCGAATTAGACGATCTCTTTGTTGACAGCGGCCACGCTACACATAATATCCGCTTCATCTTCGCGCCGAGCACCTTACAGACAATCTGTAAAATCTCAGCCAACGCGATAAAATAGGCGGTACCTTGACGTTTTCAGACCTTGGACTTAGCGACGCAGTTGTTTCTGCGGTAACCGATGCTGGTTACACAACACCCACTCCTATTCAGGAGCAGGCAATTCCCCATGTTCTAATGGGAAGAGACATTCTCGGCTGCGCACAAACTGGGACCGGAAAGACCGCGTCCTTTACCCTGCCGATGATTGACATCCTGGCGGCCGGACGAGCCAAAGCGCGGATGCCGCGCTCCCTGATCCTCTGCCCCACGCGCGAGCTTGCGGCTCAGGTCGCGGATAATTTCGTCAAGTACGGCAAATACAACCAGCTCAACATGGCTCTTCTGATCGGCGGCGTTGCCTTTGCCGAACAGGAAAAGAAGCTTGATCGCGGCGTCGACGTTCTGATCGCGACCCCGGGCCGCCTGCTCGACCATTTCGAGCGCGGCCGGATCTTGATGACCGACGTCAAGGTTCTGGTGATCGACGAAGCCGACCGGATGCTCGACATGGGCTTTATCCCCGATGTCGAGCGGATCGTCGGGCTTTTGCCGCGTATCCGGCAAACGCTTTTCTTCTCCGCGACGCTTTCCAAGGTAATCCGCAAGCTGGCGGATGCGTTCCTGATCAATCCGCGCGAGATTACTGTTACAGCCGGCACTTCTGCAGCCGAGACGGTCAGCCAGTGGCGCGTGAATGTGAGTGCGAAAGACAAGCGCGACACGCTCCGCAATCTGATCGAGAGCGAAAAACCAACCAACGCAATTATTTTCTGCAACCGGAAGCGCGACGTCGGCGTCGTTCACCGGTTCCTGAAAAAATCCGGTTACAACGCCGTTGAACTGCATGGCGACATGTCCCAGCCGGATCGTATGAAGACGCTGCAGCGCTTCAAGGACGGCGATGCGGACCTGCTTTGCGCCAGCGACGTGGCCGCACGCGGACTGGACATTGCTGGCCTCAGCCACGTTTTTAATTTCGATGTGCCAACTCATGCGGAAGACTATGTGCATCGGATCGGGCGAACCGGACGTGCGGGCAAGGAAGGTCGCGCCTTCACGCTGACATCTCCCGAAGACGGCAAATACCTCCAGGCCATCGTTAAATTGATCGGCAAGGAGATCCCGCTTTTCAAGAACGAAGGGCAGCCGGCAGCCAAAGCGCCTGACGCCGACAAAGCACCTGTCGCCGAGAAGGCCGTTGCCGAGAAGACTGTTGCCGAAAGCTCGGTCACCGAGACGACAGAAACTGTCGAAGCGGCAAGCCCTGACAGCGCCGAGAGCAGTGAAGAGAAACGCGGTGGCCGCAATAATAGTAACGGCCGGAAAAAGCCCCGTTCGCGTGGCGGGCGGGACCGGGAGCGCGCCTATCCGGGCGAGCGGACGCCAGGTCCGGGCAACGTCACTGAATTCCCGGCGCAGGAAGCTCGCGGTCGCAAGACGCGCCGTGACCGGGATGACGACTCCGGCAACAACGAGAAGGTTGTCGGCCTTGGTGATCATGTTCCGGCGTTCCTGCTGCGTAAGTAAGAAAGCCAACCACTCCGGCGGCGCCGCTTGATTTCGGCGCCCTTTTCGGAAACCATCGGGAGCTCATCGCTTCCAGATACCGGGTTCCCCGATGCAGACCATTTTTGTTCAGGTTAAATGCGAGCTCAGCGAAGCCTATAATGTTGCTGACGCCGCAATCATGGATTTCGAAGAAGTCTCGGAGGTGCACTCCACCTCCGGGCAATACGACCTCATGATGAAATGCTATCTGCCTGACGATACGGATATCGGCCGGTTCGTGACCGAAAAAATCCACAGCATAAAAGGCGTGAAGGACACCTTCACGATTATCACCTTCAAAGCATTCGGGTAGAGTCGATCAGGCGTCTGAAGACGCCTCTTCAGGCGATTCGGGTTCGTCGGCTTCGGGTGTAACGAATATCGCGCCATCCGTTGCCGCAGTCTCGAACGACACCCCGTCGAGCCGCGCACCGCTGAAATTTGCGTTCGTACAAATTGCCTTGTCTAGATTGGCACCAGTCAGGGTAGACGGAAAACGGACCACGCGACGGTCGCCGCGGGTGCTCAGGATGTTCACAAAGCTCAGGTCCGCGTCGGCCATATTGACAGAGGCCAGGTCTGCATTCATCAGGATGACGCCCCGCATATCAGCGCCCCAGAAACTGGCTCCCGTGAGATTTGCTCCGGTGAAATCGGCCATCGTCAGAAACGATTTCCCGAGATTGCATTTCTCCAGGTTAGCCCCTGTGAATTTGGCAACACTCAGATCGGCATACTGAAAATCAATCCCTGACAAGTCTGCGCCTGAGAAATCAGCCTGCTCACCCTCCTTGCCATCGGTTGCCAGCCATTTCATATGACGCTGGACCTTGACCTTGAGATCCTCCTTGAGGTCCCGGATGCCGAGGAACACCCGGCAGTTATCAAGACGTGCGCCCTTCATGTCGCAGACGGATACGTCTACGTTGCGCAGCACCGCTCCTTCGAGATCCGCTCCACGCAGGCTTGCCCCCTTAAGGTTTGTTCCTGCCATCACCGCGTTTTTCAGCCGCGCCAGTTCCAGGTTCGCCCCTTCAAGATCAGCGCCGGATAAATTTACAGCAACGAGCTCAGCTTCCGAAAGATTACTGTTGCGGAGGGATGCTCCTTCAAGATTGCTTTCGGTCATGTTGGCGCGTGAGAAGTTTGATTTATCGAGCACGGCATCCGACATGTCCACGCTCTGGGTCCGCTGCATTCCCGCATTGCGAATTTCACCCGGCCGCATGTCGGCTTCGCGGAAATCAGCGCCGCCTAGACGCGCACCGGTAAACTTGGTACCGCGCAGGTCCGCCCGGAAAAAATTGCAGCCCGCGAGGTTTGCCCGGCGCATGACAGCGCCGAACATATCCGATCCGGAAAAATCGCCCCGCACAAAAGCCGCGCCGGTCAAGTCAGCGCCGGAGAGAAGCGCATTGTGTAACTTTGCGTTAGGCGCTTGCAAACCCTTCAGGCTTGCATTTCTTAAATCCGCACGCTTGCATCCAGGCACGCCGTCGAGGAATCCTCGATGGAGCACTATAACTTCTTTAAGTGTCGCTTCATCCATCGAGAAAAACTTCCGCCACCGCCCCGCAACAAATACACCAATGGTTATAGAGCGGTTCTTTTCTTACCTTTTCAAGCACTAAAAGTTACAATAGCACTCTAATTTACATTGAATTGTATTGATTTCATGAGGATTTTAGCAGAGAAATGGTTAATGCATTGCTAACCGCCGCTTGAGTGGGATCGATGATCGGAAGGCAAAGCTCCTCTTCAAGCGAGCTCCGGTAGCGCGCCATGCCGGCGCAACCCAGCACGATCGCCTGAGCTCCGTCGATATCCCGCAATTTTTTTCCTGTCTCCAGAAGCCTCCCATAGGTGACGCTTTCATTTGAAAGCTCCACCACGCCCAACCCCAGGGCACGCTCCCCGGCGAGCCGGGATTCGAAGCCAAGTGTTCGGATATAGCGAAGATGCCTTGGGATGGATTTGTCGAGAATTGCAACAACGCCAAAGCGCTCCACCGTACTCAAGGCGCACAGCATCCCGGACTCGGCGATGCCATAGACCGGCTTGTCCGTAGCTTCCCGGCAGGCATGAATGCCGGGGTCGGAGTAACAGGCGATTACGAAAGCCGACGCACTGTTCGCTCGCCGGGCCACGATCTCTCTTGTCTGCACGGCGGCAAGATCGACGTCAGCCTGGCTCTCGATGCCCGGCGGACCGTCCGCGTTGGTCAGGCATTCGATCTCCGGCCCGCCCGGCAAGCGCAACGGGTCGAGCGCCGCGCTCATCGCTTCTGTTACGGTTTCAGTGCTGTTCGGATTGATGACGACGATTGGTTTCGTCACATGCTTTCCCCTTATCCCAGTCCCTTGGTAACCAGTTCGGTGACATCCGGCGACAGGCCGGGTTGCCTCACGATTCTCTCAAGACATTCCCGCATCATCCGCTGACGCGTTTCGTCGTACTTCTTCCAGCGCGTCAAGGGAGCCACGAGCCGAGCGGCAATTTGCGGATTAAGACCGTCAAGCTTGATGATCTGATCGGCGAGGAAACTGTAGCCGGCGCCGTCCGGGGCATGGAAGCGCACCGGATTTCCTGATGCGAAAGCGCCGATGAGCGCTCTGACCCGGTTTGGCGTCCCAAGATCGAACTTTGGATGTTCCAGCAGTGCCTCAACCTCGGACAGAGTGTCAGGCAAGCAGCTGGTCGCCCGCAGGGTGAACCATTTGTCGAGCACCAGCGGTGTGTTTTCCCAGCGGTCATGGAAATCGGCGAGAGCCGCCGTCCGTTCCGGACAATCCGTCCCATTCAGCGCCTGCAAGGCCGCCATGGAGTCCGTCATGGTCACAGAATTCGATGCCTGACGGGCAGCTAGTGCCAGCGCATCACCCTCTCCGCCAGCAACCAGATAGCCCAGCGCGAGCGCCTTAAGCGCACGCGAGCCCATTGCTTCCGTCGACATGTCATCCGGCGCATAGGCCTCGACCAGACGTTCATAGAGCGCCTTGAAGACTTCGGCGTGCTTCAGGCCGATTTCCTTCCGCGCAGCACGGCGCACCCGGTGAATGGCGTCTGGGTCGGCCGAACGCATGGATTCAGCGAGCACGGACTCACCGGGCAGTGTCAGAAGTTCGGCGGCAAAGGCCGGCTCTATCGACGGGTCTCGCAGAATATCCGCAATAGCGTCATGGAACGCGGCCTCAAGAACGGTTTCCCGCCCGTCCACAGCCGCATCGAGCAGCATCCGGGTGAGATAACTTTGTCCGGCGTCCCAACGTGCAAAGGGATCACTGTCATGCCGGAAGAGAAAGCGTTCCCCGTCCCCGCCGAGGTTGCTCCGCAATTTCACCGGAGCGGAGAATCCACGCAACAGAGACGGGACCGGAACTGTTTCGACGTTCTCGAATACGAACTCCTGTTCTTGTTCGGTGACAGGAAGAACCCGGCTTACCAGCACTTCTTCGACATTCTCCCCGCGTAGCTGCAACGGCATCTCCTTGCCCGCGCTATCGAGCAGCGCCATCGAGAGCGGGATCAGCATTGGTTTCTTGACTGGCTGCCCCGGCGTCGGCGGCACTGTTTGGCTGACCTTCAGAGTCGCGGTTTTCGCGGCCGCGTCGTGGCTCAGTGAGACCTCAAGCTCCGGCGTTCCCGACTGGCTGTACCAGAGCCTGAACTGTCCAAGATCAACACCGCTTGCATCTTCCATCGCGACGACGAAATCCTCGCAACGGACCGCCTGACCGTCATGCCGTTTGAAATAGAGATCCATCCCTTGCCGGAACGCCTTGGCGCCCAGCAGATTGTAGATCATGCGGATGACCTCGGCGCCCTTCTCGTAGATCGTCACGGTGTAGAAATTATTGATCTCGGTATAGCTTTCCGGACGGATCGGATGGGCAGTCGGCCCGGAGTCTTCGGGGAACTGCGCCGCACGCAGCAGACGGGCGTCAGCAACACGCTTCACCCCTCGCGAATGCGTGTCGGAAGTGAATTCCTGGTCCCGGAATACCGTCAGGCCTTCCTTCAGGCTGAGCTGAAACCAGTCCCTGCATGTCACGCGGTTACCGGTCCAGTTGTGGAAGTATTCGTGGGCAACGATACCCTCCAGCCGCTCGTAATCGGCATCCGTCGCAGTTTCCGGATCGGCCAGCACGAACTTGCTGTTGAAGATATTGAGCCCCTTGTTCTCCATCGCCCCCATGTTGAAGTGGCTAACGGCAACGATCATGAAGAGGTCGAGGTCGTATTCCAGACCGAACACCTCCTCGTCCCAGCGCATGGAGCGTTTCAGGCTGTCCATTGTGTGGGCGCAAAGATGCTCGTTGCCATGCTCAACATAGATCCGCAGCGCAACGTCACGGTCAGAGACTGTTTGGTAACTGTCGGAGACGCAGGCGAGATCACCGGCAACGGCTGCAAACAGGTAGGACGGCTTCGGGAACGGATCGTTCCAGATCGCGAAATGGCGCCCCTCGCCTGCTTCGCCGGTCTCGATCAGGTTTCCGTTGGACAGCAACACCGGAAACCGCGCTGCGTCCGCTTCGAGCCGCGTTGTATAGACCGCCATCACGTCGGGCCGGTCCGGGAAGTAGGTAATGCGCCGGAAGCCTTCCGCCTCGCATTGCGTGCAATACATGCCTTCAGACATGTAGAGCCCCTCAAGGGCCGTATTTTTCTCCGGCACAATCTCCGTCACCACCTGAAGCGAGAATACATCAGGCACTCCGCTCAACGTCAGGCGATCGCCTGAAATCTCATAACGGTCTTCTCCAACCGCCACTCCGTTGAGGCTCAGGGAGACCAGTCGGAGATCCTGCCCGTCCAGCTCCAGAATGTCGGGCGCCGAGCCCCCATCCGGATTGCGCTTCCCTTTCAGTACAGCAGTGACAATCGCCTCTCCGTCACGGAGATCGAAATCGAGGTCGACCGTGTCGATGAGAAAAGTCGGCGGTGTATAGTCCGCCAGATTTTTCACTTTCGCTCGGGGGGCGTTTCCAACGCGTTCCATTTCAGCTCCGCAATTCGGTGTGTTTGGGTAAGTCGGGTCAGTTGGCCATCCAGCCGCCATCGACCATCAGGTTTTCGCCTGTAATGTAGGTGGCCTCATCGCTGGCGAGAAACAGAACCGCATTGGCGACATCGCGGGGTAGGCCAAGGCGTGGCCAGGGCGTGCGTGCATGGGAGTAGGCCAGGATCGCCGGATCGGTAGCCGGGCCACTCTTTCCAGTCAGGATCTTGCCCGGTGCCACGGCATTGCAGACGATCCCATCCGCCGCATAATCGCCCGCGATCTGCCTGGTCATGTAAACCACGGCGGCCTTGCCGGTCCCGTACGCGAAATCGTTCGGCGATCGAACCATGCCGTGCTGCGAGGAAATATTGACGATCCGGCCGCGCACCCCGTCCCGCTCGGGCTGGGTCAACATTTGCTGGATGGCCCGCTTACAGCCGAAGAAGACGCCACGAGCGTTCACGCCCATGACCCGCTCCCAGTCATCTTCCGTCGTCTCAAGGATTGGCTTGCTGACCCCAATGGCGGCATTGTTCACAATGATATCGAGCGCGCCGTATTTCTCGACCGCAAGAGAGACGGCCGCATCGACAGAGGACCAGTCCGCAACGTCCACCTTCGTGAACACGGCCTCTCCGCCCATCGCCTCGATCTCATCCAGCGTCTTCGCACCGCCCTCTCGCGGCTCATTCGTTTGATCGGCGATCACGATCCGTGCGCCCTCTTCGGCAAACCGGAGCGCGATTGCTTTGCCTATGCCCGAGGCGGCACCGGTAATGAGCGCGGTTCTGTCTTTGAGGCGCATGATATCTCCGAGGTGTGGGCGTGCGCGGCAGGCAGGAGGAAGGATTGCGGCGCGCCTGTGTGACGACTAGGTTCGACAAACATAAATGGGGAGGGTGATTTGGCAATAACCACGGCACTGACCAAGCGGCTCGGCATAGAGCATCCGGTACTCTGCGCCCCGATGGCCCGGGTCTCAGGCGGAAAACTGGCGGCCGCAGTGTCCCAGGCAGGCGGCCTCGGCCTGATTGGCGGCGGTTATTGCGACCAGGAATGGATCGACACAGAACTTGCCGCCGCGGGCAATGCCAGAATCGGCATCGGCTTCATTACCTGGCGCCTTGAACAGTTTCCCGATGTCCTCGACCGCGCGCTCGAGCGCGAACCCGCCGCGGTGATGCTTTCCTTCGGAGACGAGGGTCCTTTTGCGGGCAAGATCAAGGCCGCCGGAGCGACGCTCATCGCCCAAGTGCAGAGCCTGGAACAGGCGAATCGGGCGGCAGGTGCAGGCGCCGATATCGTCATTGCTCAAGGAGGCGAAGCAGGCGGCCATGGCGCTAACCGGGGCACCTTTTCCCTCGTCGCGGAAGTGGTCGATGCCCTGCCCGGGATCCCTGTCGTTGCCGCTGGTGGTATCGCCGATGGGCGCGGGCTGGCGGCCGCTCTGATGCTCGGCGCGAGCGGCGTGCTGCTCGGCACCCGCTTTGTTGCAACAGAAGAATCTCTGGCGCCCCTGGCTGCAAAGCAGGCAGTCGCCGCCGAAAGCGGCGATGTCACCGTGAAAGGCAGCACTTTTGACAAGGCCCGCGGCTTCAGTTGGCCCGCACCCTACGCGCTCCGCACGTTCCGGAACAGTTTCGCCGAGCGCTGGGAAGGCAAAGATCTGCCGGAAACCGCCATTGTGGAATTCGAGGAGGCCGCGGCGATAGCCAATATGGACATTGCGCCGGTCGTCGCCGGCGAGGCCTCCGGCATTATCCGGGATATCCCGTCCGCCGCCAATCTGGTGCCCAGGATCGTGGCCGAGGCCCAACAAAAATTAAGGGGCGCCACAGCATTCTGCAGCACCCCTTAATTGATCGGTATTTGGAACCTGACGGTCAGGCCGCTTTGGTATCCCGCATGTTGGTGTAAGCCACCGCGCAATGCGTGGAACAATAAGGCCGTCCGGGCGACACACCGTCACCGCAGAACTTGAAGTCCGGAGACTTCGGGTCGCCGATGGGCCAGGAGCATTTGTTCCGGTCCCATTCCTGCGCCGCAAGCGGCGATACTTTCCGCTTCTTCGGCTCGACCGGCTTGTTGGAACGGACAATCGGCGACTGCCGCTTCGGCAAACCCATGCGGTGGACCTTGCCCACCACGGCATTCCGCGAAACCCCGAGCTCATTTCCGATCTGCGTGATCGACAATCCGTCCGCCCAAAGCTGGGTAAGCTGGCTCAGACGATCCTCGGTCCATGCGCTGACTGCGCTATCAGCCATTGTGCCCTCCAAGTGTAACTTCCACTGTCGGCTGCCTCCCGGTTAACCGGGCGTGCACTGCATCTGAAAGACGCAATATGTTGTGCCGACGCAGGAGGAGCCTACTCCTTCTAGTGGATACTGTACAAGGTGATTCGGAACGATCGAAACGATTCGCGCCGATTCAAGGACTTACGGAGGAACGTTCTCACGACACTCAAACAGATACCTGAACCGCGTCCGGTGCCTGCCCCATTTGCACCCGCGCACGGATGCGGTATGCAGATCATGGAGATATGCTTTTTACGTGACAGTTCGGCGGTCGACCCATGAAAACAGTCCCGAAGCGCGTTCTTGTAACCGGAGGTGCCGGCTTTGTCGGCTCCCACCTCTGCGAACGCCTGCTGGAGCGCGGCGACGACGTTCTCTGTGTCGATAATTTCTACACAGGCATGCGGCACAATGTGGCCCATCTGCTCGATCACGCGAATTTCGAGCTGATGCGGCACGACATCACCTTCCCGCTCTATGTCGAGGTAGACGAGATCTATAATCTCGCCTGTCCGGCCTCACCTATCCACTATCAGCGCGACCCGGTACAGACCACCAAGACCAGCGTGATCGGCGCTATCAACGTGCTGGGCTTGGCTAAACGGGTGAAGGCCAAGGTGCTGCAGGCCTCGACGTCAGAAGTCTACGGCGACCCCACAGTGCATCCCCAGACCGAAGAATACTGGGGCAACGTGAACACCATCGGCATCCGGGCCTGCTATGACGAAGGCAAGCGCTGCGCCGAGACCCTGTTCTTCGACTATCTGCGCCAGCACAAGCTCCGCATCAAGGTCGCCCGGATCTTCAATACCTACGGCCCGCGCATGCATCCGAATGACGGCCGCGTGGTCTCCAACTTCGTGCTCTCCGCCCTGCGTGGCGAGGACCTGACACTATACGGCGACGGCAGCCAGACCCGGTCTTTCTGCTTTGTCGACGATCTGGTCGAGGGCCTGATCCGGCTGATGGACAGCGAGGACAGCGTTACGGGCCCGATCAATCTCGGCAATCCGTCGGAGATGACGGTGAAACAGCTGGCCGAGACGGTGACGGAACTGGTCGGCGGCAAGAACGGCATCACCTACCACCCGCTGCCCCAGGACGACCCGATGCAGCGCCAGCCCGATATTACGAAGGCCAGAACACTGCTCGGCTGGGAGCCGAAAGTAGATCTCCGCTCAGGGCTTGAAAAGACGATCGCCTATTTCCGCGATTTCACCTGAGTCTTGTCGGTCTGGGGCTTTTCCGGGCGGCCGGACTGAAGGAGATCCATCAGCTTTTCCTCGAAAGGGAAAGGTAATGGAGGCTCAACGAGAGAGCCGGTCGCGGGAACCGCACGCTGGTCCGACCAACGACGCAGTTCAGTAATCTCCTCGGCTCTTGTCACCGACAGAGGCCTTGTCGCCAGCACCGCCATTTCGAGGTGCTTTTGTTCCAGACGCGGCTCCCTGTCCAGTTCAACGGCTTCGGAAAACGCAGCGATCAGCGCTTCTCGCACAACAGCTTCGATTTCAGCACCGCTGAACCCGCCTTCGCCGGAAGACTCGTCCCGGCCCGTCAGTGCTGTCAGTTTTTCGAGGTCATAGCTGTCCGGATCGTGCCCCATCCTCTTCATGTGAATCTTGAAGATTTCCGTCCGCTCTTCCGCGTTCGGAAGATCGATGAAGAACACCTCGTCAAATCGTCCCTTGCGCAGAATTTCCGGCGGTAAAAGGACTGTCTCGTTAGCAGTCGCGATAACAAAAACAGGAGCTGTCTTCTCCTGCAACCAGGTCAGGAAGGTGGCCAGGACCCGCAGGGACACACCGCTGTCCCCCACATGCCCCCGATTGCGCGGCAATCCCTTCTCGATTTCATCGATCCAGAGCACGCAGGGCGCTACAGCCTCGCAGATCGAAATCGCATGCCGGATATGCTGTTCCGAAGCACCGACAAGGGATGCATAGACCCGTCCCATGTCGAGCTTGATAAGCGGAATGCCCCAGGAGGTTGAGGTGCATTTCGCCGCGAGGGACTTGCCGCATCCGGGAACCCCGGTCAGCAAAACCCCTTTCGGTGCCGAAATGCCGAAGTCATGCCCTTTCTCACTTGAGGCAAGAGCACGTTTTCGCAGCCATTCCTTCAGGTTATCGAGACCGCCGACATCGTTCATCGACCAGTCCGTGGTATCGATATATTCGAGGATACCGCTCTTTTTCACGACATCCTGCTTGAGCCGGTAGATCCCCTGGATATCTTCTTTCGACAGTTTTCTGTCATCGACAAGGGCATCGGAAAGCGCGTTGCGAATTTCGTACATCGTCAGGCCGCTGGCGGCATTCACAACCGCTTCTTTCAGAAAGTCGATATCCTCTTCGACCTTGATAGCCGACGACGCTTCCAGGCGTTCCAGAATGTCGTCCACCCAGACCTTGATTTCCTCTTTGGTGGGTAACGGAAATTCGAGGTGCAGGATTTCCTTTTCTAGCTCCTGAGTCAGCTCTCCGTCGGCAGACACGAGCATAATGACGCCGTTTTTCGCAGAAAGCCGGCTTTGCAGCGCGAAGTCGCGGAGCCGTCGTCGGTGCGCCGGGTTATTCTGACGCTCAATCAGGTAGGGTGAAGCATCGAGCAGAACGAGAAACGTCTTGCGGCGTTCGGACCCTTTTTTCTCCCGATCATGATCAAGCTTCCTTTCAAGCACCTCAATCGCCGTCATCACATCCGCGTTTTGACCGGATTTAGGCAGAAATGGAGGCGTTTTCTCGGACCGCTTCAAAATTGTCCCGATCCGTTCCATGTGAATGCCACGGGTACAAGACCAGAAAATGACGTCGCATTTCTCGTTGATCGCGACCCGCTCGATACTGTCGATCACACGGTTTTCTTCGAATGAGCGGATCGCGATTATCGGATGAAGAGACGAAATGGCATGCGTCAGTGTTTGTTCGAAGTCTTTTTGTGTACTGATCTTCACTGCAGCCTTCTCCTCACTTGACGACATGCTCCCCCTGATCAGAAGAGGCATAACGCCAATACTGAACGAAACGATAAGGTTACGAGGCTAACAGCCAAGAATACAGCCGCAATTGATTTGTATCAGCTATTGCGCCCATTTGTGACCCGCGTCCAGAACTCGGTCTGGCATAGCTCTTGTTCTCTCAGCCGAATGAAAATCGACCTCATATTCGGCTCAAACCTCCACATACCTAACCAGCGACACTCCTCCCGCCAGAGCCAAGCTCCTCAAACGCTTGGTCAAGACGCGCAACGATGCCCTGCTCGCCGGAGCGCAGCCATTTCCTGGGGTCATAGAGCTTCTTGTAAGGCTCGCCGCTCACGGGGCCGATCTGATGCTTGAAGGCGGCACTGTTCGCCTCGACATAAGCGCCGACGGCCTCGGCAAATGCGAACTGGGTATCGGTATCGATGTTCATCTTGAACACACCATGCGAGATCGCGGCCCTTATATCCGCAATACCCGAACCTGAGCCACCGTGAAACACCAGGTCGAGCGGATTGCGCTCAAGCCCCTTCCGCGCGGCTAAGAGATCCTGTGACGCACGCAGAATTTCCGGCCGGAGTTGCACATTCCCCGGCTTGTAAACGCCATGCACATTGCCAAAAGAGGCAGCCACGGAAATAACCCCGAGTGGATGTAACCGCTCATAGGCAAGCAGCACGTCCTCCGGCTGGGTGTAGAGCTTGGCATTGTCGACCTGATCGAGATCTTGGCCGATGCCGTCCTCCTCGCCTCCCGTGACGCCGAGCTCCATCTCCAGTGCGATGCCCGCCTTTGTCATGCGGGGCAACAGAGAGGCGCAGGCATCAAGGTTCTGCTCAATGGGCTCCTCGGACAGATCGAGCATGTGCGAGGAAAAGAGCGGCTTCCCCGTGAGCTCGATATTGCGTTCGCTATGAGTGACCAGGTCTTCAACCCAAGGGATGAGCTTCCGATTGGCATGATCGGTATGAAGCACAACACAGATACCCAGATGTTCTGCCAGAAGCGCGGCATGGCGCGCGGCCGAGACGGCACCGAGCACCATGGCAAGGTGGCCATCCTGCAAGGCCTTCCCTGCGAAGAAGCCGGCGCCGCCGTTCGACAGCTGCACGATGACATCGGACCGGTTTCTCGCTGCCGCTTCAATCACAGCATTCAGCGAGTTCGTGCCGGTCACATTGACTGCGGGCAGCGCGTAACCACCGGCCTTGCAGGCAGACACCAGCGTCTTGTAATCATCCCCCCAAACGAGGCCCGGCTTAAGTTTGGTCACGCGCTGTCTCCCTGGCTCAGGCCCGCTGGTTAAACCGCCGCCCGACAAGAGCGGCTGCGATATTCACCTTCTGGATATCGATGGCGCCACCGGCAATGCCCCAGCCCCAACCGTCGCGCAAACGCTGTTCCATGCCGTAGGACTTGGAATAGCCGTAAGCTCCCATGACCTGCAGGGCCGAGCCAGCAACATCGCGGACGATCTCGTTGGCGAAACATTTGGCGAGGCTTGAATCCAGCACGGACGGCAAGCCGTCCTCGGCGTTCTTGGCCGCACGGTAAATCAACAAGCGCGATGCTTCGACCCGCATGGCCATCTCGGCGAGCTTCATCTGCACCGCCTGGAACTCCACCAGCTCCTTGCCGAAGGCTTTGCGTTCCTGGGTATAGGAAAGCGCGGTTTCGAAGGCGGCCGATGCGATGCCGAGGCACATGGTGGCGTTGCCGCAGCGCTCCAGATCGAACGCTTCCATAAGCTGGCGGAAGCCTCCCGCCGGAACGATAACGTTCTCTTTCGGGATCTCGACATTGTCGAAGAAGATGTCCGCGCTCGGGATACCGCGGAAGCCCATCAGCCGTTCCCGCTCCCCGAAGCTGACACCCTGCATTCCCTTCTCTACATAAACAGCGCCAATCCCCTTGGCGCCGGGCGCATCGGACATCTTGCAATAGGCCACATAAGCCTCCGCATGGCCACCCCCGGAGCACCAGCGTTTCTGACCGTTCAGGATCAGCTTGCCGCCCTCTTCCTTCACTCGTGTCTTCAGGTCGGTCAGCGCCGAACCCGCATCAGGCTCCGACATGGCAACGGCGACGGTCAGCTCACCGGCGCAGACCTTGGGCAACACCTGCTTTGCCAATTCCGAGGAGGCAAAATGCTCGACCGCACGGCAGGGCCCGACGGAGGATTCGAAGATCGGAAAGGCAACGGCCGGAGAAACCTTGGCGAATTCCTCCAGAACGATCAGCGCTTCCAGATTGCCGAGGCCGAGCCCGCCATATTCTTCCGCCACATTGATCCCGAGGAAGCCCATCTCCGCATAGCGCTTGATATGCTCACGGGACGGTGCCTCGTCCTTTTCCTCCAGCTCGCGGGCGACTTCCGTCATTTCCTGCGTCGCAAAGCTGCGCGCCGCCTCCTGCAATTCGCGCTGCTCGTCCGTCAGCTGGAAATCCATGAACGTTCCTCCGGATTTTATTCGTTTCAGTTGAAATGAGTTTAGCCGCGATGAAAGCGGACGTAATCCTCAAGAGGCACACGCTCCGTAATGAGTGTGTTCTCAATCTTCGACCAATCCGCCTTGCCGAGCGCCATGCCAGCCACGACCACATCCTCTTCGCCAATCGGAACATGGTTCCGGATCACCTTGTGGAAGGTGGCAAAAGCGGCCTGCGGGCAAGTTTCCAGCCCGTGGCTGCGGGCCAGCACCATGACGTTCTGCATAAACATGCCGAAATCGAGCCAGCTGCCAATTTCCAGCCCGCGGTTGATGGTGAAGATCAGGCCAACCGGCGCATCGAAGAAGGTGAAGTTCCGGGCATGCTGCGCCTGGGTCTTCTCGAAATCTCCCTTCTTGATATCAAGCAACCCGTAAAGCGCCCAGCCGACGGCGCGACGGCGTCCCTTGAACGGCTCGAAAAACTCTTTCGGATAATACTGATACTCGCCACTGTATCCGCCTTCATGATGCGCTTCCACTAGGTCCGCGCACAGCGCGTCACGGGCACTCCCGGTGACGACTTCGACCTTCCAGGGCTGCATGTTGGTCCCGCTTGGCGCCCGGCCAGCGAGATAGAGGATGCGAGCAATCGTTTCCTCGGATACCGGGTCTGGCAGGAAAGCCCGAACGGAGCGGCGCTGCGAGACGGCCTCCTCGACAGGGTTCAGGTTTTGGTATCCGGTCTCTATGATCGGTGCGTCTGTCACTGTTCTTCTCGGGAAAATTGATCAAAATGGCTGGTGAACTTGCCGCCGGGCCTCTTGCGGGGCTCAGGGTGCTGGATCTGACATCGGTCCTGCTCGGACCTTATGCGACGCAGATCATGGGCGACATGGGCGCCGATGTCATCAAGGTCGAGTCGCTCGATGGGGACATCACGCGCAATGTGACGCCTTTCAGGACACCCGGGATGGGTGCGGTCTTCATGAATGTGAACCGTAACAAGCGCTCCCTCAGCATTGACCTTAAAAATGCCGCCGCGCGGGACGCATTCCTCAAACTGGTGCCGGAAGCGGATGTGCTGGTCTGCTCGATCAGACCCGGCGCCATGCGCCGTCTCGGCCTCTCATATGAGGACCTGAAGCCGCTCAATCCGGGGCTGATCTTTTGCGGCGCCTACGGCTTCAGCGAGAACGGCCCCTATGCCGGCCGCCCCGCCTATGACGACATCATCCAGGCCGCTTGCGGCCTTGCCGCCCTGCATGAACGGGCCGACGGTGCCCCGGCCTATAGCCGCACCGTTCTGGCGGACAAGGTCACCGGCCTGATGTGCCTCTCCGCCATTACCATGGCGCTGGTGGCACGCGGACGCACCGGCAAGGGCCAGTTCGTCGAAGTCCCCATGTTCGAAAGCCTCGTTGCCTTCATGCATGTCGAGCATCTTCAGGGCGCGAGCTTCGAGCCCCCCCTCGGCACAACCGGCTACGATCGCGTACTCGCCCCGCATCGCAAACCTTACCGCACCAGTGACGGGCACGTCGCCCTGCTGCCCTATACGACAAGGCACTGGACGTCTTATCTCAACGCCATCGGCCGCGGAGATATCACCTCCGAAAGCTGGGTCACCGATCCGGCCGAACGGTCCCGCAATATCGGCAAACTCTACGAGATCGTTGCAGAGACCACGCCGACCCGCAGCTCTGCCGAATGGCTTGCCCTGTTCAGCGAGATCGACGTGCCGGCCATGCCTGTGCTCGGCACCGAGGCCCTGCTGCAGGACCCGCACCTTGATGAAATCGGCTTCTGGCCGCTGTTCCAGCATCCGAGCGAAGGGCCGATCCGTATGGTCGGCCAGCCGATCCGGTTCGAAGACACACCCGCGAGCTACCGGCTCGGCGCCCCGCGCCTCGGCGAGCACAGCGCGGAAATCCTGAGCGAGGCGGGCCTTGCCACCGCCGGGATTGAAACCCTGATCGCAACAGGCGCTGTCAAACAGGGAGCGTAAGCGCAGATCCGTTCCGCGGGAGCATCGAACCGGTGCATCGGCCCTGCCCTTTAATCACCCTTTGGTGCATGCTATCTGAAGACCATCACTGCTCAATGATCCGGACCTGTTCATGACCGTTTCGATTCCCGCTTCCGTGGCCGACACGCTTTCCCTGCTTGCCGAGGGCCAGTATGTCGCCGACACGCCGCTCGCAACCGCTCTGCACCTGGCGCTGCAACTGAAGCGGCCACTGTTCCTTGAGGGCGAGGCAGGTGTCGGCAAGACCGAGATCGCGAAGGTCCTGTCGGAAACACTGGGGCGGAAGCTGATCCGGTTGCAATGCTACGAGGGGCTCGACGTCTCCTCTGCCGTCTATGAGTGGAACTATTCACGGCAGATGCTGGAAATCCGCATGGCCGAGGCCGAAGGCGGCACCGACCGGAAAGCGCTGGCAGCCGATCTGTTCTCGGACGAATTCCTGATCAAGCGCCCGATCCTGCAGGCGCTGGAAAAAACCGAGGGCGGCGCTCCGGTGCTGCTGATCGACGAGCTGGACCGAACCGACGAGCCGTTCGAGGCCTTCCTGCTGGAAGTGTTGTCCGACTATCAGGTGACCATCCCGGAAATCGGTCCCTTCAAGGCGGAAGAGCCGCCGATCGTCATCATCACCTCGAACCGGACCCGCGAAATCCATGACGCCCTGAAGCGGCGCTGTTTCTATTATTGGGTCGACTATCCGAATGCCGAGCGCGAGCTGGAAATCCTGCGCAAGAAGGCCCCCGGTGCACCGGAAGCGTTGAGTGCCCAGGTCGTCGCGTTCGTGCACGAGCTGCGCAAGATGGACCTGTTCAAGCAGCCCGGCGTTGCCGAGACCATCGACTGGACCCATGCGCTGGTGCAACTCGATTATCTGGCACTCGATCCGGCCGCCATCGACAACACCCTCGGTGTGCTGCTGAAGTATCAGGACGATATCCAGAAAATTCAGGGCAGCGAGGCCAATCGCATTCTCACGCAGGTGCGCAGCGAATTGGCGATGGCCGGTTAGGACGCCCATGGCGCCGCTCGACGAAAAAGAACCGCCCGAAGACCGCACCTCCCTTCCGGAAACACCGGAAGGCCCGGGCGGCAAATTGGTCGACAATATCCTTTTCTTTGCCCGCGTTCTCCGCGCGGCGGGACTGCCTGTCGGCCCTGGCAAAGTGCTCGACGCCATTGAGGCGGTGCGCACAGTTGGCATCACCGACCGGACGGTCTTCTATTGGGCCCTGCATGCGGTGTTCGTGAACCGGCGGGACCAGCGCGAGATCTTCGATCAGGCTTTCCACATCTTCTGGCGTAATCCGCGCATCCTCGAGAAAATGATGCAGATGGTGTTGCCGGAAATGAAACTGGCAACTGACGGCAGCGAAGACGAGGCAGAACAGATCAGTCGCCGAGTCGCCGAGGCACTGAGCCAGCAGCAGGAAACCGGCACCGAGAGCAGTGCGCCGGACGAGGACAGCGAACAGGAAATCCAGCTCGACGCGGTGATGACCTATTCCGAGCAGGAACTGCTGCAGAGCATGGACTTCGAGAAGATGAGCGCGGAGGAAATCCGCGCCGCGCATCGCGCCATCGAGAAAATGCACCTGCCGCTGGCAGACATTCCGACCCGCCGTTTCTCACCGAGCCGCTACGGCGACAAGGTCGATCTGCGCGCGACCCTGCGCCAAGCACTACGCTCGGGCGGCGACAGCATTCCTTTGCAACTGAAGAAACGCCGGACGCGGCCGCCGCCGCTGGTCGTGCTGTGCGACATTTCGGGCTCGATGACACGCTATTCGCGCATGCTGCTGCATTTCATGCATGCCGTGACCAACGACCGGGACCGGGTCCACACGTTCTTGTTCGGTACGCGCCTCACCAATGTCACCCGATATCTGCGACACAAGGACGTGGACGAGGCGCTGGACAAGATCAGCGGTGCGGTGGAGGATTGGTCCGGCGGTACCCGGATCGGGCATAGCCTTCAGGACTTCAACCGTGACTGGTCCCGCCGGGTTTTGACCCAGGGAGCGGTCGTCCTGCTCATTACCGACGGGCTCGACCGGGAAGCCGGCAAGGGCCTCGGTGCCGAAATGGAACGACTGCATAAGTCCTGTCGCAGGCTGATCTGGCTGAACCCGCTGTTGCGGTACGATGGCTTCGCCCCCAAATCAATGGGGGTGCGGGCCTTGTTGCCGCATGTGGACGAATTCCGGCCGGTACATTCGCTCGACAGCCTTGAGGATCTCGCTGAGCTGTTGGGAAAACCTGCCGGAGTAAGACGGAGCGGCATGTCAGGCTGGCTCGGGAAACTGGCAGAGATCGAAGCGGCGGAGGTGGCATAGGGAGCCCCTCTCCTGCGAATGGACCTGGGACAGGTCCTTGATGGGAAGGAGACCGGCTATGGACAGATACGATCCTGGACAACAGGACGATATTCTTGGACGGATCGCAGAATGGCGGCGCGACGGGCGCCGTATCGCGGTGGCAACGGTTATCAAAACCTGGGGCAGCTCCCCGCGCCCGGTGGGCAGTCAGCTCGCCATAGACGACAGCGGGGCCATGATCGGCTCGGTTTCCGGCGGCTGCATCGAGGGCGCCGTGGTGCGCGAGGCCATGCAGTCCATTCAGGACGGCAAACCCCGAACACTGGATTTCGGCGTCAGCGACGAGCAGGCCTGGGATGTCGGGCTCGCCTGTGGCGGCGAGGTGAAAGTTTACGTGGAACGGATCGAAGGACAATAAGATGCAAGCCGAGCTGTTCGACGCCCTGATGGCGCACCGGGAGCAAAAGACGCCCGTCGCCATGGTCACGCGCCTGGAAGATGGTGCGCAGACATTGGTTACGCCTTCCGGCACGGAGGGCGCGCTCGACCTCTCGAACGCACAGATCGACGAAGCACGTACCCGCATGCGGGACGACCGCAGCGGCATCAGCGCGGACGGCACGCATTTCACACACGTCCACAATCCGCCGCTGCGCATGATCATCGTCGGCGCTGTTCACATCAGCCAGCTGCTGGCGCCGATGGCCACGCTTTCCGGCTATGCTGTTTCCATCATCGACCCGCGCGCCTCATTTGCCACCGAGGATCGGTTCCCTGGCGTAGAGTTGAGCGACGACTGGCCTGACGAGGCCATGGAATCCCTCAAGCCGGACAGCCGGACAGCCATCGTTACCCTGACCCACGATCCAAAGCTGGACGATCCGGCGTTGCATGTCGCACTGAAAAGCGATGCCTTCTATATCGCCTGCCTCGGCAGCAGGAGAACTCACGCACGCCGTCTCGAACGGCTCCGGGAGGAAGGCTTCTCCGATGCCGACTTCCGGCGCATCCATGGACCGGCAGGCCTCCCGATCGGCGCTGTTTCACCCGCGGAGATTGCGATTTCAGTGATGGCGGAGATGACCGCCGTCAAACACGGAACCGAGCCGCTTCGAGCTGCGGCCTGAGGCACGCATGTATTTCGGCGAACTTCCGGTCGCAGAGGCCGAAGGTGCAATTCTCGCGCATAGCCGGCGGCTGGACGGCCGGGCCCTCAAGAAGGGCCGCGTTTTGGATGCGGATGATCTTGCCGCACTGAAAGCGGCCGGTATCGAACGGATCGTCTGCGCCCGTCTCGAAGAGAATGACATTCCCGAGGACAAAGCAGCGGATCTGCTGGCGGGCGCCTGCCGTGGCACTCAGGTCCGTGTCGGTCCGGCCTTTACCGGGCGCGCGAACCTGTTCGCCGAAGCAGATGGCATTGTCCTGTACTATCCGGAACGCCTGGACGGCTTCAATCTGGTTGATGAGACCATCACGCTTGGCCTGGTGCAGCCCTACCAGGCCGTAACGCAGGGTCAGATGATCGGCACGCTGAAGATCATTCCCTTCGCCGTGCCTGAAAGCCCCGTTCAGATTGCCGAGGCTCTGGCAAGCCAGGGCACGCCGCTCCTGCGGGTGGCCCCGTTCCAGCCGCGCGACACGATCATGATCCAGTCCCGGCTGCCAGGCACAAAGGAAAGCGTGCTCGACAGTACGCTCCGCGTCACCACGGACCGGCTGGGCGCTCTCGGCTCCACACTGATCTCGGAAGCCCGCTGCAACCACGATCACGCGTCTCTCACCGATGCACTGCGCCGTGCCGTTGCCGCTGACCCGAAGCTGGTCCTGGTCTCCGGCGCCTCCGCCGTTGTCGATCGGCGAGATGTCATTCCAAGTGCCATTGAAAGTATCGGCGGCACGATCCTGCATTTCGGCATGCCGGTCGATCCCGGCAACCTGATGCTGATCGGACGTATTGGAAAGATTCCGGTGATCGGCATGCCCGGCTGTGCCCGTTCGCCGAAGCTGAACGGGTTTGACTGGGCCTTGCAGCGATTCTGCGCCGGCCTCGAAATTGAGTCTCGCGACATCATGCGTATGGGTGCCGGCGGCCTCCTGAAGGATGTTCCACACCGTCCCCTGCCACGGGCCAGCGCCAAGCGAACCGATAAAGTGCCCGCCTCAAGAAAGCCGGCGGCGAGCCGCCCGGAAATCGCCGCCATTTTGCTGGCGGCCGGGCAATCCTCCCGCATGGGCCCTACCAACAAGCTGCTCAGCACGCTGGACGGCAAACCTCTGGTCCGTTGGGTGGCGGAAGCCATTCTTGCATCAACGGCAGGCCGCCTCATCGTTGTGACGGGCCACGAGGCGGATAAGGTCAGCGCAGCCCTCTCGGATCTGGATGCAGAGTTCGTCCACAACCCGCAATACGCCCTCGGGATGAGCACCAGCGTACGGGTCGGTTTTGCAGCACTGCCAGAAGGCACGGATGCCGCACTTGTCTGTCTCGGCGATATGCCGACCATCACGGCGCAGATGCTGGACGCCCTGATCGCGGCCTATGATCCGACCGAAGGGCGCGCCATTGTGGTTCCGGTGCACGGCGGCAAGCGCGGCAATCCAATTCTGTGGGATCATCGGTTTTTCGAGGAAATGCAGGAACTGGAAGGCGACAAGGGTGCACGGGGTCTGCTTGCGGAATTCGCGCATCTTGTGGCCGAAGTGGATGCTCCGGACAATGCGGTCCACCTTGATATAGACACCCCGGAAATGCTGGCCGATGCCGGCGGTACGCTTGAGAAGGCGGAGTAAGATGAGCGACGCACTTTATCAGGCGGAAATCCTGCGGCTGGCGAAGGAAGGCCGGGGCAACCAGCGGCTTGACGATGCCAACGGCTCCGCGCGCGCCGACAATCCGCTTTGCGGCGACCGGGTTACCGTCGATCTGAAAGTGAGCAACGGGAAAGTATCCAAAGTCGGCCACCGGGTTCAGGGCTGCGCATTATGCGAGGCCTCGGCCGCCTTGATCAGGCTGAACGCTCCCGGTCGGAGCCTGAGCGAGCTAGAGACAGTCCGGCAACAGTTCCTGGAGTATCTGGCCGGAACCCGGGAAGACGATCTCGATTGGCCGGAGCTGGAGAGCTTTGCACCCGTCAGGGATTTTAAATCGCGGCACGACTGTGTGCGCCTGCCCTTCGATGCGATGCTTAACGCCCTGAAAGACGCTCTAGAGAAAAATCCGGCGTTTTAGGCGAGTCAGAGCTCTAAGTGAGAATGTCGAGAGTTTCGTCGAGGAGCTCGTCGCCTGTCCGAAGCACGGCGACATTTGCTTCGAGCTGACGCTGTGCCTGGATCAAATTCACCGTTTCGTCGGCGATCGACACATTCGCAACCGATGATATGCCTTCAGCATTCGCGTCCGGAGCACTCGGGTCGTAGATCGGAAAAGATGCCGGGTCGACAAGCGAGGTCTGGGTCCGCACGCCGACAGCACCAGCCGTAGTGGACTGAATCTCTGTCGGACGGAAGATCGTCTCGCCTGTGGCATTGGTCTCGGGGATCGGCTGGCCCGGGCGCAGAACCTCATCCGCCGGCACCGCGACGCTGGAGATATTCGCGAGATTGCTGGCTGCGTTACGGGTCTGGTTGCCCGCCGCTAGGATGCCGCTCACCGCTGTGTTCAATGCACCTGAAATACTCATGCACTCACCAATAAACCATCTGTCTTAAAAAATAGTTTCCGGCGGCATATTTTACAAGCAGAACCCGGTCCAGTCCGCCGCGTGCGCCCTCTGCCGTAACGTGTTATGTGAGAAGGATCATTCGGATCAACGAAGGGATTGCGCACCGGTATGGACAAATGCTTCTTCCGTACTGGCTGGCACTCCGGCCTTCTGCTTGCGTTGCTGGTTTCGTTTCTTGTCGCAGCCACCCCGGCCAGGGCCCAGACCATTCAGTGGTACATCGAGGTCCTGACGGATCCGATCACAAAGGCCCCCATTCTCGAAGCCCGCATCCTGTCGCGCCGCGGTTACCGCTTTCACTTTATGAAACGGGCCGATAATTCGCTCTGGGCCGAATTCATTATGCCCCGGCATGTCGAAAAGACGATCAGCCGAAAGCGGCTTCCGACCTATTGGATAGACGGAAACGACCCGGTAAATCTCGAATCCCTGAAAGAGTTGGAGGTCGGCTTCAAGCCGACGCTATACGATATCAGCGAGAAGGGCGTTCAGTTCATTCTGTGGGGCGCCTTGAAACGAGGTCAGGTCCCACCTCCCCTCCGCAATTTCATGCTCGGAGAGACTCTGCATGTCCGCTATTGGACAGCAACCGGCGAGATGGAACAGGCAGAAATTCCGCTGAAACGCGCGAACGAGGCCATCGCCCAGATGCTGAACCTCGCACCGCTCAACCGTGGCCCTGAGGTCACCCAGAAACGCCGTAGCGAGACGTTCGAAACTGTCGCTCGTCACTATCTCGATTTTTGCGAGGAACTCCGGTTCGTCGGAAAAGACACGGATTACGGAACCTGCCGCAACCGCTTCGTCAGCTGCAGCGAGAGTCCGGATCAGTCTGAACAAAGCTTCAAAGATTGCTTGAACAAAGAATAATAATTATTTGATTATATTGAAATATCCAGCCTGGATGTAGTCGGAACCGGCGAGAAGTCAAACGGCGACAGACCTTCACGTTCGAAGAATGAAGAGCCGTTCTCCCGATCACTGTCCTCGTTCGCTGCCGTAACTCCGAAGGCACTTCCGGAAGTCACCGAGAATGCCCCGTTGTCGTCAGCTTGATTCGTTCCTGCAAACGGTGACACCGTCTCCGGAGCGAACGGGCGGCCACTCACGCCAGAGGACTGACCAGCATTTTCCGTAGGACCTTGCCCGCTCAAACCGGGAGCAGCCGCACCGGGTGCATCTCCTGAATCGGAATTTGCAGTTTCCGAAGCGATTCCAGCTTCGCCACCCTGCTCTCCGCCGCCATTGAGCTCCTCAAGAGCTTCTGTCACTTCCTGGGCCTTTTCCGCCCGGGCCTGCTGAATACCCTGGCTGGCCTGGGCCGCGATCGCCTGATCCGCCGCCGACGGCTCCGCCGGAGCAAGTGCAGCATTACGGACCTGTTGCAGCTTACGTATCGTGGCGTCCGGGTCCCCGGCAACAGGACTGGTCTCAATTGGCACTTCACCGCCAACTGCATAGCGGCGCCCGTCTGGTCCGGCCTGATACGTATAGGAAATCGATCCGGCATACTGGCCACCGGCGGCTTTGTGCGCCTGCTCATGGCGGCGCACCTCGGCATCGCGCTGCTTCAGATCGTCGACGGTCTCCTGCTCTTCTTCGGTCAGACCGTTTGCGCCCTCTTCCTCTTCCGACCCCGCTTCCTGCGCCTGCGCGTCTTCGGCATCATCGGCAGTCGGGTCGGATGGTTCCGCAATCGCAGTACGCTGTTCTTCCTCGCTACCGCTTTCTTCCTGAACCGCGGCGATATTCCGAGGCGCCAAAACGCCGTTTAGACCTGAGACTGAAATAGCCCCCTCGTCGTCACCGCCGGCCTGCGCTCCTGGGCCGAATGGCCTCAACACGGACGCGCCCGTCAGCCCTGCCGCCGTCGGCGCAGCTGTCCTGTCGAGCGTGTTCTGCTGATTGTCTTCATCGGTCTGCGGGGTCAAACCAGCAGCGGAAATCGTGCTGTTTACCCGTATGATGAGACTGGTTTCGACGCCAGAGACCATTCTTATCCCTAATTACCGGAAATTCTGTCCGGGCCCATTCGAAACTTCAAATTAAGTCTTTGGACCGATCCAGTCAACCAAGGCGACATCACAGTCAGGTGCTCTTTCGCACAAATCGAGAATTGTAACCCGCCGTATTTGCACTATTTATGCTCGGTTTCCGGACTACATTGGGATCTTCCTCCCCGGCACCAGAATCAGAGCAGGTACCCAGTGACAGCCCAGCGCAAGGCTCCCCCAATTCTCGTGCTCATTATCGCGACAGCGACCGGGCCCCTTGCCCTGAATCTTTTTGTTCCCTCAATGCCGGGCCTCGTGCCGATTTTCGGGACCGATTATCATACCGTTCAATACACACTGACGCTGTATCTCGCGGGTATCGCCGTCGGCCAACTTCTCTACGGGCCGATTTCTGACCGGATCGGGCGCCGGCCGACCTTGCTGGCCGGGCTGGCGATATACACGCTCGCCAGTCTTCTCTGCGCCTTTGCGGGCTCCATCGAGTGGCTGATAACCGGCCGCATCTTCCAGGCTCTTGGCGGGTGTGCCGGCATGGTCCTCGGGCGCGCCATCGTGCGGGACGTTTATGAGCGCGAGGAAGCAGCCCCGGTGATCGCCTTCATCACCATGGCCATGGCCGTTGCCCCCATGATTGGTCCGGCTATCGGAGGCTTTCTGGATAGCGCATTTGGCTGGTACGCAGGTTTCTATGTCGTTGCGGCCATGGGCGGCGCGGCTCTGGCTTATGCCATACCGACACTGCATGAAACGCACCATGCCCGTGCAGAGCGGATCGATGTTCGCAGTCTTGCCCGCAGCTACGGCGCCCTGCTGACATCGCGCGCCTATCTCGGCTATACGCTGAACACATCATTCTCGATCGGTTGCTTCTTCGCCTTCCTGTCGTCCGCTCCCTACGTAACGATCGAGATCCTGAAAATCCCGCCGCATGTCTACGGATTCTTCTTCATTATCGTTTCCCTGGCCTATATTTCCGGCAATTTCGTTGCCACCCGTATATCGCGGCGGCTCGGCATTGATCGCATGATCCTGCTCGGCTGTTGCTTCTCCATGGGGGGCGCAGTGGTTCTGACCGCATTGTCGACGCTCGGGTTTCTGTCGGCTTTGGCGATTTTCCTGCCCTTTGCCCTGGTTGCGTTTGGCAATGGCATGAGCCAACCCAATGCAATTGCCGGTGCTGTCAGCGTCAACCCGCTGATCGCGGGCGCGGCATCCGGCCTGATGGGTTTCATGCAGATGGTGTTCGGTGGCATCGCGACCGTTACCGTTGGCTACTTCCAGAACGATACGGACTTCATCGCGCTCGCGGTGACGGTCATGGTCGGAGCATGCTGCGCTCTCGCAAGCCTCTCCCTCGTCCGGAACCAGACACCAATAGTGCCACTGGAACAGGAAGCAGCCGCAGAATGAGCGAACGGCCGGAATTGGATCCGGACGCGCACGTCCTGATCAGCCGGGCATCGGAACTCTTCTCCGCCGCTCCGGGAAATCCGCATTCCCCATTCCGCTATCCCGTCCTGGCGACAATCGGGCGAGACGGCAGTCCCAACGCCCGGATTCTGGTTCTCCGAACAGCAGATCCCGTGGCCTGGCAAGCAATACTGCACACGGACAGCCGGGCTGAGAAAGTCTCCGAACTGGAGACAAACGACGGAGCCATGCTGGTCTTTTATGACCATGAGGCGAGTTTGCAATTGCGGCTCAAAGGGGCAATAGGCAGAAACACCGACAATGCGGCGCGCGAAGCCATCTGGGCAGAGCTTCCGGCAAGTACCCGGCCGAACTATCGGGCCAGCCTGCCGACGGGATCGGCGATCAGCGCAGCCGGTGACGGCATCGACCCGGCCGTCTCTCAATCCGGTTACGAAAATTTCGACGTTCTTACCTTCTCAGCCGAGACAGTCGATATCCTGCAACTCTCACGCAGTGGCAACCGGCGGTACCGCCTCGACGCCGCGCTCGGGACCGGAAGTTGGCTGGTGCCCTGAGCATCGCCCACGGTTACTTCTCGAACATGCTGACTTTCAGATCTTCCGACGGGCCCAGCCAGATCACATGCTGGGTGTGATCCGCCAACTCGTCCCCCGTCTCTGCATGCACAAAGACGGTCAGGTCACCGCGATTGAGAGACAGCCAGGGAATGATCTCCCCAAACTGCTCCGGTTTGAACGCGACCTGATAGCTGTACCGCGGATGCGGGCCGACCGGTTTCTCGTGGAACCGGCCCATTTCTATATCGAACTGCTGCTCAATCGCCTCGCGGAGTGTACGGGCCGACTCTGCGCTCTCAGCGCCGAAATAAACATGGGCGTGGTACCCAAGGATATCGGATGTCTTTTTAGGCATTCGGGGTCCTTTCCCGTATTCGATCGCGAGCCAACGGCACGATGATAGAGCATGCCCGCCGCGTATCGCACTTCGTCAATTCCAGCTTATGGTTAACGGACTTTGACGGAACGCGTTCTTTCTGCTGCACTTAACGAGCAGCGCAACAGCGCGAGCATGGGAGGCATATCATGGCCCTTAGAAAAACCGAGATCTGCGACTTCGGCTGGACGGCGCCGGACTTCCGGCTGAAGGGAATTGACGGTGCGGAACATGGCCTTGCGGATCTTCGCGGCCCGAACGGCACGCTCATCATGTTTATCTGCAATCACTGCCCCTATGTGAAGGCAATCGCGGGCAAAATTGCGCGGGATACTGCGGAACTTGCCTCTCTTGGCATTGCCTCGGTCGCCATCATGTCGAACGACGCGAAGGCCTATCCGGCGGATTCCTTCGACAACATGATCAGGTTCGCCGCCACGCATAAATTCAGCTTTCCCTATCTGATCGACGAGACCCAGCAGGTTGCGCGCGCCTACGACGCAGTGTGCACGCCAGATTTCTTCGGCTTCGATTCGGATCTCGGCTTGCAATATCGGGGGCGTCTTGACGAAAGTAGAGCTTCACCGGTTGAAGGTGCACGGCGCGATCTGTTCGAGGCCATGAAGCTGGTGGCAGAGACCGGTCACGGCCCGCAAGAGCAGATCGCCAGCATGGGCTGCTCGATCAAGTGGAAAGCGGACGCCTGAAATGCAGGAGCCTGCTGTGAGCAGCCTGACGCTGCCGCCATCCCTGACACCTGAGGGCATGGATTTTGTCACATATTGGCATTCCCTGCGCGAAGGTCGGCACCTCCCCGAACGGGAGGACATTGATCCAGGCGCCATCAAACACCTGCTCCCCTATATCGTCATCCACGACCTTGTTTCGCCAGACCTCATTCGGCTTCGCCTGATCGGTACTGCCGTGGCAGAGGATTATGAAGAAGACATCACCGGCTGGAACTACCTCGACATGGTTGAACCAGCGCGCAGGGAAGCGGCGTCCAGGGCATTATTCATCCTGCACGACACACCTGTCGGAATGTCCGTAACACTGCGTTCGACGACCCGGTCAGGCAGCTCCTGGACCCGTCAGACGATCGATCTTCCTATTTCTGATCTCAGGAACAATCGCAAGCTGGTCTTTTCCTTCAGTCTGCGAGCAAAACCAGGCATGTCTGCTGTCCCGGACAACCCCAAACTCCAGGTCCAACAGATCACAAGCCGGGAGTTTTTCGATATCGGCGCAGGCATACCCTGCCACTTGGAATGACGGGGTGGCTATTCACCGAGAAAAGCATTCATCAGAATCAAGAGGATCATGATTGGCACGACCGCTCTGAGCAACCAGATCCAGACTCCGCCTAATATGCCGTCCAGCCCGGCAAAACTCAGTGCATCACGACGATAGAGTCCCCAGCCGACGAAAAGGCTGACGAGAAGCCCGCTGAGCGGCAGCAGCAGCGATGATGCAACAAGATCGAAGACTTCGAAAAGATCCCTTCCCGCCAGTTTGATCTCCTTCAGCACGCTGAAGCTAAGGCCGGGAATAAATCCGACAATGAGAACGACGGTAACCATCGCCCGGGTCGCTATCGCCCGTGATATGCCGAAACGGTCCATACAGACCGCGACCGGGACCTCCAGAACGGAGATCATCGATGTCAGTCCTGCCGCCGCCAGAAGGAAGAAGAATGCGGGCGCCAACATCGCCCCGCCATAGAGCTCCTCGAAAACACTCGGCAGCACCACAAAGGCAAGCTCGGGTCCGGACGCCGGATTGAGACCATGCGCGAAGACTGCCGGGAAAATCGCGACACCAGCGAGCACAGCGAAAAGACTGTCGCCTATCACAATATAAACCGCCGATTTCAGAATCGGTGTATCGGTCCTCATGTAGCTGCCATACGTGATGAAAATGGCCATCCCGACCCCTATGGAAAAGAAGGCCTGTCCCAGAGCCGCGACATAAACGCCCGGGTCGGAGAAAGCCGCCGGATCGAGTGCAAACATGTAGGTCAGCCCGGCAGCACCGTCGGGCCGGAACAAACCGTAAAGCGCCAGGCCAATCATGATCACCGCAAGCACAGGCATCATGAACCGATTCAGCCGCTCTATCCCATGCTCGATGCCGCGCGCGACCACAACCCCCGCAAGCAAAACTGCGCCTGTCTGCCAGAGCAATGGCTCCATGACGCGTCCTGAGAAGCCGGAGAAATACCCGGCATAACCGGCACCGCTCGCCTCCCAGAGCCCTCCGCTGACGGCCACGTAGAAGTAGCGGAACGTCCAGCCAGCGATGACGGAATAAAAACTCAGAATGACGGTCCCGGTGACGGCAGCAGCCCAGCCGGCATGCCGAAGGGGGTTGCGCGGTGCCAGGGCGGGAAAGGCTGATACAGTGTCGAGACGCGCCGTGCGCCCTATTGCCAGCTCGGCAATCACGAGCGGCAATCCGATCAGGACCACGCACACCAGATAGATCAGCAGAAAGCTGCCACCGCCGTTCTCACCGGCAATATACGGGAAGCGCCAGATATTCCCGATCCCGACTGCTGATCCGATCGTCGCGAGAATGAAGCCAAGCTGGGTGCCCCATTGTTCGCGCTCCGCCATCAGGCAGCGTCTCCGGGGTCTCCATCCCGCCGGACCTCGTCCAGAATCCAGTCACGGAAAACGGAGACCTTGTTCGAACGGAGGGATTCCTCCCGGCAGACGAAGTAATAGGCAAGCGGCGCCGGTGTCTCGACCTCGAACGGCCGGATCAGGCGCCCGGCGCGCAGATCCTCCGTCACCAGCTGCGAGCGAGCCAGTGCCACCCCCTGACCTTCGATAGCAGCCTGCAGAACCATGTCCATCTGTGTGAAGAAAGCGCCCCGACGCACATCGACACCCTCGATGCCGAAATGCTCCAGAAAATGCGCCCAGGTTTCGCCGGCAAAGCTGTTCACGTCATGCAGCAATGGATAGTGCTTCAGATCTTCCGGACGTTTCAGACCTGGAGGTCTCGCAGCCACCTCGGGGCTGCAGACAGGATAGATACACTCAGTCATGATCTGCTGGACGTGGACGCCCTCTTCTTTCCCCTCGCCGAGGCGCAGCGCCACATCAACCCCGTCAGAGACGAAGTCCGCCTTGCGGTCTTCGGCAGCAATCCGGACATCGATTTCAGGGTAGCGCATACGGAATCTGGATAGTCTCGGGATCAGCCATTTCACGGCGAAGGACGGCAGCACGCTGACTGTCAGCGGGCGTCCTTCCTCATGCTCCTTCAGGTCGTTAACCGCTGACAGCAGGCGGGAAAAGGCTTCCCGCACGGCCGGGGCAAGTCGTGCGCCTTCAGGCGTCAGCTCAAGCGCCCTCGGACGCCGCAGGAACAGGGAACAGCCGAGCTCCGCCTCCAGAGCCTTGATCTGCTGGCTGATGGCAGCCGGCGTCACGAACAGCTCACCGGCCGCGAGTTTAAAACTCATATGCCGCGCCGCCGCTTCAAAGCAGCGCAGACCATTCAGGGGTAAACGGCTCAACATGATTTAGCTGAACTAATCCATCTGACAGATTAACTCGTTTGATGAACCGCCATTTGTAGCCCAAATTCTCAAACACCGACAGACACGAATGAGCGTGTGTGACGAATTGATTAAGGAGAACTTTCATGTTCAAGAACGAAACCCTGAACGTCGCTCCTGCCGCATGCATGACAGCAGGAACCAATAACTCGGTCTTCACGCACAAGCGTGGCCGTGATGGTGTTGTGCACGCAATCGTCACAACGCTGCTCACTTGGCAGGACCGGCTGCGTCAGCGCCAGTCCCTTCAGGATCTCGGGGACCGTGAGCTTTCCGATATGGGCATCAGCCAGGCCGAAGTCGAGTACGAGATCAGCAAGCCTTTCTGGGCTGCCTGATATCATCCAGTGGATGTCGCGGCCTGTAGCCGCGGCAACCCAATCCGCCTCGATTAACGAACCTGCCTCCGACTATCGGGCGTCGTAATCCAGCACCACCTTCTCGCTTGCCGGGTGTGACTGACAGGTCAAGACAAAGCCCCTCTCCACCTCTTCCTTGGCAAGCGTGTAATTCAGATCCATCTCGACGCGGCCTTCTAAGACCTTTGCCCTGCACGTGCAGCACATCCCACCCTTGCAGGCGTAGGGCAAATCCGGTCTTGCCCCCAGGGCTGCGTCGAGAATGGAGACGTCGTCAGCACCGAGCGTAAACTCTGTACGCACCCCATCGAGAATGATGGCGACGTCCGCTCCCGCGCGCACCGTTTCGGATTCATTCACGAGGCGGCTGCGCCGGGCCGCGGCCGCTTTCGCTGCCGCATCGTTCGCCGGCGCGAACAGCTCGAAGAGCACCTTTTCCTCTTCGACGCCATGTGCCTCCAGCGCAGCTCGCACGTCCCCGATCATGCCTTCCGGCCCACACAGGAAAAACCGGTCCACCGCGTGCACGTTCAGGATCGAGCGGAAGAAGCTCTCGCATTTCTCCCTGTCTATCCGACCGTTCAGCAGCGCGGCCTCCTGCGGCTCCCGGCTAAGCACATGCAAAACACTGAAACGCGACGGATAACGGTTCTTCAGATCAAGCAAAGCCTCGCGGAACATGATCTCCCGCACCGACCTGTTGCCATAGAACAGGGTGAACCGGCTCTCCGGCTCCGCTGACAGCACGGACTTTGCGATCGAGAGGACTGGCGTGATCCCGCTTCCGGCAGCAAATGCCACATAGGTGCGCGTGGCGTTCGGATCCGGCTCCACCGTGAAGCGCCCTTCCGGCACCATGACATCAAGCATATCGCCGGGTTTCAGCGCGTCATTCGCGAAGCTGGAAAAGGCACCGCCTTCGACCCGCTTCACCGCCACCCTGATCTCGCCATCATCCAAGCCACTGCAAATGGAATAGGACCGGCGCACATCATGACCGTCTATCTCGTGGCGCAGTGTCAGATACTGCCCCGGCAGATACCGGAATGAGGCGCGTTGCTCTTCCGGCACATCAAGCGCGATGGACACACTGTCGGATGTTTCCGGACGCACGTCGCGCACTCTCAAACTGGTGAAACGCGCCATGGCAGCACTCCCTAGAGACACTTGAAATAATCGAATGGTTCGGCGCAGTCAGTGCACCGGTAAAGCGCCTTGCAGGCGGTCGAGCCGAACTGACTGAGAATCTCGGTATGCTCCGAGCCGCAGCGCGGGCAGGCAACAACCGGATCAATGCCGAGCAATGACTTCTTGGAGGTGGATTGCTCGGCAGGAGGCGCGATACCGATAGCCTTGAGCTTTTCCCGACCGGCCTCGCTCAGCCAGTCCGTCGTCCAGGCAGGCGCCAGCACCGTCTTTACCTCGGCCTTGTTGAAACCTGCTCCGAGCACGGCGTCACGCACCATCATCTCGATATAGGCCATGGCCGGACAGCCGGAATAGGTCGGGGTAATCGTCACAACCGCAGCATCGCCGGAGACTTCGACGTCCCGCACCACACCGAGATCCACCACCGACAGAACCGGAATTTCAGGATCGCATACGGCTTCAAGAGCGTGCCAGAGGCGCTTTAACGGGTTTTCAGGGACAATAGTGGGTTCGGCCATAGCCATGACTCACCATTTGGCATCCGGATAGGCTCGCGGCAGGAACTGCATTTCCGCAAGCAGGAATCCGAGATGCTCCGAATGGACGCCCTTCTTGCCACCGCCGATTGACCAGGTTGCTTCCGGGACCGTGAGTGTCGCTTCTCCGAGTACAGCTGTGACCGCGTCACGCCAGTTCTCATGGAAATCGCCCGGATCGATCGCAATCCCGGCCTGCATCATCATCTCGTCGACAGCATCGCCGTCAAACAGCTCGCGGGTGTAACCCCAGAGCCGTTCGAGCGCTGCCTGTGCCCGCGTCCGGCTCTCTTCCGTACCGTCTCCGAGGCGAATCACCCACTGGCCGCTGTGCCGGCGGTGATAAACCGCTTCCTTGATCGCTTTTGCCGCGATGTTCGCGATTTCCTGATTGGCCGATTTCGTCAGAGCCTGGAGCAGCTCGACATGAAAACAGTCGAACAGGAACTGGCGGACGATGGTCTGGGCGAAATCGCCATTCGGCTGTTCGACCAGGAGGAAATTCCGCCAATCGAGCACGTCGCGCTTGAAGGCCAGGGCATCGGCATCCCGGCCGGCACCTTCCACCGTCGCCGCCAGATCGAGCCAAAGCGTGGACTGGCCGACAAGATCGAGCGCGATATTGGAGAGAGCGATATCCTCTTCCAGCACCGGACCCTTGCCGCACCATTCGGACAGGCGATGCCCGAGGATCAGGCAATTATCCCCCAGACGGAGCAGATATTCGAAAAGCGCTTCGCGTTGTGCGGCGGCCGTCATGTCATAGTCTCCATCAGGCCCTGATCACAGGCATTCCACCTCATCCGGGACTTCGTAGAAGGTCGGATGACGGTAGATCTTGGCATCGGCCGGATCGAAAAGGGATTCCTTGTCTGCGGGAGCAGAAGCGACGATATCGGTCGACTGCACCACCCAGATACTCTCGCCTTCGCGCCGCCTTGTATAAACGTCGCGGGCATGCTGCAGCGCCATCTCGGCATCGCACGCGTGCAATGAGCCTACATGCTTGTGGGACAGCCCCTCGCGTGCGCGGATGAAAACTTCCCAAAGCGGCCAGTCGTTCCCGGCAGTCATGCTCTCTCTCCTGATCGGTCCGGCACCAGCGCTCCGGCCCATTTTTCTTGTTTGCTATTCTGCGGCGATACGTGCCGCGCTTTCGCGCTGACGTTTCTTCTCCGCATAGGCCACGGCAGCCTCACGGACCCAAGTACCGTCTTCATGCGCCTTGATCCGGGCCGCCATGCGTTCCTTGTTACAGGGTCCGTCCCCGGAAACGACGCGCTTCAGTTCGGACCAGTCGATCTCACCGAAATCGTAATGGCCGCGCTCCTCGTTCCACTTCAGATCCGGGTCGGGAATCTTAAGCCCCAGATATTCAGCCTGCGGCACTGCCATATCGACGAATTGCTGCCGCAGGTCGTCATTGGAGACGCGCTTGATCTTCCAGGCCATGGATTGGGAAGAATGCGCGGTGTCCTGATCGCTGGGTCCGAACATCATCAGCGACGGCCACCACCAACGGTCCAGCGCGCTCTGCGCCATGCGCTTCTGCTCCGACGTCCCAAAGGCCATAGACATGACGATTTCATAGCCCTGGCGCTGATGAAAACTCTCCTCCCGGCAGATTCGCTCCATCGCCCGCGCATACGGCCCGTAAGAGCAGCGGCAGAGCGCAATCTGGTTAATGATGGCCGCGCCATCCACCAGCCAGCCAATCGTGCCGATATCCGCCCAGGAGAGAACCGGGTAGTTGAAAATGTTCGAATATTTCGCCCGGCCGCTATGCAGCGCGTCGATCATCTCAGAGCGCGGTGTCCCGAGAGTTTCGGCCGCGCTGTAAAGATAAAGCCCGTGACCGGCCTCATCCTGGATCTTTGCCAGCAACTGCACCTTACGGCGCAGGGACGGCGCACGGGTAACCCAGCAGCCTTCCGGCAACATCCCGACAATTTCGGAATGAGCATGCTGGGATATCTGACGAACCAGAGTTTTCCGATAACCTTCGGGCATCCAGTCACGCGGCTCGATCTTGATTTCCTGATCGACCCGCGCCTGAAAACGTGCCGCCTCTTCGATTTCAGAGGCTTGACCCGGACTTTGGCTTTCCACCATTGCGTTTCCTCGCTTAACTCGGACGTTGCCGAATAGCACCAACAATGTGATACATAATTTTTCGGTCGTCTAGAAAAAACTGTATCATAAACTATAATGTGGACAGGACAGCATGAACAATAGCCAGACCAACGTCGGCGCACAGGAAAACGCGGAAGAGACGGCCCGGCGTGTTGCCGACTGGATGTATGAAAACGACCCGGCAACGAAGGCCCTCGGCATGCAGGTCGAGGAAATTGCGCCCGGATATGCCCGGCTTCGGATGACTGTCCGCGCGGACATGCTGAACGGTCATGGAACCTGTCACGGTGGCATGATATTCACCCTCGCCGACAGCGCTTTTGCTTTCGCCTGCAATTCGGGAAATGCCCTAACAGTGGCCCAGAGCTGTGACATCAATTTCGTTAATCCCGCACGCGAAGGCGACGACCTGATCGCTACCTGCGAAGAACAGTTTCACCGGGGCCGCTCCGGGATCTACGACACCGTTGTGACAACATCCGATGGCACGCCCGTCGCCTTTTTTCGCGGGAAATCCCGCACGATCGGTGGTGCCCTCGTCGGTGACGCGCCGCAGTAATGACCGTCGTCCAAAGCCCCGGTACGCTTTCCGCACTCGCCCGCGATACGCTCGTCGAGCTGAAACCACGGGCCAAGTCATTGATCGTGACGGTCTACGGGGACGCTATCTTGCCGCATGGCGGCACTGCCTGGCTCAGCGATCTGATCAGGCTGATGGAGGTATTCGATATCGGCGAGCGGGTTGTCCGCACGGCCGTTTTCAGATTGGCCCAGGACGACATCCTGACCGCACGGCATATCGGACGCCGCAGCGTCTATTCTCTGACGGAGAGTGGCAGACAGGATTTCGATGCCGCTCAGAGGCGAATCTATGCGCCGACCCGCAGCCGCAAGGCCGCCGATGCACCCTGGCAGATTGCTCTGCTGACAAGCGCTGTGAACAGCACGGAGCGTGACGGTCTCAGAAAGGCCTTGGGGTGGACGGGATACGGCTCTCTCGGACCGCAGGTCCTGCTCGGTATCGGAGGCGATCTCGATGGAGTGAAGCAGGAGCTTGCAAATCTCGGACTTGAAGACCGGGTCGCATTATTCGAAGCCGCCCCTGGCTCCGCAATAGAGACCTTGCGCACCTTATGCCGTGAAACCTGGGATCTGGAAGAGACCGACAATGCATATCGGGCCTTTATCAATAGCTTCGATCCGGTCCTGAACGCCCTTGAAGAAAACCACGGGCTCCTGACGCCGGAGACGGCGTTCGAGCTGCGGATATTGATGATTCATGTCTACCGGCGCGCATTGCTCCGCGATCCGGGCCTTCCTGCGGACATCATGCCGGAGACATGGAGCGGGCGCCGAGCGACCGACCTTGCCGCGCGGATGTACGATATCCTCAAAGAACCGGCACAGTCGTATCTGGAAAAAACTGTCAGCGGCGTGGACGGCTCGCTGGCGCCTCCGTCTGATGCCTATTCCTCGCGTTTCAAGTAAATGATCGCCTGATCCCGACGCAGCCTGCCCAGCGACTGCATCCCGTCCGATCCCATTTACCCTCTGCCTCAATCCGGTATTCCCTTTCTGCCTGAAAATCGGAACCAGACACTCGCCATGCCCCCCGACGGGGTGATTAAATAAGCCAGTGTCAAAAAGTGGACGCGCAACCGGCTTATATCTGCAACTCATCCAACCGGCTTTGGGATCGAGGTCATGATCGAGATCTACATAGAGTGCTGGGCCAGTCCGGACGGAATCCGGTATCCGTGGTCAATCTGGCAGGACGGCCGTCAGGTCGAATCCTCACATGCATCCGCACTCTACGAGGATCAGGAGCAGGCGGAAGTCGAAGCGCGGCGATATTGCATCGAAGTGCTGAAAACGGAGCCGGGCAATGTTGTCCGCTTATGACGCGTGTCATTCATTGACGCCCAGCGGCCATACGGCTTTACTAACCCCAGATCCTCTCCGACGCCCCTCTTATAAAAACCGATTGTATCAAAATGGCTGAGACCTCTGAGCAAGGCCGCCTCGCGGTCGATGTCGGCGGCACCTTCACGGATGTCGCTCTCGAATTTGGCCCCAAGCGCTTCACGGCGAAGGTGCTGACGACCCCGTCAATGCCGGAGCGCGGCGTGATGGAGGGGATCGAGAAGGCGCTCGAGGTGGCAAATGCCTCTCCCGCCGATATCGGGCTGATTATCCACGGCACCACCTTGGCAACGAATGCCCTGATTGAACGTAAAGGCGCGAAGACGGCGCTGATTACGACGGAGGGCCTTCGGGACTCCGTGGAAATGGCCTTCGAGAACAGGTTCGAGCAATACGATATCAATATCGACCGGCCGGATCCGCTGGTACCGCGCAATCTGCGCTGGTCCGTACGCGAGCGCCTGAATTTCAAAGGAGAGGTGCTGATCCCGCTGGACGAGACGAGCGTCGATGCGCTGGTCCCGCTGATCGACAGTCACGAAATCGGTTCTGTCGCCATCGGCCTTATTCACTCCTACGCCAACGGCGCACATGAAGAGCGTGTCAGCGAAATCCTGACAAAAGCGCGCCCGGATCTCAGCATCACTCTGTCGAGCGCGGTTTGCCCGGAAATCCGGGAATACGAACGGCAGTCGACAGCATCGGCAAACGCCTATGTGCAGCCTATCATGTCCCGCTATCTCGGCATCCTGCGCGAAGACCTGAAGAAACGCGGGTTCGCCTGCCCGGTCCTGCTGATGACCTCCGGCGGCGGTCTGACAACGCTTGACACGGCAATGAAATTCCCGATTCGGCTGGTCGAGTCCGGTCCTGCCGGCGGCGCCATCCTGGCGAGCGAGATTGCCCGCGAATGCGACCTTGCCAGCGTTGTCTCCTACGATATGGGCGGCACCACCGCGAAGATCTGCCTGCTGGACGACTTCATGCCTCAGACGACACGCACCTTCGAGGTCGCGCGCGTCTACCGCAACATGAAGGGCAGCGGCTGGCCTGTTCGCATTCCCGCCATCGAGATGGTCGAGATCGGCGCCGGCGGCGGCTCCATCGCGGCCGTCGACAAACTCGGCCGGATTGCCGTCGGCCCACACAGCGCCGGCGCCGATCCGGGACCGGCCAGCTACGATCAGGGCGGCACAAAGCCGACCGTGACCGACGCGGACGTTGTGCTTGGCAAGATAGACCCGGCGAGCTTCGCCGGAGGCTCGGTCACCCTCAATCCCGAAAAGTCCAAAGCAGCCCTCAAGGCCGAAGTCGGCGACAAGATGGACCTTTCCGAAGCGCTTTCCGCCTTCGGTGTGTGTGAGATCGTCGACGAAAACATGGCTAACGCCGCCCGTGTCCATGCCATCGAATGGGGCAAGGATATCGCGGCCCGAGCCATGATCGCTTTCGGCGGCGCTGCCCCTCTGCATGCCGCCAGACTGGCCGAGAAACTCGATATTCCGACCGTCGTGGTGCCGACCGGTGCCGGTGTCGGCTCGGCGATCGGCTTCCTGCGCGCGCCGATCTCCTACGAAGTCGTCCGCTCAAGATATGTGAAGCTTTCGGATTTCGATGCGGGCGAAATCAATACCCTGCTCTCCGGTATGGCGGACGAGGCCCGTGTCATTGTTTCCAGCGGTGCTGGCGGTGCGGCGCTTCAGGAAACCCGGACAGCCTTCATGCGCTATGTCGGACAAGGCCATGAAATTGCCGTCCCCCTGCCCGACGGGGCCCTGACAGCAGATCATGCGGAAACGATCCGGGCCGCGTTCGAAAGCGAGTACAAGCGGCTCTACGGCCGGATCATTCCGGGACCGGAGCCGGAAATCCTGAGCTGGACATTGACCATGACGGCACCGCGTCCGCAGGTTCCGGCTGAACTGACAGCGCCCAGCGGCGGTGCCGCGGAAGCAACCGGCAATCGCGCGCTGTTCGATCCAGCCACCGGAACTTATGTCGAGGCCAAGACCTACTGGCGTGACGACCTGCCGGTCGGCGCATCCATTCCGGGACCCGCGATCATCTCGGAATCCCAGACCACGACCATTGTGACCTCCGCGTTCGACGCGAGCGTCAACGAACTCGGGTACCTCGTCCTAACCCGCAAGCAAGCGGCCTGAGGGAGCACAATCATGAGCCAGAAATCAGCCCTCAACCAGATCCGCATGCAGATCCAGTGGAACCGCCTGCTCTCCGTCGTGGAAGAACAGGCCCAGACCCTGATCCGGACCGCCTTCAGCACCTCCGCCCGTGAAGCAGGCGACATTTCCGCAGGTGTCTATGACTGCAATGGCCGCATGCTGGCCCAGGCGGTCACCGGCACTCCGGGACACGTCAATGCCATGGCCGCCTCGGTCGGTTTTTTCATGGAAAAATTCCCGCTTTTGACCATGAAGCCCGGCGATGTCTTCGTCACCAACGACCCCTGGCGCGGAACCGGTCACCTGAACGACTTTACCGTGGTCACCCCGACTTTCCTCGGTAACGAGATCGTCGCCCTCTTTGCCTGCACCACCCACGTGGTCGATGTCGGCGGCAAGGGCTTCGGCCCGGACGGACGGCAGATCTATGAAGAAGGCATCAATATTCCGATCATGAAGCTCGCCGAGAATGGCGAATTCGTGGAGCCGGTGCTGGCCATCATCCGCAACAATGTCCGCAATCCGATCGAAGTCGAAGGCGATCTCTACTCCCTCGCCGCCTGCAACGATGTCGGCGGCACGCGCCTGATCGACATGATGCGCGAGTTCGGCATGGAGACGCTCGACACGCTCGCCGATTATGTGATCGAGAGCGCCCGGGCGGGCATGGCGGCGGAAATCCGGGAGCTGCCGAACGGCACCTACCACAATTCCATGCGGATCGACGGCTATGAAAGCCCGATCGATCTGGTCGCCGCCCTGACCATCCGTGACGAAGTGATCGAGGTCGATTTCACCGGCACCTCCAGCATATCGAGCTTCGGTATCAACGTGCCGCTGACCTACACACAGGCCTATGCCAGCTTTGGCATCCGCTGCGTCGTTGGCGGAGCGGTTCCGAACAATGCGGGCTCCCTCGCCCCGGTCATCATCACCGCGCCGGAAGGCAGTATCCTGAACGCGCCCCATCCCTGTGCTGTGACAGCCCGCCACGTGATCGGCCAGATGTTGCCGGACGTCGTGCTCGGCTGCCTCAACCAGGTGATCCCGGACAAGGTGCCGGCGGAAGGGACGTCCTGCCTGTGGAACCCGGTATTGCTCGGCGGACACGGGCTGACAGATTCGGACTATGGCGACGCAACACCGTTCGCCATCAACACCTTCCACGCCGGCGGTACGGGCGCCCGCCCGGACAAGGACGGCCTCAACGCAACGGCCTTCCCGTCCGGTGTGCGCAACACCCCGATCGAGGTGAACGAAACCATCGCTCCCCTGATCATCTGGCGTAAGGAATATCGGCCCGACAGCGGTGGCGCCGGGAAATATCGCGGCGGCGTCGGTCAGGTGATGGAGATTTCCCATTCCCAGCACGCCCCCTTCGCCATCAACTGCATGTTCGACCGGGTGACCTACCCGCCGCGCGGCCGCAATGGCGGTGCCGACGGCATGGCCGGCATCATCGAGCGGGCGAATGACGGCAGCCGGCTGAACTCGAAAGGAAGGCAAAGCGTCGACGGAGACGACAAGCTGGTGATTTCGATGCCGGGAGGCGGCGGTCTCGGAAATCCGCACGACCGCGAACCGTCAGAGGTTGCGCGCGACGTCCTTCTCGGCTTTGTTTCGCCCGAGACGGCAGAGACGGTATATGGTGTCGCCGTCGATGGAAAAGGCACGGTGGACGAAGCTCGAACGAAGGATCTTCGCGCTGCCGGCTAAAGCGGAGCCAAGGAAGAAAAACATGGGATCAGGAAACGCCCCGGACATCGTTCTCGATGGGCTCGCAAAGAGCTTCGCCGACAATGAGGTACTGCGGTCTGTCTCCCTGAACATTCCCGCCGGACAGTCGACGGTCCTGATCGGGCCGTCGGCGAGCGGAAAGTCCGTCTTGCTGAAATGTCTTGTCGGCCTGATGCATATCGATAGCGGCAGCATGCGCTATGGTGATCTCGAACTCAGTGGCATGAGCACCGATGAATGGAGCGATTTCCAGGGCCGGATCGGCATGCTGTTTCAACAGAACGCTCTCTTCGACAGCCTCAGGATCTGGGAAAATATCGCCTTTCGCCTGACTGATCATGAAGGTGTCTCACGAAGCGAAGCTCGCGACCGTGCGCTTAAACGCATGGCTTCCGTCGGACTTGGCGAGGAAATGGCGGATCTCTATCCGGTTGAATTGTCGGGCGGCATGCAAAAGCGGGTCGGCGTGGCGCGGGCCATGGTCGGCAACCCGGAACTGCTGATCCTCGACGATCCGACGGCCGGGCTCGATCCGATCCTGACCAATACGATCCTCTCGCTGATCGAGCGGGAAACGTCCGGCAAGGGCACCACCGTGCTTGTTGTGACCGGCGACATGAAGGCAGCGCGCAGCCGCTTCGATAACGTCGCCATGCTGTTCGACGGAGAGATCAAATGGTCCGGAAAACGCGATGATGTTCCAACGGCGGACAACCCCTATCTCGACCAGATGATCAATAGCCGGGCCAGTGGCCCGATCAAAATGCGCCTCGCCGCTCGGGGCTGACCCCCACATTCAATTGATCTGGATCAATGCCCGCCGGGAAGCCGGTATGCATGCTTCATCTGTTTTCATGCCACCGGCATATGAAACAGGAAAGCGAACCGGCGATGAATGTGGTTGCCTCAACACCGACGGAACATACGGGAGCCGGACCCTGCTGCGGGTGTGAGGAAATGGCCTGCCCCATTCGTCAGGCGGTCGGCAAGGCTGGGCTCTCCACGTGCCCCAACGCGGTTACACGCATTTCGGCGCGTGCGGGAGAGAAACTAGATGTCGCGGGCTTTGCGCCGGATACCGTATTCCGTATCGTTAACGGGATGCTCATGCAGGAGCATGTATCGGATGATGGGCGCCGTCATATCGCGGCCTTCAAAACCAAAGGCGATCTGTCCTGGCCACTGCCACAGCAGGAATCTGGCGATATCCGCGAATTCTACGAAGCCGTACAGCCGACCGAACTCTGCATCATCTCTGTCGACCCGATCACGCAAAGCGCTCCCGGCGCGGCGGGGCTGGTGAAAGCCCTTTACAATGCTGCCCGCGATGAGGTCAGCCGCACCCAGTCCCGGATGTTCCTGCTCGCCCGTTCATCCGCAGCCGAACGCCTCGCCGGCTTTCTGCTGGACCTCGCCGAACGCACCGGCCGGGTCACCAAGCGCGGGGTGGAGCTGAAACTCAACATGCGGCGAGAACGTATCGCCGACCATCTGGGCATGCAGCCGGAAACCATCAGCCGCATCATGTCCAGCTTCAAGAAAGCCGAAGTCATTCGGCTTCCACGCCCGTCTCTGGTCATCATTCCCGATCTCAAGGCGCTCTCGAATATCGATTTCGGAGCGAACTGAATGGCCTCAGGTCGCTTGCGCCATTTTCGAAAGGACGCTGGCGTCCGCCATCTCGTTCAGCGACAAAATACGGTCCGCAAGCTCATCAGTCTGGCCATTGCCAATGATCGGCTCACTCATCGTTCGGAACTTGGCCAGCAGGCGGCGGCGCTGCTCCGGCTGATCTGATGCCGGCACCCCAACATTCTGCGTTTCTTCCACTGACGAGCCGTTTTTCAGATCGAGCTTAACCCGGCCGAAGCTCCAGATATCGCTCTCAACACCAACGACCATGGAACGCTTGCCAAGATCGCGCAGCACCGCGTCCTGGGCATTCGCATCCGTATAGGTATCGAGATCCCCCGTATCCATACCGCTCAACGCCATGCCGACCGTATGTTTCAGGCTGAACTTGATCTCCAGACCGGTTTCCGGACGATCAATGTTACAGACGGTCAACGCCCCCTTGTTCACCTCGATGGTCGCGCGCTCCACCGCGTCGGGCGCAATAGAATGAAGCTCCCGGAGACGGCGGGCTGCCTCGATCGGTGAGTGGGTCAGATAACAGGCCGCATGATACTTGAAGAGATTCTCTTCCACCGCGAAAGCGCGATTGCCGCCGGACGTCATTTCAACCGGAAAGAACCCGTCTGACTGGGTGTCCGCAAGGCCCTGTGCGCATTCAATGGCATCTGTACGTGAGGTCATCCCCTTTTTCGCCAGTCGGGCCGCCAGCAATCCATTCATCGCCGCCTTGCCAACCTGGAAAGGCTTGGACATGGTGCCGAACATCGACTTGAGACCGGCAGCCTGCGCGATGGCGAGGCCAAGCGCGTGAGCCGTCTGCCCGGCATCGAGCCCGAGTAGACGAGCTGAAGCCGCCGCCGCACCAACCGTGCCAACCGTGGCCGTCATGTGCCAGCCAAGGTTATAATGCCCCTCGCCAATCATTTCCGCCGTCAGGACTTCCGCTTCATAGCCAACAATGAAGGCCTCAAGGAAGGCACGCCCGGATACCGGCTGCATGTCGGAAATCGCCAGCAATGCCGGAACCAGCGGAACCGTAGGATGCCCCAGCATCCGGGAATTCACATCGTCATAATCAAGCGCATGGGAGGCAGCACCGTTCACCAGCGCGGCATTGAGTGGACTCAGTGCATTCTCTCGGCCGATCAGACGCGCCGGCCCGGTGCCCTCTTCCGCCATTGTCTCCGCAAGGATGTGGCTCAACGGCTCACGGCTTCCCGCGACAGTTACCCCGAACCAGTCAAGCACCGCATCGGTCGCCCAGGCGCGCGGCACTGCACCGATATCATCGGCGCCGATTGAGACAACCCAGTCCGCCAGCTCACGTGTTGCCGCTGACGGCCCAGTCTGCTCGGCGTTGTTGACTTCCGCTCTGCCCATAGTTTCCTCCTTCGCTAGACCGGTCCATTGAGTCACGGCCCGGATTGAGTCATGTCCCTAATTGAGTCATGTCATGGTCGCGCGCGCGGCACTGCGCCAGAATGGGCGCTCAACCGGAATGCGGGACCGGATCATCATGAGCCATCGAACCACGGAAGAAACCGAGGACCAAAGTGCGGCTTTGGAATTTCTGGCTCGCGCGGAGAACTATGATCCCCGCCCGGCGGAAGAGCCTGTCCATATCGTCACGCACGGCTCGCATGTCTTCCTGGCCGGAGATCGCGCCTACAAGCTCAAGCGGGCAGTCTGCTTCCCCTATATGGATTTCGGCACACTGGAGCGCCGGGAGAAGTTCACAGAAGCCGAGCTCGAGCTTAATTGCCGAGCCGCGCCCGAACTCTATCTCGGCATTCGCCATCTGACCCGGGCGCAAGACGGAACGCTTGCTTTCGATGGTCCAGGCGAGACCATTGAATATGTTCTGGAAATGAGGCGCTTCGATCAGGATGCGCTGCTCGACAGAATGGCGGAGGATGGCAAGCTCACCCCGGAATTGATTGAGCAAACAGCCGAGCGCATTCGCGCCTTTCATGACGCGGCCAAGCCACTTTCTGCCAAGGATGCGCCGGGAGCCGGTGCCGGAGGAATCCGCTGGGTGATCGAGGAAAACCTCGAGGAATTTGCATCCCAGCCCGAGCATTTCCCTCCGGACCAAGTGGCAACCTACACAGCCCGCGCCCGCGACGCGCTTTCAAAGCTAGCCCCGCTGCTTGACGCCCGGGTCGACGCCGGACATGCCAAGCATTGCCATGGCGATCTGCATCTTCGGAATATCTGTGTAATCGATGGTGAGCCGACGCTGTTTGACGGTCTCGAGTTCAATCCGCGCTTTGCCTGCATCGACACTCTGTATGACCTGGCCTACTTTCTCAGCGATCTGGACGTCAGGGGTTTTCCCGACCTCGCCAGCCTTGCCTTCAACCGATACTTCATCGACGGCGGCTATGAAGGGCTCCCATGCCTGCCCCTGTTCCTTTCCACCCGTTCCGCCGTACGGGCGAAGATCATGGTGAGCGGCGCGGAAGCGCAAGAGGACCCCTCGATCAGAAAGGCAATGCTGGAGCAGTCGCGCCAATCCTTTCAGGCAGCACAGCGTCAGATCGAACCGGCAAAGCCAGTGCTGATAGGGGTTGGCGGATTTTCGGGTTCCGGCAAATCCACCCTGGCACAGGCTCTCGCCCAATGCCTCTCACCGGTCCCGGGAGCCGTCCATCTGCGCAGCGACATCATCCGGAAGCGAATGTTTGGCTGCGCCCCTACGGAACGCCTCCCGGCCTCCGCCTACAACTCCGACGTCAGCGCAAAGGTCTACGGCATCATGCTGACCAGGGCTGGTGAAGCATTGCAGGCCGGTTTTTCCGTAATCATGGATGCGGTGAATGACCGCCCGGCAGATAGGAATGCCATCGCGGCCCTCGCACAGTCTCTATACGTGCCATTCAAAGGCTTCTGGCTCGACGTCACGGAAGAGGTCATGGCACGGAGGATTGCAGGCAGGTCCAATGACGCATCGGACGCCACCGAAACAGTGATGCTGGCACAGGCCCAACATGGGCACGGGACGCTCGGCGATTGGGAAAAAATCAATGCCGGGGGGACCCCCGCAGCAACGCTCGCCATTGTAAAATCTCGTCTCGACCTGCCTTGACATAGGTCAACGCCGACCAGTTTCACATTCCATAGGCTATTGGCACCAAAGACCTAAGCAAGGGAGGTCGCCGTGCCTAAGATACTGAAAATCCTACAAGAAGATCATCGGCATCACGACATTCTCTTGTCGATCCTTGAGAATCAGGTGAAAGACGCGCACCTCACGGGTGAGCCCGACTATGACATTGTGTCGGCGATCGTCGATTATTTCCTCACCTACCCGGCCGAGTTCCATCACGCCCGCGAAGACAAGATCTACGAAAAGATTGTCGCACGCGACGCCTCTGCCGCAGAAGAAATCGGCCATCTCGACGAGGAGCACGAAGCTTGCGAGGCTTTCATAAAAGCGTTTGCGGCCGCCCTGTCTAATGTCCTCGGCGCCGGCATCATTACCCGCAGCCAGTTCGCGAACGCGGCGCTTGAATTCATCGAATCCCAGCGTCGGCACATCCGGATGGAGGAAAGCATTTTCTTTCCAACGGCTTTGCGCGTTCTGACAACCGAAGACTGGTCCTCTTTGGACGCCGAGCTTTCCGACACTGCGGACCCAATTTTCGGCAGTCAGAAAGAAGGTCAGTTCGAAGCCTTACGGCAGGAAATCATGGACTGGCAGAGCACACGGGAGCCGGCCAACGACCATGTTCCCGGCGATCACAAGCTGCGCCTCTAGAAACAAACCGGACCATCAGGCAATTCAGGTGAACCAAGAAATGAACATGATGCGCACGGCAGGCGCGACCGAGAATACTCTCCTGCAAAAGTATGGAACGCGCAATGTGCCGCGCTATACGAGCTACCCGACGGCTCCGCACTTCCACGAAGGCATCGATGCAACGACTTACCGGCAATGGCTGGGCGCATTGAGTCCGGACGACTCCTTGTCACTCTACCTGCATGTGCCGTTCTGTAAGGCGCTCTGCTGGTATTGCGGCTGCGCCATGCAGGTAGCCCGAAAATACGGGCCTGTTTCTGAATATGCCCGTGTTTTGGAACGGGAAATCGAGACCGTCGCCGGGCACATTCGTCAGCCCGGCACGGTTCGGCATGTGCACTGGGGCGGCGGATCGCCGAACCGGCTCAACGCTCACGATTTCAGCAGCTTGATGGCAGTGCTGCGCCGCCGGTTTCCGTTCGCCGCGGATGCTGAAATAGCCATCGAGATAGATCCACGCAGCCTTGATGACAGTCTCGTCGAAGCCTACGCTCTCGCCGGGATCACCCGGGCGAGCCTCGGCTTGCAGGATTTCACCCCCGCCGTACAGACGGCAATCCATCGCGAGCAGTCATTCGAGCTGGTCGAGGATCGCGTCGGCGCACTTCGCGCGGCCGGTATCGATGCGCTTAATTTCGATCTGATGTACGGGCTGCCATATCAGGGCGTATCCGATGCAGTCCGTAGCCTCGAAATGGCTCTGAGCCTGGACCCCAGTCGGGTAGCCGTCTTTGGTTACGCGCACGTTCCATGGATGCGCAAACACCAGAACCTGATACCGACCGAGGCACTTCCAGGCCCGGAGATCAGGCGGGATCAGGCCGAGGCAATGGCCGACACTTTGGCTGCGGCAGGCTATGTGCAAGTCGGTCTCGACCATTTCGCCCGACCGGATGACAGCATGGCCGAAGCAATCGAGGCTGGCGCCCTGAAGCGCAATTTCCAGGGTTACACCACCGACGATGCATCCACACTGATCGGATTTGGTGCGTCATCTATCGGCGCCCTGCCCAATGGCTATATCCAGAACATCGCCGACACGCGGCTTTATGAGGAAAGCGTCAGGGAATCAGGACTGGCGGTCGCCCGGGGCATTGCAGTCAGTGCAGACGACAGGCTGCGCCGGCAAGTGATTGAAAGTCTGATGTGCGATGGCAAGGCGGACATAGCCGCGCTTTGTGCCGATGCTGGTATTGAAGCGAGCGTACTCCTCGACGATCAGGCATATCTTAATGAAATGCAAACGGACGGACTGCTAAACTGGGATGGGAAGGTACTCGAAATAAACGCGCCCGGCCGTCCGTATGCCCGTGTCGTGGCAGCATGTTTCGATGCGTATCTCCAGGCAGGAAAGGCCCGGCATTCCGGGGCTATATAACCTCTGGAGGGTACCCAGGCTTAAAATGCGGCGCTTTGCCGCTGCGCGTTCCGGCCACATGGCCGAATTGCGCCTTTTGAGAGAGTTTCGGCCTCAGGGCCAAAGGTGACGCTGGAATTTGACCTGGATCAATGTTTCCACGGTCGAATGCCTTTAGCGTGCCATTAGCGACCGTTCCCGAATACGGGATGGTCAATCGGGTGTGTTCAGTATCGCGAGGGAAGTCATGAACAGCACACTAACCGCAAACCGCGACAGCGGCGGCGCATGGATCATGGGCGTGTTATTCGCGCTTGGCTCCATCGTCAGTCTGCTTTGGATGGCGAAGGCAGCAAGCCCGGAATTGGCTTTCCACGCCTTCCTGTTCTTTGCATTCTTCACACTTGGCTGCTTCGTGCTGGTGAAACGGCATTACGATATGGCCGAAAGCCCTGCAGTTCCTGTTACTGGTGACGATGTCGGCTATATGGACGGCGTCATCCGTGCCGGGGCCATCGCCTCCACCTTCTGGGGCGTTGTCGGCTTCATCGTTGGCTTGGTAATTGCCCTGCAACTCGCCTTTCCGGTTCTGAATTTCGACCTTCCATGGACGAATTTCGGACGCCTTCGGCCGCTGCACACTTCCGCCGTTATCTTTGCCTTTGGCGGCAACGTGCTGATCATGACCTCCTTCCACGTCGTGCAGCGCACCTGCAAGGCACGCCTCGCGGGCGGCCTCGCACCATGGTTCGTGTTCTGGGGTTATCAGCTATTCATCGTGCTGGCAGCGACCGGCTACGTGCTCGGCATCACACAGAGCAAGGAATACGCGGAGCCGGAATGGTATGTTGACCTCTGGCTGACCATCGTCTGGGTGGCCTATCTACTGGTCTTCCTCGGCACTCTCTGGAAGCGCCGCGAGCCGCACATCTATGTCGCGAACTGGTTCTACCTCGCATTCATCATCACCATCGCGATGCTGCATATCGTGAACAACCTCTCCCTGCCGGTTTCCATTACCGGCGCGAAGAGCTATTCGGCTTTCTCCGGGGTGCAGGACGCGCTGACGCAGTGGTGGTACGGCCATAACGCAGTCGGCTTCTTCCTGACCGCCGGCTTCCTCGCCATCATGTACTATTACATCCCGAAGCGGGCGGAGCGTCCGGTCTATTCCTACCGGCTCTCCATCATCCATTTCTGGTCCCTGATCTTCCTTTATATCTGGGCCGGCCCGCACCACCTGCACTACACGGCGCTGCCGGACTGGGCGCAGACTCTCGGCATGACCTTCTCGATCATGCTTTGGATGCCCTCCTGGGGGGGCATGATCAACGGCCTGATGACGCTTTCGGGCGCCTGGGACAAGCTCCGCACCGATCCGGTTCTGCGCATGCTGGTGACCTCCGTCGCCTTCTACGGCATGAGCACCTTCGAAGGCCCGGTGATGTCCATCAAGGCGGTGAATGGCCTCAGCCACTACACTGACTGGACCATCGGCCACGTGCATTCCGGTGCGCTCGGCTGGGTCGGCATGGTCAGTTTCGGCGCGCTCTATTGCGTGGTTCCGATCATGTGGAACCGGGAGCGGCTCTATTCGCTGCGCCTCGTCGGCTGGCACTTCTGGATCTCGACCATTGGCATCGTGCTCTACATCACGTCGATGTGGGTGTCCGGTATCCTGCAGGGTCTGATGTGGCGGGCATATGACAGCCTCGGCTTCCTGGAATATTCCTTCGTCGAGACCGTTGAAGCCATGCATCCCTTCTATGTGATCCGGGCTCTTGGTGGCGCAGTGTTCGTCGCTGGCTCCCTGGTCATGGCCTACAATCTTTATCGCACCATGCGGGGGGATCTTCGTGATGAAGCTCCGTTCGTGGGAGCGCCAGTGCGCGCGCCCCAGGCTGCGGTCGCGGCGGGAGAATGATCAATGTCGCTTCTCAATAAACACTCTGTCTTCGAGAAGAATTCGATCCTGCTTACTGTCGGTATTCTGATCACAGTCGCCATCGGCGGCCTGGTTGAAATCGCACCGCTCTTCTATCTGGAGAGCACCATCGAGAAGGTGAAGGGCATGCGGCCCTACACCCCGCTCGAGCTGGCGGGACGGAACATCTATATCCGCGAGGGCTGCTACAACTGCCACAGCCAGATGGTGCGGCCGTTCCGGGACGAGGCCGAGCGCTATGGCCATTACAGCCTCGCCGCGGAAAGCATGTACGACCACCCGTTCCAGTGGGGCTCGAAGCGGACCGGACCGGACCTCGCCCGGGTGGGTGCCCGTTATTCGGACGACTGGCACGTTGCGCACATGAACAATCCGCGCTCCGTGGTGCCTGAATCGATCATGCCCGGCTATCCGTTCCTCGCCGAGCACCCGCTCAAGATCGAGGATCTCGCCGGTCACCTCATCGCCAACCGCGGTGTAGGCGTCCCCTATTCCGATGAAATGATCGAGAAGGCCGTCGAGGATGCCCGTACCCAGGTCAACCCGGACGCGGACGATTTCGATGCCTTCATGGAGCGCTATCCAAAGGCTCAGGTCCGGGACTTCGACGGCAATCCGGAAAAGCTGTCCGAGCTTGATGCTCTGATCGCCTATCTCCAGATGCTCGGCACCCTGGTCGATTTCGACCTCTACGCCAAAGACCCGGCACTCAGGTAGGAGGAGGAACCCATGACATATCAGACTGTTTCCGCCTTCGCGCAATCCTGGGGCCTGGTGTTCCTGGTCGTGATGTTCAGCACCGCCGTCGTCTACGCGCTGTGGCCCGGCAACAAGAACAAGTTCAAGAAAGCCGCGCATTTGCCGCTTGAGGAGGATTGACCGTGGCTCACAATGTTGAAAAAGACGATGTGACCGGCATCGAGACAACCGGTCATGAGTGGGACGGGATCAAGGAACTCAACAACCCGCTCCCGCGCTGGTGGCTCTGGACCTTCTATGCCTGCATCGTCTGGGCAATAGGGTACTGGGTTGTGTATCCGACCTGGCCGCTGATCAGCAGCCATACAAAGGGCATGATCGGCTATTCCTCCCGTCAGGACGTGGTGGACAAGATTGCCGAAGCAAAAGCAGCCCAGGCACAGTATCTCGATCGGATCGAGGTCGCATCGCTGGCAGACATCCGTGCGGATACCGAGTTGCTGAACTTCTCCCTCGCGGGCGGCAAGTCGGCCTTCGCGGTTAATTGCTCCCAGTGCCACGGTCAGGGTGCCCAGGGCTTCGTTGGCTACCCGAACCTGAACGACGACGACTGGATCTGGGGCGGCACGCCGGAAGAGATTTCGGCAACGATCCATTACGGTATCCGCTCCGCCCATGAAGACACCCGCTTTAGCGTGATGCCTGCCTTCGGCAAGGACGGGCTGCTCGAGCGGCAGCAGATCAATCAGGTGGTTGAATATGTCCTGAAGATCTCGGGGCAGGAGCATGACGAGGCGGCGGCATCTGAAGGCCAAACCGTCTTCGCCGAGCAGTGTTCATCCTGCCATGGTGACACAGGCCAGGGTCTGCACGACTTGGGTGCTCCCCGGCTCTCCGATGCGATCTGGCTCTATGGCGGTGATCGCCAGGCCCTGCGCGAGACGGTTACCAATGCCCGCTTCGGCGTGATGCCGGACTGGACCAACCGCCTCGACGAGGCGACCATCAAGCAGCTCGCCATCTATGTCCACTCGCTCGGCGGCGGCGAATAAACCTCGGTTCTCCCGCCGGTTCGCCGGCGGGAGAACATCTCGTACGTGATCCGGGTCCGGCCTTTCCGGTCCCCGTCAGTCAACCGACATACAGGTCACCCCAATGGACCAGGCCAGCCAAGCAGCCAGCCAAGCCAGCGTGTCATCGGCAAAAGTCGAGACGATCGATGTCGATGCCGTCAACAAGAAGGAGGAACGCTCCCTCTACAAGGCGCGCGTCAAGATCTACCCGAAGCGCGCCAAGGGTGTGTTCCGAAAGCTGAAATGGTTGGTCATGGCCGCGACACTGGCGGTCTATTACCTCGCCCCGTGGATCCGCTGGGATCGCGGCCCGAACGCACCCGACCAAGCCATCCTGATCGATTTCCCGGCCCGGCGATTCTATTTCTTCTTCATCGAGATCTGGCCTGAAGAGGTCTATTATCTGACCGGCTTGCTGATCATAGCCGCTCTCGGACTGTTTCTTGTCACCAGCCTCGCTGGCAGAGTCTGGTGTGGTTATACCTGCCCGCAGACGGTCTGGACCGACCTCTTTATCTGGGTTGAGCGTCTGGTCGAGGGCGACCGCAGTGCCCGCATCCGGCTCGACAAAGCCCCCCTATCCGTTAACAAGATCGCGCGTAAAACCACGAAGCACGTGCTGTGGATCCTGATTGGCATGGCGACCGGTGGCGCCTGGATCTTCTATTTCGCCGACGCGCCGACGCTGCTTGTCGATCTCTTCACCTTTCAGGCCCCGATCGTCGCCTACAGCACCGTCGCGATCCTCGCCGGCTGCACTTATGTTTTCGGCGGCATGATGCGCGAGCAGGTTTGCACATACATGTGTCCGTGGCCCCGCATTCAGGGCGCGCTGGTCGACGAGGAATCGCTGATCGTCTCCTACAAGGACGACCGAGGCGAACCGCGCGCGCCATTCCGGAAGAACATGGATTGGGATACACGGGGCGACTGCATCGACTGCAACCAGTGCGTCGCGGTCTGTCCGATGGGCATCGATATCCGTGACGGCCAGCAACTGGAATGCATCCATTGTGCGCTCTGCATCGATGCCTGCGATGAGGTGATGACCCGGATCAACCGGCCACTGAACCTGATTTCCTACGATACCTACGTCAATCACGAGCGGCGCGCGGCGGGGCGGCCGGAGCAGAAACCACGCATCTTCCGCGCCCGGACCGTCATCTATGCAGCCCTGATCGCGATCGTCGGGTTGATCATGCTGGCGGCCCTGATCACCCGGTCTACACTCGACATCAATATCCTGCATGACCGGAACCCGCTGTTTGTGAAACTGTCCGATGGCGGCATCCGGAATGGCTATACGATCAAGATCCTGAACAAGCAGCACGAGATACGACGCTTCGAGATCGCGATTGAGGGACTGGAGAATGCTCTGATCAGCGTTGTCGGTCAGGAAGGTACCAGCGGCCTCACGGTTCCGGCCGATCGTCTCGCCCAGTTCCGGGTTTTCGTTTCCGTCCCGGCGGCCAATGCACCGGACGGCCGGGAAGACTTCAACTTCGTCGTCACCGACCTCGCAGACGGCAACCGCGCCATCAACGACACGGTATTCAGAGGCCCAGAACAATGAGTGACACCCATATGAGCACGCCCATGAAGATCAAAGGCAAACATGTCCTGCTGATGCTGCTCGGCTTCTTCGGCATCGTGATCGCGGTGAACGTCACCTTCGTCATCGTCGCCCTCGATACATGGACTGGGCTGACCAGCCACAAATCCTACCAGGAGGGCCTGACCTACAACGCGGCGATCCGCGACGCGGAAGCACAGCGGGCGCGTGGCTGGCAGGTCGAGATCGCCTTCGAGCGGGACCAGACGCCCCCCGGGATCATCACCATGTCCGTGTCGGCACGCCTTGCGGACAGCGCGGGCAAGGTGTTGATGCCCACCAGTATCACGCTCGCCTTCCGCCACCCGATCAATGAGAGTTATGACCAGCTCGTCACGCTCTCCGAGATGGCCGACGGACTTTATGTCGGACAGGCCACCCTTCCCGTTGTGGGCAACTGGGACACACGACTGACCGCCCACATGGCTGACGGAACACCGTTCCGCCAGGACGGAACGCTCTGGATCGAATAGGCACGAGCATGAACGCCACCTCCGACAGCCCAAACGGCACGCAAAGCATCAAGACAGCCCCGCTTGCGAGTTGCTGCGAGATCGCGGCGGCAATGGATCTGGCGGATGACGTCATCCGGCCAGCGGATGTCGGCTCTTATGTCGTTGCCGGTGAAGACGGTATCTCGGACCTGCATCTGATTGTTCGGAACATGCATTGCCCGTCCTGCGTCCGTCAGATCGAGGGCGGCCTCAACGGAAAGCCCGGCGTCCTGGCAGCCAGGCTCAACGCAACGACACGCCGCCTGCATCTGCGTTGGAACGAAGCACAGACGGATGCAGCCTTCCTCGTCGGGGTGCTGGCCGACCTTGGCTATGAAGTCAGCCCCTATGATCCGGTAAAACTCGCCGCCTCGGCCAACACGGACGACAAGGACCTCTTGAAGGCCATGGCGGTCTCCGGCTTCGCCGCCGCCAATGTGATGCTGATCTCCGTCGCCGTGTGGGCCGGTCTCGCGCAGGACATGGGCGAAGCGACCCGGGCGCTGATGCACTGGCTGTCCGCCCTGATTGCCCTGCCCGCAGTCGCCTACGCCGGACGCCCGTTCTTCCGCTCGGCCCTGTCAGCTGTCTCGCACGGCCGCACCAACATGGATGTGCCGATCTCGCTCGCCGTTCTGCTCGCGTGCGGCATGAGCCTATTCGAGACCACGCGCGGCGGCGAGCATGTCTATTTCGACGCCGCAGTCAGCCTGCTTTTCTTCCTGCTGATTGGCCGGTTTCTTGATCGTTCACTGCGGCGCAAAGTCGAGTCCGCCGCCCAGAACCTTCTGGCCCTGAGAGCAGTCTCCGCGACCGTCATCAACGCTGACGGAAGCTATATCTCGATGCCGATAGACAGCATCCGCCCCGGAATGAGCGTCGCGGTTGCCGCCGGTGAGCGCCTCCCCGTCGATGGCGTGCTGGCAAGCGGCCAGACAGAAATCGACACCTCCATGGTGACGGGCGAAAGCCTGCCGCGACCGACACGGATCGGCGACAAGGTCTTCGCCGGGACAGTCAATGTCGGAGCGCCGGTCACCGTGACCGTGACCGCCACTGACGAAGGCACGCTGCTTTCCGAGATCGTCGGCCTGATGGAAGCCGCCGAGCAGGGCCGGGCCCGCTATGTGCGTCTGGCCGACCGGATGGCGCGCTGGTATGCCCCGGTCGTGCACGCTGTCTCTCTGGCCACCTTCCTTGGCTGGTTCCTGATCGGCGGAATGAGCTGGCAGGGCTCGCTGATGATCGCCATCACAGTTCTCATCGTTACCTGCCCCTGTGCTCTGGGACTTGCTGTTCCGGCGGTCCAGGCCGGGGCAGTCGGGCGCCTGCTGAAGGCCGGAATTCTGGCGAAGTCCGGGGACGGTCTCGAACGGCTCGCAACCGTCGACACCATAGTGTTCGACAAGACCGGCACCCTCACCCTCGGTCAGCCCGAACTGGTTGACCGGCACGACATCGCGCTCGCCGACCTGAAACGTGCCGCCGCACTGGCCGCCGCCAGCCGTCACCCGCTCTCCCTCGCCTTGCGCCGGGTAGCCGGTCCAGTCGCCGCGCTCCAGTCAGTCGAGGAAATCCCGGGTCAGGGCCTCAAGGCCATGGACGGTCAAAGCGAGATCCGTCTTGGCAGGCGGGAGTTCGCCGGCATCTCAGCCAATGAAGGCCTCGCCCATGATGGCCCAGAGCTTTGGCTTTCCGAGAATGGACGCCACGTCCAGTTCCGGTTCAATGACACGGTCCGTTCCGATGCGGCAGCCGTGATATCCGCCTTGCAATATGACGGCTACGCAGTGGAACTGCTGTCCGGCGACCGCCAGGATGCGGTGGCCCGGATTGCGAAGGAGCTCGGGATTACGACCTGGCGCCATGGCTGCACACCCCAGGAAAAAATCGCCCGGTTGGACACTCTTACCGCACAGGGGCGTCGGGTCTGCATGGTCGGTGACGGACTGAACGATGCTCCCGCGCTCGCCGCCGCCTTTGCCTCGATCTCGCCCGGCACCGCTGCCGACGCAAGCCAGACAGCGGCGGATTTCATCTTTCAGGGCCATCACCTCGCACCGGTTCTGGAAAGCCTGAAGACCGCCCGGATCTCCAGAGCGCTGGTGATGCAGAATTTCACCCTGGCCCTCGCCTACAATCTGATCGCGGTTCCGGTTGCCGCCGCCGGCTTCGCCACGCCGCTGGTCGCCGCCATCGCCATGTCCTCCTCGTCACTGGTGGTGACGCTGAATGCCCTGCGCATTAAACTCGGCCAGGTCCTGCCGGAGCCTCACAATGACCGCTCTTAGCTTCCTCATCCCTGCCGCTCTGTTTCTCGGACTTATCGGTCTGATTGCCTTTCTCTGGGCCCTCAAGAGCGGCCAGTTCGAGGATCTCGACGGCGCCGCGCACCGCATGCTGGACGACGACTGACCTATCGTCACAACGTCGTTATTGAGGGATTTCCCGAGTTACAATCGCCTGGACCCGGGTCACTCTTCCATCCATGAGATGGTCTCAAACCTTTGCTGCATTAATTGCCGCGCTGCTTGTCTTCGTTGGCGTCCCCGCCACAATGGCCAACGGTGCTGAGCATCCGTGCGGACCCACAGATGCCTGCATTCTTGACGGCGGCAGTTACCACGCGAGGGCGCCTGCCGGCTGGGACGGAGAAAGTCCCCTCCCCGTCCTGATCTATTTCCACGGATACAGACAGACCGGCCGCGTCGTCATGGGGATGAAAGCGCTGGCAAAGGCAGCGGATGACGCCGGAGCACTGGTCGTTGCACCGAACGGTATCGACGGGGGCTGGTCCGTAAGAGGTGCCCCTTCCAACAATCGGGATGAAATCGCGTTCGCGGCAGCCATGATCGATGATGTAGGCAGACGCTGGCCCATCGACCGGTCACGTCTCTGGGTTTCCGGCTTCTCTCTCGGCGCATCCATGGCATGGGATATCGCCTGCCTGGCCGGGGATCGCTATGCCGGTTTCTTTCCAGTTTCCGGGGCGTTCTGGCGGCCGCATCCCGTAACCTGCCCGGCAGGGCCGGTCACGATGATCCATGTCCACGGACGCGGGGACAAGATCATGCCGCTGGAGGGCCGGACCATTCGCGGACAATGGCGTCAGGGCGACGTGTTTCAGAGCTTCGAGGTCTTGCGGGCGCATAACCGCTGCAAGCTGCCGGACGTCGAACGCACCGGACCTAAGGGCCTGCTTTGCAAGGAATGGAACCACTGCGGCGGAGGCTCGCGCCTCGCACTTTGCCTCTATGATGGTGGACACGCCGCTCCGAAGGACTGGTATCCACGCGCATTTGAATGGCTCAACGGCGCGGCAAAGGCAAAGTCAGCCGGTTAGTCCGGCCTGATCCCGTCAAAAGCACGCCTGTAAGCATGCCATGTCGCATGTCCGATCAGCGGGAAGGTAATCGCCAGTCCGACGAAACAGGTCACAATCCCGACCGCTGTCAGCATCACGATGAGCCAGGCCCATACCAGCATCGGCCAGAGATTCTCCCGTATCATCTTCACGCTTTCCAGAATGGCCGTCACAGCATCAACGTCGCGCACCATTAAAATCGGCACCGAGAACGCCGTAAGCGCAAAGACAGCAGCCGCCAGCACGCCGCCGAATGCGGTGCCTACAACAAGCAGACCAAGGCCGTCGAACGTGAAGAACAGCATGCTGATGGACTCTTCCAACCCCGGAAAAGGCTGGGTGCCGAAGAATAGCGCGTAAAGCAGCGTGGCAATGCGAATCCAGATCAAATGCGCCGCCATAAGGATGACGCCCAGCGAGGCGAGCTGAGTTGGGTTACGCACCGGCACGAAAAGCGCCGTCCTGAGTGAAACAGGTTCTCCAGTCTGACGCCGCCGGCTGGTCTCGTAGAGTCCGACCGCCAGCATCGGGCCCATCAACATGAAACCGGCCGAAAGCGGCAGTAGAAGGTGCGGGATATCGAAATAGAAAAGCGCGCCGGCGAGCCCCAGGCTGATGATGGAGAATGCGATCCCGTAGGTCAGGCTGATCGCCGGGCCGGCCAGGATGTCACGCCATCCTGCCGCCAGCCATTCCCAAGGTTCGTCAGGCTCCATCCGGCTGCCATGCGCCTGGATGGTATCCATCGGCACCATCATATTCCTCCGGTTTTTCGTGCCCGCTCTCTTTGCATCCCGGCAAAACCGGGTCGTCGTCGCGGCTATAGATTCAGCTTCAGTGTCGCTCTCAACAATATCCGTAAACAAGACAAAAACATTGATTTGGATCAATGTTTTCTCGTCGCGAACCACGCAAATACATAACCGGCGCCTGTTCCCGGGCCAATGGATTGGAGTCGTTCATGCGCAAACCGATAACAGATGCAGCCGAGGTCTCCATCGAGTTTCCCGACAAGGCCTATCTCGGCTATTTCCATCGAGACAGTACATATGAAGTCGAACGTGAACGCGATGCCATTGCCGTGAAGCTTGTGCATCCGGGGGACGACAAGCGTGTCGCCTCCTTCCATCTTCACGACTACCTCCTGGCGGATGTCCTGTCCGCGACCGCCGACTGCCTCGAGAATGCCGAGATCGCGGCACCGCAGCGGGCCGCACTCGCCGAAGCAGCGGCAAAACTTTCAGCCATTTTGCGAGACCATAGCTAGCCTGACTGGCAGTCCGCCAAAGCATCCCGCATTTCCATTCCCGCTATTGCAGTGCAACAGGGGCCGTGTAAGGCTTGCCCCCTTTCGGGCGGAACCGTTCTGTGGAGCCGCTTTGGGCAGGGAGACAAGAAATGAAAACCACGCTGATCGCAGCAGCGCTGTTGGCCACTGGCCTCGGTATGTCCGGGCAGGCCGCCGCCAAGGATAGTCTGACACTCGGCATTGGACTTGAGCCGCCGCATCTGGACCCGACCGCTGGCGCCGCCGCCGCGATTGACGAGGTCGTCTATCAGAACGTGTTCGAGGGCCTGACCCGGATTGGCCCGGACGGTGCCGTACTGCCCGGACTGGCGAAAGTGTGGACAGTCTCCGACGACGGCCTGACCTACAGCTTCGCGCTCCGCGACGGTGTGAATTTCCACGATGGCACGGCATTCGATTCCGCCGACGTTCTGTTCTCGATCAACCGCGCCATGGCGGAAGACAGCACCAACGCCCAGAAAGGCCTGTTTGAACCGATCGCCAAGGTCGAGGCTCCGAACGCCCAGACCGTGACCATCACCCTGAAGCGTCCGACGGGACATTTCCTGTTCAACCTCGGTTGGGGTGACGTGGTCATGGTTGCGTCCGAAAGCGCGGATGGGAACAAGACCAAGCCGGTCGGGACCGGTCCGTTCACTTTTGATCGCTGGTCCAAGGGCTCCGAGATCCGCCTGAAGCGGAACGATGCCTATTGGGGCGATGCCGCGAAACTGGCCAAGGTCAGCTTCAAGGTCATGCCGGATGCCGCGTCATCGGCCGCCGCGCTGATGTCCGGCGATATCGACGTCTTCCCGAATTTCGGCGCGCCCGAGCTGCTGGAGCAGTTCCGCGCCGATCCGCGCTTCGAGGTCGTCGTCGGCACCACGGAGGGGGAAACCATTCTCTCCATGAACAATACGAACAAGGCCCTGAGCGACATTCGTGTCCGCCGCGCCATCGCCCATGCCATTGACCGGCAGGCGATCATCGACGGCGCCATGTTCGGCTCCGGCACGCCTATCGGCAGCCATTTCGCCCCGCACCATCCGGCATATGTCGATCTGACCGCTATGTATCCGCACGATCAGGCGAAAGCGAAGGCTCTACTGGCAGAAGCCGGTTACGCCTCCGGTCTGAAACTGCGCCTGACCCTGCCGCCGCCAAGCTATGCCCGCCGTGGCGGTGAAGTGATCGCCGCCCAGCTCGCTGCCGTCGGTATCGAAACGGACATCATCCCGGTTGAGTGGGCGCAATGGCTGAAGCAGGTGTTCAAGACGACGGATTATGATCTCACCATCGTCTCCCACACCGAGCCGTTCGATATCGGCATCTATGCGCGTGACAGCTACTACTTCAATTACAAGAGCGACCGCTTCAACAAGGTCTATGCAGACCTGACGGAAGCTGTCGATCCGGCCAAGCGGAAAGCGCTGATAGGCGAGGCCCAGAAAGTTCTGGCTGAAGACAGCGTCAACGGCTTCCTGTTCGAGCTGGCCCAGAATGGCGTCTGGAAAAAAGGCATCAAGGGTCTCTGGGCGAACCGTCCAATCCAGGCCAACGACGTGACCGCCGCTTACTGGGAATAACCTGAACCCGCCGGACTTCGTTCCATGCTCGAATTTACCGTGCGGCGCCTGACGGCACTGGCGGCGACCCTCGTGGTCGCCGCCCTGATTGTATTCCTCGTCATGGAAGTGCTTCCGGGCGATCCGGCGGAGGTCATGCTTGGCCTGAATGCGCAGCCGGATACGCTCGCAGCCTTGCGGGCACAGATGGGGCTCGACCGCCCGGCTCCCGAACGGTTCATCTCCTGGATCCTCGCCTTCCTCTCTGGCGACCTCGGGATCAGCTATACTTATGATGTGCCCGTTTCCGAGCTCATTGGCGAGCGCATGGTTGTCACCTTGCCGTTGGCCCTGATGGCCATCCTGTTCTCGACGCTCATCGCGCTTCCAAGCGGTGTGCTGTCCGCCATGTTCCGGGGCCGCCCGGCCGACACCATCATCATGGGGATCGCCCAGCTTGGCGTCGCGGTGCCGAATTTCTGGTTTGCCATCCTGCTGATCCTGCTTTTCGCCGTTACCCTCGGCTGGACCAGCGCGGGTGGCTTTCCCGGCTTCGAGGATGGCATATTGCCCGCCCTCGGCTCCCTCCTCCTGCCGGCCATAGCGCTCGCGCTGCCGCAGGCGGCCATTCTGGCCCGGGTCACACGCTCGTCCGTCATTGACGTACTCGGCGAGGACTACATCCGGACGGCCCGGGCAAAGGGATTGCCCGGAGGGACTGTTATCTGGCGGCACGCCGTCCGCAACGCGCTCGCCGCCCCGCTGACCATCATGGGCCTGCAATTCAGCTTCCTGCTCGCCGGGACCGTGATCATCGAGAATGTGTTCTATCTGCCAGGTTTGGGCCGCTTGATGTTCCAGGCCATCGCCCAGCGTGACCTGATCGTGGTGAAGGATATCGTCGTTCTGCTTGTCGCCATCGTCATCACAGTGAATTTCATCGTCGACATCCTCTACGCTTGGGCCGATCCGCGTCTCAGACAGGGTGGCGGCAATGTCTGATATCGCCACTCTCAGCTCTATACGCCAACGGACCGGTTTCTGGCGCCGGGCGATGCGTCACCCCGGTTTCCTGATCGGCGGTGCGATCTCCGTGTCAGTCCTGCTGATAGCGGCCCTGGCGCTAGTGTGGACGCCGTACCCTGTCACCGTGCTGAATATTGCTGAAAAGCTCAGCGCTGCATCGATCGGGCACCCGCTCGGCACGGATCATTTTGGCCGGGATATACTCTCCATGCTAATGGTCGGCGCAGGCAATTCCGTGGCAGTCGGTCTGGTCGCGGTCGGCCTTGGCATCGGTCTCGGCGGCCCACTCGGCCTCCTCTCGGCAATGCGGCCCGGATTGATCAGCGAAGCCGTGATGCGGGCAAGCGACCTCGCCTTCGCCTTTCCCGCCCTGCTGACAGCCGTGATGATCACGGCGATCTACGGGCCCGGAACCGTGAACTCGATCATTGCCATCGGTATCTTCAATGTCCCGGTCTTCGCCCGCCTTACCCGCGGCGTCTCGCTCTCGGTCTGGAAGATGGAATATGTCACAGCCGCGCGCGCTGTTGGCGTGCCTCCCCTGCAAATCGCCCTGCGCCACATGCTGCCCAACATCGCCAGCCCGCTGATCGTGCAAGCGACGATCCAGTTCGCCCTCGCCATCCTGGCCGAGGCCGGCCTCAGCTATCTCGGCCTCGGTACCCAGCCGCCGCAGCCAAGCTGGGGCAAAATGCTACACGAAGCGCAGACCATGCTCTATTTCGCGCCCATGCTGGCGATTCTCCCCGGACTCTGCATCGCAGTTACCGTGCTGGGCCTGAACCTGCTTGGCGACGGGCTTCGCGATCTACTCGATCCGAAACTTCGGCGTGCAGCAAAACTGCCAAAGACCTAGAATATTGGGAGGTGTACGGGGGATCAGTCACCGGACGCTGATTTTTCTGCTTTTGGTGCAAGATCGTTGCGCCTATCTATGAATGCTCAAGGTCGATATTCTGGCCTGATTTCAGGGAGTGCTTCATGGGTCTTCGAACAGCCAGAGAGGAAATCTTCTTCCTCTCAAGATGGCTTCGTGCCCCACTCAAGACAGGGTCTGTCCGTCCCAGTGGACGGGACCTGACTCGATTGATCGCCGGCACGGTCGCCGATCTGGCACCTGACGAATGGATCGTCGAGCTCGGCGGCGGAACAGGAGCGGTAACCCGTGCACTGATTGAGAACGGTATCGCTCCAGACCGCATGGTCGTTCTGGAACGGGATCGGGCTTTGTCCGACTGGCTGCGGAGCGCTTTCCCGGAAGTAACGGTCGTGACCGGGGATGCAGAGCATCTTCGGCGTCATCTTGCATCGAACAATGCGGGCCCGGTTCGGCGGATCGTTTCCAGCCTGCCCCTGCTGTCGCTCCCTCGCAGCCAACGCAATGTCATCCTCGCCGAAGCGTTCGCGGTATTGGGGGAAAACGGCTCCCTCATCCAATACAGCTATGGCCCGAGCTGCCCGGTGTCGCGGACATTGCGGGATGGCCTCGGGATCAATGCAAAGCATGTCGGCACGGCGTGGCGCAATCTACCGCCTGCCCGGGTGTGGGAATTCAAAAAGCAGGACTCGGAACAAGCAGCCCGCCCGGGACAACGTCAAAGCGCCGCCTGAACGCCCGCGGGTAAATCCCGGCGACTTGTCTCATTCGGTACCCAAACGATACTTGCGGAAAACACTGCCCGCGTAATCCACCTCGCCCACACGCTCAGCGCCCAACCGGTCAGTCCAGCGAAAATGCTTTCGCGAAAGCGGCAACAAGAACGTGACGAAGGGAATGCGCGTGTCGGATCTGGCAACAGCGAGCGCCTTCCCGGCAACTCGGATCCCCAACCCAAAATGGTCCGGTTTGAGCACCAAGCCAAAATCCCATTCACCGGCTTCTTTCTGAAACCCACCCCACCCGGCATAGACGTCATCTCTAAGAATTGCCCAATGGCCAAGACCATCGCGGCGCCAGAATTCTTCTTTGTAAGCGACGAACTGCTTACAGCGCGACTGATCCCAGTCACCTATCGCGAGCGGCATATGCTCGACGACGCGTGGATCCGACATATGTTCGGCAATTTCGCCTAGAGCAATTTCCGGCAGCCGGACGAAGCGGATTTCCGAAGAGTCTTTCGTTATAGGCAATGCTTGATCCGGGAGTTTCAAAAGGAACAGACAAGCCGAAAACATAGACGTCGTGTTCCGCCAACCGCACAAGGATCGGCGGGATCGTCATCAACAAGGTGTGAGATAGAGTCAGGCTTCGTGGTGACGGACGATATAGCGGCCGTCATCGAACCCCGTGAACTGCTCTGAAATAGAAGGATGGTTCACCGGGCCATTGTCGCTGTCGTCGACCAGGTTTTGCTCCGAGACATACGCGACGTAGTAGGTTTCCGGATTTTCGGCAAACAGATGATAGAACGGCTGATCGCGCCTCGGGCGGCGATCTTCCGGAATGGCGAGATACCAATCTTCGGTGTTGGCAAATTCGGGGTCGACATCAAACACAACGCCCCGGAAATCGAACATCTTGTGCCGAACAACCGCGCCGATTCCAAACCTGGCTTCGACTATTTTTACCACGGGCTACCCATTCCATTGTTTTTATTCGCTCTTACGGAACTTGTCCGGAATGTTGAGCAGCGTCAACCGTTGCCGGACAGCAATTGCCCGTCCGGCAGGATAGAGCAATTCCATCTGGAGACGAATATCTGTCTTGTTCTGTGATGTTTTTACCGACAATCTTTGGGTAATCGAGCAGATCAGTTCGAAAAAAAGAATCATCAGGGAGATAGAGATGTCCGTCGCGGCGCTTCGCGATCAGCTATTCGGCTACCTGAACGATCGCATTTTTTACGGATGGGTCATTCTCTCCGTCGCCGGGCTCGGCATTTTTGTCAGCGGTCCAGGTCAGTCCCACACCTTCAGCGTGTTCATTGACCCGATCAGTAAAGATCTCGGCATCTCAAGTACCGAGATCGCTTCGGCCTACGGGACAGCCACTCTGCTCGCCGCATTCTGCCTGCCATTTACCGGGCGCCTCGTCGACCGGTTCGGTCCCCGCATAATGGCCAGCGTGATCGTGATCCTGCTCGGCTTTGCCTGCCTGTTCTTCGGGGCAGCAGCCAATATGCTGTGGCTCGGGATCGGCTTCGCTTTGTTGCGTTTTTTCGGCCAGGGCTCGCTCATGCTGAGCTGTGCCAACATGACCTCCCAATGGTTCAGCAAGAAACGCGGCTATGCCATGGGCCTCATGGCACTTGGCTTCGCCGCCTCGATGGCGATCCACCCGCGACTAGGGCAATACCTGATCGACACAGTTGGCTGGCGTCAGGCCTGGACAGTGCTCGGGCTCACGACCTGGATACTGATGCTTCCGGTCATCTGGCTGCTCGTGCACGACAAGCCGGAGCAGAAGGGCCTTTATCCTGACGGCATAGCTCCGGAAAAAAAGGCTGGCGATACGACTGCGCAGACCGAAGCCATACCAGGCCTGTCCCTCAGCGAAGCGCTCCGGACACCGACATTTCACCTGCTATGGGTCGGAATGGTATCCATCGCCATGCTGGTCACCAGCCTGCATTTCTATCAGGTGAAGATCTTCAGCGCGCAAGGGTTGGAAGAACAGGTCGCCGCCTGGATGTTCCCGATCTCTGCCTGCACAATGGTGGCGATGATGCCCTTGGTGGGACGGACACTCGACAGGATAAAGTCTCGATACGCGTTTTCCATTGCCCTGCTGATCCAGGCCGCAGCCCTGCTCATGGTGACGCAGGTGACCAATGTTCCGACTGCCGTTGCCTATGCCGCCCTGTTCGGCCTTCTGAATGCCTGCAGCATGACGCTCTTCGGCTACGTCTGGCCGCGCTTCTTCGGCCGGGCACATCTCGGGAGCATTCAGGGTGTCGGACAGATGATCGGGGTCGTCGGTGCGTCTATCGGACCGCTACCGATAGGCTATGCGTTCGATCATTTCGGCTCGCCCACCCTGATGATCCAAGGCCTCGCCCTGTACCCCGCGGTCTGCGCCGTGCTCGCACTCTTTATCCGCACGCCGGCCGGCGTTCCGGTCGAACCGCATCTGGAGTAGCGGAACAGGAACGGACCGTATCAGGCGAGCGGCTCGATCCGGCTAGCTGGCAGGGTTACGGTAACAGTCGTCCCGACGCCCAGCTGGCTGACGATCTTCAAGTCGCCACAATGGGATTGGGCAATCGCCTGGGTGAGGTAGAGACCTAGCCCCGCTCCCTCGATCGAACGGCTGTAGGTTTCGTCCGTCGCCTGCTCGAACGGGTTCAGAACACGATCAAGATCGCTCTCGCGAATGCCCATTCCGTTGTCTTTCACCTCAAGCACCGCGCCTGCTTCCGGATCAACAGTGAGCCGCAGGGTGATCGTGCCGTCCGTATCCGTGAACTTAACGGCGTTGGTCAGCAAATTCATCAGAACCTGACGGATCTGCCGCTCGTCACCGGTAAATCCGACCGGCCTCTCCGGAAGCTCCGCCGTGAAATTTTGCGACTTCTCAGCAAGTTTCGGGCGGATCATGGCGATTGTGGCGGAGACCGAACGGCCAAGGTCAAATAGATCTTCCTTCAGCCCCATCTCTCCCAGCTCTATCCGGGAAACATCGAGAATGTCGTTGATCAACTCGAGGAGATGGGCTCCAGCTGAATGAATATGCTGGACGAACTCGGTATAGCGCTCACTGCCGATCGGCCCGAACATCTCCTTTTGCAGAAGATCTGAAAATCCGATGATGCTGTTTAGCGGAGTCCGCAATTCGTGACTCATATTGGCAAGAAACTGTGTCTTTGCCAGGCTGGCCAGATCGGCGCGATGCAGAGCCTCTTCAAGCTGCTTTGTTTTATCCGCGACCTTGGTCTGCAGATCACGCGCCTGCCGCCGCCGGACAGAAATATCGCGAAACCAGATAATCCGCGCCGCGCACCCTTCGAACTCCAGGGGCCTTCCGGACAACAATACCCAATGCGTCTCGCCATCGGCCGCCGTGTATTGAACCTCATGATCCGCCAACCGGGCGCTGAATTCCGGGTCTGTCAGCACAGCTTCAAGATTTTCCGTATTCTCACCAACCGGTTGCGGGCCGGTCTGGGTAAGAGTCTTGATGAAGTCTTCGCCGAGCCACGTCACAAGGGCCGCGTTAGCGATCAGACGCCGGTTGTCGTCACAACTCAGGACCAATGCCCCGATAGGACAATCCTCGATCGTCTTACGCAACACCGCGGCCTTTTCTTCAGCCGTGTCCCGGTTAAGCTTTTCTGAGACGTCTGCAACAACTGTTGCCAGCCCTCCCTGCCTGAGCGGTCGGGTGTCGATACGAACAACCCGGCCGGACCGGAGAACCGCCTGCCAATGATCGCTTCCGGAACCAACGGACATGGAACCGGTCAGTTGTTCGGGACTAAAACCATTGAGAAATCGCACATCGCCATGAGACGCCTGCAGGGTGTGAACGTCCTGCTCTCCCATGCCAAGCGACAAAGCATCGTCCGGCAAATCAAGCAAAGTGACGATCTTGCGGTTGAAAGCACTTAAACGGCCGTCGGAGTTCCATACGACAATACCGTCCCGCGAGGGGTCCGGTGCGACATCGAAGGTGCCATCGATAACCTCTTCAACGGCAACGGTAAGGCTACTGGTCCAAGTTTGCGTCATTGTCACTCGTTATCGAGAGAAGCCTAATTACAGGCGATAGTTTAAAATTTTCGCACCTTCATTAGAACAAGATTGGCAAATATTCCAGCAAAGATGAATCTACGATTCATTAAGTTTTCTTAATTTTTTTTATTCAATTTTTACAATCCGATCGTCCTCTAAGAGGACGTTAGATTAATCCAAGTTTTTGCAAAGCTTCAGCCAGATCGTCCCCAAACTCTTTACCTTTACGGACGATAGGAACCGATTCCGGGAGTGCTTGCAGCAATGGGTTGTCTCTGGTGAACGATGTCAGCAGAGCGCAGGGAATATCTTTCGTCGCCTTCATTGCTTTCAGGGCGCAGATAAGATCCACACCATCCATACCAGGCATGTTGGCCGAAACAAAAACGCAGTCCGGGCGAGTCTGATAAACGTACCCGATACCCTGGATCGACGATTGCACGCCCGTAACGCGATACCCGCAGGCCTCAAGCTCTTTCGTTACAAGCCGTGCTTGCGCGCCGGGCTCCATGATCAGACCGACTTCGACTTCCGTGGCGGTGACATCCGAGACATTGAACCTGGACCGCATCGGAAGGGAACGGACAACAGTATCGATCGGGCCATCGTTGGAAATCCGCCCATCGATCACATCGCCGAGCCGATCAATGAAAATCCGAACATCGTCAATATTGAGCGGCGCCCCGGAATCCGATGCAGAAATATAATCTTCACAGCGGTGCGCAAGGATTGTCAGGTTCGTGAACCCGAAGGTACCGCCAGATCCTTTCAGCGAATGCACGATACGGGCGAGGTCGACCATTTCGGACGGTTCCAGCTCGCCACGTTGGGCTGCACCATCAAGCATCTTGTCGAGCTGGCCTATGCTGTCATTTGCATAGTCCAAAAACTCCTGATGCAACCGCGCCAGATGTTTCTCAAAATCTTCCATCAGCTATCGAGCCTTCCTTTTGCCGTCAAACTGCAGCCTTCCGGGCCGCTCAAATTCATATGGCATGCTTTACCACTCGGTGGCGAGACGCCAATGCGCTACAGATCGTTCTATAATTTCCTGTAGAATCAATGGCGCCATTGACGCCAGGAACTTCACCGCACACAGTCCTTCTGCTCTCCCACCGGCTATGGGAAACTGGAAAGAAGCGCGCATGATAAAAATTCTGCATGTGGACGATGAAGCCGACATCCGGTCGATCGCAAAATTGACTCTGGAATCCATCGGAGGATTTGACGTTTTCTCCTGCGCCTCGGGCAAGGACGCCATAGCTGCCGTCGCGGATACCGCGCCGGACTTGATTGTCATGGATGTCATGATGCCTGAGATGGATGGTCCGACGACATTTCTCGCGATCCAGAAAATCCCGGCCGCAAGCCATATACCGGTCATTTTCATGACTGCGAAGACCCAGAAAGACGAGATTGACGGCCTGATGGACATTGGAGCTATCGGCGTTATCGCCAAACCATTCGACCCCATGCAACTGAGCAAAGAGGTCGAGCGTATCTGGAATAGCCGCCCCACCGGATGATTGATTGACGCTCATCATCATCAGAACGGAACAGTACCGATTTCCGGGTCTGCGAACATTCGAGTGCTTTCCTCGAAGACGAGAGTCACTGCCGCCGCAAGCTCTTCTTGTCGTGCCGCATCCATATCGTTCACACCTTCGTCCATCAACTGAGCGCAAAGAACTTCGAGCTCTCTCGCTGATTTCGAGACATCGGCATATCCATACGTACCCGAAGAACCTGCGATCGTATGAGCTTCACGCTTGATGAACTCCAGTGCCTCGGAGATGTTTTTATCTTCTGACCCGGAGTTGATTTCCGACCAGTTCCGCTCGATCACACCGACACGGCCGCGGCAGATTTCGAGAAATTCTTCACGCAGAGACAAGAACGCCTGTCGAAGGTCGCTATCCGTCATTTCCGGTGCGCCATTTTCGTCATTGCAGCCTCTCCATCCGGCGATCCGTCGGGTTAGCGTCGTTACCCTTGCCCAACAAACCGCTCGCTGCCCTTTTTGTCTTCTTGGGCAACATATTTGACAGCGGTTTAAATCAGGTTAAGGCCGCGCAAAAAACACGAAACCATATCGATATCCCGCAGAGTCCCCAACCAAAACGACAACAACGAAGTATTAACTCTCCTATGTCACGGTTCTTCGCTGGCCATTTCCCGGACCATCAGATTTCAAGCGGGATTGGGTACCAGGACCAGCGATGAAAGCGACGCTATGTCGCTCGTGCCTGATTATCCGGGCATTGATGAGGGCCAGATGGCAGAGTCAGAAACCACCAACGACGCTCCCTGGAAAGACAGCGCCAACATCCTGAAAACGCTCCAGAAAATCGCGAAAGCGCTTTATTGGGAGTGGGATTCAGAGCGGAAAAAACTCCGACTTCATGGTGCTGGAGCGCTATCCATTTGGAAGCCCGAAATACTGCCTGGCGGTGAAATTGATGTCTCGCTGGTAGCCTCGTCTGATCGGGCACTGGTGCGCCGGACTTTCGAGACGATCTTTAACGACGCCGTTCCGGATCCGATTACCTTTGAGGCGCGGGCCGACCAAGACGCTTTAAGCGTGACCTACATGCTGCGGGCCGAACCGGTGCATGACGAAAAAAGAGCGGTTATCTGCGGCATCATCAAGGATGTTTCAGACAACATGCTTCTGATAGAGCGCGCGCGGTCAGCAGAAGAAAAGTTGCTCGACGCGGTCGAGGCTCTGAGAGACGGATTAGTTATCTACGACGCCGACGACCGCCTTGTCCTCTGCAACCAGAGATACCGAGATCTTTATCCAAAATCAGCGCACGCGATGAAACCGGGCGCGACTTTCAGCGAAATCATCCTAGCCGGACTTGAGGCCGGCGAATACGCCCAAGCTGTCGGACGTGAAGAAGAATGGTTCCGAGAAAGACTATTGATACATAAATATTCCGATCAAGAGGTCGAGCAACAATTGACTGATGGTCGCTGGATCCGGGTCGCCGAGCGCACAACAGTCGACGGAATGCGAATAGGACTGCGGATCGATATTACCCGACTGAAGGAAAACGAAGCCCAACTCAAGGCCACGCTGGCGCGATTGCAGCAAAGCGAGCTTGAAGCCCGCCGGTTATCGGTTGTCGTGGACAGAACCAAATCCATGGTCATGATTCTCGATAAGGACGGCCGCCTGGAATGGGTGAATCCTGCTTTCACGGAAATCACCGGGTACAGAATTGAAGAAATCGTCGGCAAAGACCCCCGATCCATCTTGCGCGGAGCTGACACTGACCAAGAGATCATGCAATCCGTCGACACCGAGATTGAGCAGGGAAAGTCGGTCAGCGGCACGATACAGCTTTACAAGAAGAGCGGCGTTCCGATCTGGGTGGAATTCGAGCGCCAGCCTATCCGGGACACCGATGACACAGTCATTCAACAAATGGTCGTCGCGCATGATGTGAGTGAACACGTCACGACCGCCGAAGTCCTTGCCGAACGCGCGGAGTCCATCCGCGCTATCCTCGATACAGTGGTGGATGCCATCATCACGATCGACAGCAATGGCGTTATCCTCACCTTCAACCCGGCAGCCGAACGCATGTTCGGCATCAGGCGCAAAGATGCTCTTGGGAAAAACGTCAGTATCCTCATGTCCGGGCACCACCACACAAATCACCCGCGCTATATCGCTAGCTATTTGACCGGCCATACAAAGAACGTGATTGGAAAGAACAGGGAGTTCACCGCGATAAAATCGGACGGAACCGTTTTTCCAATCGAACTCGCGGTCGGTGAAATGTTCGTCGGCACCAGCCTCCGGTTTGTCGGCATTATTCGAGACATTTCGGAGCGCAAAGAGCTTGAACGCATCAAGCGAGAGTTCATTTCCACCGTCAGTCACGAATTGAAAACACCGCTGACCTCGATCACAGGCGCCCTCGGGCTGACACGCAGCGGCATAATAGGCCCGCTGACCGAGAAGATGCATGAGGTCATCGATATCGCGTACCGCAATAGTGAGCGCCTCGGCGTGCTGGTGACCGATATTCTGGACGTCGAGAAAATTGATGCCGGCCAGATGTCTTACGATATGCAGCCGAGTAGTATTGAACAGCTGATCTCTGACTGCGTTGTCAGCATGCAGCCATACTCCAGCAAGTTCGGCGTCAGTATCAAGATCTGTGGAAAGGCAGAAGATCCGAATTTCACAGGAGACCCGAACCGCATCACTCAGGTCATTACAAACCTGATATCAAACGGGATCAAATTCTCCAAATCCGGCCAACAGGTCGAAATCAGATCCGAAAGCACGGCAGACACCCTCACATTTTCGGTCAGGGATCACGGGGAAGGTATTCCCGAGGAATTGCAGGAACGGATATTCACACGATTTTTCCGGGTGGACAGTGCCGATGACAGGCACAGCAGCGGCACCGGCCTGGGGCTGAGCATCTGCCAGCCAATTATAGAGGCTCATGGCGGCACAATATCTGTCGAAAGTAGCCCCGGTGCAGGATCGACCTTCACAGTCCGCATTTCACGAAACGCTGATACCTGAGAAAACTAATTTCCAGAGGTGGCTGCTGACGCCTCAGAAACCGGCTTCAGTGCAAGTGCTCGCGTGCCTCGGCCGTGCTTGAGGTCAAGGCGGTCAGACGCTTCAGCAGATAATCGACATCTTCCTCGGTAAGACCGAAATCATCCGTCTCGAACGCGGTCAGCAGACGTTCCAGCACTTTGAGACTGAACCGCTCCCTGTCGCTCTCCAGTCCGTCATAGTCGGTATCGCGCATCACATCGATTGCCTTGCGCAGCACCGGGAAAGAGCGTTTCGGCAGCCCGGATCGCTCGAACAGCGCCTTCAGTCCGCGATTACCTTCATCGTCGAACAGTTTCTGCGCATTTAACAACGGCACAGATGCCAGTTCAGCCAGTGCTGCCTGGGCAAAGGACAGGTCACCGAGGCAAGCAGCGCGGACAACAATTGATTCCGTAAGGCGGCCATTGCGATGCAATTCGGCTACAAGGTCTTCGACCTTCTGCGCGCCTGCCCCGTTTGAAACAAGACTCAGCGTCGCGTTCTCACGCGCTTCCAGAAGCAAGTCGGTCGCCATATTTGCCGGCAGGTCGTGATGCTTCACGAGATGCTCACGCAAGCGATCCGATACGATGGATACCAAGCGCTCCGAAATTCCCACCGGCAGTGTCGAACGGTTCACCAACCCGTCCTGGATATTCTCATCGTCACCGAACCGGTCGATCGCCTTCTTGAAACCACTTTCCGAAATCGCAGCGCCTTCATTGCGCACGAGTGTTTCAACAACCGTCTGGTTGCCTTTGTCGATCAATGTCTCGGCAACAGCCTCCGGAACGTTTTCACGCCGGGCAATTGCCGATTGCTTCATTTCATCCGTCGCGGATGCGATCTCGATCAGATCTTCCTCGCGCAGCACCTCGGAAAATTCGAGGACCGGCATTGCGACCGATTCCACGTCTTTTGCCAGAAGCAGCGCGACATCATGCGGCAGGTCTTTCGCAGACTTCGCCTCACGGGCAAGTGCTTCGCGGACCCTACGTTCCGCATCGCGCGCCATGACCCGGAGAATTTCCTGGGCCATCGGCAATTCCGTGGCGGAAAAGCTGGATGCAGAAAGTTGCCCCGCTACCTTGGCTACCGTCGCAGCGCGATTATCGGCGGAAGGATCTTTCAGCAGAGATTGGACATCAGCCGCTGAGAGTGCCCCACCGCCATTGTCACCAGAGCTCACCATGCGCTTCCTCACATCTCGCTGCATTTATAGCGGATGAGTGTTCCGCAACAATGGTTAACGTTTCATTATCAAACGAAAACTTGATGCGTCACTCTTGTTGAAGTGTAGCAGATTTCATGACCGGTCGCGCAAGTATTAGAAGCGGCGCCCCTAAAGAACGCGCCGCTCCTTACCACCCACAGCCTTTGGAGTGCCTATAGATTGAGCTGGTAGCTTGCCGGCACCCAGCGATAGGCAACTCCGTGCCTTTCCACATACCCCACGGCCGGGAACGGCATGTGATATCCCGTAGCGGGGATTTTCTCGGCCGCCGCCATATCCAGCAAGCGCTTCCGCGTCGCCGCAGCAGCTTCCTTGTCCATGTCAAACCGCACATGCCAGTCCGGCCGCTGCAATGACGCAACGTAATGGTTCGTTGCATCGGCCCAGGCGAGCAATCTACGGCCCTCGCTTTCGAAGTGATACGCCATATGCCCCGGCGTGTGTCCTGCGGCACCAACCGCCTGAATTCCGGACACGACGTCCTCGCCGGGTTTCAGGAACGTCATCTTCTCCGCGAACGGGACAACGTTGCTCTGCACCAGCTTGCCTACCCGGGCAAGCTGACCCTCGGCCATTTCCGGTGGAGACCAGAAATCGTATTCCGCCGCGCCCGTCACGTAACGCGCGTTGGGGAACAATGCGCCGCCGCCTTCCATGAGACCGCCGATATGGTCTGGATGGAAATGCGTCAGCACGACAATGTCGATCTGGTCCGCGGTAAATCCGGCCCGGCCAAGAGCCTCCGCGAGGTGTCCGGCATTCGGCCGACGGCCATTACCGTTTCCGGAGTCGAACATGATCACTTCAGTGCCGGTATTCACGATAACCGGCGTGAAGGAAATCTCCATACGGTTCCCCGGCAGATGATTTTCCTCCGCGAGCCGGACCACGTCTTCCTGCGTCTGATTTTGCCCGAAAATCGGGTGTGGACCATCAAGTTGAATGGCCCCGTCCGAGATCGTGGTCACCTCGAAGTTGCCGAGCTTGAAGCGATAGTGGGACGGGTGCGACGCCCCTTGCATTGGAGCCGCTGCCTCAACGACAGACGGCAGGCTGGAAAGCACGGCCGGTGCGGCCAACGTTCCAGCGGCAGCGAACATTGCTTCCCGCCGGGTCAGTGCTTTAAATCGGTTCGTCATCTGGATCCTCCCTCAACCGAACGAAATCTAATGCCTTGGAAATAGCGCAGCAGGGGACGCAGAAAAGATGGGCATCGTCAGAAAAACAGCCCGCTCACCTAGCTTCTCTTCGCCCGTCCCACGCCAATTGCAGGACGGCTTGCCGCGCAGAACTTAATTAGGATGGAATTTCCGCAGGTTAAGGGTACAAAACCCGTGCAGAAGAGAACCTGGGCGAGGACATAAAATGGCATTCTTCAAAGCTGGATCACGAACATTTCACTATTCCGACCGGACAATCGGGACCGGCCCAACACTGGTTCTCGCCAATTCTCTCGGTACAGACTTCCGGATCTGGGACCCGCTGCTGCCCAAGCTGAAAGGGATCGGACGGATTGTCCGGTACGATAAGCGCGGTCATGGTCTGACGGACGTGTCCGAGCCTCCCTATTCCATTCAGGATCTGAGCTCCGACCTGAAAGCTATCGTGGATCATGTCGGGCTTGATCATTTTCTGCTCGGTGGCGTTTCCATCGGCGGCATGATCGCCCAGGACTATGCGGCCTGTTACCCTAAGCAGGTCGACGGCCTCGTTTGCATGGATACCGCTCCGAAAATTGGGGAAGCCGCTCTTTGGCAGGACCGTATCGATGCGATTTCCGCGAACGGCCTCGAGAGTATCGCCGATGGCGTCATGGAGCGCTGGTTCTCGGCTGATTTCCGGAAAAACAATCCGGCCGCCACGGCAGGATGGCGCAATCTGCTCGCCCGGACCACACAGGCCGGCTATCTCGGCTGTTGCGCGGCAATCCGTGACGCGGACCTGACCGAAGCCACTCTCTCGTTGACCGTTCCGACTTTGGTGCTCTGCGGTGCGGAAGACGGTGCGACGCCGCCTGCACTCGTCAAGGCTATGGCCGATGCCATGAAAAACGCGTCCTACGTCGAAGTTCCCAACGCGGGCCACATCCCAAGCCTTGAGCAACCTGATTTTCTGGCCAATGCCATGAACCGTTTCTTCAAGGAGAACGGGTTTACCTGAACCGGAAGGCCGGGCTAGGGCGCCCAGCGTATCTCGTGAAGCGTGCCGTCTCTGTCGAGATAGACTGCGCTCTGCGTACTCGTCGCGATGATGCGGGACCGGGGTGCTGATGGAATCACCACCTCTGCGATCCTGCGCACCCCATCTGTGGTGAGCGATACGGCGGCAATCGCACCATATCCTCGCACGGGCAGGATAAGATCGGGAGTACCGTCACCGTCTACATCGGCGACTTCCGAAAGGTCCTGAACCGTCGAGCCGCCATGATGGTTGGCATAACCGCCTTCCCGCGCCTGCTCTCTGAGGCGGCCAACGCGCCATTCCGAAAAAACCAACTCGCCGCGGATATGCGGGCGGTCGACATAGGCAATCTCGGTAAAACCGTCGGCATCGAAATCCGCAATACCGGCGATATTCAGCCAGCGGTACGGCGCGCCTATCCTCGCTGAGCTGGCCAGCCGGAGCAGCGCGGGATCACCGTCGCTGTTCCTGCCGAGACCGAACACCGCAATACCGGCGCCGCCGGTCGATGATGCCGTGATGGTCACGATTTCCGGTCTCCCGGAAAGTGCGCGATCGAGATCGACAATCCGGGGCTCGAGATCCTCGAACACTTCGTCCGCTATCACCGTATAAATCGCGGGCTTGCCGCCCTTCTCCTGCACCACCAGGCTCAGCGCTTCCACCGGATCGCCTAGAGCGCCATGGCCGTAGCTTTCCGTTTCACCTGTATACCAGGCTCTGATCAGGCCATCCGGACTGATGGCAACCCGGCCGTCCTTCACGAGGGGATACGGCAGCGGCTCGGGCCCTGGCAGCTGCACCGGACCAGATCTCTCGATAACCTGCCCGTCACCGGTGACTTCAAACATCGCTCCATTCTCGGCCAGTGCGAGAACGCGACCAGCCACATCGATGAGCCTGCCGCCGGGCGCTGTCAGATCCAGTTTGTGGACCGACAGTTCCGCTGCCGATACGGACATCGCCGCCATTGCCATGACAGATATAATCAAAATAGTTGCAACCCGCATGCGCTCAACCTCTCCGGAGACCCGGTCGAAATGACGAAGAAAGCTGGTCGAATATATGACTGGACGCGCCCATGTCCCTGTCCGATATGTATCGCAGTTGTTCACAGGCACGCGAGCGCGGACGACGCGACGTGCCCCAACCTCCCATCAAGGAGTCCGACATGAGCTATGTTTTCACGCCGCCCCCGGCAGTCTCCCTGCCCGTCCGCGGCCAGGACGATCGCTTCCCGGTGCATCGGGTTTATTGCGTCGGGCGCAACTATGCCGAACATGCCATCGAAATGGGCCATGATCCGGACAAGGAGCCGCCGTTCTTCTTTCAGAAGAATCCGGACAACCTGATCGTCCCGGATCTGAAGTTCCCCTATCCGCCGCAATCCAATGACGTGCACCACGAAATCGAGATGGTCGTCGCGCTGAAGAAGGGCGGAACCGACATTCCCCTCGAGGATGCCCTTGACTGTGTTTATGGCTACGCGGTGTCTCTCGACATGACCCGGCGCGATCTGCAGGGCCAGATGAAGAAGCTCGGTCGGCCATGGGAAATCGGCAAGGCGTTCGAGATGTCCGCCCCGTGCGGCGAGATTGTCCCCGCCTCCGACATCGGTCACCCGGAAAACGGCGCCGTCTGGCTCAAGGTCAATGGTGAGATGCGCCAGGAAGGCGATTTGAACCAGATGCTCTGGAAAGTCCCGGAAATGATCTCCTACCTTTCTGGCCTTTTCACACTTGTCCCGGGTGACATCATCATGTCTGGCACGCCGGCCGGCGTTGGCCCCGTCGTCCGCGGCGATCTCATGCATGGGCATGTCGAAGGCGTTGGTGATCTGGTCGTAAACGTGATCTGAGACAAGCGTTTCTGCTGAATCAGAAAGGGCGGCCTTAACGGCCGCCCTTTCTTGTTTCGACGATGAACGTTTTCGCGAGGTCAGACCTCGGCGTTCTTCGCCTGCTTGCGTTTTTTCCGGATCACCTGCACCAGCGGCAGCAGAAGCAGAACAATCGCGATCATCGTGATAGGCCCTGCAATCGGCCGGGTGAAGAACACCGTCGCATCTCCGCCGGAAATGATCAGGCTCTGGCGAAGGGCCGGCTCGGCGATCGGGCCAAGCACGATCGCAAGCACTGCCGGCGCCAGCGGATAATCCAGCTTGCGGAGCGCATACGCTCCGAAACCGAAGATCACCATGAGCCAGACATCGTGCATGTCCTCGGTCGGGGCGTAACCGCCAACAAGACAGAGCACGAAAATGATCGGCGCCAGCACGGTGAACGGCATCTTCAACACATAGAGGAAGACCGGGATGAAGAGAATGTTGATGATCACCGCGAAGAAATTCGCGGCATAGAGACTTGCGGTCAGGCCCCAGACGAAATCTGACTGTTCGATGAACATCATCGGGCCCGGGACAAGCCCCCAGATCACCATCCCGCCGAGCAGGATCGCGGTGGTTGGAGAGCCAGGAATCCCAAGGGTCAGCATGGGCAGCATCGCGCCTGTCGAAGCGGCATTATTCGCCGCTTCCGGCGCAATCACGCCGCCAACATCCCCCTTGCCGTAATTCTCCGGGGTCTTCGAGGTCATTTTCGAGATGCCATAGGCCATCAGCGCGCCCGGTGTCGCGCCCGCTGCCGGCAGAATGCCGACAAAGAAGCCGAGCAGTGAGCCAATCCAGGCCGGCTTCCACTCCTTCAATACATCTTTCAGGTGAGAAACCGTTCGGGAAGCCGAAACCTCCACCTTGGACATCATCGGGTTCCCGCGCGTGGAATCGATGGTCCAGAGCATCTCGCCAATACCGTAGACGCCAATCGCCAGCACCAGGAAGTTGATGCCGTGCAGGAAGCCGATAATGTCGAAGAAAACCAGACGCGGCGTCCCACTGATAATGTCCATGCCAACCGCACTGAACACCAGGCCGATACAGATAGAGAAGACGGTCTTGGCGATATCATCACCACCAAGTCCGACAAAGGTCGCGAAAGCCAGCAACATGAGCGCGAAGATTTCCTGATCACCGAAATCAAGCGCCACGCTGGCCAGCGCCGGCGCAAAACCGGTGAACAGAATGATCGAAATGGTGCCGCCGAAGAAGGATGCCACCGCCGCCGCTATCAGGGCCTTGTCGGCAAGCCCCTTCAGGGCAAGCGGTCGTCCGTCGAAGGTTGTCGCAACCGCTGTCGATGCCCCCGGAATTCCGAGCATGATCGAGCTGATAGCACCGCCGTACATCGCGCCGTAATAGATCGCGGCCAAAAAGATGATGGCTGAGGTCGGCGGCACAAGAAAGGTCAGCGGCAAGAGGATCGCTACGCCGTTGACCGATCCGAGGCCCGGCATCGCACCGATAAACAGTCCGACAGTCACACCGACGACGACCAGCCCGAGATTAAGCGGCTCGAAGGCGATCAGAAAGCCGCCCAGAAGATGCTGAATGATATCCATAACCTAATTTCCCCAGGCCGGTCGTCTAAAGGAAGATGTCGTAGAGCGGATAAAACAGCGGCTCCAAGTATCCCTTGGGCAGCACGATCCGCATGGCGACGTCGAAGAAGAAGAAAATCACAACCGGCGCAGTCCCGGATATCACCAGCGTCGGCACCCAGCCATGTCGTCCGAGGACTCTCAGATAGAACAGCATGAATATGGGCACCGATCCGTAGACGCCGATTACATGAACCATTGCCACCAGAGCGACCACGCTGCCACCAACCAGCAGCAACATCCGGATCGCGTGAGCATCCATGAATTGATCCTGGGATCGGGACTGAGGAGTCGCCCGGCGAACCCAGTTCACGATTGTCCAGATGTTACAGACCAACATGATGGCCGCCAGCCAGAACGGCCAAGCACCGCCCCCGGGACCCTCATGTTTCACCCAGCCGATATTCAGCTCAGTACTCTTCCACATCAGGTAGATGGAAAATGCTGCCAACAAGACAGCCGTGACCAGTTCCGCGCGGCGCATGTGCGGCGACCTTCCTCATTCGATCATGAATAGAAAAAGAGACGGGATTCAAGATCCCTTAAATCACACTCCCGGAGCGCTCAGGCTCCGGGAGTGCTGAGATTTGCGATCAGGAAGCGCCGGCCTTGGCCAGCATCTTGCGATGCGTCTCGTTGTTGACCTTCCAGTAAGCCTGAAGCTCGGCTCCAGACAGGAAGTCGCCATAGAGGCTCTTGCTCGCGCGATAGTCCTGCCATTCCTTGCTGTCGAAGACCTTCTTGAACAGCGAGGTATAGTAAGCCTGTGCGTCCTGGGACATACCCGGCGCGCCAACGACGCTCCGCTGCATGTAGTAAGCAAAGTCCTGGCCTTTTTCGATCATGGTCGGGGCGTTCGGGAACTTATCCAGACGCTCCTTGGTGAAAGCCACCAGCGGAATAGCAACGCCGGCGTTATAGAAGCCTTCGATTTCCGACGGGTTGTTCACGGAGGAATTGATGTGCTTGCCGGCAACCTGCTTGGCCACCGTGCCGCCGCCCTTGTAGGGAACGTACTTCATCTTCAGGCCGAAATTGGAGTTCAGGAAATCCGTGATGAGCTGGTCTTCCTGCAACTTTCCGGTACCGCCCATGACCCACTGATCGCCAACGCTCTTCACATGGTCGACCCACTGTTCAAAGCTGGTCAGGCCTGAATCCTTGTGGACCCAGAGCAGGAAGGTATCTTCCGCCATCCGCGCAACCGGCGCGAATTTCAAGGAGTCCACACCAAGGCCAGGCTGACGCATCGGAGTCGTATAGAAGCTGTTCAGGGTCACCATGATGGTGTGGTCCTGATCCTTGGCATTCTGCACGTGCACGAGAGCTTCAGCGCCCGAGCCACCCGGCTTGTTGATCGGAATCAACGGCTTGGAGGCCATTTTATGTTTTTCAACAATGGTCTGCATCAGACGGGCCATCTTGTCGGCGCCACCGCCCTTACCGGCCATGATAATGAAGTCGACCGGCTTTACCGGTTCGAATGCCTGTGCCGACGCATTTACGGCGAGTCCTAGACCGGCAACAACCGCCAAGCCCATAAGACAGCGTCTTGAGATTTTCATTGAATTCCTCCCTTGTTGTTTCCGGACAAATTAATTTTTTTCTTTTTGTCCGTCGCCACAGCGTAGTCCGGCTTTTCAGCAAGGACCAACAACTTTTCATGGCATGAAAATGGTATACCAAGCCCAAGTATCTTGTATACCAGTTTCTCTTGAGCTCAGAGTCAGCCGTGAACGCTATGCGGTAAATCGCTTGTAAAACGCCGCAGATTTATTGAATGTTTTCGGCGACATGACACTCTGTGGCACTCGACAGCCAGAAGCCACGAGACTATGGTATACAAGATGCCAATACATAATGAGCTGCCCGTACGAGCGAAAACGAGAGCACACTAAAGGGTAAGGTTATTCGATTGTTTGGCGATTTCCGGCTCAAGGCCGGGTCGACGAGAATGAAAATACTGCCACCGGGGAAGCCCAAGGCGAACATGACGTGCGAAAAGCACGCAACGAATAAAAGGCGACGCTCAGAAGCGAAATGATGACGCGCACGGGCGAAGCAAAACAAGAACTGGCCGATAGCGTTCAATAGGACGCGATTGGGAGAGACTCAGGATTCTGTCAAAAGGGTCCGGGATATGCCGAGGAAGCAACAAGAAGGCCGCAAAGACCATGAATCAGATGAAAGTCGGGAAAAAGATCCATCCCGGTTCGGGCCGACGGAAAGCCCCGGCATTACCGAAAGGCCGGTTTCTTGAGAGCGACGACCGGGACCGCGTGCGCGATATCCTTGGCGACCTTCCACGCCGACGTGACTTGCTGATCGAACATCTGCATCTGATCCAGGACAGCGAGGGATGCCTGCCTGCCGGTCTCCTGCACGCATTGGCCGCCGAGATGCGCATTCCCATGTCGGAGATCTATGAAGTCGCGTCCTTCTATGCGCATTTCGACATTGTCCGCGACGGCGAGGAGCGCCCTGCCCCCGTTACCATTCGGGTCTGTGAGTCCCTGAGCTGTGCCCTTGCAGGCGCAGAGCAGCTCATCTCGGAACTTGAAGCTAATGCTGATGCCGACATCCGCGTGCTGCGCGCGCCCTGCATGGGCCGCTGCGATCTTGCACCGGTTGCCGAAGTCGGGCACCGGCATGTCGATAACTGCACAACCGAAAAAGCGTTTGAAGTCGCCAAAAGCGGTGACCTGCACCCGCACATCCCGGAGTACAAGGCATTCGACGCCTATCGCCAGGATGGCGGCTATGCCGCGCTGGAGACCTGCACATCCGGCAAGCACACTGTCGAAGATGTGATCGGGACTCTTTCCGACGGTGGGCTGCGGGGTCTGGGCGGCGCCGGTTTCCCGACCGGGCGGAAATGGAGTTTCGTGCGCGCCGAAGAAGGCCCTCGCCTGATGGCCGTCAACGGTGACGAGGGCGAGCCCGGTACCTTCAAGGACAGGATGTTTCTTGAAAGCAACCCGCATCAGTTCCTGGAAGGCATGCTGATTGGCGCCTGGGTGGTCGAGGCTGAAGAGGTCTTTATCTATCTGCGCGACGAGTATCCGGCTGCCCGCGAAATCCTGCTGAAGGAGATCGCCGCGGTCGAGGCGGCCGGCCTCGCCGAACACACAAAGATCACACTGCGCCGCGGCGCAGGCGCCTATATTTGCGGCGAAGAGTCCGCAATGATCGAATCCATCGAAGGCAAACGCGGGCTGCCGCGCCACCGCCCGCCTTATGTCTCGGTCAACGGCATTTTCGGCCGACCGACGCTGGTAAATAATATCGAGACGCTCTACTGGGTGCCCGAGATCCTGAAGAACGGCGCCAAATGGTTCGCGGACCAGGGCAAGAACGACTGCAAGGGGCTACGCAGCTATTCCGTCTCCGGCCGGGTGAAGAACCCGGGCGTGAAGCTGGTTCCGGCCGGCACCACGGCGCGCGAACTGATCGAGGATCATTCCGGCGGCATGGCCGACGGGCACAGCTTCAAGGGCTACCTGCCCGGCGGCCCGTCCGGCGGCATACTGCCGAAGGATATGGCCGACATCCCCCTTGATTTCGGCCAGCTGGAGAAACACGGTTCCTTCGTCGGCTCCCATGCCGTCGTCATCCTTTCCGACAAGGACGACATGAAGGACGTGGCGCTCAACCTGCTGAAATTCTTCGAGGACGAAAGCTGCGGCCAGTGCACGCCCTGCCGCAACGGTACCGAGAAGGCAGTCCAGCTGATGCAGCAGCCGAGCTGGGACACGGACCTCCTCGAAGAACTCAGCGCGGTCATGGCGGACGCCTCCATCTGCGGGCTCGGCCAGGCAGCACCCAACCCGATCCGATCAGTGATGAAATTTTTCCCTGGAGACCTGAAATGAGCGATCGCATCTCTTTCGAGTTGAACGGCGAAACCGTCGAAGCGCTGTCCGGTGAAACCATCTGGCAGGTTGCGGACCGCCTCGGCACCGAGATCCCGCACCTGTGCTGGCAGCCCGAGAAAGACTACCGGGCCGACGGCAACTGCCGGGCCTGCATGGTCGAGGTAGAGGGCGAACGCACCCTCACCGCCTCTTGCGTCCGCACACCGACGCCGGGCATGAAAGTGCAGACGGCAAGCGAGCGGGCGAAAAAATCCCGCGACATGGTGTTCGAGCTGCTGATCGCCGATCAGCCGGAACGCGAAACCAGTCATGACCCGGATTCCAAATTCTGGAACTGGGTCGACCAGATGGAAATCGGGGATGGCAGCCGGTTCCCCGGAACCGACAGACCGAAAGCAGATCTCAGCCACTCCGCGATCACGGTCAATCTGGACGCCTGCATCAACTGCAATCTCTGCGTCCGGGCCTGCCGCGAAGTCCAGGTGAATGACGTCATCGGCATGGCCTATCGCGGGCATGGCTCCAAGGTCGTCTTCGATTTCGACGAGGGCATGGGCGAGTCTACCTGCGTTGCCTGCGGCGAATGCGTTCAGGCCTGCCCGACCGGCGCACTGATGGAAGCGAACCTGCTCGACAAAGCCGGAACCCGGACAGAGTACGCCGACCGCGTGGTCGACACTCTCTGCCCCTATTGCGGCGTCGGCTGCCAGACCCGCGTGCATGTGAAGGACGACAAGATCCTTCAGATCGACGGCCGCGACGGCCCCGCCAACAACAACCGGCTTTGTGTAAAGGGCCGCTTCGGCTTCGATTACATCCACCATCCGGACCGGCTGACCGTGCCGCTGATCCGCCGCGACGATGCGCCGAAAGCCGGCGACATCGAAATTGATCGTGGCGATGTCTCGAAATATTTCCGCGAGGCGACCTGGAAAGAAGCCCTGGAACGCGCGGCCTCCGGTCTCAAGAAAGTGCGCGACCGTGACGGTGGCGACGCGCTTGCCGGTTTCGGCTCGGCAAAATGCTCGAACGAGGAAGCCTATGTCTTCCAGAAGCTGATCCGGCAGGGTTTCGGCACCAACAATGTCGATCACTGCACCCGGCTCTGCCACGCCTCATCGGTTGCCGCCCTGATGGAAGGGCTCAATTCCGGCGCCGTGACAGCCCCCTTCACTGCCGCCGAGGACAGCGACTGCATTATCGTGATCGGTGCCCGCCCGGCGGAAAACCATCCAGTCGCGGCGACCTTCCTGAAGGCTGCTGCCAAGAAGGGCAAAGAGCTGATCATCATGGACCCGCGCGGCCAGAATAACGGTCTCGCCCGCCATGCGACCAAGGTTCTGCAGTTCAAGCCCGGCTCTGACGTCGCCTTGCTGAACGGCATGCTGCACACCATTGTCGAGGAAAACCTCTACGACGTTCAGTATGTCGCGGCGAACACAGAAGGCTTCGAAGCTCTGAAATCCAGCATCAAGGATTTCGCGCCGGAGAAGATGGAAGAGATCTGCGGCATTCCCGCCGAGACCATCCGCTCCGTCGCCCGTCTCTACGCCACATCGACGGCGTCGCTGATTTTCTGGGGCATGGGCGTCTCCCAGCATATCCACGGCACGGACAATGCCCGCTGCCTGATCGCGCTGGCCCTGACCACTGGTCAGATCGGTCGCCCCGGTAGCGGCCTGCATCCGCTGCGTGGCCAGAACAACGTGCAGGGCGCATCCGATGCAGGCATGATCCCGATGGTCTTCCCGGACTACAAGTCCGTCGAAGATCCCGGCATCCGCTCGCTCTATGAAGAGTTCTGGAAAACCGACCTGCCACCGGTCAAGGGCCTCACCGTGGTTGAGATCATCGACGCCATCCTGCGCGACGAGATCAAGTCCATGTATATCCTCGGTGAAAACCCGGCCATGTCGGACCCTGACCAGAACCACGCCCGCGCAGCCCTCGCCCGGCTGGAGCATCTCGTGGTCCAGGATATCTTCCTGACCGAGACCGCCTGGCATGCCGACGTTGTCCTGCCCGCCTCCGCCCATGCGGAGAAATGGGGCACCTTCACCAACACCAACCGTCAGGTGCAGATCGCGCGCCCGGTGGTTCCCGCTCCGGGTCAGGCCCGGCAGGACTGGGAGTTGGTGCAGGAACTGGCGCAGCGCATCGGGCTGGACTGGGACTACAAGCACCCCTCCGACATCTTCACAGAAATGACGGAGATCATGCCATCCCTGAAGAACATCACCTGGGAACGGCTGGAACGCGAAGAAGCGGTTACCTATCCCTGCGACGCGCCGGACCAGCCCGGAAACGCCATCATCTTTGGCGACCGGTTCCCGACGGAGTCCGGCCGCGCCAAGATCGTCCCGGCCCAGGTCACGGCACCGGCGGAGCTGCCGGATGCGGAATATCCGATGATCCTCACTACTGGGCGCCTGCTGGAGCACTGGCACACCGGCAGCATGACCCGGCGTTCAGCGACACTCGATGCCCTGGAGCCTGAAGCCATTGCCGGCCTCAATCGCTGGGACATGAAGCGGATGAACGTGCAGGCCGGCGATTATGTTCGGGTCACGACCCGGCGCGGCACGGTTGCCCTGAAAGCCCGGCAGGATGTGGATGTTCCGGAAGGGATGATCTTCATTCCGTTCTGCTTCGCGGAGGCGGCTGCCAACTTGCTGACCAATCCGCAGCTCGATCCGATGGGCAAGATTCCGGAGTTCAAATTCTGCGCCGCCAAGATCGAGGCCGTGCAGGAAAGTGTGGAAGCCGCGGAATAAGCGGCCATGGGAGGAACGAATGGCAATCAAGGATCTGGCCGTTGCCTATAACGGCACGGCCAACAGTCATGCTGCGCTCCGGCTGGCAGTGCGTATGGCCGCCAAATACGGAGCGTCCATCACTGGACTTCATGTAAACCCACCACTCCATCTGGATAACCAGACGCGCCAGTGGATACCGGACAGCATCCTGGAAACCCTGCAAAAGGCGGAGCAGGACAGCGTCTCCGGCATCGAGGCGCAGTTCCGGAAAGAACTGGTAGACCTCGGCTATACCAGCAAAGGGGACTGGATCGCGGAACAGGGTGAGCCGAACCGGGTTCTGGCGAAAGGCTCGCGATATTTCGATATCCTGCTTGTCGGTCAATTCACTGCGTCAAACGGGGTGAAGGCGGAAATCCGGCCCGAGGATATCGTGCTACTTTCCGGCAAACCCGTGATCGTCGTACCGAAAAAGTATGAAGACCGGCCCTTCAACGAATTCGCCGTGGTCGCCTGGGACGGCAGCCGCCCGGCCGCCCGCGCGCTGACGGATGCGATGCAGATCCTGGAAACGAAGAGCCGGATCGATATCGTCACTGTTGTTCCGAAAGACACACCGCCCGATGGCGGCCATGACATTCTCCGCCATCTCCGGCGGCACGGAATCGACGCCCGGCAGGTCGTTCTTCCCGATAATGGCGGCATCGCGAATACGATCCTGACCCATTGCGCCAGCACAAATCCCGACATTCTGGTTATGGGCGCCTATAGCCGGACACGTATCCGAGAGGATATTTTCGGGGGAACCACCCGCGATGTTCTGGAAAATCTGACCGTTCCGGTCCTGATGGCGCACTGAATCACAGAATCAGCGTCACGAAAGAGTCAAATTCCGCTCCGGACTGCGACTCTTTCCTTCCAACGACGCATTTCTTTGAGTAAACACCATCCGACCCCGTTGGACCTTTCGCAGGTGCAACAATCAAACGGTGCCTATATCCCCGGGTGCGAGTGCCCGGGCGCTAGGCACTGGAACCATGACTCGGAGAGCGGATCTTGGCTAAGTGGGTGTACAATTTCGGAGCAGGCAAGGCCGACGGGTCGGCCAAATTGCGGGAGCTTCTGGGTGGCAAGGGCGCCAATCTGGCGGAGATGGCCAATCTCGACCTGCCTGTCCCCCCGGGCTTTACGATCTCAACCGAGGTCTGCACGTACTATTATGCCAATGGCCGGACCTACCCAAGCGATCTTGCCGACCAGGTCGAAGCCGGCCTGAAAGCGGTTGAAACGGCCCTCGGACGGGGCTTCGGCTCCGATCAGAAGCCGCTTCTGGTTTCCGTCCGCTCCGGTGCCCGCGCCTCCATGCCGGGCATGATGGACACGGTGCTCAATCTCGGCCTGAACGACACCACCGTTACTGCCCTCGCCCGCGAGACCAACGACGAGCGTTTCGCCTATGACAGTTTCCGCCGCTTCATCCAGATGTACAGCGACGTCGTGCTCGAGGTGGAGCACTACAATTTCGAGGAAATCCTCGAAGAGTACAAAGAGCTGAAAGACTACAGCCTCGACACGGAAATGTCGGCGGACGACTGGAAGAGCATCGTCTCTGAGTACAAGGCGCGGGTGAAGGAGGTTCTGGGCCGGGACTTCCCGGAAGATCCGAAGGAACAGCTCTGGGGCGCGATCAGCGCCGTATTCGGCTCCTGGAAGAACCAGCGTGCGAACACCTATCGCCGCCTGCATGACATTCCGGAATCCTGGGGCACCGCCGTTTCCGTGCAGAGCATGGTGTTTGGCAATATGGGTGACGACTGCTCGACCGGCGTCTGCTTCTCCCGCAATCCCTCGACCGGCGACAACCGCTTCTATGGCGAGTTTCTGGTCAACGCTCAGGGCGAGGACGTGGTCGCCGGTATTCGCACGCCGCAGCCGCTCACCATCGCAGAGCGCGAGGAAGGCGGCGGAGATCTTGCTTCCATGGAAGAGGTCCAGCCGGACGTCTACAAGGAACTGGTGGCGATCCGCGACAAGCTTGAAGCCCATTATCTTGACATGCAGGACATGGAATTCACGGTTCAACAGAACCGGCTCTGGATCCTGCAGACCCGGAATGGCAAACGGACTGCAGCAGCGGCCCTGAAAATCGCCTGTGATCTGGTGCGTGAAGGCCTTATCGACAAGCGCGAAGCCGTGCGCCGTATCGACCCGGCCCAGCTCGACCAGATGCTGCACCCGACCCTCGACCCCAATGCCACGCGCGATGTTGTCGGCCGCGGCCTGCCAGCCTCTCCCGGTGCCGCCAGCGGCCAGATCGTGTTCACTGCCGAAGAGGCGGAAGAATGGGTCAAGGCCGGCAAGAAGGTCGTCCTGGTCCGCAACGAGACCAGCCCCGAGGATATCGGTGGCATGCACGTGGCAGAGGGCATCCTGACCACGCGCGGCGGCATGACGTCCCACGCGGCCGTCGTGGCACGAGGCATGGGAACGCCCTGCGTCTCCGGCGCGGGCGAGATCAAAGTCGATGGCAAGAACAAGGTGATGCTGGCCGGTGGCCGCGAATTCGCCGAAGGCGACGTCATTACCCTGGACGGCACCTCTGGCGAAGTGATGAAGGGCGAAGTCGCCACTATCAAGCCCGAGCTGACCGGCGATTTTGGCGAGCTGATGGGCTGGGTGGACGAGTTCCGCACCCTTGGTGTCCGGGCTAACGCGGAAACTCCGCTGGATGCGCAGACTGCCGTCGATTTCGGCGCCGAGGGCATCGGCCTGTCGCGGACCGAGCACATGTTCTTCGATCCGGAGCGGATCGTGCACATGCGGGAGATGATCCTGGCCCGCGATCCCGAATCCCGCCACGCAGCCATTACCAAGCTGCTGCCGTATCAGCGCGAGGATTTCACCGCCCTCTTCCGCATCATGAACGGCCTGCCGGCGACCATCCGCCTGCTTGATCCGCCGCTGAACGAGTTCCTGCCGCACACCGACGAGGAAATGCAGGCAGTGGCCGACGCCGCCGGCGTCTCTCTCCGTGCTTTGCAGATCAGAAAAGCGGAACTGGATGAAGCCAACCCGATGCTGGGCCATCGCGGCTGCCGTCTTGCCGTGACCTACCCGGAACTCTGCGAGATGCAGGCCCGGGCCATCTTCGAAGCCGTTGTCGCGGTGAAGAAGGAAGGCATCAAGGCCATTCCGGAAGTGATGATCCCGCTGGTCGGCACCAAGGCCGAAATGGACGATCAGGCTGTGATCGTCCGCCGCATCGCGGAGGCCGTGAAAAAGGAAACTGGCGAAGATTTCGAATACATGGTCGGCACCATGATCGAGCTGCCGCGCGCCTGTCTGGTCGCGGATGAGATCGCCGAGACCGCCGAATTCTTCAGCTTCGGCACCAACGACCTGACCCAGACCACGTTCGGTTTCTCGCGTGACGATGCCGGCAGCTTCATCGACGAATATCTTCAGCGTGGCCTACTGCCTGCCGACCCGTTCATCACCATTGACCGGGATGGCGTCGGCGCCCTCGTCCGCATGGGTGCCGAAAAAGGCAAAAAGACCCGCCCCGACCTGAAAATGGGGATCTGCGGCGAGCATGGCGGCGACCCGGCCTCGGTCCGCTTCTGCCACGAGGTCGGCCTTACCTACGTTTCCTGCTCACCCTACCGGGTCCCGATCGCACGGCTCGCTGCTGCACAGGCGGCGATCGATGACTCTGACGACAAGCGCAAACAGGACGCCTGATCAGCTCTTCCAGGAAGACAGAAACGCCGCCATCAAGGCGGCGTTTCTCGTTTCAAGGCCCTTCAGGCGAGTAATGCGCATCTTGGGTTGATCATCGCTTTCGTCAGTTGCATCCTGACTCCAGTCGTTCTCCGGCGGCTCACAATGGATGCAGGTGTCCTGCCTGCGTTTCTTCAATGGGGGAATTTCGATGGGTGTCGCCGTCTATTCACACGGCCGTCCGACAGTGCGCGCTGTCGGAGGAATGGTCTCTTCCGCTCATCCGCTGGCTTCGGCGGCAGGTACCAAGATGCTGGAAGCTGGCGGCAACGCGTTCGATGCCATCGTCGCTACCGCCGCAGTACTCAACGTTGCCGAGCCGTTCATGTCCGGCCTTGCCGGGCTCGGGTGCGCAACCGTATTCGCGGCCAAGGACAGGAAAGTCCGCGTTCTCGATTTCCACCCGCCGGTGCCGTCCGCTTTCGATGCGTCTAAACTGGATAGTCTCGACATCCGGGACGGGGCGAATGCAAGCGGAACTCCGGGGAATCTCGCCGGCTGGTGCACGCTTGCCTCCGAGCTCGGCACACTTCCGTTGAGCACTCTCCTGGCTCCGGCGATCAGGCATGCGCGGCAGGGTATCCCGGTCTCGCCATTCTTTGTTGAAATGGTGCGCGTCAGCCGTCCGAGAAATATGCAGCCGGAATGGCTATCGACCTATATCGATCCAACCGATAATGCCACCCTCAACGCCGTCCTGAAGCAACCCGATCTGGCGGAGTCCCTGGAAGGTATTGCTGTGGAGGGGCCTTCCTACCTCTATGACGGCCCGCTCGGGCGTAAGATGATCGCGCATCTTCGCTCGCTTGGCGGCTGCATGACGGAGGACGACCTCGCCGCCGTCGCGCCGGTTTGGGAAGAGCCGGTGGTCACGAATTACCGCGGGCTCGACGTTCACGTGCCCCCGCCGCCTGCCGAATCCTTTCAATTCCTGCTGACCCTGAAATTGCTCGACGGCTTCGATATCGGTGCCAAGGAGCATCTTTCGGCGGACCATCTGGATATGGTTTTCCGGGCCGTCCGTTTGGCGGCGGAAACCCGTATCCGCAACAATAAATGCACGCCGGAGCGTGTCGCGGAACTGCTGAGCGAGCGCTATATCGCCCCTCTGCGCGAGCGCCTCCTCGACCCGGCACCGATCATCGGACGCACGGAACAATTCGCCGACGGCGCTCTGCCCGGGGGCGTGGAGCTGCGCGAACACACGACATCCTTTTCCGCCATGGACCGCGACGGCAACGCGGTGTGCCTGACCCAGAGCCTTGGATCCATGTTCGGCTCTGGTGTCGTCATTCCGGGGACGGGCGTGACCATGAACAACTTCATGAACTGGGGCGACCTTCACCCGGACTCACCGAACCGCCTTGTCGGTGGGCAGCGTTTCGGGATGTGCCTTGCTCCCTCGATCTCGCTCAGGGACGGCGACGCCGTACTCGCGCTCGGCACACCCGGGAGTTACGGCATTCTGCAAACCCAGGCGCAGGCCATGGTCCATCATCTCGATTTCGGCCTCGACCTTCAGGCCGCTATTGATGCCCCTCGCGCCCGGCTTTGGGATGGTGCCAAGGTCGCCCTCGAAGCGCGCGTGGAGGAGCCGGTAATCGAGGAGCTGAAACGGCGCGGCCATGAGATTGAGCTGACGACTCCCTTCTCAATGCAGTGCGGAGGCATGCATGCGATCCGCCGCGATCCGAAAAGCGGCGCCCTCTCCGGTGCCGCAGATTCGCGCCGCGACGGAGCAGCCGTCGCAATCTAGGGATCTATCTCAGGCCGCTTTCAGCATCTCGTAATGCGGGATGCCGTCCTCGTCATAGGGACCACGGATAATCTCGTACCCGACGCTCAGGTAAAAATCCTTGAGGTATGCCTGCGCGTTGAGCCGGATCGGGACATCGCCGTATAGCGCCTGGGCACGGGCGTGGCCCTCGTCCATCAGCTTGCGCGCCAAGCCCCTGCCGCGAGCCTCTGGCGTTACCAGGACACGGCCCAGCGCCGGCTCATCATAATAGTCCCCCGGGCCGAGAATGCGCAGATAGGCGAGGAAGGTTCCATCCTCGGCGCGCCCGATCAGGTGCCGGGCCAGATGGTCCTTGCCGTCGATATCCGGATAGAAGCATCTCTGCTCAAGGACGAAAATATCCTGGCGCTGCCTCAAAATGTCATAGAGATCGGCGCAAGAGAGGCTTTCAAAGCCCTCGAATGTCCAATCGACCATGATCGGCCCCTTTTCAGTGGGTCAAGAACGTCCCGCCTGTTCCCATAGCGCCGGATAGCGCCTGCGGACAAGAGCGGAAACCGGAACGATTGCAAAACCGCGGGTTAATGCATCCGGAATCCAGTCCCGGAGTACGGTGATCGTCGCATCGTGCGGATGCCCGATAGCGATAGCGGTACCGGTCCGAAGCGCAATTTTCTCTACCTGCTCCAGACGATACCGGACTTCCTCTGGCGTGTCCTCGTTATCCAGGAAGACGTCGCGGGTCAGCACCGGCACTCCGGCCGCGTGCGCCGTGCTTACGCCGGCACTATCCGGTGCGGTCACCGAATCGAGAAAGAACAGACCTCGGCTACCCAGGGCCGCCATCACGGCCTGCATACCGGCCCGGTCCGAGGTGAAACGGCTGCCCATGTGGTTATTGACGCCGACATATCCGTTGAATCTCGCAAGCCCCCATTCGAGCTTTTCGGCGAGTTGCAGCTGTGTGTCCCGCACCCGGAGCACTTTCGGGCCGGGATCTGCGTCCGCGCTCTTCGGCTGCATCGGCACATGAACCATGAGCTCGTGCCCCCGGGCCCGGGCCGCTGAGGTTTGACTGTCCAGATCCTGGCCATAGGTCAGGAAGGACAGCGTCAACGGCGCCGGCAGGGCGACCACAGCATCCGAGCGCCGCCGGTCGATCCCGACATCGTCGATCACCAGCGCGATCATCGGCTTACCGGCCTCTGCCTTGTAAGCAACCGCGTTCCGGACCCAGGCGGGTGTCTTTGCGGGCATCAGGTCCGGAACAGGCAAGTCCACTTCGGGAGGGATAATCGCGGGCGCGGGTTTCGCAGCCTCTTCCGGCACTGGTTCCGCGACTTTGGCAATCAGCCGGTCGAGCGCGGCCTGTTCCAGCGGTTTGGGTCCGGTAGGCGCCGGGAGTGCCACCATCTTACGTGCCGGCGCCGCACCGTCAGACGGCATTTGAATGGCCGGCTCGGCACCGAACTGCATGCCAGCCCAGAGACCGACGCCGAACACGGCCAGCACGAAGGCCCCTCCGCCAGCCGCGAGAACCAGTCTGTTGATCCTGATTTTGTCTTTGCGTTTCCGCGCCATAAACCGGTCCCAAAAGGGTTTGCCAAGCCACGCCTGCCGGGGCAGTCTCTATTCGCTCGTGCGGAGGCTTGCTATAAACACTAGAAGAGCCTCCGATCTTACTTCAACACAATTCGATAAAAGTCTGAAAATGTTCATACTTATCGACAATTACGACAGCTTTACCTACAACCTCTGGCACTTCCTCGGGTCGCTGGGCGTGGAGGTAGTTGTACACCGTAACGACCAGATCAGCACCGACGAGGCGATGGCACTGAACCCGCAAGGCATTGTGCTGTCGCCGGGCCCGCGCGATCCGGACAGTGCAGGCATCTGCCTGGAGCTGATCGAGCGCGCCGCCGGAAAGGTTCCCGTGTTCGGTGTTTGCCTCGGGCTACAGTCTATCGGACAGGCCTTTGGCGGCAAGATCACCCGCGGTCCGGTACCGATGCACGGCAAGATCAGCGCCGTCACCCATACGAATAAAGGCGTTTTCCAGGACCTGCCAAGTCCGTTCGATGCGACCCGCTATCACTCGCTGGTCGTCGACCGGGCGACCTTGCCGGACTGTCTCGAAATTACCGCCGAGACCGAGGACGGCATGATCATGGGGCTGCAGCATCGCGAGTTGCCGATCCATGGCGTCCAGTTCCATCCGGAAAGCATCGCCTCCGAGCATGGACACAAACTCCTGCAGAACTTCTTGCGGATCTCCGGCGTCAATGTCGAGCCGCTGAAGCCGCTGGAACAACTTGAATCAGAATTGCGGAAAACCGGGACATGACCGGCGACATCCAGGACATGAAGTCGCTGATCGGGCACGTGGCGACTGGCGCTTCGCTGTCGGAAGCACAGGCCGAGACCGCATTCGACATCATCATGTCGGGCAACGCCACACCGGCGCAGATGGGCGGTTTCCTGATGGCGCTGCGGGTCCGAGGCGAAACCGTCGAGGAGATCACTGGCGCCGCGAAGGCAATGCGAGCGAAAGCACTTCGTATCAGCGCTCCCGCCAATGCCATGGATACGGTCGGCACCGGCGGGGACGGCGCGAAGACCTACAACATCTCCTCCGCCAGTGCCTTTGTGCTGGCCGGTACGGGTCAGCCTGTTGCGAAGCACGGCAACCGCGCCCTCTCCTCCCGCACCGGAGCTGCCGACGTGCTGAGCGCGCTCGGTATCAACAACGAGTGCGACATGAGCCTGGTGCAAAAGGCCATCAACGAAGCCGGTATCTGCTTCCTGATGGCCCCCCGTCATCATTCCTCCATGCGCCATGTCGGCGGCACCCGCGTCGAACTCGGCACGCGGACGATCTTCAACCTGCTCGGCCCGCTCTCCAATCCGGCCTTCGTGAAGCGCCAGCTTGTCGGTGTCTTTGCCCGCGAATGGGTGGAACCGGTGGCGCAGGTGCTCGGCAAACTCGGCTCCGAAAGGGCCTGGGTCGTGCACGGCTCCGACGGCCTCGATGAAATCACCACAACCGGCCCCACTTATGTCTCCGCGCTGGAAGACGGCAAGGTCCGCTCCTTCGAGATCTCGCCCGAAGATGCCGGCCTGCCGCTGGCCAAGCCGGAAGATCTCAAGGGCGGTGCCCCGGAAGAAAACGCGAAGGCTCTGCGCGCCCTTCTGGAAGGTCAGCCCGGCGCCTATCGCGACGTTGTGCTATTCAATACCGCAGCCGCTCTGATGGTATCCGAGAAGGTCTCCACTTTAAAAGACGGTGTCGCCCTGGCTGCCGAGACCATCGACAGCGGCAAGGCACTGGCCAAACTCGAGGCACTCATCAAAGTCACAAATTCCCTCAACGAGGCGGTAGCCCATGACTGACATCCTCGCAAAGATCTGCGCGGACAAGCGCGAGTATATCGCTGCCTGCAAGGCCGCCAGGCCGGTAGGAAAGCTGAAGGCACGCGTCGACGAGGCTTCGGCGCCCCGCGGTTTCGGCTCTGCCCTGAAGAGGGCTTCCCGGGTCGGCTACGGACTGATCGCAGAGGTCAAGAAAGCCTCTCCCAGCAAAGGGCTGATCCGCGCCGATTTCGATCCCCCGCGCCTCGCGGAAGCCTATGCAGGTGGCGGCGCCACCTGTCTCTCCGTGCTGACCGATATGCCCTATTTCCAGGGCCATGACGACTATCTGATCGCTGCCCGGAACACGGTCACACTTCCGGTCCTGCGCAAGGACTTCATGCTCGACCCTTACCAGATATGGGAGTCCCGCGCGCTGGGTGCCGATTGCATCCTGCTGATCATGGCGGCACTTGAAGACGCGCAAGCGGCCGAGCTTGAAGCGCTGGCAACCGAGCTCCGTATGGATGTGCTGATCGAGGTGCATGACGGCGCGGAACTCGACCGGGCTCTCGAACTGAAATCACCGCTTATCGGCATCAACAACCGAAACCTCAAGACCATGGTGACGGATATCGCGACGACCGAAGAACTGGCCGCGCGGGTACCCTCGGACCGGCTTTTGATATCAGAAAGCGGTCTCAATGAGCCGGCCGACCTTGCCCGCATGGCGGCCGTTGGCGCCCGCTGCTTCCTGGTCGGCGAAAGCCTGATGCGGCAGGAGGATGTTCGGCGCGCCACTGCAATCCTGCTGAACGATCCAGTGCCGGCAGTTGCCTGAGCGCCCGGCCCCCTAAAGGCATACGGAACAGAAGATGAGCGAACTGACCCATTTCGACGAGCGCGGCAATGCCGCCATGGTCGATGTCGGCGACAAGGAAATCACAGAGCGCACCGCCACGGCGGCCGGTACGGTGACTATGGCCCCGGCAACCATGAAACTGATCGTCGATGGTGGCGTGAAGAAAGGCGATGTGCTTTCCGTCGCCCGTCTCGCCGGCATCATGGGCGCGAAGAAGACACCGGACCTGATCCCGCTTTGCCATCCGCTTTCCCTCACCTCAGTCAAGGTCGAGCTGACCTGCGATACCGACCGCAATGCCGTCGATATCTCTGCGACCTGCAAGCTCAAGGGCCGCACCGGTGTCGAGATGGAGGCGCTCACCGCCGTCAGTGTCGCCGGACTCACCGTCTATGACATGTGCAAAGCCGTGGACCGAGGGATGAAGCTCGAGAATATCCGCCTCATTCACAAGGCGGGCGGCAAATCCGGAGACTGGCATGCCGAATGATCTGCTGCCGGTCGAGGAAGCGCTAAGCCGCATCCTCTCCGCAATGCCGGTGATGCCAGCCGAGGACGTGCCGCTGACGGACGCACACGGGCGCACCGCCGCCGCGGATATCGCGGCGCGACGCACACAACCTCCGGAAGCTGTCTCGGCGATGGACGGCTATGCCGTGCGCGGCTTAGACGTGGCCGAAAAGGGCGCCAGACTGAAACGGATCGGGACGGCCCCCGCCGGTCATATCTTCGAGGGTACGGTCGGCCCAGGTGAGGCGGTCCGCATTTTCACAGGCGGCGCGGTGCCTCATGGCGCCGACACCATCGTCATTCAGGAAGACGTGAAGGCCAGCGCAGAAAAAGACGGGGCCACACTTGAGGTTACCGAAGCGACCAGAACCGGCGCCTATGTGCGCCCGGCGGGGCTCGATTTCCGTGAGGGCGATATCCGGATCAAGACCGGACGGGTTCTGACCGCCCGTGATATCGGCATGGCCGCCGCCATGAACGTGCCCTGGATCGAAGTGCGCCGGAAACCGCGCGTTGCCATCCTGCCAACCGGCGACGAGATCATCCGGCCGGGCGATCCAACAGGGCCGAACAAGATTGTTAGCTCGAACAGTTATGCTCTGGCGGCGCTGGTGCGGGCCTGTGGCGGCGAGCCGACTATCCTCGGCATTGCTCCCGACACGGTCGAGGGCCTGCAAGCCATGGTACGTGGCGCCAGAGGCGCGGACATTCTAATCACGACCGGCGGCGCCTCCGTCGGCGAACACGATCTTGTCCGTCACGCACTCGGCAGCGACAAGTTCGGCCCCGGCGGGCTTGAGCTTGATTTCTGGAAGATCGCCATGCGCCCCGGCAAACCGCTGATCTTCGGTCATATCGGCGACACCCCGCTGCTCGGCCTGCCGGGCAACCCGGTCTCCACTATCGTCTGCGGCACCGTATTCCTGCGTCCGGCTATCTCCGCCATGCTTGGCAGGGCCGAGCCGGAAAACCGCACCCTGAAAGCGCGCCTCGCCATGCCGCTAAAGGAAAACGACCGGCGCCAGGACTATCTGCGCGCGACGTATCATCTGGACGAAAACGGCGAGGCCGTGGTCGAGATATTCGAGCGCCAGGACAGCTCAATGCTGGCTCTGCTGGCTGAGGCGAACTGTCTGCTGATCCGTCCGCCGCACGGGCCGGCGCTTGCCGCGGGCACTAAAGTCAACATTCTTCCCCTCGGTATCGGGACGATTTCGATCTGATCTCCCCGCTCGACCAAAGGCTTGACGCCAGACAAGAACCAAAGTAGAACATTTCAAATGTTTATCTTTTGTTCTTAACGGAACCAGTGCGGGAGTCTCCGATGCTCACCAAAAAGCAGCACCAACTACTGCTGTTCATCCAGAAACGTCTGGAAGAAGACGGCGTCTCTCCCTCCTTCGATGAAATGAAGGATGCACTAGACCTGAAATCCAAGTCTGGTATTCACCGACTGATCACGGCGCTGGAGGAACGCGGTTTCATCCGGCGCCTGCCACACCGGGCCCGGGCGCTTGAAATACTGCGCACGCCCGATTCAAGCGCAGCGGCTCCGACCCAGGCGGCTGTAACGCATCCGGCTGCGCTCGACCGTCCGGCCAGCCGTGGGTTCACCCCGAATGTCATCCCCGGTAATTTTGCCCGCGCCTCACGGGATGTCGAGGAAACGGCCCCCCCCGCTCCGGAACAGGCAGCAACGCATTCAGATGAAGAGATGATCGATCTTCCCATGTTGGGTCGGATCGCCGCCGGCACGCCAATTGAAGCCCTGCGCGACAATAGTGCGCGCATCGGCATTCCGGGCTCCATGATCCGGGCGGGTGATCATTACGCGCTTGAGGTTTCCGGTGATTCCATGGTCGATGCCGGAATTCTCGACGGCGATACAGTGATCATCAAACGCGGGGATACGGCCGATAACGGCAGTATCGTTGTCGCCCTTGTCGATGAGAACGAAGTTACACTGAAACGTCTGCGCCGGCGCGGGCACGCGATCGCTCTGGAGCCTGCCAACCCGAATTACGAAACACGTATATTCGGCCCGGACCAGGTCCGGATCCAAGGCAGTCTTGTCGGATTGATGAGGAAATATTAAGTCCGGCGACTAGCCGGCGTTCGAGCCCCAGATCACACCGAGATCGGCGATCTTCACCTCCGCCTGCGGCTTGTTCCGTGCCCGGACGGAAAGGACGTGACGCCGTTCTTCCTGCGCCTTGTTGATCGCGACGCTCTTGATCTCTCGCCGGTTGGTCAGCGGAATCTGGTCGAACACAGAAGTAGCCCATTCATGGCGGGCATGGTTGCCTTCTTCGTCGGAAGCTTTCTTGATCGCGATATAGGCAAGGTTCTTGGTGCCAACAACATCAGATACCGAGTCAGCCAGAATGTTCAGGGCTCGTTTTTTTAAAGTATCCGACACCAGCGCTTCACCCTTCTGTAAATCGCAGTCTACGAAACAGGCTCATTGAATTTATGTAAAGTTATCGCTTTTTTCGCACTAAAATTCAATTTGTTTTATTGCGGCTACGCGCAATTCCGCGTGACCAAGGCCTGTTTCCCTGTATCTGCCTTGAGTATACAACTTTTGGCACGGGTTTATCCAGCCAGATTGCAATTGAGCCGCCAGCCCTGATTTGCTTTGGCCCTAAGATCAGCCGCGGCATCGGACAGATATCCGGCACTCTTACCCGGGTCACAAGAATGTCCGCCCGCCGGCAATCCTCCGCAAGAGATTGCGCATCGGAGGACCAGGCAACAGAACCGATCCGCGGTGCGTCCATCGCGCAGCCCAGACTGTCACAATGGAACCGGGATGGCGCGGCCGGCTCATCTCCTTGCGCGTCCAACACTCCCGCACGACGACGCCAGACATCGACAGCAAACCCCGAATGTCTTGACGTCGAGACTATCCCCGCTCCTGAAAACACACCGACCATCTTGGCCCGATCCGCAATGACCAGTGTTGGCGGAACCCAGGGAGACGCCACAAGTACGCCCATGCACACAACAAGAACCGGAACGGCACCGAACCGTATACGTCCACGCGACAGGCACAACCAAAGCCCCGAGAAGGCCGTGAGGCCCATGACCCAACCAGGAGCCGCCGCAACAGCGTGTGTCGCATACGGCCAGCCCTGGACGACCCTGGCGAGCTGAAGAACGCCGTCTATCCCCCAACCCATCGGTACCAGCGCCAGTCCCTCAAACCCGAATGGCATTAGGATCAGCGCCGCCGCACCGAACGGCATAATCCACAGGCTAGCGGCCGGAACAGCAAGCAAGTTGGTCGCAACGCCGTAAAGTGCGGCTTTCTGAAAGTGATAGAGTGCCAACGGCAATGTGGCGCTTGAGGCAACAAAGGAACTCAGTGCAAGCAACCCGACATGCCGGGTAAATCCGCCAAAAAGTTGGCCACGCGCCGGATACATGCTCCACGTACCGGTCTCGTAGATGGCAACGAGGCAAATAACTGCGGCGAAAGACAACTGGAAGCTGGCGCCCAGGACATATTCGGGACGCGCCGCCATGATGATCGCGGCGGCGGAGGCAATCAGGCGCATGGAAATTGCCCGCCGGCCGATCACGACCCCGATTAGCACGACCACTGTCATGACATAGGCGCGCTGCGTCGGCACGGACGCGCCGGACAACAACAGATAGACCGTCGCGAACAGGATTGCGCCCGTCGCCGCCATTCTTCTCGTTGGCCAGCGCAGCGCTATCGCTGGGTGGAGGCTTAACAGCAGGCGGATGAAGAAGAACACACACCCGGCAACCAGCCCCATATGCAACCCCGAGATGGCGAGCAGATGGGCAATACCCGCATCCCGCATGGCCTCAGTCGCACCCTCGGAGATCCAGTCCCGGTCCCCAACAAGAAGCGCGGCGGCAAGCGCACCGGTATCTCCCGGAAGCCGGGATCTGATTCGCTCCGAAAGATCACTGCGAAGAGCCGAGAGCCTGCCAGACAGAGGCACCTCCCCCGCAGCCTCCACGGTCAACGGCCCAAGGGCAAAGCCGACGGCGCCGACTCCCCCAAAATAGAGCGCTCTTTGAAAATCAAAGGCATGGGGAGCGACCGGCGGAGGCGTCGGTCTGAAACGCCCAAAGACCGTGATCCGCGAGCCGGCAGACGGCGCCCTGTCCCGTTTCAGCAAAAGCAGCCTCACCCGGCCGGGCCGGTCTTCCAGCGCAATCCGGCCAAACTGCTCCACACGGACGATCAACCTCTCCCCCCGTGAGGTGGCCCGCACTTCCTCCACCATCCCGGTGAGAGAAATCGCGATTTCCCGCTTCAGGACCGGGGCGGCGACCTGCCATGTCCTGAATTGCGCTGCCGAGAACCCGGCGACAGCAGCCAGCAACGGTATCAGACAAAAGACGCAAACCACGGAGCGCCTTGTGATCGCCAACAGCAACGCAAGGAAACCAAACAGCGCCGGGCCTACATAGAGAGGCGGCTCAGTCAGCAACTCGAAATAGCTGAAAATACCGGCGCCGAACGCAACGGGCAGCCAGAGCCCGGCACGCGGTCGGTTTTGCGCCACGACACCTGCCAGCCAGTCCTGCCCGGCCCGAAGCCCCCGACGCAAGACAGCTCCCGTCGCTGTCCAATCTCGCACTGCACCGGTCAATGTGCTACATAGCCCCGCGCCCAAAGGCCGAGATGGCCGGGGCTCACCCTTTGCCCAACAAAATCACGAGAAACAGCTCCATGTCCGTCGTAACGCGTTTTGCCCCGTCGCCAACCGGTTTCCTGCATATCGGTGGCGCAAGGACCGCGCTCTATAACTGGCTCTATGCGCGGCACACGGGCGGAAAATATCTGGTCCGGATCGAGGATACAGACAAGGCACGCTCCACACCCGAAGCGGTGCAGGCAATCTTCGACGGTCTCGCGTGGCTAGGCCTGCTTGGCGACGAGGAGCCGGTCTATCAGTCAGCCCAACTGGAGCGTCATGCGGAAGTGGCCAAGGAACTGGTCGCCAAGGGCCGGGCCTATTACTGCTACTGCACCCCGGAAGAACTCCAGACCATGCGCGAAGAGGCGAAGGCGGCCGGAAAACCGATGCGGTACAACGGCATGTGGCGCGACCGCGATCCGTCGGAAGCACCTGCGGGCGTCGCCCCGGTTGTCCGCCTCAAGGCCCCGCTGGAAGGCGAGACAACTCTGTCAGACCATATCCAGGGCGACGTCACCGTGCAAAACGAGCAGCTTGACGATTTCGTGCTGCTGCGTGGCGACGGCACCCCGACCTACATGCTGTCCGTGGTCGTCGACGACCATGATATGGGCATCACCCATGTGCTGCGCGGCGACGACCATCTGAACAACGCTTTCCGCCAGGCCGCGCTTTACCGCGCAATGGAGTGGGACGTTCCGGAATTCGGCCATATCCCGCTGATTCACGGTGCCGACGGCGCCAAGCTGTCAAAGCGCCATGGCGCGCTCGGCGTGGATGCCTACCGGGAGATGGGCTATCTGCCGGAAACCTTGAAAAATTATCTGCTTCGCCTTGGCTGGGGTCACGGCGACGATGAGATCATCTCCTCTGCGCAGGCCATTGAATGGTTCACTCTGGAAGCCGTCGGCCGCTCTCCATCCCGTTTCGATCTTGCCAAACTGGAAAATCTGAATGGCCATTATATCCGCGAAGCCGATAACGAACGGCTGACCGGACTCGTCATCGCCGGTCTCGGCGACGTCGACGAGGTAGGCCGCAGCCGGATTCTTAAAGGCATGAACGGCCTTAAACAACGCGCTAAAACCATGGTTGAGCTGACTGAGAATGCCGCGTTCTATACTGCGGCCGTGCCATTGACTTTCACGGAAAAGGCCAGAAATCTTCTAACGGAAGAAGCTCTTAGCCACCTAGCAGCTCTCACCGCCGATCTCGAAGCGATTCCGGAGTGGAACGAGGAAGCCATTGAGCAAGCCGTCCGCACCGTTGCCGAAAAAGCCGATATCAAACTCGGAAAACTTGCCCAACCGCTGCGCGCTGCGCTAACGGGATCAACTGTTTCGCCGGGCATCTTCGAGGTTGCCGCTGTTCTGGAACGCGCAGAAACCTTGGCCCGGCTCAAGGCGGTTTGCGGCACTGCACAATAGAGACTAATATCCGCCGCGATTAAGCGGCACGTTGCCCCAAATGTGCCCCAGGGGGATGCGGGGCAGCCGCCCAACAAGAACTAAGGGAAGCTCAGGATGACTAAATCAAACACCGGCAGCTTTACACTCACCGATAATCAGACCGGCAAGAGCTACGACCTTCCAGTCCTGCACGCATCGGTCGGCCCAAACGTGGTCGATGTCCGTAAATTCTACGCCCAGACGGATCATTTTACCTATGATCCCGGTTTCACCTCGACCGGCTCTTGTGAGTCCGGCCTGACCTATATCGACGGTGACAAGGGCATTCTGCTCCATCGCGGCTATCGGATCGAAGATCTGGCTGCCAACTGTTCCTTTCTCGAGGTTGCCCATCTGCTGCTGAACGGCGATCTGCCGAACAAGGAACAGAAGGCCAAGTTCGATCACGACGTGACCTATCACACGATGGTGCACGAGCAGCTCAGCAACTTCTATCGCGGCTTCCGCCGGGATGCGCACCCGATGGCCATCCTTTGCGGTGTCGTCGGCGCCCTATCCGCCTTCTATCACGATTCCACGGACATCAATGACGAGCACGCCCGCATGGTGGCGTCCTTCCGTCTGATCGCGAAGATGCCGACCCTGGCCGCCATGGCGTACAAATACTCCATCGGCCAGCCGTTCAATTATCCGAAAAACAACCTCGGCTACGCCGAAAACTTCCTGCACATGATGTTCTCGGTCCCGGCCGAGGAATACGAGATGAACCCGGTCCTGGCCAAGGCAATGGACCGCCTGTTCATCCTGCATGCCGATCATGAGCAGAACGCATCCACCTCGACCGTCCGTCTGGCCGGTTCCTCTGGCGCCAACCCGTTTGCCTGCATCGCAGCCGGTATCGCCTCTCTCTGGGGCCCGGCACATGGCGGCGCGAACGAAGCCGTGCTGACGATGCTCAACGAGATCGGCCACAAGGACAATATCAAGGAGTACATCGCAAAGGCGAAGGACAAGGACGATCCGTTCCGTCTGATGGGCTTCGGTCACCGGGTCTACAAGAACTACGACCCGCGCGCCAAGGTCATGCAGGAAAGCTGTCACGAGGTGCTGGAAATCCTCGGCGTCGACGATCCCCTGCTGGAACTGGCGATGGAGCTCGAGAAAATTGCGCTGGAAGACCCGTATTTCGTGGACCGCAAGCTGTTCCCGAATGTCGATTTCTATTCTGGCATCGTGCTGAAGGCGATGGGCTTCCCGACCTCCATGTTCACCGTCCTGTTCGCCGTTGCCCGGACCACGGGCTGGGTCGCGCAGTGGAAGGAAAGCATCGAGGATCCGCAGGCAAAAATCGGCCGCCCGCGCCAACTTTACACTGGCCCGACCGAGCGTCCGTTTGTCCCGCTCGACAAACGCTGATTAAAATTCAAGTTTCGGATTTGAAGCGGCGGCGCGAAAGCGCCGCCGTTTTCTTTTAGCGGTCGCGGAGCATAAAGCCCCGCCTATCAATCCAACTGAAGGAACTCAGGCCGGCTGAGGAAACTCGGGAACCTTAATGCCAGCCGCTTTCGCCACAGCCAGGGCCGCCCTGTCAGACGGCGCAATGTCACCTGTCCCGAGAACCTCGCGCAGCGCCTGTCCGGCGGCGATGCTTTCCCCCCGCGCCTTGCTGTCATCGAACAGCCGAGCGACGGCGACGGTCAGCGCCTCCGGCGTGCAGTTATTCTGCATGAAAAAGGGCTGGACCGGCCGCTTCAAAATCCAGTTCGCCAGTACCACCGCGTCCATGTTGACAAGCATCCGTCCAATCGGCACGGAGAGCGGATTGACCTTGTAGCCGACAACAGTCGGAACGCCCGCAAGCGCCAACTCAAGAGTGACCGTTCCGGAAGCAGCCAACGCCGCATTCATGGCAGAGAACGCGTCGTATTTATCTTCGGCATCTTCCAGAATGACCGGCTGCAAGGGCCAGGATTTCACCCCTTCCCGAACCATGTCAGCGACGCCTGGAACGGTTGGAATCACGACACGCATATTAGGATAACGCGGAGCCAGGCGCCTTACGGTCTCGCCGAAACTCGGGAGCAACCGGCGCACTTCACCCGCACGGCTGCCCGGCAGAACACCAAGAACCGGCACCTTCGGCGGAATTCTGGTTCGTGCGCGCAGGCGGGCACCGTCGCCATCCGGTTGCATCGATGCCGGATGCCCGACGAATGTGGTCTTGAGCCCGTGCTCCTCAAAATAGGGCGGCTCGAACGGAAACAAGACGAGCAGCTCATCGAGGAACGTCGAGATCACCTTCGCCCGGCCCGGCCGCCAGGCCCAGACAGTCGGAGCCACCATATGCAGCAACGGAAAGGGAACGTTCTGACCCGCGGCACGACGCTTGAAGAGTCGTTTCTGCACACGCAGGTTGAAACCTTTGGAATCGACCGTCAGCAGCACATCCGGCTGCAGCTTCAGGATATCGTCGACGGTCTGACTGATGCGCCGAAGCAGCTTCGGGGCATGCGGAAGGACCTCGAAGACCCCTAGCACCGCCATTTCCGAATTGGGGAAAAGGCTGGTCAGACCTTCTGCCGCCATCCGGTCTCCGCCAACACCGGCGAAACGCACCCGGCCGCCCGTCATTTTTTTAAGCGATTTCATCAGGCCGGCCGCAAGCACGTCGCCTGACGCTTCACCGGCGACGATATAAACCAGCGGCGTGCGCTCCGCAGTCTCCGTCACAGTTCCAACTCCCGAAGACCTTCGATTCCCGCGAGGAACAAACCTGCTTGATTCGCGATGTCAATTGCCAGCTCGCGGTCGACAAGAATGGTCGCCCCGGCCTCAACCGCAATTCCGCGAAATCCGGCGGCGGCAGCACCACGCACCGTATCTGGGCCGATTGTCGGCAGATCCGCACGGCGTTCCTGGCCGCGCTTGCGCATTTTGACCAGAACCGGCCCTTGGGCACTGTCTCGCTTCAGCTCCGCGGTCCGGGCAATCATCGCGTCAGTCCCTTCGACAGCTTCCACGGCCAGTACCAGACCTTCCTGGACGACGACCGCCTGTCCGACATCAGCCGGGCTCAGGGCTTCCAGCACGGCCTTGCCGCGCGCGATATCAAACTCGGCGGCTTCGTCGGGAACATGTTGAGTAATCGTACCTGCCGGCATCAGGTAACCGCCAAGCACATCGTCGATACCGACCACTCGGAAACCATCGCTTTCGAGTTCTTCGATAATGACGGAGAGCAAACCATCGTCGCCAAATGCCTTGCGTCCGGCGCGGGCCAGCATCTTGGCCGACCGCATATCGAGAGACATGTCCGAGAATGCCGGCCTGCGCATTGGGCCAGCCAGCACGACTTCCTCGACGGACGCCTGCTTCAGCTGCTGCAGAGTGGAACTCGTGGCCCCCAGACGCACCCAGGCATGATCGAGGCCTTCAACGGTCGCCTGATCGGTTTGCCCTTCAAAGGCGATTACAAAGACACCGTCACCGTCGCTCAGCCGACGTTCAGCAATACGGCGAGGCAGCACCCCGCCGCCAGCGAGAATTCCAAGCTTCGGCATATCCGGTCTCAGGTCCTGCCAGGCTGGCAGATTGCACCGCGACTGCTGGTAGAGCGGATGAAATCGATGATATCCGCCACGGCTTCATGATCGCCGAATTCGCGTGCAACGGAGTCCACACGTTCCTGGAACGTCCCTTCGTCCGCGAACAGCAACCTGTAGGCCTTGCGCAATTCGGCGATCTGCTCCTGAGTGAAACCACGACGCTTCAGGCCAATCAGGTTCAGTCCGGACAGCCGCGCACGGTCGCCCATCACGGTCCCGAACGGGATCACATCATTCTCGACGCCGGTAAGGCCGCCAATCATGGCGTGCTTGCCAATGCGCACGAATTGCCGCGCGGCGCTGAGCCCGCCGAGGATGGCGTACTCGCCGACAGTCACATGCCCCGCCAGGGTCGCGTTGTTTGCCAGGATGACATTGTCACCGACGATGCAGTCGTGAGCCACGTGAGAAGCGGCCATGAACAGGCAGCCGTCTCCCACCCGGGTCATCATTCCGCCGCCTTCGGTGCCAATATTCATAGTGACATGCTCGCGGATCACATTCCGCGCACCGATCACCAGCTCGGACGGCTCTCCGCCATACTTCAGGTCCTGGGGAATCTGCCCAATGGACGAGAACGGAAAAATCTCTGTTTCCGCGCCGATGCTGGTCCGGCCATCAAGGACTACATGAGCATGCAGGCGGCAGCTGTCTCCCAGAACGACGTTCGGGCCGATGACGCAATATGGGCCGATCTCGACTCCGGAGCCGATCTCTGCAGCTTTATCAATAATCGCGGTCGGGTGGATGCTGCGCTCTTGCGATGTCATCCTCTATTGATCCACGATCATCGCGGAGAATGTCGCCTCGGCGACCAGTACATCGTCGACTTTCGCCGCACCTGTAAATTTCCAGACCGGTCCCCGGTTTCTCGCTTTCTCCACGTGGATCTTGATCTGGTCGCCAGGCACCACGGGCTTGCGGAAACGAGCATCGTCGATGGTCATGAAATAGACCAGCTTGCCTTCCGCTTCCTTGCCCAGGGTGGCCACGACAAGGCAACCGGCGGTTTGCGCCATCGCTTCGATAATCAGGACACCCGGAAAGACCGGACGGGTCGGGAAATGACCCTGGAAGAAATTCTCGTTGATCGAGACATTCTTGACCCCGACCGCTTTCACGCCGAGTTCGATTTCCTCGATCTTGTCCACCATCAGAAACGGATACCGGTGCGGAATAAGCTCCATCACCCGGTTCACGTCGATATCGGTTTCGACAGCCGTTCCGACTTCAGTATCTGCGGCGCCCATCATTTCTCCAGATCTTTGTTGCGTCGCCCCAGGGACTTGATAGCAGCCACCTGGCGGCGGAATTCTCTTATTGGCACGGCCGGCGATCCGCCGATTTTCTCCCCCGGCGCGGTCGTGCTCGTGACACCGGACTGCGCTGCGACCTGCACACCATCGCCGAGTTCGAGATGACCGGCCAAGCCGACCTGTCCCGCGAGAACTACGTAATTCCCGATTTTCGTGCTTCCGGCAATACCGACCTGACCGCAAATAATACAGCCTTTGCCAACCTGAACGTTGTGGCCGATCTGGACGAGATTATCAATCATGGTCCCGCGACCAATGACCGTATCAGGCCCGCTCCCACGATCGACACAGCTGTTTGCGCCGATTTCGACATCATCCTCGATGATCGCCCGGCCAAGCTGGGGCATCTTGATAACGCCGGCTTCGTCTACTTCAAATCCGAAACCACAGGTTCCGATCCGGGCGCCGGGATAGATCACCGCCCGTGCCCCAATCAGACAATGGGAGAGCGACGCGTTTTCGCCAATAACGGTCCCCGCTCCCACCTCGACATTCTCACCAACTGTTGCGTTGGCCCCGACCGATACGCCGTCGCCGAGCATTGCACCGGCTGAGATCACAGATCCCGGACCAATGGAACAGCCTTCTCCGATCGTCGCCGCCCCGTCGATTGACGCGGTTGGTGCAACGCCGGTGACCGGGCGCTCTTCCGGATAGAACAGGGTGGCGATTTTGGCGAAGGCGCGACGCGGCCTGTCGCTCACAATCAGGGCAAGCCCGTCTGGAGCACGATCCGCAATATTGCGCGGAAGAATGCAGACTGCCGCTGCGGAAGACGCCAAGGCACCGACATAGCGACGATTCTCAACGAAACAAATATCGCTGGCCGTCGCCTCCTCAACGGAAGCGATATCCGCGATCACCATGTCCGGATCAGGACAATTAAGCAGCTCCCCGCCAACACGCTCGGCCAGCTCGGTCGCCGAATATGTTCCTGATTTTCTGAAAAATCTCGTGTCAGGCATCGGGCGGCATCAATCGTTTCTAGTTCTGCGTTTCCGCGAAAGTCACCTCGACCTTCGGCAGCTTCTCGTTAAGCCGCTTCATGATCTCTTCGGTAATATCGATCTTGCGGTCGCCGAGGAAAATCTGGTTCTTGAACATGACCAACCCGACACCGACCTCGCCGGCCACTTCAGCAACGATCTCGATCATGACCTGCCGGACATTGCCATTCGCGCGGGCATAGGCCTGGTCCAGCTGGCGCTTCATCCCCTGTCCGTCACGCTGCAGAGCCGCGATATTCTGCTGATGCTCGCGGACACGCGCCTGGAAAACTTCATTGGCGAGAATCGCCTGCTGCTGCGCCAGGGCTTTTTCCGCCTCCCGCACAGCTGTTTCACGCTGCTGGAAATCTTTCTCGTAGGCTTTCCGGCGTGTTTCCACCTGCTCGCGGATATCCTTTGCCGCATCGGACTGGCGCATGATGAGCTGCACATCGACAACCGCGACGCCGACCGGCTCTATCTTGTCGAGCGCGCCTGCCGGCGAGACGGCGACTGCGGCTGTCAGTGAAACCGCGAGAACAACCCCCGCGAGGGCTCTAGAAGCGCGTTCCGAAACTGAACCTAAAGATTTCAGTATCATCAGCATCGTCCTTCAATATTGCTTGCGCCACGTCGACGCGGATCAATCCAAAAGCCGTGGCCCAGGACAGCCCCGTTCCAACGGACGCACGCAAACTCGTGCTGTCGATAATTTCCGACCCACTCTCATCGATTCCGAAAAGCGACCCTACATCGGTGAAAACAAACCCTTTGATCCCAAGATCACCGGGCAGCCCAAGAGGGAAACCGACTTCGGCGGTACCGACATAATACGTATTACCACCCAGCGCATCATCGCTGGTGCTGTCGCGCGGGCCAATACCGTTCCGGGCAAAGCCACGGAAGTTGTTACCGCCGACAAAGAACCTCTCTGCAATCCCGACATCGTCATCCAACCCGACGATATGCCCACCCTCGCCGATCAGGCCAAGAACATAATCGTCGATCAGCGGAACGTAATAGGACCCTTTGAGCGTGGTCCGGAAATGCGCGACTGTGCCGCCCAAACCGGCGAGATCGTTAGAAAGACTCGCAAAATAACCATCCGTAGGATCGCTCCGGCTATCCCGGGTATCGAGGGATAGGGTATGGCCGACCTGGGAGACTGTTTGAGAGCCTTCCTGGTCTTTGACAAAACGCGACGCGTCGTCTTCAACATCCCGGATCTCGGTGGCCTTAAACAGATAGTTCACGGAGTGGCGGATATCTTCGCCAAGATCGTAACCCGCGCGCAAGCGGAACCCACTGCTCTCTTCCTTGAAGGAACTGTCGTCTGTTTCATCCCGAACAATCCTGAACAGATCGAAGCCCGCAGCGACGTCCCTATCCAGGAAATACGGCTCAGTGAAGCCTATGTCGAATTGCTGGCGGGTGAGCGACCCAGAGAATTTAAGGCGAAGGTCCTGCCCCCGGCCGAGCAGATTGCGCTCCCGTATCCCGATATCGCCGATCACGCTATCCACAGTCGAAAAGCCGATACCGAAAGAGATTTCCCCGGTCGACTGCTCCTCGACGCTAGCAGTAATGATCGTTCTGTCAGGCTGAGAGCCTTCGCGGTTCTTCACGTCCACAGACTTGAAGAAGCCGAGATTACGGATCCGCCTGTTGGACCGGCGCATCTTCGACGTGTTGAAAGCATCGCCTTCGGCGAGCTGGAATTCCCGTCGAACAACCCGGTCAAGCGTCCGCACATTGCCTTCGATATCGATCCGCTCGACGAAAACCTTCGGCCCCTCACCGATGAAGAAGGTAATGCCGACCGTTTTGCCTTCGACATCCTGATGCGGCTGCGGGCGGATATCTACAAAGGCGAAACCGAGGGTGCCGAGATAATCGACGATTCTATCGACGGCATCATCGACTTCATCAGCGTTGTAGGTTTCGCCGGGCACCAGCTGGACCAGCGGACGCAGCGCCTCTTCCTCGACATTTTTCAGGCGGATGTCGAAGTCCATCTTGCCAAAGCTGTATTGGTTGCCTTCCTCCATCGTGAAGGTGACAACGAAATCCTTCTTGTCCGGCGTCAGTTCGGCAACGGCATTGACGACCTTGAAGTCCGCGTAGCCTTCGCTCAGATAATGCCGGCGGAGGAGCTCGCGATCGAAGCTGAGACGGTCAGGATCATAGGTGTCCGTGGTCGTCAGAATACGCCAGAAGGCATATTCCTTTGTCATAATGACATCGCGCAGCTTGGAGTCGCTGAAAGCCTTGTTGCCGATAAAGGAGATCGACCGGATCCGGGTCAGCGGCCCCTCATCGACCTCAAACACCAGATCGACACGATTTTGCTCAAGCTGAATGACTTTCGGTTCGACCGTGGCGGCAAAGCGGCCACTCAAACGATAGACATCCAGAATACGCTGAACATCCTGCTGGACGCGGGTCCGGGTGAAAACGCGGCGCGGCTGCAGCTCAACCTCGCGCCCCAACTCTTCGTCCTTGATCCGCTTGTTACCCTCGAAGGAAATCCGGTTGATCACCGGATTCTCGACCACGGTCACGGTGATACGCCGGCCAGCCGGGCGGAGACTGACATCAGCGAACAGGCCGGTTCCGAAAAGCGCTTTCAGGGAACGGTCGAGCGTGGCGGCATCGACAGTGTCGCCAACCTTGACGGTCATGTAGGAGCGTACCGTTTCCGGGTCCACGCGCTGGGTTCCGACCACCTCGATCTCATCGACCTGCATGGTCTGCGCCGCCGCGGGCGAGATGCCGCCCGGCAGATACGGAGTCCCAAAGATTCCGACCGAGAGGACGGCTACGGCCGCAAAGAAACGGGCAAGCGTCAGTCGTGCCGACACATCAAACTCCGCAAACACTTATCAAACCCTGTGAAGGTCATTCCGGTGGCGGACTATAGACTGGTTGGAACACGCATTAAACCTGTGATTCCGTTGATAATTCGAAAACTTACGGAGTGCTGCGCCCGGCATGCCCAGAGTCAGCCGAAAATCTCACCAATTTTCTGTACGAATGAATTGCTGACAATGTCATTCCAGGTGACGAACACCATGAGTGCAATGACCAGAGACAGCCCCGCCACGGATGCATATTCCCTGAACCGCTCATTCAGGGGCCGGCCTCGAATCGCTTCCGCCGTGTAGAATACGAGATGACCGCCGTCGAGCACCGGGATCGGGAAAAGGTTGATCAGGCCGAGATTGACGGAAAGCACTGCCATGAACCAGAAGGTCGTGTCCCACCCCTGCTTTGCCACTTCACCCGACATCTGAGCGATCTTGATCGGCCCACCAAGTTCTTCCGTCCCACGGGAGCCTGTGATCATCTGGCCGACGGCACGCAGCGTCTGTGCCGTCATGCTGTACGTCTCGACGGTCGCACTCCAGAGCGCGTCCAGCGGGCCATGCTTGATCATGGCGACATTGTTGCTGCGCACCCCAAGCTGACCGAACCTGAGCGCATTACCGAAGCGGTCCTCGGTGACGATCTCTTTCGGTGTGATGGTCAGGTTGAGTTCCGTCTCGCCACGCTGCACGATCATTGGCAGCGCCGTGCCGGGATTCTCGCGCACGACAAGCTGCAGATCTCCGAAACGGGTGACCTCGGTCCCGGCGATCTCCAACACACGGTCTCCAGCCTCAAGCCCGGCAGCAGCGGCCGCACTGTCCGGCATGACCTCGTCGATCGTCGCCGGCGCATAGCGCTGGCCTACAACCATGAACAGACCCGCCAGAACGACAATTGCGAAAATAAAGTTCGCGGCCGGACCGGCTGCAACGATGGCAATGCGCTGCGCGACGCTCTTGTAGTGGAAGGACACCGCCTTTTGGTCCGGCGTCATCTCTTCAAGGCCTTCGGATGTGGCGCTGGCGGGATCCGCGTCGCCATACATCTTCACATAACCACCCAGCGGAATGGCCGAGACCTTCCAGCGGGTGTCGTGCTTGTCGTTCCAGCCGAACAGCTCCGGCCCGAACCCGACAGAGAACACCTCAACCCGCACACCGTTGCGGCGCGCGACCCAGTAGTGCCCCATTTCATGGACGAAAACCAGAACCGTGAGGATCAGCAAAAATGGGATCAGGCTTCCAGCGAAACCGGTCAGAAATTCCATAGCGACGGCGATCCTCAGAACGAATTGTTACGATTGGTTCTATTTAGAGACGCTTAGCGTCAATCTCAATGGCGCTCTTGGATATGAGCCCGTTTGTCGATGTTGGTCGGCCGCGCGAAATCAGCGCCCTGGCTCGAGCCCGGACGTCCAGATCAAGGGCGATCACATCATCGATTGTCCGCGGAATGCCGACGTTTACGGCCTGCAATGCCTCGCCGACAAGTTCCGCAATTCCCGTGAAAGTCAGACGCTTTTCCAGGAAGGCCTCAACGGCAATTTCGTTGGACGCATTCAGAATAGCGGGTTGCGCCCCGCCGACTCGCAAAGCGTCGCGCGCCAGAGCCAGAGCCGGGAAACGCTCCATGTCCGGCGCAAAGAAAGTCAGTTTGGCGATCTCGGTAAGGTCGAGCTTCTGGACAGTCGTCTCCATCCGCTCGGGCCAAGCCAGCGCGTAGGAAATCGGCGTTCGCATGTCCGGCATGCCGAGCTGCGCCAGCACCGAGCCGTCCGCGTAGGCCACCATGCTGTGTATGATCGACTGGGGGTGAACCAGAACATCGATCCGGTCCACGTCCAGATCAAACAGATGCGCGGCCTCGATGACCTCAAGACCCTTGTTCATCATGGTCGCGGAATCGACCGAGATCTTGGCACCCATGCTCCATTGCGGGTGCGCCACTGCTTCCTCGGGCGTCTTCAGGCCCATCTCCGCCAGGGACGCATTGCGGAACGGGCCGCCGGAGGCTGTCAGCACAATCTTGTCGATAGACTTGCGCCGGTGCTGCTCGAACACCTGAAAGATCGCGTTATGCTCGGAATCGACCGGCAGCAACGTGGCGCCCGAGGCCTCAACCTCGCGCATCATGATATCTCCGGCGGAAACCAGGCATTCCTTGTTTGCCAGAGCGACCGTCGCGCCCCGCCGGACCGCCGTCAGTGTCGGCAACAGGCCGGCGCATCCAACAATGGCAGCCATGACCCAATCGGACGGACGGGCAGCAGCCTCACAGACCGCCGCGTCCCCGGCAGCAACCTCGATCCCGGTTCCGGACAAGGCACTCTTCAGGTCTGCATATGCATCCGGATCGGCAATCGCGACAAATCCGGGCTTCAGCATGCGCGCGAGTTCCGCCAGACGCTTGACGTTACGGCCACCAGTAAGGGCCGCGACGGAGAAACAATCCGGATTTGCCAGCAGCAAGTCCGCCGTACTGCCTCCGACGGAGCCTGTGGCACCGAGGATGGAGACAGACTTGCGTTGCTGATCCTGCATTTTGTCAGTCGTTTTCAGCATGTCGCCTTAGGGCCATGTCCAGAGCAGTATGCTCTTCCCGGAGAGAAGCATCAGGGCCGCCGCCAACGGCAGAACGGTGACCTGACCATCGACCCGGTCAAGTATGCCACCATGCCCCGGTATTAGGCGCCCGGAGTCCTTTACATTGAAATACCGCTTCAGGGCTGATTCGGCGAAGTCACCGGCTTGCGCGACGATGGCGATCACCGCCCCTGCGAGAGCCACAAGACCAGGCGCCTGCTCAAGGCTCAGCGCCAACAGTGCGCCGAAGCCCGCGCTTCCCGCCATTCCGCCGATAAGTCCCGCCCAAGTCTTGTTCGGGCTGACACGCGGCCAGATTTTCGGACCGCCAATGGTTCTACCGGCGGCGTAGGCTGCAACATCTGTGACAACCACCGAGAGCGCCAGCCAAAGGGCGGTTTCAAGCCCGAGATCAGGCATTTCCCTGACCCAGTAGATGGCGAATGCGGGGCAGAACGCGATGAGCAGGCCCGGCAGCAGCTTCAGTATCCAGGTTCCGGTCACCAAGCGAACCGCAGCTGCATAGATCAGCGGCAACGCGCCAAGCAGAAACAAGGCCTCCGGTTGCTGGAGGCTACAAGCGGCCGCTCCAACGAGCACGGCAGCAGAAAGCCCCGAAAGACGGCGTATCGTCGATGAGCTGTCCGGCGAGACCAGACTGCACCATTCCCACGCCATCGCGGCAGCCAGAAGCGCCACGAGAGCCAGAAAATAAAGCTCTCCAATCCAGAACAGCAGGATGATAGGCGGCAGGATGACGAGCGATGAGACGACCCTCAGGACAAGTTCCCGCGAGCGTCCGGATAGAGCCGCGGGCTGCTTGGTTCCGGAGCCAACACCATCAGGCGCCGGGTCGTTAACTGGGCCCGGCATCCCCGGGTCAGCCGACGGCCGCGCCGAAGCGCCGGTCCCGCTGACAGAATTCGTCTATGGCTTCACTCAGTTGGTCCTTGCCGAAATCAGGCCACAGCGTCGGCAGGAACACGTACTCAGAATAGGCGCACTGCCAGAGCATGAAATTGGAGATACGCTTCTCTCCACTGGTACGGATCAGCAGATCCGGGTCGGGAATACCAACCGTCTCCAGCGTTTCACCAAACATCTGCTCGTTGATCTGATCAGGTTTCAGCGTCCCGTCGGCGACCAGTTGCGCCAGCCGGCGCGCCGTACCGGCGATCTCGTCACGACCGCCATAGCTCAGGGCGATCGTCAGTACCAGACGGTCGTTCGCCTTGGTCAGACCTTCAGCCTGATCGATCAATTTGACGATATCGCTATCCAGCCGCGCCCTGTCACCAATCACGCGGAACCTGACGCCCTTTTCATGCAGCTCAGCGATCTCACTCTTCAGATATCGACGCAGCAGCCCCATAAGGTCGAGAACTTCCACCTTCGGCCGTTTCCAGTTCTCCGATGAGAACCCGAACAGCGTTAGATAGCCGATCCCGAGATCGATCGAGGCCTCGACGGTGCGTCGCACCGATTCCGCGCCACGCTGATGGCCTACCGTACGTGGCAGCCCTCGCGCGTTCGCCCAACGGCCATTGCCATCCATAATGATGGCGATATGACGCGGGTGTTTTGGTTGATGTTGTGCGTCAGATTCAGCCATCGGTCAGACCTGCATGATCTCCTTTTCCTTGGACCCGAGCGCATCGTCGATACGGGAGACGAACTTGTCGGTCATCTCCTGCACCTCTTCTTCGTAGAGATGCTTTTCGTCCTGGGAAAGATCGCCGTCTTTTTCGGCTTTTTTAAGGCTGTCCATACCGTCGCGGCGCACGTTGCGCACGGCGATACGCGCAGACTCGGCATATTTCGCGGCAACCTTGGCAAGTTCCGCGCGGCGCTCTTCGGAAAGATCCGGCAGCGGGATACGCAGCAACTGGCCGTCGACTTGCGGGTTAAGACCGAGATCGGACTCGCGAATGGCCTTCTCAACCGCTTTGGTCATGCTTTTGTCCCAGACCTGGACGGTCAGCATGCGCGGCTCCGGCACACCGACAGTGCCGACCTGATTGATCGGCATCTTGGAGCCATAGGCTTCGACCATGATCGGCTCCAGCAGATTAACTGATGCCCGGCCGGTTCGGAGCCCCTGGAATTCCTTGTCCAGAGCGGAAATTGCGCCATCCATGCGGCGCTTCAGATCGTCGAGATCGGGTCCTTCAGACATTTTCTATTCAGCCTTCTCGCTTATGATTGTGAAGGTACCGCGTCCGCGGATGACATCCGCAAAAGCTCCCACATTCTCTATCGAGAAGACAAGGATCGGAATACCATTCTCACGAGCGAGCGAGATCGCCGATGCATCCATGACCCTGAGGTCCTTCGACAGAACATCCATATAGGTCAGGTGATCATAGCGCACCGCGTCCTTGGCGATAGCGGGATCGGCATCGTAGACGCCATCGACCTTGGTAGCCTTCAGCATCGCGTCGCAGCCCATCTCGGAGGCCCGCAGCGCGGCAGCGGTATCTGTGGTGAAGAACGGGTTGCCGGTACCGGCGGCGAAAATCACCACACGGCGTTTTTCCATGTGGCGAACAGCCCGGCGGCGAATATAGGGCTCGGCCACGGCGGAAATTGGCAGCGCAGACAACACCCGGCACTGAACACCGATGCCTTCGAGCGCGCTCTGCATGGCAAGCGCGTTCATCACCGTCGCCAGCATGCCCATATAATCGGCGGTGGCTCGCTCCATCCCCTTGGCGGCAGCGGAGACGCCGCGGAAGATGTTCCCGCCACCAATGACGACGCAGACTTCGCCGCCCAGGTCCCAAACGGATTTAATCTCGTTCGCGACCTGGGAGACCATTTCGGGGTCAAGGCCGTAGGCCCGTTCGCCCATCAGGGCTTCACCCGATATTTTCATCAGAACCCGTTTATACTTGGGAGCCGGCGGCTCCTGACCTTGTTCGATCGCCGTCACGCTGCTCTCCCCTGTATAATTTCAGGTCCCATCTTGCCGATTAGCTGCCCAGTGTGGCTGCCACTTCGGCCGCAAAGTCTTCTTCTTCCTTTTCGATGCCTTCGCCAAGCACGAAATGACGGAAGCCGACGAGCTTCACCTCGGTACCGAGTTCCTTCGCGGCATTCTCGATGACTTTGGAGACCTTGTTCTCGTTGTCGATCACGAAGGTCTGCTCAAGCAGAACGACTTCCTGATAATACTTGCGGATCCGGCCCTCGACCATCTTCTGGGCGATCTCTTCCGTCTTGCCGGAGGCTTTCGCCTGATCCACGAGAACGGCACGCTCACGTTCGACCAGCTCCGGATCGAGATCGTCGACGGAGAGGCTCTGCGGGGACGTCGCGGCGACATGCATGGCGAGCTGCTTGCCAAGCTCGGAAAGCTTGCCGGCGTCAGCAGACGATTCCAACGCGATCAGCACGCCGATCTTGCCGAGGCCCGGCACGACCGCGTTATGAACGTAGGGAACAACAACGCCGTTGGAGACAGAGATCGTCGCGGCGCGGCGGATGCTCATGTTCTCGCCGATGGTGGCGATGTTGTGGGTCAACTGCTCTTCGACGGTGCGGCCGGTTTCCGGATAGGCAATACCTTTCAGCGCGTCGACATCGTCGCCCTTGGCAAGAACGAGGCCAGCAAGCGTTGATGCGAACCCCTGGAAATCGGCGTTGCGGGCAACGAAATCGGTCTCCGCATTGACCTCGATCAGAGCACCCTTGGTGCCTTCGGTCGCAACCGCGACCAGACCTTCGGCAGCCACGCGGCCGGACTTCTTGGCGGCAGCGGCAAGACCTTTGGTCCGCAGCCAGTCGATCGCGGCTTCGATATTGCCGTCGGTTTCGCCAAGCGCCTTCTTGCAATCCATCATGCCCGCGCCGGACTTCTCGCGCAGTTCCTTAACCATCGCAGCGGTGACAGCCATCGTCTTCCTCTTTTCGTTGCTCATGCCGTCCGCACCTCTGTCGAGGCCGGCGGGCCTGTCAAACAATCGTAACTTTTCGAACCTATCTCGTAACGGCGGCGGCCCCGCCCTCGCGTGCCGCCGCCATCACTAACAATCTAGCAAACCGGAGCGGTTTAGGCGCTTGCGGTTTCCGTCGGCGCCGCGTCAGCAGCCTTTTCGGCCGGTTCAGCAGCGGCTTCCGCCGGCGCTTCAACAGCCGGCTCAGCAGCCGGAGCTTCAGCAACGGCTGCAACCACCGGCTCGACCGGAGCTTCTTCCGACTCGCCGACATCAACGCCGGAAGCCATCATTTCTTCCTGCAGGCCAGCGAGGACCGTGTTGCCAACCAGCTCGCAATAGAGCGAAACGGCGCGCATCGCATCGTCGTTACCCGGGATCGGATAGCTGATGCCCTTCGGGTCGCTGTTGCTGTCCAGAATGGCCACGACCGGAATACCCAGCGTGTTAGCTTCCTGAATGGCAAGCTGTTCCTTGTTGGTGTCGATCACGAACATGATATCCGGAAGGCCACCCATTTCCTTGATGCCACCGAGAGAACGGTCAAGCTTCTCGCGCTCGCGGGACAGGTTGAGCTGCTCTTTCTTGGTCAGGCCCTGCATGCCTTCACCGAAACGCTCTTCCAGCTCTTTCAAGCGGCGGATCGAGTTGGAAATGGTTTTCCAGTTGGTCAGCATGCCGCCGAGCCAACGGTGGTTGACGTAATACTGACCGGTCTTGGACGCGGTCTCGGCAATCACGTCAGCAGCCTGGCGCTTGGTGCCGACCATGAGCACGCGGCCACCGGATGCGGTGACGTCGCGGATCGCGGACAGAGCGCGATACAGAAGCGGAACCGTCTGCTGCAGGTCGAGAATGTGAACATTGTTTCGAACGCCAAAGATGTACTCTTCCATCTTCGGGTTCCAGCGGCGCGTGTGGTGGCCGAAATGGACACCAGCTTCAAGCAGCTGGCGCATTGTAAACGTAGGAACGCTCATCTTTCCGTCTTTCTCCGGTTATGCCTCCACGGGTTTTGCCCGGGCACCTGCCCGGACACCGGAGCGCTGCGCCGGGATGTCTCCCCGACACCGCGCACACCCGTGTGCGTGATGAATGCGCGGTTTCTAAAGGTCCCGCCAGAGAAATGCAAGGATCAATCGAGGGTCAGGAAAAGCGCCTCGCCTGAAGCAATAGATGCATCCAGCATTGCCACCGCGTCCCGGAAAACCAGCCGGAGCGTCTCGGCTGCGTCAACATTGAGCTGAGTAGCGAATTTTTCAGTGCGGGAGACCATCGCAACAGGAGGACTGCCCTCGTCGTTCCAAGCGGCTAACAGGTCACGACGCAAGGCTTTACAATCTTCGGCGGACAACCAGCCCGCCAAAAAATAAGCCATGTTCGGGAACGGGAATGCATCTGCATTGACGGGGCTCTGAAACAGCTCGGTTATTGAACGTCCTTTCTGGAGGTGCTCAGTTTCGTCCTTTCTCCAGCCGATGGCACTCAACGCCTGTTCTAGAAAATAGAAGCCCGTATCATTGCTCGCGCTCAGACTTGGTGCAGGCCTGGCCAGTTCAGCGAGGCGGATAAGTCCCCACAATTCAGGGTCATCTTCATTTTCTTTAAACCACTCTGGATCATAACGGAGTACGGAAAGAAGCTCGGTCCCGAACGTTGATAGGCCGGGCACACGCGCCGCGCAGTCAGTCTTCATTTTCTCGAGATCCAGGCTGTCCGTCAGACCATAATCCGCTCGCAAAACCGCAACGTATCGTTCTGCTGAAAACAATGCAGCGGTATGACGAACAGCCATCTCTTCTCTCGAGGTATATGGACCCTCAGTAACAGTTGTTCTGAGCGCCGTTAACAATCACCATACCGCGGTTATTCTTCGCCCAATTCGAGAAGTCGTTCTTTGCGGTGTTTGGGTTGACACCGCCAAGTTGAATATTCCAGTGCCCAGGCGGGTTATTGTCGAAGACCGCCTGGTAATTATTGACGAGCCCCTGAACGTCGCCGGTGTCATTAACCTGCGGCGGTTTATTAGGGACATTCGCCAAGGTAATTTTCACGAAACAGGGATTGCGGGGGAGATTACCAATGTCAAAGGTCGACAAATCTCCGTTCTTGCCAAATGCGAATGAGCCAGGGCCAAGGCTTGCATTACCATTGTTCTTGGCACTCACGCCGCGATAGATGTCAAATGCACTCGCCGGTATAGAGAAAACAACGGCCACGACCAATACGGCCGGGACCAATAGACTCTTTGCGATCCTCATCAGTCATCCTCCTCATTTTGGATATACCTCTAGAGGACGCACTTCGGCTGAGCTTGTGAGTAATTTTATATTATATTGAGACTAGAAGACGCGCTTCATGATCCTAATTGGCGCTGACTTCCGTCACCCCGATCATCGCATCCCGGTGGATCAAGGCGGCAAGCGCTTCTTCGCTCATGCCGTCCGTGCCCTCGGGGCGCATCGGCAGCACCATGTAGCGCATGTCCGCTGTACTGTCGTGCACCCGCACTTCGCGGTTATCCGCGATTTCCGTACCAAACTCACGCAGCACGGCGCGCGGCTCACGGACCACGCGGGAGCGGTAAGAGCGGCTTTTGTACCAATCCGGCGGAATACCGAGAATCCAGCGCGGATAGCAGGAGCAAAGAGTGCAGACGACGACGTTGTGCACCTGCTGTGTATTCTCCAGCACAATCAGCTTCATCGGGCCGATGTCATGCCCGACCTCGGCGATGGCTTCCTTCGGGTTCGCGATCAGACGCGCCTTGAAATCCGGGTCCGTCCAGGCACGGGCGACAACAAGCGCCCCGTTCGCCGGACTGCGGGAATCCATCGCCTCGATCTCGGCGCGGATGTCATCCGCCGTAACCAGACCCTTATCGATCATCAGCTCCCGCACCGCCTCTTCCATCAGGCGGTAATAGGTCATGCTATCGTCCTGATCCGTCCGGTGCGGATGGTGATGCTCAGGATCGTAGGGATGCATATGGCCGTGGTCATGATCGTGATGATGATGATGACCATGGCCCTGATCGTCATGCCCAGTGCTCATGCCGTCTCTCCTTCAGATCCTTCGTCCTGATCGAGCCAGAACTCGAAAATCTCGATGTCGATTTTATCGTCCTCATGGCCCTCATAATCCGACCAGAGATCCTTCTGGCGGAAACGGACCCGGTAGAGAGGAATTTCAGGGGCGCCGTCTCGGCCGAAAGCCAGTTCTTCCGGATTGCGGAAGGCGCCGCAGATCCGCTCCACGATGCCGGCGTGCCCACGGACATAATACGGCGTGCGGATATGGCTCGGCGGGGTCGGCGGGAACTGCTTGTGGACCCGGACCCGATCGCCGACCGCGAAGCGTGCCATCAGCAGCCTCCTCCGGCACTGCCTTCCGGCATTACGCCATCCGGATAGCGCGCGCGCACTTCTTCCATCTTGGCGCCAAGCTCGTCCGCGGTGAACACGCCCCGCTCCAGCAGGGTGTTGGTCACCGAAGAGATCCAGCGCTCGTAATAGGTCATGTCGTCATAGGCACCTGGGGGCAAGGCCTCGATGCCTTTGCGCAACTGATCCACCGTCATCAGCTTCAGCCGGTTCGTGCAGATCATCATCAGGGCATCGACCCGCTTTTCCCAAAGCGCGTAATCATGTTCTTCCCGGTTGATCTCGCCAGCCGGAAGGCCGCCCATGTCATGATGGCCGCGCGCGGTAAAATCCCGTTCCATCGCAGCTCCTCCCTCTCAGAAAACCTGATGTATGCTGGCCAATACCGGCACAGTACGCAAGCCCGCCGGGATCACGGTTTCACCAGGCAGATGGCAACCCCGTCATAGCCTTTTGAGCCGACGATCTGCAGGGCCGTCGCATCCACCCGGGGATCGGCCTTGATCATCGCAATCACCTTGCGGACACCCTGAACGTCCCTGTCGGCCGTCTCGGCCTCCAGCACCTGGCCTCCGCGCACAACATTATCCACCAGGATCATGCCGCCCGGGCGGACCAGCTTCATAGCCCATTCGAAATAACCGGGATTGTTCCGCTTGTCCGCATCGATAAAGGCGAGGTCGAACGGGCCGACGTCATCCGCTTCGACACCCGGTAGGCTGTCGAGCGCTGCGCCGACACGCACCTCGATCATGTCCTGATACCCGGCGTCCCGGAAATTGGCGCGCGCCACCTCAGCATGCAGAGGCTCGAACTCCAGCGTCACCACCTTGCCGTCGGCCGGAAGTGCGCTGGCGAACCAGAGCGTGCTGTAACCACCGAGCGTACCGACCTCGAGCACCTTCTTCGCACCGATCATCCGGGCCAGCAGATGCAGGAACTTGCCCTGATTGGCCGAAACGCTGATGGCGGGCAGGTTCGAGGCGTCGCTCGCATCCAGCGCCTTCTGAAAGTCTGCCTGTTCGGGCACCAGTTCCGCTGTGAAGTAATCGTCGACGGCGTTCCAGGTTTCGCCGCTCATGCTTGTTGGGCTCATGCTTGGCTCCTGTCCCAGGTGGCAGCGTCCCCATCGACGGGGAAGAATGGCCGCTGCACATATTTCCAGTCAAAATTGGCGAGGTTCGGTGAGGTCAGGCCCGGCACATCCACTTCCACGATCCGCTCCGGCGGGAACATATGGGCGTAGCCCGCACGGAAATGCCCGCGCGACTTGACCACAATGCAGCGCTCCGCCGCCGCATCGATCCCGAACGCGGTCAGATAATCCGGCGACAGACACTGGGTCCGCTTGGTGATGCAGACGATCTTGATGCCTCCGACTTTCAGCACCGCCGTATCCCCCAGATCCGTCGTCTTGCCCTCGACCATGCCGTAATTGCCGACGAAGATCCCGTCGGAGAGATGCAGCACCTCCGCCGTCACGTCGAGCTTGTCGGAAAAGCTGTTGTCTTCCTCGCTGTTCAGCGTGACGTCGATCGTCGCCCCGACGCCAGCGGCCTTCGCTGCCCGGACTGCCGCCGGATCGAAGAACACGGCGAAGGTGCAGCCGGTCACCCCAGCATCGAGGAAAGCCTTCAGGATATAGGTCGTGTTGCCGCGCCCTCCGCCGCCGGGATTATCCGCCGGATCCGCAAACAGGATCGGCTCGCGGGAAGCATCGGTGCTAACGGCCTTTGCCAGCGTGGCCGCATCCTCCAGGGAAGCCATCTTCGGGACGTATCGGTGATGATCGTTCCAGGCAGCTTCCGCCAGATCGGTCGCCACGCGCTTGGCGTCTTCGGCGTCCCCCCGGGTCGTCACGATCACCGTCATGCCGTTCTTCGGCGTGTCGCAAAAGGCAAAGCCGGAAAGGCAGGTCACGTTCATCACACTGGCATCCAGCTTGGTCTGCCCAAGCCGGATCAGATCGCCATAAGGGTGCCCTTCCGCCGTCAGTTGGGTGACGGACGGCGCCACCAGCGGCAGCCGGATGCGATAGGATGCGGTCTCCACACCGTCGAACATCTCCAGCATGGCCTTTGCCGCCTCGCAGCCGCGCTCATAGAGATCGACATGCGGGTTGGTGATGTAGCCGATCATCAGATCGGTCGCTTCCATCATCTCCTCGGAGACGTTGGCATGCAGGTCCAGCGTCGCAATCACCGGCACGTCCGGCCCGACGACATCACGCACCAGCTTGAACACCTCACCGTCCGGATCATGGGTATGAGTGGCGCAGGCGCCGCCATGCTCGCAGATGTAAACGCCATCCACCTTGCCACCAGCTTCCAATTCCGCTTTCAGCTCGGCCAGAAATTCGTTGAAGAACGCTTCCTCGACCGGCCCAGCCGGACATGAGCCGATCACCAGGGCCGGCACCGGCTCCCATCCGGCGGGACCACCGAATTTATCGTCCATGATGTCGTAAAACCCGCAGATCCCGAGATGGATCGAGGGATGCTCGGCCCGCGCCTGGCGGTCGATATCCGCTCCCTTGAACCACATGTTTTCTTCGAAATCGGGGCGGGAACAGGTCGGGGCGAAGCGATTGGATTCAAGATTGAAACCGCAAATCGCGATACGTTTCTTGCTCATGAAATACCGGTCCGGAGGCGGTGGGTGTCAGAGACGGGAAAAGCAGCCTAGGACTCTCGACCTCCGATGCCTACCCCCCGGACGTCATTTGTGAATTGCAGAAATCCTGCAAATCACGCGCATATCCCGGATAACAGGCACCGTCCTCAACGAAACACAGCTCGACCGTCCGTTTCCTGTTGGCCTGCTGGTCCGCGAGGTTCATCAGATTCTGCAGGTCGATGCCGAACTTGTGCTGCTCAATCCTGCGTTCCGCCGAGAAACAGCGACCCGACATGGTGTTCTCTTCCCATAGAGAATAGAGCCCGTACCCGGCGCAAAAAGTCACCACGGCCCCACCGACCAGAAACAGCACCTTCTGAACAAGCGCATCAAACATGGTGTCGCTCCGGATCAGATATCCCGGGCGTCAACGATGCCCGGCAGTGACTTGATTGCCGCCCGGAAATTCGGAGAAATCGTATAAGTCCTGGCAAGTGCCACTTCGACCTCCTCGTTATCCGTGTCGACCACCAGCTTAACCTTACCCCGCCCCGGCTTTTCCTTGGAGATCATCTCGCAGATATGCGGGATCGGGTCCTTGTCGCGCAGATAGATCTTGAGGCCTGCCGCCGTACCGGAGACTGCCTTGTCCAGCGCCTCGATACGGGAGACGGTAAGGCGGATGCCCTCGTCCTCGATCTTCGCATCGGCTTTGACCAGCAATGACTGGCCCGCTTCCAGCAAGTCGCGATTGACCGCAAGAACCTCGGAAAAGACCGTGACTTCGGTGACGCCCGCCTGATCGGTGAGTTGGACGAAGGCATACCGGTTGCCCCGGCTCGACGTGCGCACGCGGGAGCCGACAACGATCCCGGCGAGAATGATCCGGGCCGAATTGCCCTTCGCCTTCACGGTCGCGACAATCTGGTCTGAGCGAACCACGCCAAGCCGCTCCAGCGATGCGCCGTAAGCATCGAGCGGATGGGCCGAGAGGTAGAAACCGATGGCGTCAAACTCTTCCTTTAGACGCTCCATCGCCGGCCAGTCGAGCCGGTCAGCCAGCGCGATGTCCGGCTCTGACTCTCCGGCGGAACCGCCGAACATGCTAACCTGGTCCGAGCTGCGTTCCGCCGCCGCCGCATTGGCATGGCGCATGATTTTCTCAACGCTTTCAAACAGCTGCCCCCGGTTCATGGTCAGACAATCGAAACCGCCGGCCCGAACCAGATTTTCCATCAGCCGTTTGTTCACCACCGAGCCGTCGATCCTGCTGGCAAATTCGTTGATCGACTTGTAGGGGCCGTTCTCCGTACGCTCCTTGATCAACGCCTCCATGGCGCCCTCACCAACATTCTTGATGGCCGTCAGTGCATACCGGATCGCAAGTTCGCCGTTCGGGCCGATTTCCGGCACGAAATCGACGAATGATTTGTTGATATCCGGCCCGAGCAGATCGATGCCGAGGCGCTGGATCTCCTGGCGGAAGACATTCAGCTTGTCGGTGTTGTTCATGTCGTAGGTCATGGACGCAGCCAGGAACTCGACCGGGTAGTTCGCCTTGAGATAGGCCGTATGATAGGCGACCAGCGCATAGGCAGCCGCATGGCTCTTGTTGAAGCCGTAACCCGCGAATGCCGCGATCTGGTCGAAAATCTCCGACGCTTTCTCCGCCTTCACATTCTGCTCGACCGCGCCGTTCACGAAAGTCTCGCGCTGGGCGTCCATCTCTTCCTTGATCTTCTTACCCATGGCGCGACGCAGAAGGTCGGCGCCGCCGAGCGTGTACCCGGAAAGCCGCTGGGCCGCCTGCTGCACCTGCTCCTGGTAGATCATGATGCCGAAGGTTTCCTTCAGAACCGGCTCCAGTACCGGATGCATGTAATCCGGCTGCTCTTCTCCGTGCTTGCAGGCGATATATTTCGGAATGTTCGCCATCGGGCCCGGACGATAAAGGGCGACGAGCGCGATGATGTCCTCGAAACGGTCAGGTTTCATCCGGCGCAGCACATCCCGCATGCCGGTACTTTCAAGCTGGAACACCCCGGTCGATTCCGCCCGTCCCAGCATTTCAAAGGTCGGTCTGTCATCAAGCGGGACTTGCGAGAGGTCTATATCGATATCCCGCCGCTTCAGCAGATCGACCGCGTTCTGCAAGACCGAGAGGGTCTTCAGGCCGAGGAAGTCGAACTTCACCAACCCGGCCTGCTCCACCCATTTCATATTGAACTGGGTTGCCGGCATGTCCGAGTTCGGGTCCTGATAGAGCGCGACGAGCTCATGCAGCGGCCGATCACCGATCACCACGCCGGCGGCGTGGGTGGAGGCGTTCCGGTACAATCCTTCAAGCTGCAAGCTGATCCTGATCAGCTCGCCAACCTCTTCGTCCTCTTTTTGCTGACGGCGCAGCTCCGGCTCAACATCCAGCGCCTCGGCAAGCGTCACCGGATTGGCTGGGTTGTTCGGCACCAGTTTGCAAATCCGGTCGACCTGACCATACGGCATTTCCAGCACCCGGCCGACATCGCGCAACGCGGCGCGGGCCTGTAGCTTACCGAAGGTAATGATCTGGGCGACCTTGTCCCGGCCGTAGCGCTGTTGCACATAGTCGATCACCTCGCCGCGGCGGTCCTGACAGAAATCGATATCGAAGTCAGGCATCGAGACACGTTCCGGATTGAGGAAGCGTTCGAACAGCAATCCCCAGCGCAACGGATCCAGATCGGTAATCAGGAGCGAATAGGCGACGAGAGAACCCGCGCCGGACCCACGGCCCGGGCCGACCGGAATGTTCTGCTCCTTGGCCCAGCCGATGAAGTCGGCGACGATCAGGAAATATCCAGGAAAGCCCATCTGCTCGATGATGCCGAGCTCGAAGTCGAGCCGCTCATGGTAGGGCTTCGCCACCTCGGCGCGGGCGGCCTCGTCCATTTCGTCGGTAAAGACATAGCCTTCCAGCCGCTTCTTCAGCCCCTCCTCGGCCTGCGCCCGTAATTCCTCCGCTTCGTTACGGCCACCTACCGTCTCAAATGGCGGCAGGATCGGCGCCAGTTTCTCCGGCATGAAGCTGCAGCGCCGGGCGATCACCATCGTGTTGTCGGCAGCCTCCGGCAGGTCGGAGAACAGCTCCCGCATCTCCTCGGCACTCTTGAACCGATGGTGCGGCGTAACGCGACGACGGTTCGGGTTGCCGATCACCGTGCGCCCGGCAATGCACAGCAGCGCGTCATGCGCCTCATACATGGCTTCGGTCGCGAACATGCACTCGTTGGTGGCGACAAGCGGGATGTCGTGCTTGTAGGCGAGATCGAGGAAAGGCGCTTCGGTGCGTCTTTCAGGATCGGTGAAATGACGCTGGATTTCGACATACAGCCGATCATCGAACAGCGCTTTCAAATCCAGCAGCGCGGTTTCCGCCTCTTCCGCTCGGTTATCCAGCAAAAGCCGTCCGACCTTCCCTTCGGGCCCGCCGGTCAGCGCAATCAAACCGTCACTCCGTCCTTCCAGATCCTCGAACGGTATCTGCGGGGACTCGCCCGGGTCGGTCTTGGTGAAGGACCGGCTGATCAAATCCATAAGATTGCGATAGCCCGCATCGGTCTGGGCAATCAGCACGATCTGATCGGTCTGGTTCGGAGTGTGGGCCGTGCCGCCGACAACCTTGAGACCGCTGCGCGGCTCCGTATCTGGCTGACGGATGGCGATCTGCGCACCGACAATGGGCTGCACACCCGCGCCGGAAGCTGTCACCGCGAATTCGAGCGCGCCGAACAGATTGCCGCTGTCGGTCATCGCCACCGCCGGCATTGCGTTCTTGGTCGCGAGCGAAACCAGCTCCTTGCCCTTGATCGCACCTTCGGCGAGCGAATAGGCGGAATGGACGCGGAGATGGACAAAATCAGCGTGAGACATGCGGCCCTCTTAACAGCAGGTCTGCGATTGTTTCACAGCGCTGCGGGAGCGTCAGCATGAACAACAGACGAACACCTGATTTTCACTCATAAAAATCTGAATTTACTTACTTAATAGATTTTAGAGTGCCGTCCCGTAATTCCACGATCCGGTCCATGGAGCGGGCGATCTCGAGGTTGTGTGTGGCGATCAGTGCTGCGATTCCCGTCGCCGAAATGATCCGGCGGAGCTGCTTGAAAACCTCCTCGGCGGTATGCGGATCGAGGTTACCCGTCGGCTCGTCGGCCAACAATACAGCCGGAACATTTGCTATGGACCGAACGATCGCGACCCGCTGCTGCTCACCGCCGGACAGTTTCGCCGGACGGTGGGTTTCGCGATTTTCCAGACCGACTAGCTCAAGCAATTGCCGGGCCCGGTCCCGCGCCTCGCTTTTCGACAGGCCGGAGATCAGTTGCGGCATCATCACGTTCTCGAGCGCCGAGAATTCCGGCAGCAAGTGATGGAACTGATAGACGAAGCCGATACCGTCGCGCCGGATCCGCGTGCGTTCAGCTTCGCTTGCCTGACTGCAATACTCGCCCTGGAAGATGACTTCCCCGGTGCTCGGCGGCTCCAGCAGGCCAGCGATATGGAGCAATGTAGATTTACCCGCACCCGACGGCCCGACAAGCGCCGTAACCTCGCCGGCTTTGAGGCTGAGATCGATATCGCGCAGAACCGTGAGGGTTCCTCCTGCCTCCTTGAAGCTGCGGGAAACTCCGCGCAGTTCGAGAACGGCATCGCTTGTCGCACCGCCGCGGGCAATGCGCTCGATCTCCGACATCTTTTGCCCGTCCGGCCCCGAATCACTCATAGCGAAGCGCCTCCACCGGATCGAGCCGGGACGCGCGCCAGGCCGGATAGATTGTCGCGGCGAAGGACAGGAACAGCGCCATGGAAACCACGGTAATAACCTCGAGGGCGTCGACTTCGGCCGGAAGCTTCGACAGGAAATAGATTTCCGCCGAGAACAGTTCGGTTCCCGTCAGGCTCTGCAGGGCTTGCCGTATGGTTTCGATATTGTCGCAGAAAACCAGCCCGAGGATGGTTCCGCCGATCGTTCCGATCACACCGATGCTGGCCCCGGACATGAAGAAAATCCGCATCACCATGCCCTTGGACGCTCCCATGGTGCGCAGGATGGCGATATCCCGCCCCTTGTCCTTCACCAGCATGATCATCGAGGAGATGATGTTGAAAGCGGCGACCAGGATTATCAGCGTCAGGATCAGGAACATGACGTTCCGCTCGACTTCCAGCGCATTGAAAAAGCTGGAATTCTGCTGCTTCCAGTCGAGCGAGTAATTGTCTGCACCGATCACCTTGCGGAGGGGCAGCCGGACAGCATCGACCTGTTGTGGGTCGCTCACCATCACCTCAACCGCGTTCACGGCATCGCCGCTCTTGAAGAAGGTCTGCGCGGCCTTCAGCGGCATATAGATGAAAGTGTTGTCGTATTCATACATGCCGACATTGAACAGGGCCGCGACCGTGAAAGCCCGCATCCGCGGCACGCTGCCGATCACCGTTGTCGTCGTGCTGGGCGATATCAGCGTGATCTTGTCACCCACCCCAACCCGGAGACGGCGCGCCAGCCGGGCCCCCATGATCACGCCGCTCTTGCCACTGAATTCCTCCAGCGATCCGGCGGTGATATTATCGGGAACGATCTGCCGGCTGAGCAGTGCACTGGCCCGGAGACCGCGCACCAGAGCGCCTGAGGCGATGCCGTTCGCCATCGCCATGACCTGGCCCTCGAGCTGCGGTGTGACCGTTAGCACGCCCGGTATTTCACCGATCCTGACCGCGAGATCGTCGAACCCCTGAATCGGCGCGCCCTTGCTGTAAACCGACATATGACCGTTGAGACCGAGAATCCGACCTACCAGCTCTGCCCGGAAGCCGTTCATCACCGACATGACGATAATCAGGGTCGCCACTCCGAGGCCGATACCGAGCAGGGAAAAACCCGCGATGACGGAGATAAAGCCTTCCTGGCGGCGGGAGCGCAGATACCGCATGGCGACCATGCGCTCGAAAATGCCGAACATTAAGAACCCCTTAGAACCGGACCCATTCAGGAAGCAAATCTGTTCAGGACTGCTTCCGGTGTCATTTCCTCGACGTCGCCGCTCTTGCGGTTCTTCACCTCGACCACACCGGACTTGAGCCCGCGCGGTCCGACAAGGATCTGCCACGGCACGCCGATAAGATCGAGATTGGCCATCTTCGCGCCGGGACGCTCGTCCCGATCATCAATCAACGTCTCGATACCGGCCGCCGAGAGCTTGGCATATAGGTCCTCGCAGACCGTTGTGCATCCCTCGTCATCGGTTTTCAGATTGGCTATGCCAACCGTGAAGGGAGCGACCTGCTCCGGCCAGATGATGCCCTTGTCGTCGTGGCTCGCTTCGATGATCGCACCAACTAGCCGGGATACCCCGACTCCATAGGAGCCCATATGCACCGGCACGTCCCCGCCTTCCGGCGCCGAGACCGTAGCCCCCAGCGGTTCCGAGTACTTGGTGCCGAAATAGAATATCTGGCCGACCTCGATACCCCGGCGTTCCTTCAGGTTTTCCTCGGGCACCGGTGCCTCGCCCGGAACGTGCTTCTCGTCAGTCGCGGCATAAAGTGACGTATAGCGTTCGACGATACCGTTCACTGCATCCATGTCCGCGTAATCCACGGTCATGTTGGCGAAATCCTGATTCTCCCAAGCCTGGTCGTAGAACACACCGCTCTCGCCCGTATCGGCGAGGACGATGAATTCATGGGAGAGATCGCCGCCGATCGGGCCGGTATCGGCCTTCATCGGGATCGCGCTCAGCCCCATGCGGGCATAGGTCTTCAGGTAGGCGACGAACATCTTGTTGTAGGAATCGACTGCGCCTTCATAGGTCGTGTCGAAGGAGTAATTATCCTTCATCAGGAATTCACGTCCGCGCATCACGCCAAACCGGGGCCGCACCTCGTCCCGGAACTTCCACTGGATGTGATAGAGCATCAGCGGCAGCGCCTTGTAGCTGCGCACATGGGTCCGGAAGATGTCGGTGATCAGTTCCTCGTTGGTCGGCCCGTAGAGCATGTCGCGCCCGTGCCGGTCCTCGATCCGCAGCATTTCCTTGCCGTAATCGTCGTACCGGCCGCTTTCGCGCCAGAGATCGGCCGACTGGATGGTCGGCATCAGCACTTCCTGGGCACCGGCCGCGTCCTGTTCCTCGCGAACGATCTGCTCGATCTTGCGCAAGACCTTGTGGCCGAGCGGAAGCCAGGAATAAATCCCGGCACTGGCCTGCTGAATCATCCCCGCGCGCAGCATCAGGCGGTGGGAGACGATCTGCGCCTCCTTAGGATTTTCGCGCAGCGTGGGCAGAAAATAAGCGGAAAGACGCATGGAATCCTCTGTGGTCTGGAAGTCTTATCCCTGACCGCACGTGGCGGCACAACAGGGCGGCAAAGCGCCGCGACACTCTATGGAAAGGCTTTTCGGCTGTCCAAACGAAAACGCGGCCGGAAAGCCGGCCGCGTGTTCGTTTGTTTAGTCGACATTCCGGGGATGCCTGAACTGCCCTGGCATCAACCTGGCGGCATACCGCCTCGGATGCCGAAATTTAGGAGCCCCATCCAGAAGCGCTCGAGCTCACGGTAAACCGTGCTCGACTCGGTCAACCGTTCGGGACTTCCGCCAGTTTCTCCGAGAGCTGCAGCATGACGATCAAACATTTCGGTGACAAAGCCGCAGAGTTCCAGCCCCTTATCGGAGAGCTTCACCCTGATCGAGCGTCGGTCATGCGCGGATCGTTCCTGCGCGAGATAACCGTTCTCGACCATTTTGCGGACGTTGTAGGAAACGTTCGAGCCGAGATAATAACCCCGGTTCGTCAGCTCCCCGACCGTCAGTTCCTCGTCCCCGATATTGAACAATATCAAGGCCTGGATGTTGTTGATGTCTTCGATCCCCTTCCGGTCGAGCTCCATCTTCACAACTTCAAGAAATTGCCTGTGAAGACGCTCGATCAGTTTGATCGCTTCCAAGTACTCGTTTTTGATCGCGGAAGGGTCCGCCGTATTCCGGTCCGGTGTCGTCACGCCCGACATAAGCCTCCGAACTCCAATATTAGGTATGAATTCGATACAATAGTGCTCGTTCTTGTAGCGTCAAAAAGACGTAACACGCAACCTAATTGCCGCGAAGTTTCTTGAAGACAGCAGAGAAATCGAGTGCGCCATTACCCTCTGAGACGAAGTTTCCGTAGAATTCCGCCGCCTTTTTCCCCATAGGGGTTGTGGCTTTGGCAGATTCCGCGGCCTGTTGCGCTAGGTCGAGATCCTTCAACATCATGGCTGCGCTGAAGCCAGCCTGGTACTCCCGATTCGCCGGAGACGTCGGAACCGGACCCGGAACAGGGCAATAACTGGTCATCGCCCAGCACTGTCCGGAAGACTTCGAGCTGATATCGAAGAGCTTCTGACGATCAAGGCCGAGCTTGTCCGCAAGGGCGAAAGCTTCGGATACGGCAATCATGGAAATGCCGAGCACCATGTTGTTGCAAATCTTCGCCGCCTGACCGCTTCCGCTGCCGCCAGCATGGACAATCGTCGCGCCCATCACATTGAGGAATGGGCTGGCACGCTCGAATGCCGCATCGTCGCCACCGACCATGAAAGTCAGCGTGCCGGCTTCTGCCCCACCGGTCCCGCCGGAAACCGGCGCATCCAGCATCGGGAAGCCTTTGGCCGCCGCGTCTGCCGCGACAGCACGCGAGGTATCGACGTCGATGGTCGAACAATCGATGAAGAACGTCCCCGGAGCCGCGTTCGGGAACACACTTTCCTCATAAACCGCCCGGACATGTTTGCCCGCCGGCAACATGGTGACCACCACTTCGGCGCCGCTCACCGCTTCGGCGGCGCTTGCTGCTGCGGTGCCGCCAGCAGCTGTCAGCTTTTCCAGACTCTCCGAAGAGAGGTCAAAACCGCGCACTGCATGGCCCGCGCCGAGCAGATTCTTGGCCATCGGCAGGCCCATATTGCCAAGCCCGATAAATGCGATGGTGGTCATGTGTTAGCTCCCTCGTCCTTATTGTTTTCTTGAAATCAGAGCCCGATCTTGCCGTCAGGCGCGAAATAGGCCGCAACCGCCTCCGGCGTAACCGCCTCCAGTGTTGACGGCGACCATTTTGGCGCCCGGTCCTTGTCGACCAGAAGCGCCCGCACACCCTCAAAGAAATCCCCGGCGACCAAGAAGCTCTGAACCATGGTGAACTCCATCTCCAGATCCTCGGCAAGGCTGGCACATCGGGCGCCCCGGCGCAGCATCTCGAGCGTCACCTTGAGGCTGGTCGGAGAGCGATGCTCAAGCAAGGCTGCGGTCTCTTCGCCAAAGTCGCCACCAACCGCCTTCAAAGCCGCGATGATGTCCTCTACCCGGTCATGGGCGAACGCCTTGTCAATCAGCGCACGGCGCTCCGCCAGCGGCGCATCGCCGCCGGAAGCCGCATGTTCGGACAACAGAACCGAGATCCGGCCCGCCGCGTCCCCCTTGAAGTCGAGCGCCAACAGTTCCGCCCGCAACGCCGGCAGCCTGTCGCTGGGCACAAAATGCGTCGCCGCCTTGATGTAAAGGCAATCCGCCGCCTTCACCGGCGCACCGGTAAGCGCCAGATAAGTCCCGAGCTCGCCCGGGCAACGCGGCAGGAACCAGCCGCCGCCAACATCCGGGAACAGGCCAATGCCGGTTTCCGGCATGGCGAAGAGTGTGCGTTCAGTCGCGATCTGGAAAGTGCCGTGCACCGAGATGCCGACACCGCCGCCCATGGTCACGCCGTCAAGCAGCGCGATATATGGTTTGGGGTAGTCGGAGATCGAGCGATTCAGACGGTATTCTTCACCGAAGAAGTCCAGCATCAGCTGGGTCGGCTTGCCCGTCTCGCCCTCTTCCAGCCGAGAGCGTCGCACGGCGACGACGTCTCCACCGGCGCAGAAGGACTTTTCTCCGGCGCCCTCGATCAGGACAGCCCCGACATTCGGGTCTTCGGCCCAGGCATCAAGCTGGACCTGCATGGCCCGGATCATTTCCAGCGTCAGTGAATTCAGGGCACGCTGGCGATCCAGGGTAATGCAGCCGATGGAGCCCTGGATTTCAAAACGAACGTCGTCAGTCATTGATTCCATTCCGTGAGGAGTTTGCGCGCAATGATCACGCGCATGATTTCGTTGGTGCCTTCGAGGATCTGGTGAACACGCAGGTCGCGGACCAGCCGTTCGAGCGGGAAGTCACCAAGATAGCCATATCCGCCGTGAATCTGCAGCGCCTCGTTGCAGATTCGCGAGCAGAGATCCGTCGCCAAGCGTTTCGCCATGGCGCAGTGCTTGGTCGCATCCGGGGTCTTCCGGTCCAGACTGTCCGCCGCCCGGTGCACCATCAGCCGGGCCGCATCCAGTTCCGTCGCCATGTCCGCTAGCTTGAACTGAATGGCCTGGAATTCATTGAGCTTCTTGCCAAACTGGGCCCGGTCAGCGGCGTAAGACAGCGCCGCTTCCAACGCCGCGCGGGCACCGCCGAGGGAACAGGCGGCGATATTGATGCGGCCACCGTCAAGCCCGGCCATGGCGATCTTGAAACCATCGCCCTCGTTACCGACGAGATTGTCACGCGGCACCGGGCAATCCTCGAAATTCACCATGGAAGTGTGCTGGCTGTGCCAGCCCATCTTGCGTTCCTTCTTGCCGAAGGAGAGCCCGTCTGTCCCGCTTTCCACCAACAAGCAGGAGACACCACCGGCCCCGTCACCACCGGTGCGCGCCATGACTGCGTATAGATCGCTGGTCGGCCCGCCGGAAATGAAGGCTTTGGCCCCCGTCATCCGGAACGTGCTGTTGCCTTCCGGCGTAGCACGGGTCTTCAGCGATGCTGCGTCAGAACCGGCGCCCGGCTCGGTCAGACAATAGCTCGACATCATCTCCATGCTGGTCAGCTTCGGAAGGAACCGCGCCCGGACCTCGTCCGAGCCGAACCGGTCGATCATCCAGGAGACCATGTTGTGGATGGAGATATAGGCCGCGGTCGAGGGGCACCCGGCGGAAAGTTCTTCAAAAATGATCGCCGCATCGAGCCTGCTCAGGCCAGAACCACCATGCTCCTCGCCAACATAGATCCCGGCCAGCCCGAGTTCCGCCGCCTTGCGAATCTCCTCGACGGGAAAAATCTCTTCCTCGTCCCAGCGCGCGGCGTTCGGGGTAAAATGCTCTGCCGTGAAAGCGCGGGCCACATCCTGAATGGCGCGCTGTTCCTCGTTCAGTTGGAAATCCATCTACAATTCCTCCATGGCCGGCCGTGTTCTAGACAGCACGCGTTCGGGCGGCGGATCATAGGCGGCACCCTGCCGGTGTTCAATGCTTGCGCCAGTTCCCCTTTGGGCATCCCGGTCACCTGCAACGGCCCGTGCGACAACCGGTGCCTTTTCACCGGCCTCTCTCCGCTTTACCATCCGTTGCGAGAGAAACGCCTGCTGGTTAACGAACAAGGCTCAAGAAAATGCCCCTGAACGGATCCGCCCCGCACCTGTCCGCGACCGACAAAACGCCGAACACCGGTTCCGGTTTCCCATCGATCCGCATGCGCCGGAACCGGCAGACCGAATGGTCAAGGCGGCTTGTGGCGGAAAACCGGCTGTCCGTCGACGATCTGATCTGGCCGATTTTCGTCCGTGTAGGCCACGGCCTGGAAGAGCCGGTCGAGTCGATGCCAGGCGTATTTCGCTATTCCGTCGACCGGCTGCCGGAGATTGTCGGCAAGGCGCGGGATCTCGGCATTCCGGCGGTCGCGCTCTTTCCGTTCACCGAACCGGAGCTTAAGGACGAAACCGGCAGTTATTCCGAAAGGGACGACAATCTCGTGTGTGAGGCCGTACGTGCGATTAAGGCGTCCGTGCCCGATATCGGCGTAATGTGCGACGTCGCGCTCGACCCCTATACCAGCCACGGTCATGACGGCGTGCTTGAAGGCGACCGTATTCTGAATGACGAGAGCGTCGAAATCCTGTGCCGCCAGGCCCTGGCTCAGGCTCGCGCAGGCTGCGACATCGTCGCGCCGTCAGACATGATGGACGGCCGCATCGGCGTGATCCGCAAAGCTCTTGATGCGCACGGCTTCGACAATGTGCAGATCATGGCCTATTCGGCCAAATACGCGTCCGCCTTCTATGGCCCGTTCCGGGATGCTGTCGGCTCCTCCGGCACCCTCGGCAAGGCCAGCAAGTCGACCTATCAGATGGATTCGGCAAATACGGATGAGGCCTTGCGCGAAGTCGCCCTCGACATTGCAGAAGGCGCGGACATGGTCATGGTCAAGCCGGGCATGCCCTATCTCGACATCGTACGCAGGGTAAAGGACACTTTCTCCATGCCGACCTACGCCTATCAGGTAAGCGGCGAATACGCGATGATCTCGGCCGCCGGCCTGAACGGCTGGATCGACCGGGAACGGGCCATGGTGGAAAGCCTGCTTGGCTTCAAACGCGCGGGCGCCGACGGGGTGCTGACCTATTTCGCGGTCGAGGTGGCGCAGCGTTTGAAAGCCGGGTGAAAGGCTTAGCCTGGCTGCCGAGGCGCCATTTTGTGACGCCACATTTCAGTGGCGGCACGACAGAGCCCAACTGTTTCCACTAGGTCGGAAACGATGCTTTCCAGAACAGAAAGCGGAGGGTGGTTGACGGCACGAGCAATGCGCGCCCTTGCGAACTCACGCTGATCTGATAGCAACAAGACACAATGAGAGCCCGAAGCGTGCCAGACGCGTTTCCCTCGGCAGTTTCCTCTATGTGAGGGTGGCCGTCCCCAAGACGTCCGAGCGACAGCCCGCTCAAGAAACTGAACACGCTCGTCAAGGTGAACCCGCTCGGCGACACGTAAGACTAGGACCGAACCGCTAAAAGTCCGCACACTGCGCCGGTTCGAATAATCATATTTTTCAAATCGCACGGGCAAAATATGAGCAAGGTATCCCGGCTCAAGAATTGTAAGGCCGTGCCGTTCATCTGCGTATGCCGTCTCTCCAGTTAGCGTGAACCCGGATCGCTCGATTAAGGCTAAAAGATCGCCCTCGGCATCCTGCCGCAACGAACGCACATCGAGGCGTGAAAGCCCGTCAATCGAATGCAGGAGCGGGAAAACAGCTATTTTCGCAAAGTGCAACGCGTATGCACGCGACTTCATAGTAGTGAAGCCGACAATCCCCCCGAATAGGCCACCTATTATCGTTCCCGAGACAGCCTTGTGTTTGAGTATCGGCAACAACTTCACAAAGTGAAAAGTGAACCAAGATTTGAATTTTGTGACGAATCCGAAAACTGAGATTTTCAGCGCGATCTTCGGGCCCAATACAATCACCAGCGTCCCGACGAAGAACATGACTGGTAACAGAAGAGCCAGAAGCGTCGCTCGTGAAACCACGCTCCGCTGAGCCTGTTTTCGACGCGCTTCCAGTGCACTCCAATTGATGTGTTCAACCGCTTGCCGCCAACGACCGGAGACAAGGTCGTCAACGATCAGCTTACCATCCCCGGTCACTGGAACCGCTTTTTGTGTCCGCCGACCGACGCTCACATAATACCCTTCTCTTCGAGAAACCGCTCCGCCATCCTGAGGTGCCAGCTTCCGCCGTCATGGAACCCGACATGGCCGCCGTCGAGCGGGAGGAGCGGCGTCAAGCGCGGGTTCGCCGCCCAGTCGAAATCGAGATAGCTCGCCCCCGGTATCCAGGGATCGTTGAGGGCGTGGATGATCAGGGTCGGGGTCGTGATGGCCTTCAGGTACCGTCTGGCGGAACTTTGCGTGTAGTAATCACGCGCACCGTCAAACCCGTTGCGGGCCGCGACATGACGCTCATCGAATTCGAAAATTGTCCGGACATTGGCGACGGCATTACTTTCCGCGGCGGTTAGGGCCGGGATCGCCAGCGCCTCGCGCTTCATGCTTTTCAGAAGCCAGCGATGGTAGAGCCTGTTGCGCGGCTGGATGATGCGCTCGGAAGAGCGGGCAAGATCGATCGGCGCGGAAACCGAGATAGCCGCCAGCACATGCGGTCGCTCTTGTTCTCCCAGATATTTCAGCATCATGTTGGCGCCGAGGGAGGCGCCGTAGAGGACGAAACGGTCAGCTGTGCCGCTCTCGCGCAGCTGTGACAGCACCGCTTCCAGGTCTCCGGTCCGGCCGGCATGATAGGATTGCGTGCAATCGCCTCTGGTCGGCCCAGCCCCTCGCAAATTAAGCCGCAGGACAGACAATCCCGCCGCCACAAAATACCCGGCAGCGTCGCGCACCAGATAGCTGTCCTCACAGCCGGTGAGCCCGTGAATGATGACGACAAGCGGCGCCCCCGGGATCGGTTTTGCCGGATGCTCCAACATACCGGACAAGCGGTCGCCGGTGCCGTCCTCCATCGGAAATGCGATACGCTCGGACCGCGCAGACGGGATGACCGGCCGGCCTCCGAACAGAAAGCTTCTCAGTGTTTGCGGATGCCTGCCAACCCAGGGAAATCGCGGTTGGAACGGTGGGTAGGACGGAATGTCAGGAAGCGTCACTCGGCGTCCCATCGGCTTCTGTAGCGGGCGACTTGGCAACCATGTCCTCGTCTTCCTCTTCCTCGACAGGCTCGAACTGCATGAGCCATTCATGCACCGCGCCGATCTGTGCCTCGTTCATCAAAGCCGGCGCATGGCCGCAGCCCTCGAACTCGATCAGATCAGCCTTTGGGCCACGCTCCGTCATTTCCTCGGCGACATCGCGGGTCAGCAGATCGGAATTGGCGCCCCGGAGCACCAGAGTCGGGCATTTGATCATGTCGTAGACCGCCCAGAGATCGACATCCTCTATCGGCCCCTCGAACGCGGCCCCGATTGCCGGATCGTAATGCATCTTGTATGTACCGTCCGGCTCCCGGAGTACGCTGTGCTGGGTCATTTCCGACCAGTCCGCATCTGAAAGATCGCCGAAATCCGCCAGCGTTTCGCGCAGATAGGCCCCGGCCTCGTTCAAATTCTGGAAGACCGGAGGATCGGCGACATATGTCCCGATCCGCTCCAGAGCCGCCTTCGGAATGAAGGGGCCGACATCGTTCAGGATCAGCCGTTTGATCGGCGAATCCTCGCGCGCCGCCAGCAGCATGCCGATAATGCCGCCCATCGAGGTGCCGAGCCACTCGACCTCCTGCAAGCCACGATAATCCAGTAGCGCATCCGCATGGCGCAGATAGGTCTCGAAATTGTAGCCGTCCTTGTTATTGAGCCAGCCACTGCGGCCGCGCCCGACAACATCGGTCTCGACACAGCGGATATCCTTGCCAATCGCCCTGGCAAGCGCATCGAAATCCCGACCCTGCCGGGTCAGACCGTGCGCGCAGATCATAGTCCGCGGCAACATCCGGTTGCCCCAGTCAGTGAAGGCTAGCCAGACGGTGCCGTGGTCGTCTGTGAAGGGAAAACTGCCTTGATCTGGTCTCATGCTCCGTCCTGTCCCCGCCGTGTCACGGTGCCTTTTCTGTCCCCGCCGACATATTCCCACCGGGGGGGGATGCGTCAAGTGCGCAGCCTGCTTGCCCGACGCTGCGATACTGATAAGGTCCGGCAATTATTTAAGTGGGAGGGCCGATAATGGCTAGCAACGGAATCAGGGTCATTCCGGCAGAAGAACGGCACAAGGCGGACTGGCGCCGGCTCTACGACGGCTATGCCGCCTTCTACAAGGTGCCGATGACGGATGCCATCGCGGACAACGTCTGGGGCTGGCTGCACGACCCGGCGCATGTGCTGAACTGCCTGATCGCCGAGGACGCGAGCGGCAAGGCCATCGGCCTCGCCCATATCCGCGCCATGCCGCGCCCGCTCTCCGGCGCCGAATGCGGCTTCCTCGACGATCTGTTCGTCGATCCTGACGCGCGCGGTCAGGGCGTGTTCGAGGCCTTGTTCAAGGCGATGGACGCGATGGCCCAGGAACGAGGCTGGGCGATGGTCCGCTGGCTGACCCAGGAATTCAATTATCGCGGCCGCTCCGCCTATGACCGGATCGCCACCAAGACGCCCTTCATCCTCTATCAGCGCGAAACACCCTGACATAAGGCTCTCCGTCAGAGAGAGCAGGAGAGAGTTATGCCCTACACAATGATTATCGCCCTCGCCATCCACATCGTCTCCGCGGTGATCTGGGTCGGCGGCATGTTCTTCGCCTATACCTGCCTGCGCCCCTCCATGGGTACCCTGGAGCACGCGCCGGACCGGCTGCGCCTCTGGCGCGCGGTTTTCGCTCGCTTCTTCAGCTTCGTAACCACCCAGATTGTCCTGCTACTGGCCAGTGGCTACTGGATGATCTTCATGGAATTCGGCGGCTTCGCCGGTGCCGGCATCCATATCCACATCATGAACCTGACCGGGTTCGTGATGATGGGCCTCTTTGGCCATCTCTATTTTGCCGAATGGCTCAAGTTCCGCCGTGCGGTCGATGCAGAAGATTTCCCAACGGCTGGCGCACGGCTGAACCGGATCCGGGTGATTGTCGCGACCAATCTTGGCTTGGGGTGGGTGACCATCATCGTGGGAGCGACCGGTCGTTATTGGGGATAGCAATGTTGCTGGAGGCCCGCTTGCCGTGACCTTTTCAATCCCTTACTAATTCGCCCCAGATCTCTGAGTTAATTCATAAAGGACACAGCGCATGGCAGCGTCAGGAGGCCCTCTTTCCGGGGTGACCGTGGTCGATCTCTCGCGGATTCTCGCGGGGCCCTATTGCACCATGATGATGGCGGAACTCGGCGCCCGGGTGATCAAGGTGGAAACGCCTGAAACCGGCGACGACGCGCGGCATTACGGGCCGTTCATCAACGGCAAGTCGGCCTATTTCCAGTCCGTCAACCGGGGCAAGGAAAGCATTGCCCTGAACCTGAAGGACGAGGGCGACAAGGCGATCCTCGACAAGCTGCTGGAGAAGGCCGACATCATCGTCGAGAACTTCCGGCCCGGGACCATGGAAAAGCTCGGCTTCGGCTGGGAACGGCTGCATGAGAAATTCCCGAAGCTGATCTATGTCTCCGCCTCCGGCTTCGGCCATTCCGGCCCCGACATGTACCGCCCGGCTTACGATATGGTCGTGCAGGGCATGGGCGGCATCATGAGCATTACCGGCCATGAGGGCGCACCGCCGACCCGGATCGGCACCTCCATCGGCGATATCGGCTCCGGCCTCTATGCCGCCATCGGCGCCATGTCCGCACTGTTCCATCGCTCCGAGACCGGTGAGGCGACGAAAGTCGACATCTCCATGTTCGACTGCCAGCTCGCCCTGCTGGAAAACGCGATCATGCGCTATTTCGTTACCGGCACCGCGCCGGGACCGCTTGGCGCCCGCCATCCCTCGATCACGCCTTTCGAGGCCTTCGAGACCGAAGACGGCTACATCATCATCGCCGCAGGGAACGACGGACTGTTCCACAAGATGGCCGATGCCCTCGGCAAGGAAAGCTGGAAGACCGACGACCGTTTCCTGACGAACGACCTCCGGGCACAGCACCAAGCCTATCTGAAGCTTGAGATCGAGGCGATCCTAGGCACCAACACTACGGCTCATTGGGGCGGCATTCTGGATGAAGCAGGCGTGCCGAACGGACCGATCAACGATGTTGGCCAGGCCGCGGAGCATCCTCAGGCCGCTGCCCGCAACATGATCGTGGATGTGGACGATCCGGTCACCGGCGCGATGAAAGTCGTCGGCAACCCGATCAAACTGACCGCGTTCGACGATCCGAAGACCCGCGTTCCATCACCGAACCTCGATCAGGACCGCGACCGTATCCTCAAGGAGCTTGGACTATGAATTTGATGCGCAACGAGCTCGATTTCTCGAGCGAACCTGCTCTCACCCCGAACACCGATCCCTACGCGCTGGCGAAGGCTCTGTCCGGCCGCCACCTGATCGGCGGCAAGCTGGTCCCGGCCTCCTCCGGCAACAGCTTCGAGGTCATTGATCCGGCCACCGGCACCGTCATCGGCTATGGCGCCGAGGGCGACGAGACCGACGTGAACGCAGCGGTGGAAGATGCAGCCACCGCGCAGAAGGAATGGGGCAAGATGCGGGCCCGCGACCGGGGCGCGCTGATCCATAAATGCGGCGAAGTCCTGATGGACCATGTCGAGGAGCTTGGCCGCCTCATCGCTCTTGAAACCGGTAAGGCACTGCGCACCGAAAGCCGTGTCGAGGCCTCGATCCTGGCCGACGCCTTCCTGTTCCATGCCGGCCTCGCGTCTGAGCTGAAGGGCGAGACCGTTCCGCACCATCCGGACATGCTGACCATCACCGTGCGCGAGCCGGTCGGTGTCGTCGGCGCGATCATTCCATGGAACGTGCCGCTGCTGCTGATGGCACTGAAGATCGCCCCGGCACTGGTCGCCGGCAACACCGTGGTGGTGAAATCCGCCGAGGAAGCGCCGCTGACCGTCCTGCGCGTCTGCCAGATCCTGGCCTCCGTGCTGCCTGCCGGCTGCTTCAACATGCTGTCCGGTTACGGCCCGGAATGCGGTGCCCCACTGGTTGCCCATCCGAAGGTCGGCAAGATCACCTTCACCGGCTCCGTCGAGACCGGCAAGATCGTCTACAAAACCGCCGCCGACAAACTGATCCCGGTGACCCTGGAGCTCGGCGGCAAGAGCCCGATGATCGTCATGAAGGACGCCGATATCGACAAGGCCATCGGCGGCGCCGTCACCGGCATGCGCTTCACCCGCCAGGGCCAGAGCTGCACCGCCGCCAGCCGGATGTTCGTCCATGCCGACGTGCATGACGCATTCGTCGCCAAGCTGCGCGAGAAGGTCGACGCCATGGTGATGGGCGATCCGCTGGACGAGAAGACCGATATCGGCACCATCATCTCGCCGGAGCAGTTCGACAAGGTGAAGTCCTATATCGACCACGGCAAGGGCGAGGCCGGAGCGGAAGCAATCGAATGCTCCGCCATGCCGACCGACGCCAAGTTCAAGGACGGCCTGTTCGTCCGCCCAGTCGTCTTCCTCGGCATGACGAACGACAGCAAGCTGGCCCGCGAGGAGATCTTCGGCCCGGTGACCTGCGTCATCAAATGGACCGACGAGGAAGAAGTGCTCGCTGCCGCCAATGACAGTGATTACGGCCTCGCCGCCACGGTCTGGACCAACGACCTCAAGGCCGCGCTGAACTTCACCGAGAAACTGGAAGCCGGCTTCGTGCAGGTGAACCAGAACCTGGTCGTGCAGCCGGGTCTTTCCTATGGCGGCGTGAAGCAGTCCGGCATCGGCAAGGAAGCCACGCTGGAAGCCATGCTGGAGCACTTCACGAAAAAGAAGACCATCATCTTCAACAAGACCTGATCGCGCGTCATAGCGTAATCGATAGGGAGAAGGCCGATGCTGAGATGGGGTAAACGTCTTGCGATCGGCCTTCTCTTTGTCTTTGTGGGCTTCAATTTCGGCTGTGCAGCCTTGCTCGTCTGGCTGAGCGGCTCAGTGCCCCAGATCGAGGGAGACGTCGCCCTGGCAGGGCTGACCGCCCCCGTGACGATTGCCCGGGACGATGCCGGTGTGCCGCTGATCAAGGCAGGCTCGGGCGGCGACGTCTATTTCGCCCTCGGTTATGTCCACGCCCAGGACCGGCTCTGGCAAATGGAATCCATGCGCCGGATCGGCGCCGGACGGATCGCAGAAATCGTCGGAAATCTCTCCGCTTCGGCGGGCGACAGCGTGCTCTCATTCGACCGTCTGACCCGCGGCCTCGGGCTTTATCGCCGTGCGGAGGAAACCTACCGCCGGGCATCGCCTGAATTGAAACTGGCGCTCGAGCGTTATGCGGACGGGGTTAACGCTTACCTGAAGACCCGTGACGGCGCCCTGCCGCCGGAATTCATCGTATTGTTTCACGAACCGGAGCCCTGGAAGCCGGCCGATAGCTTGGTCTGGCAACAGCTCATGGCATTCCAGCTCGGCACCAACTGGTCCTCCGAACTGGACCGCCTCCGGATGATTGAGGCCGGACTCAGCCCCGACCAGATCGCCTTCCTGTACCAGGGACCGGACGGCCGGAAGCCGGACATGGCGCCCCAGCAACAAGGCCTCCTCTCTCCGGGAGAGCTCAACGCGGCAACACAGCTCGCGGCCGCTCTGCCTGCCCAGCTTGCGCCTGACGGCGCGTCGAATGCGTGGGCTCTTTCGGGCAGCAGAACCAAAAGCGGCAAGCCCCTGCTCGCCAGCGACCCTCACCTGAGGCTCACCAATCCCAATTTGTGGTATCTCACCCGGATCGAGACTCCTGATGGCACGCTCGCGGGCGTGACAGTTCCCGGCGTCCCCTTTCTGATCCTCGGACACAACGACCACATCGCCTGGGGATTTACGACACCGCTTGCAGACACCCAGGATCTCTTCATCGAACAGGTCGATCCGGGCGATCCGGCGCGATACCTGACATCGGACGGCAGTCAGGCATTCGAGATCAGGGAAGAGCGTTTCCGCATCGGTGACCGCGAAGTCAGCGAGACTTTCCGGACAACGCGGCACGGTCCGGTTCTCTCCGATATCTGGAGCCGCGCCAGACAACCCGGCCAAAAGACGGTCCTCGCTCTCGGTGCCACCTCGCTCAAGCCGGGCGATAACAGCGTCGAGAGTTTTCTCCTCCTGAACCGGGCCCGCTCGGTCGATGAGGCGATAGAAGCATTGAGCGATTTTTCCAGCCCACCGCAAAATGTCACCCTGGCGGACCGGGACGGCTCAATCGCCCTGCTCCTCGCCGGACGGATGCCGGTGAGAAAAGGGGGTGACGGCTTCATGCCCGCTGACGGCGCAACCGGCTCCGGGGACTGGATTGGATGGGTCGACAGGAACCGGCTGCCCCTCATCCGCAACCCCGAAAGCAATATGGTCGTTCAGGCAAACGACCATTTGCCGCGCCGCGACCCCACGCTTTCTCTTAGCCGGGAATTCGTCGCGCCATTCCGGACGGAACGCATCCGGGAACGACTGCTGGAGACAAGCACCGGCGCCACGGCACAAGCGCAGGCCGATTTGCAGATGGATAACTTTTCGTCGGACGTGCCGCACACGCGGGCTCTGCTGCTGCAACATCTCAAGCTAGGGGCATTGTCTGACCTGGAGCGGGATATGGTCGAGAAGCTCCGGCAATGGAACGGGGAGATGCGCAGAGACCGCGTAGAGCCGCTGGTCTACACCCTCTGGACCGCGCTTTTGCACCGTAAGATCTTCGGCGATGAGCTCGGATATCTGATCAGCGACTACCGGCGCGCCTATCCGCATATGTTCGACGCCGTCCTGACCGATGCCCCGGAATGGTGCGACGATATCCGCTCCACCATCGTCGAGCCCTGCACCGTGTCCGTGCGGGACAGCCTGCAGGAAGCCATTGCCCGCCTGACGGCCAAATTCGGGCCGAACCCGGAAGACTGGCGCTGGGGCGAGGCTCACGAATCCCGGTTCAGGCACCAACTCTGGTCACGAGTGCCCTTCCTCGACAAGATTTTGGACAGCCAGATCGCAACCGACGGCGGCGACTTCACCGTGAACCGGGGTAGCCCGAGCGTGCGGATTTCTGAGACGGATTTCAGTTTCTATCATGTCCACGGAGCCGGTATCCGCGCGGTCTACGATCTCTCGGATCTCGACGCCTCGCTATTCAGCCTGTCGCTCGGCCAGTCCGGTAATCCGTTCTCGGAGTTCTATCACGATCAGGCAGAAGCCTGGGCGAATGGCCGCTACCGTCGAATCAGCACATCGGAAGCGTCTCCCGAGCGGACTCTCACACTTCGGCCGGAATAACGCTGATCAGAAACGCAGCCGGGCGCCGAGCATGAAATTCTGGGCGAAGCCGGAATCGTCTTCTTCGGCTCTGAGGTTGGGCTGTGCCGTCCGGGTATAAAAGGCCCGATACTCCGTGAAGAAGTCCCAGCTATCCGATAGCTCGTAGGTCGCGCCAAAGCCAAGCTCAAGGGCTGGCGACATCTCGTCCTGACGGTCGAGACCGGTGCCATAGGCCAGTCCCAGGCCAGCGACCACGTGTGGGCGAAGCAACCACTCATCGCCAAGATCGAAGGAATGGTTGAGAGAGATCGACAAAACATCCCCCGATCCGTAAGGGTCAGGCCCGCGCCCAAGCCCGACCTGGCCGGTCGGCTCGCCCAGATCTGTGTAGCGGAGGGAAAACTGATAGCGCTCGCCACTCCGGAAATCGTCCAGACTGCGGCGCTCCGGCTCGTTAACGAAGCCCGGCTGGTCTTGCTCTTTATTGCCGAAACGATCGGTCGATGCGCCGAGAAAATACCAAGCGTTCTGCTGCTTATCGAGTTCGTCAGCAGCACAAACCGCGGGTATCCCCGCAATAGCGAGGTAAAAAACGGCAGGCGTAACAATACGGCCAAGGCAGGACATTTGATGTCCCTCCAACAACACTGCGTTCCCGGTGAGTCCCTTAATTCTCTCCAAGAACGGCGTATACTCGCCCTTCCCCGTATGACTGGACTCCTATCACGCTCCGGCGGAGGCTGGGAGTCAAATCAGCGTTAATTGAACACCCTCCGGTGACCGGGCCGGCATGCAATAATCCGGCCGTCCCTACTGGAGCATTGAGATGACCCTGCCTGTTACATTCGAAGATATTGAAAAGGCTCAGGAACAGCTGAGCGGCAAAATCCTTCGAACGCCGACCATTCCGGCGCCGGCGCTTGGCCAGGCGCTCGGGATCGACTTGACCCTGAAACTCGAAAACCTGCAACTCACCGGGTCGTTCAAGTCACGCGGCGCCTATGTGAAGCTCTCCAGCCTGAACGCGGAAGAGCGCGCCCGCGGCGTCATCGCCATGTCGGCGGGCAATCATGCGCAGGGCGTGGCCTATCACGCGACCGCTCTCAGTATTCACTCAACCATCGTCATGCCGGCGGCGACACCGTTCACCAAAGTCGAAAAGACCCGAAATTACGGCGCTCAGGTCGTTCAGTTCGGCGCGACGCTCGCCGAAAGCCGGGACAAGGTTGAGGAGCTGATCGCCGAGCACGGATATGTGCTGATCCACCCTTATGACGATCCGATGATCATCGCCGGTCAGGGAACCGCCGGGCTGGAACTGATGCAGGATGCCGGTGCCGCCGGCGCTATCGAAACACTGGTGGTGCCAATCGGCGGTGGCGGCTTGATTTCGGGTATGGCGATAGCCGCCAAGAAGTTCAATCCGGCCATCGAGATTATCGGCGTTCAGTCGGAACAGTTTCCGTCCATGTACGCTGCCTTGCGCGGCCAGCCCCCACGTTTCGGCGGTGAGACCCTGGCCGAAGGCATCGCGGTGAAAATTCCCGGCGCCATGACCACGGAAATCTGCCGCACGCTCGTCGATGACATCATCCTGGTCGACGAGATCGAGATCGAGCGCGCCGTCAATGGCTGTGCCGAGCACCAAAATCTGGTCGCCGAAGGCGCCGGTGCCGCTGGCATCGCGGCGATGATCAAGGCGCCGGAGCGATTTGCCGGAAAGCGCGTCGCCAGCGTGATCTGCGGCGGCAATATCGACCAGCGCATGCTGGCAACCGTCCTGCTGCGCGGCCTCACGCGCCACGGACGCCTCGCCCGCCTGCGGATCGACATCACCGATCAGCCGGGTACGCTTGCGCGCGTGGCCGGGCTTATCGGCCGGTCAGGCGCCAATATCGTCGAGGTGCATCACCAGCGCATGTTCCAGGATGTGCCAATCAAGCAAGCCGAACTCGAAGTGCTGATCGAGACCCGCAACCCAGATCACGTTCTGGAAATCGTCGCCGCGCTTGACGCTGAAGGTCTGAAGACCAGCGTTCTGAGCAACATGGCTATGGAGGGGCGGCCTCTCTGAGGACCTGGGGACGGCAAAGCTCTCTTACGCTCAGGAAACCGAGCGATAGGCACCGCGATAGTAAATCAGCGGCTTGGCTTCTCCGCGAATGGGGCCGAGGCGTTCAACCCGTCCGACAAGAATTGAGTGATCGCCGGCTTCATGTAACGCATGCAATGTGCAATCGATGGCCGCGAGAGCACCATTGAGAACGGGAGCCCCTGTCACCCAGGGCTCGTGCTTAACACCATCGAAACGGTCGCCGACGTCGGAGCTGAAGCGGACGGAAAGGTCCGCCTGATCCGCGGAGAGAATATTGATCGCGAAGCAGCCGCTTCCGGAAAACGCATCGTGGCACTTAGCATCCTTGCCAATGCAGACCAGCACCAGAGGTGGATCTAGAGACACGGATGAAAACGAGCTCGCAGTAAACCCGTCGAGGCGCCCTCGATTGACGGTTGTGACCACCGTCACCCCCGTAGCGAAGCGCCCCATCACATCGCGGAACTGTTCCGAATTCACTGACATTGCGAGCACCGCTCCTTATTTCTGCCGGAAATCCGCCAATTGCAGGCTGTTACCGGCTAAAACATCAACGGCTGACATGGCCCAAAGCCGCCAATAAATCAATTGTTTACCCCTTGTTGTTTACAAATAACCGAAATTTGAGGGATATTAGCGTTTGAATGTTTCCCGAAATACGTTCTGGGACCATTACCCGGTGGAGAGCGTTACATGCTGGTGATCATTGGTTGGATCGTCGTTATTGTCTGCGTGATCGGCGGATACATGGCCATGGGCGGAAAACTTGGACCGCTTTGGCAGCCGTTCGAACTGGTGATTATCGGCGGCGCTGGCGTTGGCGCTTTCATCACAGCAAATCCCAAGCATGTTCTCGGTCAAGCTGGCCGCGGCTTCGGAGCTGCTCTGAAAGGTCCGAAATACTCCAAAGACGATTACCTTGAGCTGCTCAGTCTGATGTATGCGATCTTCAAGCTCGCTAAAACAAAAGGCATGCTGGCTATCGAATCTCATATCGAGAGGCCGGAGGACAGTTCACTGTTCCAGGCCTTCCCCAAATTCTCTTCCGATCATCACGCGCTTGATTTCCTCTGCGATTACCTCCGGATGATGACCCTCGGCACCGACAACCCGCACGAGCTGGCTGACTTACTCGACGAAGAGCTTGAGACCCACCATGCTGAAGATGCAGCGGTTGCGACCGCCTTCCAGACTATGGGAGACGGCTTCCCGGCTCTGGGTATCGTCGCGGCCGTGCTCGGCATCATCAAAACCATGGGGTCGATCACCGAACCGCCGGAAGTGCTCGGCAAGCTTATCGGTGGCGCTCTGGTGGGAACCTTCCTCGGCATTCTGCTCGCCTATGGCTTCGTGAGCCCGTTGGCAGCGACCATGGGGACGACCCTGAATGCCGATGCCAAATACCTTGGCTGCATCAAGGCCGGGCTACTCGCCCACGTCTCGGGCTACGCCCCGGCGGTCTCGGTGGAATTCGCTCGCAAGACGCTTATGTCCAAGGACCGCCCCTCCTTCTTCGAGGTCGAGGAAGCTGTCGCGGCCTTGCCTCCGGTCTAGCACGGACCGATATCTGGCACGCAGAATGCAACAGGCGGCCAAGAGTCATTCTAGCCGCGCGCCGAACGGGAACGAGAAAGCTTGGACAACCACGCCAGCATAATTATCAAGAAGGTCAAAAAGGGTGGCCATGGCGGTCACCATGGCGGTGCCTGGAAGGTTGCCTATGCCGACTTCGTGACCGCAATGATGGCCTTCTTCCTGCTCCTCTGGTTGCTGAACGCGACCACCGAGGAACAGAAGATGGGTATCTCCAACTATTTCGATCCAACAGCTATCTCGCGCTCCACCCGAAGCGGTTCCGGCGGCGTCCTCGGCGGGACCTCAATCACCGTGCCGGGCGCACTGAAATCCGCTTCCTCTCCGCCGATGATCAGCACACCACAGGTGGCACGCCCCCAAGCGGAAAACACGGAATCCCTCGACGCTGATTCAGACGATCCGGAAAACATCGAATCCCGCCTCGGCAGCGACGACGACGCCGAAGGCCTGATCAGCGCAGAGAAGCTGGAAAAACTGCTTGAGGAACGGGAAGCCGCCCAGTTCGCCTCGGCTGAAAAAATGCTCCGCAAGGCGATTGAAGATTCGAACGATCCTGAATTGAAAGAGATCGCTGACAGCCTGCAAATCGATAATGCGCCTGAAGGTCTGCGCATCCAGTTGCTTGACCAGGAAAAGGTCGCCCTGTTCCCGCTCGGCAGCGCCGACATGTTCGAGCAGACCCGCAAGCTTCTGGCAAAAGTGTCCGAAATCATCAGCAAGCTGCCGAACAAGATCAAAATCTCCGGCCACACGGACTCCCGTCCGTTCCCCGAAGGCGCGACCTATACGAACTGGGAGCTGTCCGCCGACCGCGCCCTCTCCAGCCGGCGCGCGCTCATCGCCAATGGCATTCCGGGAGGCCGCGTCGCCCAGGTCGTCGGTATGGCCGATACCGATCCGATCGAGCCAAACGACCCGACCTCACCCAGCAACCGGCGGATCAGTATCGTTCTGCTGAAGCAGGATTTCAGCGATCAAGCCGCCGATGCGGTCGCGTCCGGACAGCCCGCGGTTCAGCCGCTCGAGACCACGCTTCCGCCGATCATCGCGCCCGACAATGGCTCGGCCCTGCCGCCAGTGCGATCCGGAGGCTAACCCCGACGCATGTTTGACAATCTTCGCGCCCGCCCTCTCGCGTTCTTCCATACGCTGCCCATGCCATGCCCCTATCTTCCGGGCAAGACCGAGCGGCGCCTGATCGCGGACATCTCGAGCCGCCGTGGCCAGCTTGCGCACGATGCCCTGGCGAAGGCCGGATTTCGCCGCACTCAACACCTGACCTACCGGCCAGCCTGCCCTGGCTGCAACGCCTGCCATCCGGTCCGGGTCCGCTGTGCCGATTTCCGCTGGTCCAGGACCTTTCGGAAGCTGCTGAAACGTAATGCTGACCTGACCGCGCGCCCGGTCCAGTCCATCGCCACACGTGAGCAGTACCAATTGTTCCAGGCCTACCAGCAAGGCCGGCACGGCGACGGTGAGATGGCGATGATGGATTTCGCGGACTATGCGGAAATGGTCGAGCGCTCGCCTATCGAGACCTATCTGATCGAGTATCGCGATGCCGCCCAGGAGCTGGTGGCAATCATGCTGGTGGACGAACAGGAAGACGGCCTGTCCGCCGTCTACAGTTATTTCGATACAGCGGACGCCACGCGCGGCTTCGGCACCTATATGGTGCTTGACCTGATCGAGCGGACGAAAGCGCGCGGTCTCAACTATGTCTATCTCGGCTACTGGATCCCGGACTGTCGGAAGATGGCCTATAAGACCAAGTACCGGCCTTATGAGCTGCTGACACCGGAAGGCTGGATTGAAGCCAGCCCGGAAGGCTAGTCCGCGAGATTCTTTGCCATGTCGACGATAAAATTTCCAGGGCGCCTTGCTGTCGTCCGCTCTCCCGTGACGATATAGCCGAGACGGCGATACAACTCGATATTCCGCGTCATTTTCCGGTTGGTATAGAGCCGGATCTCCCGATGACCTCGCTCAGCCCCTATACGCTCCGCGAATGCCAGCATTTTTGAGCCCAGTCCATGTCCCTGGAACACCGGACCTACCGCGACATTGAAAACCGTCCAGTCCGCCGCATCGGGTTCCATCTCGACAACCGCACAGACAGAGCCGTCTTCCGCGATCGCGACCCATGCCAACCCGGCCCTGATGAAACGCCCGTGATCAGCGTTGACGGGCATAGGCGTCCCGCCGATCACCGCAATCCATGAAAGATAAGCGTCGCGCGTAAGTGCCTCTATCGCCACTTCATCCGTAGGGACGGCCATCCGAATTGGATACTCCGCCCCCATGGTTCACGTAAACCGCGCTGGCCTCGGAAAACCGTTCGGCGGCATCTTGCCGGCACCGGCCCGCTTGCCGCGCCAGGTGGTCAGGTCGGTCTCGGTACGAGTTCGGCCGCCGGTCTGCTCCCAGCTCAACCCCTCTTCCCCCTTCAGGAAAGTCACGTCGCCGAGTCGGCCGTCCTTGTAGCGCTGCAGGATCACACCCTTGCCACGCGCCATTTCCGGTACTTCAGATGCTTCAAAGACCAGCAGCTTGCGGTTAGTACCGACAATGGCGATCAACTCGCCCTCGACCGGCAGACAGATTTGCGCCTTCGCGCCCGCACCCGGATTGAGCACCTGCTTACCCGCCTTCTTCTGGGCGAGCAGATCGTCGGAATTCACAATGAAGCCGCGTCCGTCACTGGAGGCGAGCAACAGCCGCTGGCCCTTGCGGTGCGGCAGGATATCGACGATTTCCTCGTCATTATCGAGGTCGATCATCAAACGCAGCGGCTCGCCGTGACCGCGGCCACGAGGCAGTTTGTCCGCCGTGATCGTAAAGAACCGGCCGTCGCTGGCAAAAATCAGAATCCGGTCCGTGGTTTCCGCACGGATCAGGAACTTACCCTCGTCGCCTTCCTTGAACTTCAAATCGGCATCGTCCGCGATATGGCCTTTCATGGCGCGGATCCAGCCTTTTTCGGAGCAGATGATGGTAATCGGCTCGCGCTCGACCATCGCTTCCATCGGCACTTCGACATCGGACGGCGCCGCGCCGATTTCGGTCCGGCGGCGGCCAAGCTCGGTCTGCTTGCTGAAGGTACGGCGGATCTCGCTGATCTCTCCCGCTACCGTCTTCCAGCGTTTGCCTTCATCTTCCAGCAGGGCCTCGATGTCCAGCTTCTCCGCTGTCAGTTCCTCAAACTCCTTGCGGAGCTCGATTTCTTCCAGCTTGCGCAGGCTCCGCAACCGCATATTGAGAATGGCCTCGGCCTGACGCTCGGTCAGCTCGAAACGGCGGATCATCTCTTCTTTCGGATGATCCTCCTCGCGGATGATCCGGATCACCTCATCGATATTAAGAAAAGCGATCAGATAGCCGGCGAGCACTTCCAGCCGGTCTTCGATCTTACCGAGACGGAATTTAGAGCGCCTGATCAACACCTCATGGCGATGATCCAGATAAGCCCGCAGCGTTTCCGGCAAGGACATGACGCGCGGTGTCTGATCCGCATCGAGAACGTTGAGATTCAAGCTGAACTTGATTTCAAGGTCGGTGAATCTGTAGAGGCTCTCCATCAGGACAGCCGGGTCGACATTGCGGTTCTTCGGCTCCAGTACAACCCGGACGTCCGCCGCCGACTCGTCGAGAATATCCCCGAGCAATGCCAGTTTTCGGGCTTGCATCAGCTCCGCCATCCGCTCGATCAGGCGTGACTTCTGAACCTGATACGGGATCTCGGTAATGACAATCTGATAGGTGCCGTTCTTGAGCTTCTCGACCTCGTATTTGGCCCGGAGCCGGAAGCTGCCTCGACCTGTGCGGTAGGCCTCGATCACAGCCGCCCGGTCTTCCACCAGCATTCCGCCGGTCGGGAAGTCCGGGCCCGGGATCATATCGACCAGCGTTTCGATGCGCGCTTCCGGATACTTGATCAGGTGCAGCAGCGCGTCGCAGAGTTCTTCCACATTGTGCGGCGGAATGTTGGTTGCCATACCGACCGCAATACCCTGCGACCCGTTAGCCAAGAGGTTCGGGAAGGCGGCCGGGAGAACAAGCGGCTCGCTGCCTTCTCCGTCATAGGTCTGGCGGAAATCAACCGCGTCCTCGTCGATACCGCGCAACAACAGCTCCGCGACCGCAGTCATGCGCGCTTCCGTGTAGCGCATGGCCGCAGCGTTATCGCCGTCGATATTGCCGAAATTCCCTTGCCCGTCGACCAGCGGATAACGGACCGCAAAATCCTGCGCCAGGCGGACCATCGCATCGTAGATCGCAGAGTCGCCGTGCGGGTGGAATTTACCCATCACGTCGCCGACCACGCGGGCGGATTTCTTGAAGGCATCGTCCGGGGAAAGCCGGAGTTGGCGCATGGCAAACAGCAGACGCCTGTGCACAGGCTTCAGTCCGTCGCGCACATCCGGCAGCGAGCGGGACATGATCGTCGACATGGCATAGGCGAGGTAACGTTCGCTCAGCGCCTCGGCAAGGCCGGTATCCCGAATGTCAGGTAGCATGGATCTTGTGGACCTTCATGAGTCTGGACGCCAGATATTGTATGCGAGCCCGCTTCCCGTTCCAAGTCCGCAGACACGGTCTAAGCACAAAGCCAGGTATTTTCAACCAATCGGTTCGGCCCCCGCGGACGACTCGATCCGGTCCCGGAAGCGGGTCCGCGATGCCGGGCTCTGCTCACCCTGGGTATTGAACAGATGCTTCTCCAGAAAGTGGCCGGTCAGGTCCAGCCCCTTCAGAAGATCCGTCATCGCTCCGTCACCCCGTCCAATCAGGAAATCCGGCATGGCCAGAAGCTTTTCCCGATAGGGTTCGCCCGCCGAGAGGGAAACAGCACGCCCGGTGCGCGGGCTGACATAGGCAAGTTCGTCATTGGTACCGGTCGCCGCACAGCTCGCAAGGTCGAGCCCGTAGCCGAGCTCCGCCAGCACGCCAAGCTCCCAGCGGACATAGACGGCAACCCAGAGATCGCCGAGCGCTTCGTTGCGCATGGCATGGATCAGGGCCTGAAGCCCGGCATGGACCGCCGGATGCGGCTCTCGCTCCGGCAGGGCCCGGTCGGCAACGGCACAAGCCGCCGCTAGGCCTGACAGTTTTAGCGGGTCGTCGAACAGATCGGCAGCATGGCTTTCATCCAGCTCCAGGGAATAGCTCCCGAGTTGCTCCGCCAACCGCGCTTGCCAGACTGCACGCACCGCATTTCCAGGCTGCAGCATTCCCTTGTGGCGGGCCGACGCGCCTCCGCGCATCAAGCCGGCATGGCGTCCATGCGCCTCGGTCATCAATGTGACAATAGCCGCGCTTTCGCCATGCGGCCGGACCGACAGAACAATACCTTCGTCAGTCCAATCCACTCTGATGCCTTTCGCTTTCCGGCCCAGGACCGGCAGCAGCCTCATCCCGCCCCCGGCGCGCCTTGCGCTCCTGGTAGGCGGTCGAAAGCGCGGAAGCGAGAATACCGGCCGGCATGGCAACGAGCCCAATGCCGGAAAGAGCAACGAGGCCAGCCAATATCTTGCCAATTGTCGTGGCCGGGTAGACATCGCCATAGCCGACAGTTGTCAGTGTCGCGATGGCCCACCACATCGCACGCGGGATACTGCCGAACGCCTCGGGTTGCACGTCCCGCTCCGCGACATAAAGCAACGTTGCCGCCACGATCATCATGGCAAGTGCGACCAGACTGCTGAAGGCCAGCTCATAGCGGCGATCGACGATGCCGTGCCAGATCTGACGTGCCGCTGTTGTAAACGGCCCCGTGCGCGCCAGTGTGAGCACCCGAAACAGCCGCATCAGGCGCAACACGTAGAAACCCGTGCCACCAACCGACGCAATAAAGGGAGCCAGCAGAAACGGTGTGATAGCAAGCAGGTCGATCAAGGCAACCGGCGTGAAAACGTATTTAAAGCGCCCTATTAAGCCTGAGAATTCCTTACGCTCACCGGCAGACCAGAGCCGCGCCAGATACTCCGTCACGAACAGCCATCCGAAAAACTGCTCCAGAGTGATGAACAGCATCGGCGCCACTGTTTGGATTTCCGGCTCCGTTTCCAGCACGACCACCGTTACGGAAACCAGGATCGCGACGATCAGCGCCCTGTTCACGAGGGACATCGTGTGACCGGGGCGTGCTTCGATGTCGAGCTGCCGCCAAACCTGATGTCGAAGGCTATCCAAAGGGCCTACCTAAGCACATTGAGAAACAGTCTTCCCTGATAAGGCCCACAAATACCTGTCCACCATAACAAAGTTTCAGGCGTTCGGGTCGAGGCCCCATTCACGATAGCGTTCCGGATCATCGATCCAGTTCTCGCGCACCTTCACGAAAAGGAAGAGATGAATGCGCTTGTCGAATATCTCCTGCATCTGTCGGCGGGCGGCAGCACCGATGGCCTTCACCATTGCTCCACCTTTGCCAAGCACGATCTTTTTCTGTCCGTCACGCTGCACGTAAATCACCTGATTGACGACCGCACTGCCATCTTCCTTCTCGACCCAGCTCTCGGTTTCAACCGTCGATGAATAGGGCAGCTCCTGATGCAGGCGGTTGAATACTTCCTCGCGGGTGATCTCTGCTGCCAGCAGACGCAGCGGCAGATCCGTCACCTCGTCCGGCGGATAGAGATAGGGGCCCGCCGGCATCCGGTCCGCGAGGTACTTCAACAGGTCATCGCAGCCGTCGCCATTCTCGGCCGAGATCATGAAGGTTTCTTCTGCAATACCGGTTTCAGCGAGCTCCGCCGCGAAGGGCAGCAGGGTTTCGCGGGCCGTGTCATCGATCTTGTTAAGAACCAGAATGACCTTGCGTTGAGACTTTTTAAGCCCCTCGATGATGCGCTGCGTGTCCTCGTCGACTTTCTTGCGGGAGGCGTCGACCATCAGCACGACAAGATCCGCGTCGCCCGCGCCTTCCCAGGCAGCGTGCACCATGGCCCGGTCGAGCCGATGCTTCGGCTCGAAAATGCCGGGTGTGTCGACAAACACGATCTGGGTCTCGCCATGCATGCAGACACCGCGGATACGCGTGCGTGTGGTCTGTACCTTGCGGGTGACGATGGAGACCTTGTAACCAACCAGCCGGTTGACCAAAGTCGATTTTCCGGCATTCGGCGCGCCCACAACGGCGACAAACCCCGCCCGTGTTCCAATGTCATTGCCGTTTGCCTGTGTATCAGCCATTCAGTTTCGCAATCATCTTGCCTGCTGCATCCTGTTCGGCGATGCGCTTCGATTTACCGGTCCCGGTCGTCTCGCCATGACCCTGGACAGAGACCCTGATCGTAAATTCCGGGGCGTGAGCCGGGCCGTCCCGGTTAACGGTATCATATGTCGGGAGCGGAATTTTCCGCGCCTGCACCCATTCCTGCAGCGTTGTCTTGGCATCCTGCGGCGGTCGCAACTCCGCTTCAACGAGCGGGTTCCAGCCCTGCAGGATAAACCGCCTCGCCGCTTCCAGTCCGCCATCAAGATAGAGCGCCCCGATGACCGCTTCCATGGCATCGGAAAGGATCGTCTCGCTTTCCCGCACACCGGCTTCGGTCTCGCCGCGGGAGACAATCAGAAAGCGCCCGAGGCCAATCTGCCGCGCAATCTCCGACAGAGCTTCGCGCCTGACAAGGCCGACATGTCGTTTTGCGATCGCCCCTTCCCTCTCATGCGGGAAGCGGTCCAGCAGATGCTCGGCCATGATCAGGGCCAGCACCCGGTCGCCAAGGAATTCAAGGCGCTCGTATGCATTCCAGGCCCGCGGCTCTGCGCTCGCGTGCGTTACGGCCCGGCGGAGAACGTCGGTATGGCCGAAAGTGTGGCCAAGAATTTCCTCGAGTTCTGAGAGATCGGCTTCCATCTGTTGGTTACTCAATGACTTTGAACAACCTGCTAAATCTTGTGGCAAACGGCCAGTTCCACACCTCGTACCATCGCGTACTTCCGTCAGTCGAGAAGAACAGGATCTCAGCACGTCCGACAAAATTATCGACCGGGACCATACCAACAGAGCTATCGCGGCTGTCGAGCGAATTGTCCCGGTTATCGCCCATCATGAAGTAAAAACCTTCGGGGATCTGGAACTCTTCGGTGTTATCAAGCTGCGCCCTGTTGCCCATGGCTTCCAGTATCCGATGCTCGACACCGTTCGGCAGGGTCTCGATGAACTGCGGAATGGACGCCATTCGGCCATATGGATCAGTCATTACATAGTCTTCGACCCGCCGCCGTTCGACCATCTCGCCGTTGATATAGAGACGGCCCTGCTTCATCTGCACCCGGTCGCCCGGCAGGCCAATCACACGCTTGATATAGTCCGTAGCCTCATCCGTCGGCTTCTTGAAGACAGCGACGTCACCACGCTCCGGCGCGGTAAACAGGACGCGGCCTTCGAACAATGGCGGAGAGAACGGAAGAGAGTGCCGGCTGAAGCCGTAGGACGGCTTGGAGACGAACAGATAATCACCAACGAGCAAGGTCGGGAACATCGACCCGGACGGGATATTGAATGGCTCGTAAGCGACGGTTCGGAAGCCAACGGCAATCAGGATTGCGTAGACGAGCGTCTTGATGAATTCCCGCATGATACTCCAGGGGGCGCGGTGACAATATTATCAGAACAAGTCTGGACGACGGGATACATCGTCAGCTGTCCGCGGTTGCGGGCGGCAAGGCGCCATGTATGCCGGATTCCCGAGAATACGGCAAGCGACGCCTATCCGCCCAGATTCTCCCTCAAACCCGGCGCTTCGGCGGAAATGACGACAAAAGCCTGCGCCATGGGCGGCTCATCCGTCAGCGACAGATCGACGCGTGCGACGAGACCGCCCGGCGTGATCTGCTGCAAACGAGCCGCAGCGGTACCGCTAAGCTCAAAAGACGGCTTTCCCGAGGTATCGTTGACGACTTCGAGCTCACGCCACTGGATACCCGGACGATCCGCTTCTCCAAGAGCTTTCCAGATGGCCTCCTTGGCCGCAAAGCGCTTCGCGTAGACTGCGGCCCTGTTGGCTTTTGTATCGGCTCGGGCACGCTCCCCGTCAGTAAAAATACGGGCCAGAAAGCGGTCTCCGAAGCGGTCGATTGACCGCTCAATACGGGTGATGTCGACCAGATCGCTACCGATGCCAAGGATCATGTGCCGACCTCAGGCTCCAACCCGGCCGGTCGCGCCGGCCCGGGCGTTGTCCATCAGGGACCGCATGCGCCGGATGGCACTGTCGAGGCCGCTGAAAATCGCCTCCCCGATCAGAAAATGCCCGATATTCAGTTCATGGAACTCCGGCATCTCGGCAACCGGTGCAACCGTGTCAAAGGAAAGACCGTGTCCGGCATGCATTTCCAGGCCGCGTTCGGCGCCGTATCGGGCTGCATCCCGAAGACGCTCCAGCTGGGCCGCTCGCGCAGCCTCGCCTTCCGCCTCGCAATAGGCACCTGTATGAAGCTCCACGACCGGCGCACCGAGCGCCACCGCCGCATCGATCTGCCGCTTGTCCGCTTCGATGAAGAGCGAGACCCTGATGCCCGCCTCTTTCAGCGCATCGCAGTGGCGGGTCAGATGATTATGCAGACCAGCCGCGTCCAGACCGCCTTCAGTGGTCACTTCCTCGCGCTTCTCCGGAACGATACAGGCCGCGTGCGGCTTGTGGCGGAGCGCGATATCGAGCATCTCGTCGGTCGCCGCCATCTCGAAGTTCAACGGAAGGTCGATCTCGCGCGTCAGCCGCTCGATATCGGCATCGGAAATGTGTCGGCGGTCTTCGCGCAGGTGCGCCGTAATACCATCCGCGCCGGCTTCAGCCGCAAGACGGGCTGCCCGCACCGGGTCCGGATGGGCGCCGCCCCGTGCGTTCCGGATCGTCGCCACATGATCGATATTAACGCCAAGCCGCAAATAACTCATTGGCTTCCCGCTCCCTGCTCAGAAACCCTACCATCAACAGGCAGTCTCTCTGCGTCCGCACTCTTCCGAGCCACCGCATCGTCCCGCCGTTCCGTCCGTCGCCTCCGATAACCCTCGATCAGGCCAAGCAGTGGCAAATAGAGGAGGAACCAGACAGCAATCGCTGTCGGCACGCTACCGACAACCATTGTGAACAGTAGATCGACACTTTGCCCCAACGACTCTCCGGAAATGATCCCAAGGAAAAAGTCCAAGGTCAATTTCGGCGGCTCCACGCCTTCGGGAGTGCCGACGATCCAGCTGCCCACCTTGAAGATCCAGAGCCAGATGAAAGGAAACGTCCAGGGATTGCCGATCGCCGTGCCGATCGCCGAGGCCAGGATATTGGCCCGGATGCTCCAGGCGAAAAGTCCCGCGAGAATGAAATGCAAACCGATCAGCGGCGTGAAGGACGCAGCGGCCCCGCACGCAAAGCCCGCGGCGATGCTGTAAGGCGTCCCCGGCATTCGCCCCAGCCGATGGCCCGTATAGCGCCACAGCCGACCGAACCCCATCCGCGGCCAGATAAATTGACGAATCCTGGAGACAGTACTCACTGCCTGCCGGCGTTTAAACATGTACGCCGAACCTTTCCTCTGTTCACGCTCATCGTACCGTTGGAAACCCCGTGCCACCGGGATATCGGCACTGCTAACTTATGTGGGTCAGCCGCGCGCCCGATCCACCGAATTTATCACCGGTGTAGCACGCAAGGCTGCGATTATTTCTGTCAGGTGCCGAACATCGGCCACCTCGACATCGATATAGAGTTCGAAGAAGTCGGTCGAGCGATTGACGAGCTTCAAGTTGATTATGTTGCCGCGGCTCTTGCCGATCACGGTCGAAAGGGCGCCGAGGCTGCCGGGCTCGTTCGCCAGAACGATATCCAGCCGACCGACATGCATGTCGGTTTCACTGTCCAGATCCCAGGAAACATCGAGCCAGCGTTCCGGCGTTGAATGGAAGTTCTCCAGCGTATCACAGTCGATTGTATGGATCGTGACCCCCTTGCCCGTGGTCACGATACCGACGATACGCTCTCCGGGAAGCGGGTGGCAGCAACGTGCATAATGCACCGCCATTCCAGGGATCAGGCCTTTTAGAGGCACCGCGTCGGGACTGCCCTTGCGGGCTTTTGCCCGCGCCCGGGTAATCGGCACGACATTCTGTTTGTCCGGCGCCGGCAGGGTTTCCGGAACCGCTGCGTGCAGCACCTCACGGTCGCTCAGCACACCCTCGCCAACACCGGCCAGAAGATCCTCGACGGTTTCCACGTGGAACTTGCCGACAACGCCTTCCAGTGTTTTTTCGGAGTACTTCTGGGCTTCCTGACGAAATGCCTTCTGCATGATGGCACGGCCAAGGTCGGCGAACTGCTGGCGCCTCTGCAAGCGGACGAAGCGGCGTATCCGGGCCTTCGCCTTGCCGGTGACGACGAACTGCTCCCAGGTCGGAGACGGCGTTGAGTTTTTCGACGTCGAAACCGCGACCTGGTCGCCATTCTTCAGCGCCGTGGTCAGCGGCATCAGACGATCGTTGATCCGTGCACCGACACACCTGTCGCCGACTTCGGAATGCACCGCGTAAGCGAAATCGACCGGCGTAGCACCGCGTGGCAGGGAAATCAGATCTCCCTTCGGCGTGAAGCAGAAGACCTGATCCTGATACATTTCGAGCTTGGTGTGCTCGAGGAACTCCTCCGGCCCGGAAGCATGCTCCAGAATCTCCAGAAGCTCCCGTATCCAGCGGTATTTCTTGCCTTCCCGGCTATAGGCCGGATCTTCCTTGTAGACCCAGTGCGCGGCGACGCCGAGCTCGGCGACCTCGTGCATATCCCGGGTTCGGATCTGGATCTCGATCCGCTTTTTGAGCGGGCCGATAATCCCGGTATGGAGCGATTGATAGCCGTTCGGCTTGGGCGTGCTGATATAGTCTTTGAAGCGCCCCGGGATCACCGGATACTTGCCGTGCAGAGCGCCAAGCAATTGGTAGCACTCGCCGGCATTCTCGACCACGAGCCGAAAGGCCATGATGTCGGAGAGCTGCTCGAAACCAACGTCCTTGCGCTGCATCTTCAGCCAGACTGAATAGGGCGATTTCCGCCGCCCGGAAATCTCCGGCTCGATCTCTACGCTCGCCGCAGTTTCCCGCAAGCCTTCCATCACCCGCTCTACAGTGTCGCTGCCTTCATCATAGAGATAGTCTAAGCGGGTCAGGATCGATGTCCGCGCATCCGGATTAAGCTCGGCAAAGGCGAGATCTTCCAGCTCGTCCCGCATGGACTGGATACCGATGCGCTCGGCCAGCGGCGCGTAGATATCCATGGTCTCGGCAGCGATCCGACGGCGCTTGTCCTCGGATTCTATGAAATGCAGCGTCCGCATATTGTGGACCCGGTCCGCCAGCTTTACCAGCAGGACACGGATATCCTCGCTCATGGCGAGGACCAGCTTGCGGAAATTCTCCGCCTGCTTGGTTCGGTCGGATTGCAGTTCGATCCGCGTCAGTTTGGTGACGCCATCGACCAGCCGCAGGATATCCTCGCCGAAGAGGCGCTTGATATCCTCGGGCGTCGCGTCCGTATCTTCGATGGTGTCGTGCAGCAGCGCGGTGATGATGGTGCTGGTATCGAGCCGCATGTCGGTCAGGATGCCGGCGACTTCGAGAGGATGGGAAAAGTAAGGGTCGCCCGACGCCCGCTTCTGCGAGCCGTGCATCTTCATGGCATAGACGTAGGCGCGGTTCAGCGCGTCCTCGTCCATGCCCGGGTCATAGCTTTTAACCCGTTCGACCAGCTCGTATTGCCGGATCATGAGTGCCCCCGCGTGCGATGCGCGACCGCGCTCACGGCGTCGTCAGGTAGGAATAAAGGCCCCGGTCCGAGCCTCCGGTTCAGGCAAGAGAAAAGCCTATTCGGCTTTTCAGTCGCGTCCGAGGGCCTCTTCATCGATGTCCTCGAAACCGGCGCTTGCGCCCTCTTCCTTGGCAGACTGGATCTGCATGCCCAACGCGTCTGCGGCTTCCTCGACGGCAGCTCCGCCATCGGCTTCGAGCGCGCTCATATCGTCTTCTTCCGGACCGTCATCCTCAACAACACGCTGCAGGCCGCGCACCAGCGCTTCCTGGAGATTGCCGAGATCAACGGTCTTGTCTGCGATTTCACGCAGCGCAACAACCGGGTTCTTGTCATTGTCGCGGTCGACGGTCAGCTGTCCGCCAGCGGAAATATCCCGCGCGCGCTGGCCGGCGATCATTACAAGATCAAACCGGTTAGGAATTTCCAAAATGCAGTCTTCAACCGTGACCCGTGCCATGGGTGTCCGTCCCGTTCAAAAAGATACCGGAAAGAGGAATATATATTGGCTTGCACCCTCCGGAGCAAGTCAAATAGGTCAGGAATTGTACCCTTACCCGTCAGAGCCGAGCAACCGTACCGTCTGGTCGGGATCGAGGGCCTCAATCAAACTGTCTATCGTAGCGCCACTCACGGGATGTCGCCAGTCCGGCGCGAGGTCGCGCAAGGGGTAAAGAACGAAAGCCCGCTCATGCAATCGCGGATGCGGCAGGTTGGGCCCGTCACTGCCATCACGGACCTCCCCGCGAAAATCCAGAAGATCCAGATCTATGACCCGTGCGGCATTGACCACGCCGCGAACCCTTCCATATTCGTCTTCCATGGAATGCAGTTTTGCCAGCAACGTTGCCGCATCATGATCGGTCTCCACACGATAGACGGCATTCACGTACCAGGGCTGGTCAGAAAGAGGCACCGGCGCACTCTCATACCAACGGGACACGCCGACCGACACGACACCCAGCTTGCCAAGGTCTGCCATGGCGGCCTCCAGCGTCTCCCGCGGCGACAAAAACTTCGCGCTCGGGAGATTGGCCCCAACCCCCAAATAAATCATGGACATCATTCCATTGATGCTTTAACGACACCGAGATTAATGTGATTTTGAACTTTCCACTTACCCGGCTAGATTTGAAAACAATATACAATTGATTGACAGTCAAGACATCAATTCTACAACCGCAAATTACTTGTGCAATTGATCGCTTGCAGGTCTATTACACATGCTGGAAAAAAAAGAAAAATAGAGGAATTATTTCATGCATTTCTATCCTCAAGAGAAAACCGGACTTTTTATTGACGGTGCCAACTTGTATTCCGCGGCACGTTCGCTCGGATTTGATATCGATTACCGGAAATTGCTGACCGTTTTTGCTGACGAATGCCGCCTCGTCCGTGCTTTCTACTATACCGCACTGATCGAGGACCAAGAGTATTCGCCGATCCGGCCGCTCGTCGACTGGCTGGACTATAACGGCTACACGATGGTCACCAAACCGACCAAGGAATTCACCGACGCCTCCGGGCGCCGGAAAATCAAAGGCAACATGGATATCGAGCTTGCCATCGATGTCCTCGAAATGGCCGAACATCTCGACCACGTTGTGTTGTTCTCCGGCGATGGTGATTTCCGCCGTCTGGTTGAGGCCGTGCAACGCCGGGGCGTGCGGGTCACCGTCGTCTCGACCGTGAAGTCACAACCGCCGATGATCGCCGACGAATTGCGCCGGCAGGCCGACCATTTCCTTGAGCTGAAGGATTTCCAGGAAAAGATCGCCCGTGCCCATCAGGGCCCTCGCCCGGCGCGCCCGCAGCAGGATGAATTCGAAAACGGTGTCGAGGATGACCTCGATGACGATGATTACGAGGACGATCTCGACGAAGCGGAAGTGACGCCGCGGCGCCCGAACTACTGAGCCCAGCCAGGGCGGCCCCCATGACCGTATCGATATCCAGCCTAGAAGAGCCGGGCCGTGAGTGCCCGCTGTGCCCGAGGCTTGTGGATTTCCGCCAAGGCAACCGCGAGAAATTTCCGGACTGGCATAACGGCCCGGTCGTCTCGTTCGGGCCGAAGGATGCATCCTTCCTGATCGTCGGACTGGCGCCAGGGCTGCGCGGAGCGAACCGGACAGCCCGTCCGTTTACCGGCGATTATGCCGGCGACCTGCTTTATCAGACACTGGACCGGTTCGGCTTCTCCGAAGGGACATATCAGAGCGAGGGCGGCGACGATCTGAAACTCGTCGATTGCCGTATTACCAACGCCGTACGCTGCGTGCCGCCGGAGAACAAGCCGATCGGCGCCGAAGTGAAGGCCTGCGCACCGTTTCTTCAGATGGAACTCGCCGGCCCCCGGCGGGTTGTGCTCGCGCTCGGCGGCCTCGCCCATGGGGCCGTGCTGTCAGGACTCGGGATTCCAAAGAGCCGCTTCAAGTTCGGACATAATGCCGTACATGAGCCGGGAGCAGGTTTTACCCTTGTGAACTCCTACCACTGCTCGCGCTACAACACGAACACGGGAAAGCTTACTGAAGCCATGTTCGAGGATGTGTTCAATACGATCCGGGGCTTACTGGACGCACGCTGACGCGTCAGTTCTTATCGCGCATCAGGCGCGCCTTGTCGCGCTGCCAGTCCCGCTTCTTCTCGGTTTCGCGCTTATCCATCTTCTTTTTGCCCGTAGCGATCCCGATGGAGATCTTGGCAATGCCGCGATCGTTGAAATAAAGCCGCAGCGGGATGAGGGTTGCCCCCTCTCGCTGGATCAAACCAAGCAGGCGGTCCCGCTCCTTGCGATGCACGAGCAGACGCCGCGGCCGGCGCGGCTCATGATTGAACGGCTCCGCGGCCGGATATTCCGGGATATGCACATTGAAGAGCGTCAGCTCGCCGCCGTCCTGGCCAGCATAGGATTCACCGATGCTGGCCTTGCCGTCGCGCAGGCTTTTCACTTCGGAGCCGGTCAGAACGATCCCGGCTTCGATTGTGTCCTCAATAAAGTAGTCGTGCCGCGCACGACGGTTCTGGGCGATCAATCCGTCGCCTGAATTCTTGCCCGCCATGGGAGTTTTCCTTCAACCGCCGGGCAGGCCCGGCCCGCTGATCAGTTCAGCAGACCGGCATGCCGCAGAGCGGATTCCACTTTTTGTTTGCTGCTGTCCGCGATCTCGCAAATCGGTAGACGCGCGGTCGACTCGCAAATCCCGAGCAGGCTTGCTGCATATTTCACCGGACCCGGGCTGCTTTCGCAGAACAGGGCCTGATGCAGCGGGGACAGCCGGTCATTGATAGTCATGACCGTATCGAGATCGCCCTTGCCCCACGCCCGGTGCAGTTCCGACAACGGTCCCGGCGCGACATTCGCCGTCACCGAAATGCAACCGTGACCGCCCTGGGAGAGAAACGGCACAACGGTCCCGTCCTCTCCGGTCAGCTGGGAGAAATCCGGTCCGATCGCGAGCCTGGTTTCCATCGGACGCGTACCATTGGCCGTCGCATCCTTCACGCCGACGATGTTCGGCAATTCAGCAAGCCGCTTCATGGTCTCGACCGTCATGTCGACGATGCTGCGCCCGGGGATATTGTAGATCACGATCGGCAAATCAACCGCATCGGCGATTGCCTTGAAGTGCAAGTAAAGGCCTTGCTGGGTCGGCTTGTTGTAGTAAGGCGTAACAATCAGCGCCGCATCCGCACCGGCTTCCTTGGCGTGCCGGGTCAACTCGATGGCTTCCTCGGTCGAGTTCGAACCGGTACCGGCAATCACCGGAATCCGGCCAGCCACCTGATCGACACAGATTTCGACAACCTGCTTGTGCTCGGCATGGCTGAGAGTCGGGGACTCGCCGGTGGTTCCCGTGGGGATCACACCGTCCGTACCCTGCTCGATCTGCCAGTCGACAAGTTTTCGGAACGCGGCCTCGTCGACCGCGCCGTCTTTGAACGGCGTGATCAATGCTACCAGGGATCCCTTGAACATTGGATTTCCAGCATTGTAGGCCACGTCTCGTCTCCTGCCGTTTTTGGCTGTTTCCTCGAAAGACGGGGACCATACGCTCACCTTCGCGGAGGAACAAGAACTTGCGTTCCATACGGGGGTATTTGCGTCAGTCTGTCGAAAATTAGACGCAGCCCCACTTTGTCCATAGCGAGTGGTGACTTAGCGTAAGGCAGGTTTCCTGCTATCATGTTCCTTGGCACGCAGACTCCACACCGGATGCCCCGGTCGGACAGTCCGCGCGCAACCTGTAGCGGCGGGGGAATAGACACTGCGAATGCTGTTCCGATTTGGATCGATCTCATGTGCGGTCCTGGCCTGTGTCGGCGTCCTGATGGGCGCTCTTTGGGCCATGGCCGGCAATCCAGGCCACGCCGCCGCACCCGTTCCTGAAATCCGCCCCGTACTATCCGACCCGCCGCTCCCTCTTGTCAGGCCACGGGACCTGCTGGTTCCGAAGAACAGCACGGCCGCCTATCGGCGTGCCTTTGCCCTCGCCTCGAAAGGGAAATGGAGAGCCGTCGCCGAAATCCCCCGCGAGCCGGCCCGGCCCGAGCTTGAAACGGCTCTGACATGGCTGCGGCTCCGCGATCCGGAAAGCAGTGCCAGTTTCGAGGAGATTGCCAGCTTCCTCAAGGCGCACCCGGGCTGGCCCGACCGTTGGAAGATGATTTCACGCGCCGAGTATCTGATGCCGGACGATTTGCCGGTCACTGCGCAGAAAAGCTGGTTCACGGAGATCACGCCGCAAACCGCTGCCGGCCGCCTGAAATATTTGAAGACACTGGAAGACGACGCGGATCGCGCTGATCTGACCAAGAAAGCGCGCGCCTACTGGCACGAAACGCCATTCGGGGTATCGGACCACCGGGCCTTCCTGAAGCGGTACAGGTCTTTGCTCAGCGCGGACGACCATTGGATCCGCCTTGATCGGATGTTGTGGCGCGGATTCACTTCCTCCGCCCGCCGGGTCCTCCCACTGGTCGCCAAAGGCCAAAGAAATCTCGCTCTCGCGCGTATTCAGTTGCGCACACAGTCTCCTGGCGTCGATGGGGCTATCAATCGTGTTCCCGACAATCTGCAATCGGATCCGGGCCTGCAATACGAGCGGCTGCGTTGGCGTCACCGCAAGGGCCGCAAGGACGACGCCCTGGAACTCCTCTGGTCTGTCCCATCGGAACAGAAGTTCCCCGCCCTCTGGTGGCGGGAACGCTCACGACAAATTCGCTACGCGCTGGACGACAATCGCGAGGAAGACGCCTACCTGCTCTCCGCCGCGCACATCCAGCATAGCGGCCTGAGTTTCGCCGAGGCCGAGTGGCATGCCGGCTGGATCGCGCTTCGGTTCGCCGCCAAACCCGCCGAAGCTCTGCAAGCCTTCGAAAAACTCTATAAAGGCGTCAGCACCTCCATCAGCCTTGCCCGAGCCGGCTATTGGGCCGGACGGGCAGCAGAGACAGCCGGGCAAAAGACGCAGGCTCGCAACTGGTATCGCCGTGCCGCGGAAAACCCCGCCACCTTCTACGGCCAACTTGCTCAGGCCCGCCTCAGCACCGAAGGGTTCCGGCTTCCGCGCGAACCGCAACCGGCACCGGAAGAGAGGACTGCCTTTCGCCAAACGACCTTGGCGCAAGTTGCCGCCGCGCTCGGACGTATCGGTCAGGACGATCTGGCGCGCGACTTCGTCACTCATCTCTCACGCCTCGCCGACAGCGGGACACAGGCGGTCCTTGTGGCGCAGCTTGCCCGCGAGCTTGGCTATCTGGATATCACGGTAAAGGCCGCCCGGACTGCCGCCCGTAAGGGCATTGTTCTGACACAGACAGGATATCCGACCCGCTATGCAACAGAGCACGGCCCTCTGGAGCCCGCCCTGATGCTGGCCATAATCCGTCAGGAAAGCGGGTTCGACACGAAAGCTCAAAGCCGTGCCGGAGCGCGCGGTTTGATGCAATTGATGCCGGCGACGGCCCGGCAGGTCTCGAAGACCGTCAAGCAGCGCTATTCGGCGAAGCGGCTGACAACCGACCCCTATTTCAATATCCGACTCGGCAGCGCTTATCTCTCCGGCCTGATCGACCGTTTCGGCGGCAACTATATACTCGCGATCGCCGCCTATAATGCAGGCCCCGGCAATGTGAACAAATGGATGCGGGAGCGCGGAGATCCGCGCAGCGCCGAGGTCGACGTCATCGACTGGATAGAGCGTATCCCGTTCGGGGAAACCCGGAACTATGTCCAGCGCGTGCTTGAAGGACTAGTGGTCTATCGGGCCCGGCTCGGGCGTCACAGTCCCGTGATCTCTTGGGATAAAGTCTCCCCGCGCGATGTGTGGTGCGTTACGGCTTGCGGCGTTCTGCTGGATGCCCATCAGGCTTCTGCGCTCACAAGGGAGTAAAACTCAATGTCGGTAAATCCGTCCTTCGCAGGCATAAAGGCCTGCGTCTTCGATGCCTATGGCACCCTGTTCGATGTTCATTCCGCCGTTGCGCAATGCCGCAACCAGTTTCCGGATCCGGATAAACAGGCCGACAGGACATCGGAAATGTGGCGCACAAAGCAACTTCAGTACACATGGCTCCGGGCTCTGCAGAACCGCCATGTCGATTTCTGGCAGGTGACCGGCGACGCACTCGATTTCTCCCTCGAATCCGTTCTCGGGAGCCTTGGCCCCGCCGGTCTGCGCGACACTCTGCTGAACAGCTACCTCACCCTCGACGCCTATCCTGAAGTGCTTGGCGTTTTGAAACATCTCAGGGACCGGGGCCTGAAGACGGCGATCCTGTCGAACGGCTCGCCAGAGATGCTGGAGCGGGTATGTGAAAAATCCGGTGTCGGCGCCTTGATGGACGCCGTCCTGTCGGTAGAGGAGGTTGGAATCTACAAGCCACATCCGTCGGTCTACCAGCTCGCCGTTGACCGGCTCGGTATCCATGCGGATCACATCTCTTTCCAGAGCTCGAACGCCTGGGACGCGACCGCCGCCTCGGCCTTTGGCTTCAAGGTCGCCTGGATCAACCGGTTCTCCCAGGCCCCGGAGCGGCTGCCCGGGAAACCGGATGCGGAACTCCGGACCCTGGATGAGCTGCCGCCCTTGCTTTGACACACCCGTCCGACTGCCCCCCGGCCGACTGATTGAAACGGTGACAATCACAGCGTTGCACCGACGCGCGGGCACTCCTATCGTCAGCATGAATCGGTCCGCATATTCATAGCGCCTCGCGGACCGGTCTTTAAGACAGGAGAGAGACCAGATGAACGAGCTTGCTTCAACGCACCTCGCAGCCCCCGTTTTCGCCGATATCGAAGCCGCTGCCACGCGCCTGAAGGGTGAAGTGGTGCGCACGCCCCTGCTGGAAGCGCCCCTGCTGAACGAGAAGCTCGGTGGCCGCCTGCTGGTCAAACCTGAATGCCTGCAACGCACGGGCTCCTTCAAGTATCGCGGCGCCTTCAACCGGCTCTCGCTGATCCCGGAGGCCGACCGGGCGCGGGGTGTGCTCGCCTATTCCTCCGGCAACCACGCCCAGGGCGTCGCCCATGCGGCAAGCCGGCTTGGCATCAAGGCAAGCATCATCATGCCGGAAGATGCGCCGGCGATGAAAATCCAGAACACCAAGGACTACGGCGCCGAAGTCATTCTCTATGACCGCTACAGCGAGAACCGGGAAGAGATAGGACAGCGGATCGCCACCAAGACCGGTGCGACGCTGGTGCGCCCCTATGACGATCCGGGCGTGATCGCCGGACAGGGCACCATCGGTTTGGAGATCGCGGAACAGGCGGCAGAAGCCGGTGCGGCGCTGGATGCGGTGATCGTCTGCTGCGGCGGCGGGGGCCTCGTATCGGGGACCGCACTTGCGCTCCACAATGTCGCGCCGGGCGTCGCGGTCTATTCAGCCGAGCCGGAGAATTTCGACGACATGGCCCGCTCTCTCGCGAGCGGGAAACACGAGAGCAATGATCCTGCAGCGCGTTCCATATGCGACGCCATCGTGACGCCGACACCGGGAGAGATCACCTTCAGCCTCTGCAAGCCGTTGTTGACTGGCGGTCTCGCTGTCAGCGACGAGGAAGCGCTCGACGCGATGGCGGCGGCATTCCGTTATCTGAAGATCGTGGTGGAGCCCGGAGGGGCAGTTGCGCTTGCTGCTGCTCTCAGCAGCAAGATCGACATGCAGGGCAAGAATGTCACGGTGGTCTGTTCAGGCGGGAACTGTGATTCCGAAATGTTCGCGCGGGCGCTGGCGCGCTCATAGGGCGTGTTCTCAAGGAACGGGCGGCGAGAGCGCCGCCCGATCTAAACGTCACACAGCCAAAGCGTCACACAAGAGCGTGGGATTCTTTGTCCTTGGCATCGGATACCGTTGCCGTAGCGGTTGCCGGTTTTGCGCCACCAACAACACTTGGGGAAGCCAGTTCCGGCTTCGCGCCAATCCGCTCCAGCGCTTTTTTCTCCACCGGCTTTTCGTCCGGGAAATGCCGGCAATTGCCTTCAAAGAAAGCGCCAGGTTCGATAGTCAATCGTTCCTGAACAACGTCGGCGATAACGCGTGCCGTCTTGCTCAGCGTTACATGGCGGGCCTTGACCTGCCCCGTCACGGCACCTGCGATGACGATGGCATCAGCCTCGATTGATCCGCGGACAACAGCCGTTGAACTGATCGTCAGTTTCTTGCTGGTGATGTCGCCCTCGACCGTACCGTCGACCTGCATATCACCGTCGCTCACGAGATTGCCATTGACCACAAGATCCGCGCTCAGGATCGAAGGCGCGGCTTGCTTCTGCGATGCCTGCTGCTGACCGCGATTATCCTTTTTTTGAAACATATCGTCCCGCCTTCAGAAAGTTACGCGGATTCATCGGCTTATTCTTGAAGCGAACTTCATAATGCAAATGCGGTGCCGTGCTTCGACCGGAAGAGCCCATCCGGCCAACCACTTCGCCCAGGCCGACCGTCTGGCCGACTTTCACTGCGATACTACTCAAATGCGCGTATCGGGTCGTAATATTATTTCCGTGGTCGATTTCGACGATCCGTCCGTAGAAAGCCTCACGGTGCGCACGGATAACCTTTCCGGGCGCCGCCGCCATCACTTCCTGCTTGCGCGGTCCGGACAGATCCAGGCCCGCATGCAATGCCCAACGCTTGTTGATCGGATCTTTTCGCCGGCCAAATCCGCTGGTGAAGTAATAGTCCTTCATCGGCACGATCAACGGCACGGACAAATAGACATCCCGGAGTTGCTCCCACCGGGAAAGCCTCAATTCCAGCTGCGATTCCAGCGTATCCGATTCCGAACGCTCCACCTGGAGTTCCGGATGGTAAGGAATGAAGGGACCGCCCTGGCCCATGATCATGCCTTCAGGCATCGGCGCGATGCGCTCCAGATCGAGGCCCGTCTTCTGCAAGACGGCTTCAACAGCATGGATATTACTGAGCGCCCGTTCCGAAATCGCTTCCAGCCGGTTCCTATGTTCATCGTCAACGTCGGTGAGCCGCGCTTCCAGAGAGGAAATCCGGGTCCGCAATGAGTCGTTTTCAGAAGTTACCGAACTCCGCTCAAGCATGACCGTTCTGAGATCTGAGCGGAGGTGCGAGATTGTTTCGGCGAGATGATCTCTCTCTGCCACGGATTCAGCGAGTTCATTGTTCAGGCGCCAGAGACGCCCATCCAGTTTCTCGCGCTCCGCCGCGATCTCGTTCTTCTCGGCTTCAAGCGTTTCGAGATGAGTGCGCAGATTGCTGATATGCGTTTCAAGACCGTTATTCTTGCCCGTCATGCGGCGCAACTCACGACCAAGAAGGCTGAACTGGTCGTTGAGTGCCTTGCGTCCGGCATTGATCCGGTCGCGCTCCACCTGTGTATAACGCAGCCGGGACTCCGTCGTAGTCAGGTTGGTGCGCAAGCCTTCATTCTGGTCGAATAGCCGCTGCAACTGACCCTGAGTCTCTTTCAGATCGCGAGTAATGGCGACCACGGAGAGCTGATAATCCGACACCTGATCAAGTAACTGACGGTAGGAATCCTGACTGCGCTGGATGGCAACGTCTTTGCCCCGCAGCAGATCGTCCTGCATGTAAACGCCGACGGACGCGAAGCCGACCCAGCTTGCAGCCATCATCCACACAATAACGATGCCGACCTGCAATCGGGTACTGAGCGAGAAATAGCGGATCCGTGAATCGGACCGCAGGATTACCTCGCGCTCGCGGAAAAAATGGTTGATCCAGGCCGTTATGCTGCTTGCAAGCGAAGAGCTTTGCGTTTCCATACGCTTGTAGCCTTGAATATTGCGTCTGACATACGGCGGTAAGATTACCTGTCAGGCCGCCCCAAAGCAAGACGGGCAACACATTCAGACGGCATTGGCGGCAACCTGCGGAGCAATGGGTATAATAACCTTAAGTATGCTAAGAATTTATGCCGAAAGTGACCGCTAACAGGGTAGAATCGGGTTATGGATCGGGCGCAATGGGAAGCTGATCAGGTTCGTGGCGTAGCACTCGCTCTGCGGCACTGGTTCGAGATCGCGGATACGGAAACGCGGATGCGGGAGCTCGGCATTCGCCCGGGCCCGGAACGCAAGGCGACGGCCCCGGCAGACAAGCGCCTGCAATCTTTCGCGCTCACGGCTCTCCCGCCACAGATCGTCCGTCTCAAACCGGAAGCGCCGGTCACCACCTTGCATTTCCTGCAGATTGTCTATGACGACGGGGTGATGCGGGCTGATCCATGGCGCTGGTGGTTCGCCTGGATCAGTATTGAAATGATCTCCCGGCTCGGCCCGGACCCAAGCGGCCGTCAGGTCAAAACCTTCATTCGTACAGACGAAAGCCTGCAATCCGTCCGTCATACCGCGGCCCGCTGGCTCGCCAGCAGTGAAGCCAGGGTCGATTACGTCAATCGGGAGTTCAAGGCACTGCTGCGGCAGGCGCTCACCGATCAGGACGTTACCGCCGATCAGGACTCGCTGATCGACCGTCTCGGTCAACCCCTCGTCGTCTTCATCGAAGCGATGGCCGGTGAGGCCGGACGGATCTCCGCCGGTATCACCGCGCAACTGGCCGAACGGGTGGAGCGGATGTAGCGGAATGCCTGCATGACGCAATTGCGCGACAGCAGGTCGTAATCTGGCTTTTCGTATTGCCGTGGCCGGTGCTAGGCATATTGGGTCATTTCCTAACGATCCGGCAGGCAATCCGCTCATGGCCGAATATTCCGTCTTCAATCTGATCAAGAACGCGCTCAACGGGCACAAGAGCTGGCAGCGTGCCTGGCGCGACCCTGAGCCAAAACCAAGCTATGATGTCGTCATTGTCGGTGGCGGCGGGCACGGGTTGGCCACCGCTTTCTATCTCGCCAAAGTGCATGGCATCCGAAATGTCGCCGTGCTCGAAAAAGGCTGGCTCGGCGGCGGCAATACCGGACGCAACACCACCATCGTACGCTCCAACTACATGCTCGACGACAATGCGCACTTCTACGAGAAGTCGATGAAACTGTGGGAGCAACTGAGCCACGAGCTGAATTTCAACGTCATGTTCAGCCAGCGCGGCGTGCTCAATCTCGCTCACTCGGACGGGCAGATGGACCGCTTCGCACGGCGCGGCAATTCCATGCGCCTTAATGGCATCGACGCCGAACTGCTCGACCGGAAACAGGTCAAACGCATGGTGCCCTATCTCAACTACTCCGACGAAGCGCGCTTTCCGATCTATGGCGGATTGCTGCAGCCGCGCGGCGGCACGGCACGGCATGACGCCGTGGCCTGGGGCCTCGCCCGCGGCGCGGACCGGCTGGGCGTGGACATCATCCAGAATTGCGAGGTCACAGGCTTCAAGCGCAACGGTAACCGGATCGAAGCCGTCGAGACATCGCGCGGCACTATCGGCTGCGGCAAGATCGGCTTCGCCGTTGCCGGGAGCACCGGCTATCTCGCCTCCAAACTCGGCATGAAGCTGCCGATCGAAAGCCACGTCTTGCAGGCCTTCGTCTCCGAGCCGCTGAAGCCGTTGATCGACCATGTGGTGACCTATGGCGCCGGGCATTTCTATCTCAGCCAGTCGGACAAGGGCGGCCTGGTCTTCGGTGGCGATCTCGACATGTATAATTCCTACGCCCAGCGCGGCAACATGGAGACCATCGACCATGTCATGCGCGGCGGGATCGCCATGGTGCCCTCGCTGTCACGGCTCCGGCTTCTCCGGCACTGGGGCGGCATCATGGACATGTCCATGGATGGCAGCCCGATCATCGGCAAATCGCCGATCGACAACCTCTATCTCAATTGCGGCTGGTGTTATGGCGGCTTCAAGGCGACCCCGGGCTCCGGCTGGGTCTTCGCCCACACGATCGCCGAGGACGAGCCGCATCCGCTGAATGCCGGGCTCCGGCTCGACCGCTTCGAGCGCGGCTACATTCTCGACGAAGAAGCGACCGGCCCCGTGCCGGGGCACCATTAGGAGGCGCCGACCATGCTCTATATCGACTGCCCCTATTGCGGCAAACGCGCCCACGACGAGTTCACCTATATCGGCGACGCCACCAAGAAACGCCCGGACGGTGCCGAAAAGAACGACCCGGCATGGGTCGATTACGTCTACACGCGCGACAATCCGCGCGGCCCGCATCTGGAGCTCTGGCATCACAGCCTCGGCTGCCGGGAGGTGGTGAAAGTGTTGCGCAATATCCTGACGCACGAGATCCTCGGGTGCGGACGGCCTGCGGACGACATCCCCCTGCCCGAAGCGGAGACCAAGCCATGATTCGCGGCAAGGAACAGCAGCCGTTCCGGATGTCCGAAGGAGGCGAGATCGAACGCACCCGCCCGCTTACCTTCAGCTTCGACGGCAAGTCCTACACCGGTTATGAAGGCGATACGCTGGCCTCCGCCCTGCTCGCCAACGGCGTCAAGCTGGTCGGCCGCAGCTTCAAATACCACCGTCCGCGCGGTATCTATTCGGCCGGGCCGGAAGAGCCCAACGCGCTGGTGAACCTGCGCTCCGGCGGACGGCAGGAGCCGAACACCCGCGCCACCCAGATCGAGCTGTTCGCGGGTCTCGAAGCCAAAAGCCAGAACCGCTGGCCGTCCCTCGCGCTCGATATTATGGGCGTGAACGACTTTGCCTCGCGCTTCCTGTTTGCCGGTTTCTACTACAAGACCTTCATGGGCCTGCCAGGTTGGCACTTCTATGAGCATTTTATCCGCAAGGCCGCCGGCATGGGCGAGGCCAAACATGTCAGCGATCCAGACATCTACGACAAGATGCATGGACATGCGGACATCGTAGTGGTCGGTGCCGGCCCGGCCGGACTTGCCGCTGCCCTGACCGCAGGCCGGAGCGGCGCCCGTGTCTTCCTGATCGACGAAAACAACAAGCCGGGCGGCCGGTTGCGCAGTGAGCGCGAGACCATCAACGGCAACCCCGCCATGGACTGGGCCACGAGCACTTTCGCTGAGCTAGAGGAGATGGAGAACGTTACTCTGCTCCGCCGCGCGACGGCTTTCGGTTACTACGATGGCGACACCATCGCCGTGCTGGAGCGGGTATCCGATCATCTGCCCGTCCCCGCTCCCTTCCAGGTACGCCAGCGCCGCTGGCTGATCCACGCCAAAAAGGTGCTGCTGGCCACCGGGTCGACCGAGCGACCGCTGGTGTTCGACGGTAATGACCGCCCCGGCGTGATGCTGGCCGGAGCCGCCCGCACATACGCAAACCGTTTCGCCGTGCAGCCCGGAAAGCATGCCGTTGTCTTCGCCAACAATGACGATGGATACCGCACCGCCCTCGACCTTGCGGATGCGGGCATCGAAGTGCGCGGCGTGATCGACCCACGCACCGGCGGACAGGGTCCGCTGAAGGAAGATGTCATCGCCCAGGGCATTGATGTCGTCAGCGGGGCTGTCGTGGTCCGCACCCATGGCTATCTCGGCCTTGCCGGTGTCGACATTGCCGATCTCGGCACGCTGCAGTCCGGCGCCACCCCGGAAACCCGCTACATTCCGTGCGACCTGCTGGCGACCGGCGGCGGCTGGAGCCCAAACGTCCATCTCTACAGTCACCAGAGCGGCAAGCCGGTCTACGATCCGACCATCGGCGCCTTCGTGCCGGGCGCGTCCCGCATGAACGACCGCTCCATCGGCGCCGCGCGAGGCCGGTTCAGCCTCGGAGACTGCCTTGCCGACGGGTATACGGCAGGTCAGGAGACCGCCGAGGCACTTGGTTTCACGACTGGAGCTGTGGCTGATATCCCGTCCACCGACGAGCAGGCAACCGGCCCGCTCAAGATCCTCTGGCAGGTTCCGGCATTGCCGGGCCGCAAGGGACGGCGTTTTGTCGATCTGCAAGACGATGTCACGGCGGATGACGTCAAGCTGGCCCAGAGCGAAGGTTATGTCTCTGTCGAGCACCTGAAACGCTACACCACACTCGGCATGGGCACGGACCAGGGCAAAACCTCGAATATCAATGGTCATGGCGTGCTCGCCGAAGCACGCGGTCTCGACGTTTCCGAAGTTGGCACAACGACGTTCCGGCCGCCCTACACGCCGGTCGCCATCGGCGCTTTTGCCGGTCGCGAGATCGGCCGTCACCAGAACCCGGTCCGGCGCACGCCGATGCACGACTGGCATCTCGCGCATGGCGCACAGATGATGGAAGCCGGGCTCTGGATGCGGCCGCAATATTATCTCGGCAAGGATGAGCCTAATTCCCGCGAAGCGATGTTCAAGGCCATCGAGCGGGAAACGCTGGCGGTGCGTAACACCGCCGGGATCTCGGACGTCTCGACCCTCGGCAAGATCGATATCCAGGGGCCGGACGCCACGGAACTTCTTAACCGGGTTTATATCAACGGCTGGAAGACCCTGGCCGTCGGCAAGGCGCGGTACGGCGTCATGCTGCGTGAGGACGGCGTCGCCCTTGATGACGGCACCACCTCGCGGATCGGCGAGAACCATTATTACATGACGACGACCACAGCAGAAGCCGGTCCGGTGATGGAGCATCTGGAGCTGCATCTGCAGGTCCATTGGCCGGACCTCGACGTGAAGATCGCGTCCGTCTCCGACGATTGGGCCGCCATGGCCATTGCCGGGCCGAACAGCCGCGCCATCCTGCAGGACCTGTTCCCGCAAGTGGACCTTTCCAACGAGGGCTTCCCTTTCATGGGCGTACGCGAGACGAAACTCGGAGCCTTCCCGGCCCGGGTCTTCCGCATCAGCTTCTCGGGAGAACTGGCCTACGAGATTGCCGTGCCTGCCGGGTATGGCGAAGCCGCGTGGGAACGCTGCCTTGCCGTTGGCGAGTCGCATGGCCTTGTGCCCTACGGCCTCGAAGCGCTGAACATCCTGCGCATCGAAAAAGGCCACGTGACCGTCGCCGAAATCGACGGCCGCGTCTCCGCAGCCGACCTTGGCTTCGGCAAAATGATGAGCTCTAAGAAGCGCTTCATCGGCGACGCCCTTTCGACCCGTGAAGGCATGGACGATCTGGGCCGCCCGACGCTGGTCGGACTGACACCGGTCGACGGCAAGACGAAGATCCGCGCTGGATCGATCCTGGTGGAGGACCCGAAAACGCCGCCACCGGTGCCGAAGCTCGGCCATGTTTCCTCCACCGCCCCGATCAGCCCGAATGTCGGACATCCGATTTCGCTCGGCCTGTTGAAAGACGGTCCAAACAGGATCGGCGATACGGTCTGGGCGGTCTTCCCGCTCAAGGGCGAAGCGGTCCAGGTGAAGGTGACCAGTCCGAATGTCTATGACGTGGAAGGAGCAAGGCTCCATGGCTGACGATGTGATTCTCGCCCGCCGCTCGGCCCTCGCCGGAATTCTCGAACCAGGCGACCACGGGGCCAATCGCTTTGACGGTCCGGGTATTCACCTGACCGAGCGCACCCCGTTTTCCGTGGTGCAGGTCGAAGCTCGTGCCGATGTAATTCCATCGTTGGCTGAAGCACTGGAAACGGCCACCGGCACCGCTCCATCCCTCACACCGAACCAGAGCGCCGGAAACGGGCAGCCCCGCATCCTCGGCACAGGCACCGGAAAATGGCTGGTCATAGAGCCTGAACACCGCGATCTCGCCGCGCATCTTCGCTCGGCGCTTCCGGATAGTGTTGCGGTCATCGACCTCAGTCACGCGCGCACGATTTTTCGGTTGTCGGGACGCGACGCCCGTACGCTTTTGGCAAAAGGCTGCTCTATCGATATGCACCCGTCCGCGTTTTTGGCCGATACCAGCCGGATCACCGGAGTCTTCCACGCACCGGCCCTGATCGATTGCCGCAGCGCCGAGCCGGTGTTTGATATCTATGTGCACCGATCTTACGCAGCGCATCTGTTGGAGGCACTACAGGATGGCGCATTGGAATATGGCTGCCGCGTATCCTGAGGCATGCATTTTTTGGTCGGGACATGCATCACGCTTGTCCGAATTGACCGGGAGGGATAGTTTACGAGTGTTGGTTCCGCCGCTGTAAACATGGCGACGGATTAAAAGGGAACACGGCGAGGCGTACCCATCAGGGACCGAATCCGTGGCTGCCCCCGCAACTGTGAGCGACGAGCGACATCCGGACTGAGCCACTGGCCCCGCATGAGCGGACTGGGAAGGCAGGATGAAGCAATGACCCGCGAGCCAGGAGACCTGCCGACACCGATGCCGGCGCCCATGCGGCGGCATCAATGACAACGTCGGGGTGAGCGTATTGCCAAATTGGCGGCCGGAAGCCGCCGCTTGGTTCTCTCGCCTCTGAACAAGCCCGGATACAGCTCTGAGGGCCGTATCCGGATCGTTTTTGATCGGAGGAACACATGACTTCAGCAGTTCAGAAATCCACATCTCTCACCGCCAGCCAATCCACCAAGATGGTGGCGGTCTTTGCGCTTCTGGCCGGCCTCGGCATCGTCTACCTGACCGGTTTTGCCAATGCCACCGCCCTGCACAACACAGCTCACGACACCCGTCACAGCATGGCCTTCCCTTGCCACTAAGCCTTTGGCACGAAGGAACTGCGATGCTCATGAAATTCATAAAGTCGGCGCTCGTCGCCGGCTTCGCCGCGGGGATTCTGGTCGCAGCGCTTCAGGCAGTGACAACAACGCCCCTGATTCTTGAGGCCGAACGTTACGAAGGCGGCATGGCCAGTGCGGGCGAAATTCTCGTTGCGCATTTCGCCAAAAACCAGTCGGACGCGTTTGTGCATCTCGCGCATGGAACAGAAGCGCACGGCGCCAAGGAAACCTGGGCTCCGGAAGACGGACTGGAGCGGACGCTCTCGACCTCGATCGCGACAATCGGCACGACCTTCGGGTTTGCCCTGGTCCTGCTCGCGGCCATGGTTCTCAGCAATGCGACGATCACTGCCCGTACTGGCCTGATCTGGGGTGCGGCAGCCTTTGCCGCCACCGGCCTTGCACCGGCCCTCGGTCTCAGCCCGGAACTTCCGGGCGCGGCCGCCGCAGTCCTAGAGGACCGGCAAATCTGGTGGATCGGCACGGCCCTGGCCACAGCCGTCGGCCTGTTCCTGGCACTGCGTGTCTCCACGCCGCTGGCAATCGTCGCGGGTCTGGTCCTGATCGCGATCCCGCATGTGATCGGCGCCCCGCACCCGGACGATTATATCAGCGACGTGCCGTCGGAGCTGTCCGGCCATTTCGCCGCCGCTTCCCTTGTAGTGCACGCCGTGACCTGGGCGGCAACCGGCTGCATCGCCGGTTTTGTCTGGGAGCGTTCCGGCACTCCCGAAGCAGCAGCCGCGGCGTGAGCGAACAATCATTTGCGGACGACGATTCTCGTCGTCCGCTTCATCCCGTTACCATCGATATCTGTACCGCCTGCCGCCACTCCGAGGATCCGGCAGGCGATGGGCGCGTCCTGCTCGAGCGGGTCGAAGCACTCTGTGCCGACGAGGACGGAATCACCGTCCGCCCGATCGAATGCATGGCCGTATGCGACCGCCAGGTCACCGTCGCGCTCAGAGGGCCCGGCCTCTGGAGCTATGTGCTGGGCGACGTCAATGCCGAGCATGACGGCGCCGAACTGGTAGCCGCGGCGCGCGCTGTCGCCGCCGCCCCGCACGGGGTTCCCAAACTGCGCGACAGACCGCCGGTTTTCCGCAAGGGTGTGATCTGCCGGCTTTTGCCGCCGCCGGATCATGACGAAAACAAGACACAAGACAGCAGCGCCGCGGACCAGGTTCCGGCCCCAGACCAGTTAAGTTAAGAGGATCGAATGACCGGAATTCTGCTGCTTGGCTTCCTGATCGGAATGCAGCACGCCTTTGAAGCGGACCATGTCGCGGCCGTTTCCAGCATGGTCACCTCGGGCACCTCGGTGCGCCGCGCGGTGCACCATGGCCTCGCTTGGGGGCTGGGTCACTCGCTGATCCTCGGCGCCGTCACCGGGTTGATGATCGGCTTTGGCCTCAGCGTCAGCGAGGAATGGAGCACGATCTTCGAGTTCGGTGTCGGCATTTTGCTTGTGATCCTCGGCGCCCGTGTCCTGCTGCGCCTCTGGCGTGAAGGAGGTGCCTGGCGCGTCCATCGGCACTCCGACGGCAAGGCTCACGTCCATTTCGTCACCGCCGAGAGCGAACAGACTGCGCATGGCCCGGCAGAACATGCTCACCGGCGCGGCCTGCCGCTCGGCACAATCTCCATCGGCATGGTGCATGGTCTGGCCGGCTCGGGCTCGATCCTGATGATGACGGCAGTCGGCCTCGACGCGCCGTCCGATGCCATCCTCTATGTCATTCTGTTCGGCATCGGCAGCATGAGTGGCATGGGCATTCTCTCCGCCATCATCGCCCTGCCGCTGCACTGGACAAGCAAAAGCCTGAAGACAGGCAATCTGGCCATCCAGGGTTTCATCGGGCTGATCGCCATCGTTATCGGCATCACCATTGCGGCTGAGAATGCCAGCGCCCTGATGTAGTCTTCGAAAGTGGCTGGTTAGGCTTCACACAGTTTCTGAATTAGCTGCTGGATCATGCCGCACCGGCGCAGCTAGGCTCTTTCTTCAACGTGGGAGGCGCACGCCATGATCGACCAAATCCTCGTCATTCTCGGCATCACACTGCTCGTCATGATCAGTCCGGGTCCGGATATGGTGATCGTGATGCGCAATACCGTTATCGGTGGACGCGTTGGCGGACTGCAATCCTCACTCGGTGTGCTGGCCGGCAACATGGTCCACATCACCTATTGCGCCATCGGGATCGGCTGGCTCATCTCCGAAAGCATCCTCGCCTTCAGCATTCTGAAATATGCCGGCGCCGCCTACCTGATCTATATCGGCGTGATGAGCTTCCGCGCCAGGGACATGGCTCTCTCAACGGCGGACGCCGGGCTGCAAAAGAACGCAGCCAGGAGCTGGTTCCTGCAAGGCTTCCTGAACAACATCCTTAACCCGAAGGGTACGCTCTTCTATCTCGGCGTCTTCACCATGGTGATCACGCCACAGACCTCGACCGCGACCACCCTGCTGCTGGTTCTGATCATGATGTCGGTCAGCGCCCTGTTCTGGGTGTTCTTCGTTTTCACGCTAGACAGCACTATCGTTCGGAATGTGCTTGAACGCGGCCAGAGGATCGTCAACCGGGTGTTCGGCGGGCTGCTGATCTTCCTTGGCATCCGCGTCGCCCTGATGGAGCGTTAACCAGAATGAGCTCAGTGCTTGACCAATATGGCGATCTCGCACGCTTTGCCGTCACCGACGATCTGAAGCAGCGGTTTCACATTTCCGACGACTGGCATTTCGCCGTCCAGAAACTGGTCGAGTGGCGGGACTGCGATGCTTTCGCCCATGTGAACCACACCGCCTACCTGACCTGGTACGAGAGCCTGCGGAACCTCTATTTCGAGGTCCTGGGCCATCCACGCCACGCGATGGACGTGCCAGGCCCGGTGATGAAGCATCTGGAGACCGACTATTTGCGCGGCATCGCCTACCACACGCCGATTTGCGTGACAGGTCGCGTGGTCTCCATGCGCAATACCAGCATGGTGATGACCTATGCCACATGGGATGCCAAGGGCTGCTGCAACAGTTCGACCCAGCTCTTCGTCATGGTGGTGAACGAGACGGGCGAGAAAGCGCCGATCCCCGATGCCCTGCGCGCCGCGATCATCGCGCTCGACGATCCCGAAACGGCGTGAGGCAAGCCATGTCCGCTAAAACGGTATCCTATGATTTCACCGGACGGACCCTGTTTCTGACAGGGGCCGGCGGAGGCATACCAGCGGCAATCGCAAAGCTGTTCGCAGCCTCCGGCGCCAATCTGTTCCTGACCGATCTGCATCCGGAAATCCTCGCCGTGCTTGCTGGCGAACTCGGTGACAACACCTCCCACGCGACCCATCCTCTGGATGTGTCCGACCCGGAGGCGGTCACTGCCGCCGCCAAAGCCTGCCGGGACCGGTTCGGCAAGATCGACTATGTCGTGACTGGCGCCGGGCTCTACGAGGACGGCACCGTGGACGGCATGGCAGATGAGGTCTGGCGGCGCGGCATCGCCGTTAATCTCGACGGCGTCTTCCATACAGTTCGTAGCGCCCTGCCCCATATGCCGGACGGTGGCGCGGTTGTGAATATCGCCTCGATGGCGGGACACCGGGGCAGCTTTGGCCATGCGCCCTATTCAGCCGCAAAAGGCGCTGTCCTCTCACTCACCCGCTCTCTCGCCCAGGAAGTGGCCAGCCGGAATATCCGCTGCAATGCCATATCACCGGGCCTGATCGACACGCCGATGGTACGCAGGCTCATGCAGGAGCGTGGCGGCGATATGCTGAAAATGACCCCGCTCCGAAGACTCGGAACGCCCGAAGAAGTGGCCGGGGTCGCAGCTTTCCTGTGTAGTGACAGCGCCGCCTTCCTGACGGCAGAGACCATTCATGTAAATGGCGGCCTCTATATCGCGTCGTAAGCCCCGGTCAGACCGCAGATTTGCTGCACTGCATTTAACAAGTGTTTGAGATCACTGTCGCCACAGTCTAGGTTGACCGCCTACGATCCATTCTGGATCGTGAAAAGAAACCAATAAAAACGCAACTTCATGAGGCTTCACATGAACGCATTTGCAAAGAGCTTCGCGGTCGCGGCATTGGCCGCATCCGTGGCGCTGCCCACATCGATCGGGCAATCGTTCGCGGCCACCCCGGCGGACACCCTCGTCGTGGCTAACCGCATCGACGATATCGTCTCGCTCGATCCGGCTGAAATCTTCGAGTTCGCCGGCGGCGACCTAGCCAACAACGTGTACGATACGCTGGTTACCTTCGATCCGGCCAAGCTGACCGACGGCTACAAGCCCGGCCTGGCGGAAAGCTGGACCGTAAGCGCGGACGGCAAGACCTACACCTTCAAGATGCGCCCGGGTGTCAAGTTCCACTCCGGCAATCCGGTGACGGCGAAAGACGCGGCCTTCTCGCTGCAGCGCGCGGTCATCCTGAACAAGACGCCGTCCTTCATCCTGACCCAGTTCGGTTTCACCGCCGACAACGTCAAGGAGAAGATCAAGGCGACCGACGACATGACCCTGGTCATGGAGACGGACAAAAAATACGCGACCTCCTTCGTCCTGAACTGCCTCAGCGCCACAATCGGCAGCATTGTCGATATGAAAACGGCAATGGAACATGAAGCCGATGGCGACATGGGCTACGAGTGGCTGAAGACCCATTCCGCCGGCTCAGGCGCCTATTCCCTGCGCGGCTGGAAGCCGAATGAGAACTACGTCCTCGAGGTCAACGAAAACTACTGGCGCGGCGCGGCCGACATGAAGCGCGTCTTCATGCGTCACATTCCGGAATCCGCCACACAGCGCCTGCTGCTGGAAAAAGGTGACATCGACGTTGCCCGTAACCTCTCCCCCGACGACATTGCCGGCCTTTCCGGCAGTGGCGATGTAAAGGTCGAGGAAGATCTCCGCGGCCGCATCATGTACTTCTCTCTGAACCAGGACATTCCGACCCTGGCGAAGCCGAAGGTGCAGGAAGCGTTCAAATACCTCGTCGATTATGAAGGCATGGCCAACACCTTCCTGCGCGGCCAGTACACCGTGCATCAGGCCTTCCTGCCTCTGACCTATCTCGGCGAGTTGAAAGACAAGCCCTACAGCCAGAACATCGAGAAGGCGAAGGCCTTGCTCGCGGAAGCGGGTGAAGCGGACGGCTTCGAGGTCAAGATCTTCGTGCGTAACGCTCAGGAACGTCTGGAAATCGCCCAGTCCCTGCAGAACATCTTCGCCAAGGTCGGTATCAAGGCAACCCTTGAAGTCGGAACCGGCAAACAGATCCTCGGCGCCTATCGTGCCCGTAAACACGAGATCTATCTCGGTGCCTGGGGCCCGGACTATCCGGATCCGCACACCAACGCCGATACCTTCGCGCATAACCCGGACAACGCGTTCGAAGCGAAGAACACCGGCAAGCTGGCATGGCGGAATGCCTGGGACATCCCCGCGATGACCAAGGAAACCGAAGCCGCCGTTCAGGAAAGCGACCGCGACACCCGGGCCGAGATGTACCGCAAGATCCAGGCGGACCATCAGAAGACCAGCCCGTTCGTCGTCATGCTGCAGAAAATCGAGCAGACCGGCTTGCGCAAGAATGTCACCGGCTTCTATACCGGCAGCGCCGTGTCCAGCGTCTACTATTGGACTGTGAAGAAGTAACCTTCCGGGATAAAGCTGCCGTATGGCACTGAACACATCACATGCGACAGGGAGAGGAGCGATGCTCCTCTCCCCGCGTTTTTTGCGGTCCGTTCTGAAGACGGTGGCAACCATCGCCGTCACCTTTGTCGGGCTGCTGTTTATCACCTTCATCATCGGTCGCGTCATGCCGATCGATCCGGCGCTTTCAGTCGTCGGTGACAAGGCGAGCGAAGAAATCTATCAGGCCGCCCGCAAGGCGATGGGTCTGGATCAACCGCTCTATGTCCAGTTTTTCTACTACATCAGCGATGTTTTCCGGGGCGATCTCGGCACCTCCCTGCTGACCGCAAGACCGGTCGCGGAGGATATCATCCGGGTGTTTCCAGCAACCCTGGAGCTGGCGACAATCGCCACCATATTCGGCATCATTTTCGGTGTCCCCATGGGTGTCGTCGCCGCGGTCAACAAGGGCCGCTGGCCGGATCAGGTCGTCCGCGTGCTGGGCCTCTTCGGGTATTCCATGCCGGTCTTCTGGCTCGGCCTGATCGGCCTGCTGGTGTTCTACGGCGTGCTTGGCTGGGTCGGCGGGCCGGGACGGCTCGATATCTTCTTTGAGGATGTGGTGCCGAACATAACCGGCGTGATCCTGATCGACAGCCTGATCGCAGGGGACTTCGAGATTTTCGGCAATGCGCTGTCGCACATCATCCTGCCGGCAGCTGTGCTCGGCTATTACTCCATTGCCTATATCAGCCGCATGACCCGCAGCTTCATGCTGGAGCAACTGAGCCAGGAATACATCACCACCGCCCGGGTGAAAGGTATCTCCGAATTCCAGGTGATCTGGCGCCATGCCCTCGGCAACGTGATGGTGCCGCTGATTACCGTGATCGCCCTCTCTTATGCCCAGTTGCTTGAGGGATCGGTGCTGACGGAAACGGTCTTCGCCTGGCCCGGTCTCGGCTTCTACATCACCGCCGGGCTGCTCTCCGCCGACATGAACGCCGTGCTCGGCGGAACCCTTGTCGTCGGCGGCGTCTTTGTTGGCCTCAACCTGCTCTCCGACCTGCTGTACCGGCTCGTCGATCCACGCGCCCGATAGCCGGACACAGAAATCATGACAGCAGACACACTCAATCCCGCAAAAGCCGGCCTCCGGGCCTGGCTGACCACGGATACGCCCGCGTCGCGCGGCCATGCCCGCATGGTCCAGGCCTATCTCGGCTGGCTCTCGCTCACCCGAAACCCTCTGGCCCTGCTCGGTCTAGCCATTCTGATGGTGCTGATCGCGGTCTCCGCTCTGGCGCCCTGGATCGCGCCGCACGATCCTCTGGCACAGGAACTGACCAACCGTCTGCAACCGCCAGGCTCGCCCGGCCATCTGTTCGGTACGGACGAGCTTGGCCGTGACATCCTGAGCCGGATCATCCACGGCGCCAGCATCACCCTCTACATCGTCACCCTGGTGGCAGTCACAGCCCCCGTGGTCGGCCTCGTGATCGGCACATTGGCCGGATATGTTGGCGGCTGGACAGACACCGTCCTGATGCGGCTGACGGACATCTTCCTCGCCTTCCCCCGCCTCGTTCTGGCGCTGGCCTTCGTCGCCGCGCTCGGCCCGGGGATCGAGAACGCCGTGCTAGCCATCGCCATCACCTCCTGGCCGCCCTACGCGCGCCTCGCAAGGGCGGAAACCCTGACGGTGCGCCATCAGGATTACATCAGCGCCATCCGTCTGCAGGGCGCCTCCGCCACCCGCATCATCGCCGGACACGTGATGCCGCTCTGCCTCTCTTCGGTGATCGTTCGCGTGACCCTCGACATGGCCGGCATCATCCTGACCGCCGCCGGTCTCGGCTTCCTCGGCCTCGGCGCCCAACCGCCGATCCCGGAATGGGGCGCGATGATCTCCTCCGGTCGCAAGTTCTTGCTGGATCAGTGGTGGGTCGCCACCATGCCGGGCCTCGCCATCTTCATTGTCAGCTTGGGCTTCAACCTGCTTGGTGACGGCCTGCGCGATATTCTCGACCCCCGGAGCGGCCAATGAGTGACGCGAACGGCGGCAAGGACGGCGCCCTGCTGACCGTCGAGGATCTTTCGGTCCGCTTCCACACCCGCACCGGCATCGTTGATGCAGTGCGCAATATCAGCTTCTCCGTCGGCCGGGAAAAAGTCGGCATCGTCGGCGAGTCCGGCTCCGGCAAGACCATGACTGGACGTTCTGTTCTGAGACTGATCCGGCCCCCGGGAGAGATCACCGCAAAGCGCATGGAGTTCGATGGGCACGACCTGCTGACACTCAGTGAAAAGCAGATGCGGGATATTCGGGGTGACCGGATTTCCATGGTCATGCAGGATCCGAAATATTCCCTGAACCCTGTGATGACCATCGGCGAGCAGATCGCCGAGGCCTACCGGGTCCATACCGGCGCCTCTTTCCGGGATGCGAAAGTACGGGCAGCCGAGATGCTGGCCGCAGTGAAAATCCGCGATCCGGAGCGCGTGCTCTCCCTCTATCCGCACGAGGTGTCAGGCGGCATGGGCCAGCGCATCATGATCGCCATGATGCTGATCCCCGACCCGGATTTGATGATCGCGGACGAGCCGACATCGGCGCTCGACGTCACCGTGCAGATGCAGGTGCTGGCAATTATAGACGATCTCGTTACCCAGCGCGGCATGGGACTGATGTTCATCTCCCACGACCTCAATCTGGTCGCCTCCTTCTGCGACCGCGTGATCATCATGTATGCCGGCCAGATCGTGGAAACCTGCAAGGCAAGCGAGCTGGATCAGGCGAAACATCCCTATACCCGCGGATTGCTCAATTCATTGCCGCGCCTTGACCGTGAGCCCGGCCCGCTGCCGGTGCTGGAACGTCAGGAAAGCTGGAAGACGGAGCCCGGTGTCGATGCCTATTACAAGTGAGGCTGGCCCCATGCCGCTGATTTCCGTAACAGATCTCGATGTCCGCTTCGGCGCAGATGACGAGATCGTGCATGCCGTACGAGGCGTTTCCTTCAATGTCGCGGAGGGCGAAACCTTTGGGTTGGTCGGCGAGTCCGGCTCCGGTAAATCCACCGTCCTGCGCGCCATGAGCGGCCTCAATGCAGACTGGACGGGCACCATCGAGATCGGCGGCACCCGCCTCGGCCAGGTACGCGGCAAACCGTTCTACAAGCGCGTCCAGATGGTGTTTCAGGACCCCTATGGCTCGCTGCATCCGCGCCATACTGTCGACCGTATCCTGAGCGAGCCCTGCCAGATCCACGGCATGAGCGATATCGACAACCGGGTGAGCGACGTTCTTGTCGCGGTCGGCCTGGGTCCCACTTTCCGGTTCCGCTACCCGCACCAGCTTTCGGGTGGCCAGCGTCAGCGCGTTGCCATCGCCCGGGCTCTGATACTGGAGCCGGAGATCCTTCTGCTGGACGAGCCGACCTCCGCGCTCGACGTGTCGGTACAGGCGGAGATCCTGAACCTGTTGCAACGCCTGAAACAGGAACGCGGCCTGACTTTCGTGCTGGTCAGCCACGATCTCGCCGTGATCGCCCACATGTGTGACCGGCTCGCCGTGATGAATGCCGGACGTATCGTTGAGGAGCTGACAGTCGCCCAGCTCCGCGCGTCGGAGCCAAGCGAGGCCTATACACGCCAGCTCCTCAAGGCCAGCCTTGGGTATGACCGCACAGCGGCAGCGGGCATGGAGTCGTTCGATTGAACGCCCCGTTTATCTGTTGTTCATATTTCACCGGATAGCATCCCGCCATGGAACATTATGGTGCGACAGAAATTCCGGTTCCCGGGACATCAGGAACCCTCTTTCTCGGCCCAGTGCCGAAGGATGAGGAAGCGGTTGGCGGGATAGCCAAGTCGGGTGTTGATGCCGTCCTCTCGCTGGCAACCGCGGAGGAGCTCTCCGAACACGGCGTGCCGAACATGCAGGATATATTCCTGCAGCATGCGTTGAGCTGGACACATTTCCCGATCAGGGATTTCGATATTCCATCGGAAACCGACACGAGGGCCTGGTCCGCCCTGGAGACCATTCTGGCTGAACGCCTGAAAACCGGTGGCCGTGTCCTGATCCACTGCCGGGCCGGTTTCGGCCGCAGCGGCATGATCGCCGCCAGATTGCTTATGGCTTGCGGCTCAACACCGGACGACGCGGTCAAAACGGTGCGTGATGCGCGCCCGGGTACCATCGAAACGCCGGCGCAACTGGACTGGGCCAGAAACGCCGGCGCCTCAGGTTAGGTCAGAGCGCCGCGATCGCCATGATCTCGACGGTGTATTTCGGGCTGGCCAGCTTCGGAGACTCGACGCAAGCACGGCAGGGGGTCGAACCCGCCACCACCCAGCCGTCCCAGACAGCATTCATCTCGGCGAAATCATCCATCGAGTTCAGCCAGATCGTCGCGGTCAGCAGCTTCGATTTGTCGGTGCCGGCCTCAGCAAGCAGAGCATCCAGGTTCGCCAGGATATCCTTGGTCTGATCGGCGACACTGGCACCCGGTGCGTTCTGGGCGACCTGGCCTGCCGTATAGACCGTGTTGCCGTGGACCACGACCTGACTCATCCGCTCGCCCGTGCGATAACGCTTGATATCCATAACCTGCTCGCTCCAATAGCGTTGAAAGAAGCGGCAGCATAAGCGGGCGCGGCTACCTACGCATAGCCTCTTCCGCCGATCTCACCCGTGCCCGGACGGGAACAGCCAGTAAGCCGCCATTCTCACATTCAGGCATTGCAAAGCGGAGCCGCGCTCGGCTTAATCGGCCCCGACAAATGGGCTGAAACGCTCGCATTAAGTTGGGGTAACGCTTGAGCATGGATGCAGGAATACGCGCCGCAGTAGCTGAATGGCTGCTGTCTGAAACGGGCGCTGAAAAAACCACCATTACCGGCGCCAAACTACTGTCCGGCGGCGCCATCCAGGAAAACTGGCTGCTGGATCTGGTTGTCCGAGGAGGACGGCTCGACGGACTGGAACAGGCCGTTCTGCGCACCGATGCGGCCTCAGGCGTGGATGAAAGTCATGGAAGGGTGGAAGAATTTCGCCTGCTGTCCGTGGGATTCGAGGCAGGAATGACTGTACCCGAACCACTCGTCCTTGAGCCGACAGGCTCGATCACCGGCAAACCTTTCTATGTCATGCACAAGGCGGGCGGCACGGCCAATCCCCGCATGCTCACACGCGATGCCGCCCTCGACCCGCACCGCACCGGCCTCGCCAGGCAGATCGGCCGGGAGATGGCCCGGCTACACCGTATCCAGCCGCCCCGCCCGGAATTGGATTTCCTTGGCGACGCTCCGGCCAATCCAGCCGCCCAGCGGATTTCCGAGCTCTACAGCTTCCTCGACAGCCTGCCGAAGGCCTATCCGGCTCTGGAGTGGGGGCTGCGCTGGCTGGAGTTGAACCGCCCGGCACCAAGCCCGGCCGTGCTCTGCCACCGGGATTTCCGCACCGGGAACTACATGGTCGCTGACGGCAAGCTGACCGGGGTTCTGGATTGGGAGTTCGCCGGGTGGAGCGATCCGCTGGAGGATGTCGGCTGGTTCTGCGCCCGGTGCTGGCGCTTTGGCTCCGACGCGCGCGAGGCAGGTGGCATCGGCAGCCGAGACGACCTTTATGCCGGGTATGAGGCAGAGGCTGGCTCGGCCCCGGACTGGTCCCTTGTTCCCTACTGGGAAGTGCTTGCCACTGTGCGCTGGGGCGCTATCGCGCTGCTTCAGGGCGAACGACACAATTCAGGCGCCGAACGATCCATCGAACTCGCGCTCACCGGACGGAAAGCAGCCGAGATGGAGCTCGATATCCTGCAGCAGATCGACGAAATCGAAAGGACCCGTGCCAATGTTTGAAGCTCCCGGCAGAAAGGCCCTGATCGAGACCGCGCTCGCCGCTTTCCAGGACGACATTCTGCCCGCCCTCGACGGTGACAGGAAATATCTCGGCCTGATGATTGCGAGCGCGCTTGCCACTGCGGCCCGTGAGCTGGACACGGATGCGGACCCCGGTTCCATCCAGCGCATTCTTGACGGGTTTGCCAGCCTTTACGGCGAGGACAATGTTGCGCGGGCAGGATACGAACCTGAAATGAAGCTCGACATGCTGTCGCGGGACCTTGCCCGAGAGCTCCGCGAAGGCCTCTATGACACTGCCCTCACCGGCCCTGTTCATGCCCTTCTGACCGTCCTCACAGAAGAAAAGCTCAAGCTTTCCAACCCAAAATTTCTGGCTGCGCGCGAATATTCGCAGCCGACACCCAACTGATGCAGAATTTCCAGATAATCCGATATAAATCGATGCTTCAATAAACCGATCTACGAACCTGTTTTACTTTGCAGTTCTGCAGATGGTCATAAATTTTCTGCTGGCCGCCGCAGAGAAACTGATGCAAGTCAGACACACTAAAAAACGCTGGAAAGGCAAATCCGTGCTGAAATGGCACAGCCCTTCAATCAGGGAAGCACCCGGTTGAGATAGCCTTCATTATCGGGTTCAGCCGCTTCATAGTCAGTGTCGAAAAAAGGGCTGCCGAGCACAAAATCGGCACTCGCCTGATTACAGGCAAGCACGACATTGTAGAGCGTGCAGAGCCGGAGCAGCGCCTTCACATCCACATCGTGCGGCATGGATGTCATCGGGTCCGTGAAGAAGAGCAGGATGTCGAGCCCACCTTCCGCGATCCGCGCCCCCATCTGCTGGTCGCCGCCGAGCGGACCGCTTTTCAGGCAGTGAACCTCAAGCCCGGTATCCTCGGCGATAACCTTCCCCGTCGTCCCGGTGGCGTAGAGATCGTGACCGGCGAACCGGTCCCTGTGGGCATGCACAAAAGCTCTGAGGGCTGGCTTGCGGGCATCGTGGGCAATCAGCCCGATGCGCTTGCGTTGCTTCATTCAATACGGTCCCTGCTTTAAGGCAATAGTTTCCAAAAGGGCGCTACACTGTCCCGTGAGCCATCGCTAAGCTGCAAGAAAATACCTAATCAAAAACAACTTATATGGGACGGGAGGACATGTCCGATATCACCTTAGCCGATCTGCGCAAGCTGACGGAGTGGGATACCCCCACGATCTGCAACGGCCTCGAGGTCGTCACACCGGAGCGCCGGACCATAGGCTTCACGACCACGCCGCTGGTCGCGCTCGATCCATCCCTGCCCCCGATCTGCGGCTATGCCCGCACCGCCACGATGCGCGCCGTCACACCGCCTCAAGGCGATGCCAAAGCCATCCGTGCTGCCTATTACACCTATGTTGCGGATGGCGCACTGCCCCGCATCGTGGTGTTGCAGGATCTCGACCCGGAGCCCGGTTTTGGTGCTTTCTGGGGTGAGGTGAACACCAATATCCACAAGGGTCTCGGCTGCCTCGGCTGCGTTACCAACGGATCGTTCCGCGATGTCGATGCCTCGGCGCCCGGCTTCCAGATCCTCGGCGGCAAGGTCGGCCCGAGCCATGGATGGGTTCATCCCGTCGATTTCGGTGTGCCGGTGAATGTTGGCGGCATGGCGGTCAATCACGACGATATCATTCATGCGGACCGGCATGGTGCCGTGGTGGTACCCGCTGAAGCAGTCAAGAAGCTGCCGGAGGCGATCGCCCTGCTGGAGCGGAAAGAGAAGGTCATTCTCGATGCCGCCAAGTCACCGGATTTCGACATCGACAAGCTGAAGGCCGCAATGGCCGGCTCCGCCGAAATCCACTGACATTCCAGCCAGAGAGATCCCCAGTCTGAGTGACCCAAGCCTGAGAGACCCAAAGATGAACAAGTTTCATGTGCTGATCGTCGACAAGCTCAACGACGCCGGTCAATCCCAGTTCGACGCCCGCGACGACGTCAAAACCACGGTCCTGCAATTTGCCACCGAAGAAGAGCTGATCGCTCATGCTGGTGATATCGATGCCATTGCGGTCCAGACTACGAAGATCCCGCGCGCGGTGATCGAGGCGGCTCCCAACCTCAAGGTCGTCTCCCGCCACGGCGTCGGATACGATTCCGTCGATGTCGCGGCCCTTACCGAACGCGGCATTCCGCTATGCGTTGCCGCCACCTCAAACGCTGTGTCGGTGGCCGAGCACACAATGTATTTCATTTTGGCCCTGGCCAAGAGAAGCGTCGAGTTCGACCATGCCACACGGAACGACAATTTCTGGATCAAGCGCCAGATGGGCGCCCAGGACATTGCCGACAAGTCCCTGCTGCTGGTCGGCTTCGGCCGGATCGGTACCCGCGTTGCCAAGCGGGCGCTGGCCTTCGACATGAAGGTTTCGGTCATCGATCCCTTTGTCGATGACGAGACGATCAAGGCTGCAGGCTGCACCCCGGTAAAATATCTGGACGCGGTATTGCCACAGATGGATTTCGTCTCCCTGCACTGCCCGAAGAGCCCGGAAACGGTGAACCTCATGGGCAAGGCACAGTTCGCAGCGATGAAGCCGACCGCACATGTGATCAACACTGCACGCGGCGGCATGGTGGACGAGGATGCGCTGTACGACGCACTGACTTCCGGCGCCATCGCCGGGGCCGGCATCGACGTCTTCGCCAGCGAGCCGCCGAAACCCGAGCACCCCCTGTTCCAGCTCGACAACATCATCGTCAGCCCGCACAGCGCCGGCGTGACCGAACAATCAATCCTGCGGATGGCAAGCCAGACAGCGGAGAACGTTCTCAACGTGCTCGACGGCAAGCCAAACCCGGACACCGTCATCAACAAAGAAGTGCTCTAGGGAGGGCCGGCCATGAAAACACGACTGAAGGACTGCCTGAAGGACGGCCGCGGCGCGATCAACGGCTGGCTTTCCATTCCGAACACCTTCACCGCAGAAATCTTCGCGATGCAGGATTTCGATTCCATCACCATCGATCTGCAGCACGGCCTGGTCGATTACCAGTCAGCCGTCAGCATGCTTCAGGCAATGAGCGCATCAGATGCGACACCGATGGTCCGCCCGCCCTGGCTGGAGCCCGGCATCATCATGAAGCTGCTGGATGCCGGCGCGCTCGGCATCATCTGCCCCATGGTGAACAATCGTGCGGACGCGGAATCCTTCGTCGGCGCCTGTAATTACGTGCCCGACGGATACCGTTCCTCCGGCCCGATCCGCGCAGGAATGATCTATGGCACCGACTATCACAACCAGGCGAACAAGACGATCGTCACCCTGGCGATGGTGGAGACGGAAGAGGCGCTGGCGAATGTCGCCGAGATCGCAGCGACGCCGGGCCTGACCGGGCTGTATATCGGTCCAAGCGATCTTTCCATCTCGCTCGGTCACAAGCCAGGACTGGACCGTACCGAACCGGAAATGCTGGAAGCCATCGACAAGATCCTTGCCGCTGCCAAGGCGGCCGGAATCAAGGCGGGCATCCACTGCCTCGAGAACAGCTACGCCAAGAACATGCTCGCCAAGGGCTTTGATCTGGTGACGCTGGCCAATGACGTGCGGCTCCTCGCCTCCGCTATCAGCGCTACCGTGGGCGGCATGCGTGCCTGATGGGCGCGCAAAACGAGATCCGGGTCGCCCCGGACGTCATGATCCGGCTGGTGCGCGCGATGTTCGCGCGCGCCGGCTGCTCCGCAACGGAGGCCGCCTGCATAGCGGAGCGGCTAACCGGGGCCAATCTCCGGGGACATGACAGTCACGGTGTGATCCGGGTGCCGCGCTATCTCGAATGGGCCGAGAGCGGGCGGCAGAAGATTGGCCAGACTATCGAGATCGTCATGGAAAACGACGTCATGGCGATCCTCGACGGCAATTACGGCTTCGGCCAGACCATCGGCGAGCAGACCGTCGATCTCGGCCTGAAGAAGGTGAAACAACACGGCCTGGCTCTGACCGCGCTTCGGAATTCAGGCCATCTCGGCCGGATCGGTGATTGGGCGGAGCGGGCGGCGGCGGCCGGTGTGGCCTCGCTGCACATGGTCAATGTCCGTGGCTCCCTGCTCGTCGCCCCGTTCGGCTCCCGGGAGCGGCGCATGGGCACCTCGCCCTTCTGCATCGGCATTCCCGTCGCAGGGCAGGATCCGGTCGTACATGACTTCGCCACCTCCACAGTCGCCGAAGGCAAAGCCTTGGTCGCCCTCAGGGGCGGCAAACCATTACCCGAAGGCTCCCTGATCGACGAGAACGGCGCCCTGACGAGCGATCCCCGGCCGCTTTACGGTGATGTCCCCGAAGGCAAGGCCCCCATGCCCTACGATGGCCCTGGCGCGCTCACCGCATTCGGCGGCCACAAGGGCTCTGGCCTCAACTTCATGATGGAGATGATGGCTGGCGCCCTCACCGGCTCCGGCTGCGCTGGCGGCCCGGACGAGCCTGAGCGGCGGCGATTCTGCAATGGCATGTTGTCGATCTATATCGATACCGAGAAGTTCGACGGACAGGACAGCACGGCGGAGGAGATCAAATCCTACATCGCCTTCGTCAAAAGCGCCCGCCTGGCGGACGGTCAAAACGAAGTTCTGGTACCCGGAGAGAACGAACGGCGCGTCATGGCGGAGCGGCAAGCGGCAGGCCTGCCGCTGGCGAAAGCCGCCTGGACGGACATCCTCGGCGCCGCCCGGAAGCTCGGGTTCACTGAAGCAGAGCTGAATGCGCTCACTGCCGCATAACACCTGCTAAACCGTCATCCCTGCGCACGCAGGGACCCTGGGATGACGGATACAACTCTATGATCGACTAGGTCCAGGCTTTCCAGCGGGATGACGAATGTGTGGGAGCGTGCGGGCCTCACTCGCTCCGATAGCGCTCTTCCTGCTCGTAATACCAGTCGAACCCCACCGTCTCGTATAGCTCGTCAAAACTCAGTAGCCGGTCCGGCCCAGGATGGTTGCCCCGGGCCATCAGGGCGAGCGCATCGCGCATGGCACGGACCGAGACGTTCAACAGGGTGACACCGAACAGCAGGCACTCGAAGCCGATCGCCTCTGCCTCATTGGGGCTGAGCAGCGGGCGGCCTTCGCGTTCCAGCTGGGCGAGCAGTTTCGGCGCCTTTACACGGCTGCAAAGAGCCTCCATCTCGCCTCGGTTCTGCGGACCTTCGAAATAGACGATATCGGCGCCCCGGTCGGCGAAAGCCTCGCACCGCCAGAGCGCTTCATCCAGCCCTTCGGCAACCCGGCTGTCCGTGCGGGCGAGAATCAGCACGTCGCCGCCGCCAGCCTGGATTTCGTCTCGCATGTCGAGCGCGGCCTGCAGCCGGATCAGTGCCTCGCCGCGCGGCACCACCTCAACGCCCTTGGCGAATCCGCAGCGCTTCGGAAAGACCTGATCTTCCAGCATGATGCAGGCGATTCCCGAATCGGCGAAGCCTTTCACCGTGCGCCGGACATTGACCGGATTTCCAAATCCGGTATCCGCATCCCCGATCAGCGGGATGGAGACGGCACCCGCGATGTCCCGGGCCTGATCGAGGATTTCCTTGTAGGAGAGCAATCCCGCGTCCGGCAGGCCGATCTGCGTCGCGCTGACCGCGTAGCCGCTGACATAGGCCGCATCGAATCCGGCCTGCTCCACCAGTTTCGCGCTCATCGCGTCATAGCAGCCCGGAATCGTCAGGATTCGCCCCGACGCAAGACGTGCCCTCAGCGCCGCCGCATTTCCCGCCATCTTCGTCTCCTCCCGCCTATTTGATTGCCGGAAGAACGATAGCCCTGACGCCAAAATGGAAAAAGGCCCCAAAAGGGGCCTTTTCACGTCACGTATGCATGCCGGTCTTAGAAGGCGTCTTTGACCTTCAGGACCTGGCGGCCGCGATACATGCCGGTTTTCAGATCGATGTGGTGCGGACGGTGCAGCTCACCGGTATCCGGGCTTTCCACATACGCATCTGCTTTCACCCGATCATGGGCACGACGCATGCCGCGCTTTGACGGGGTCGTTTTCCTTTTAGGAACTGCCATGTCACTTATCCTTAGTTCGTCGGTACCGATTGCACCGACGGTGCTATCTCAGGGGCGGTGTATTAGTGGGTTTCCGGAGCAGTTGCAAGGGAAAAACCCTGCAAAACCCGTCCGGCAGGCATGCGTTTATTCGAACTCGATGATCTGCTGATCGACTGTGAGACTACCCCCGGCGGCCGCGTGGATTTTCGCCACCGTGCCGTCCTTCTCCGCGCGCAGCACATTCTCCATCTTCATGGCCTCGACCACGGCTAGTTCCTGGCCAGCCTTCACCGCGTCTCCCTCGCCCACGGCAAGCGAGACCAGCAGGCCCGGCATCGGCGACAGCAGAAATTTGCTGAGATCGGCCGCCTCTTTCTTCGGCATCCGGTCCAGCAGATCCGACGCCTTCCGGCTGATCACCTTGAACTGACGCTGCGCCCCCGCAATGGACGTATGGTAATCGATTCCCTTGCGCTCCATCTGCACCGGGAACGGATTGCCGTTAACCGTGCCGCCGAATACCGCCTCGCCAGCCCGGAGCGCGCCTCGGACGGCGTAGGTGGTGCCGCCGATGGTCACGTCGAACCCGCCGTCGACCACAACGGCATCTGCGTCCTCCGCCTCGTCGTCGTGACGAACCTTCCACGCGGTCTGTGGCGGGTTGCGGTCACTGACAGGGGTCTGGCCGGAGATCATCCGGTTACGCTCCGCATAGGCGCATTCCGCCGCCACTGCGACGGCCCGCATGGCGTTTTCGATCTCTTCGCTCACCGGCGCACCATGGAAGCCGTCCGGATATTCCTCGGCGATAAAGCCAGTCGACAACCGTCCCTCGCGGAACCGCTCATGCGCCATCACGGCGGAGAGGAAATCAACATTGTGTCCGATGCCGCGCACCAGAAACCGGTCGAGCGCCTCGGCCATCCGGTCCACCGCCTCGATCCTTGTGTCCCCGTAGGTACAGAGCTTGGCCACCATCGGATCGTAGAACATGGAAATCTCGGCGCCCTCATAGACGCCGGTATCGCAGCGAACCGTATCGCTCTCCTCCGGCGGCTGGTACCGCACCAGGCGGCCCGTGGAGGGCAGGAAGCCGCGATAGGGGTCCTCGGCATAGATCCGCGACTCAACGGCCCAGCCGGTCATCTTGATGTCGTCCTGGGTGAAAGGCAGCTTCTCGCCCGCCGCCGAACGGACCATGATCTCGACCAGATCCAGGCCGGTGACCAGTTCCGTCACCGGATGCTCCACCTGCAGCCTGGTGTTCATCTCCAGGAAATAGAAATTCCGGTCCGCATCCACGATAAACTCGACGGTACCGGCGGAGGAGTAATCCACCGCTTGTGCCAAAGCCACGGCCTCGGCGCCCATTGCGGCCCGGGTCTTCTCGTCAAGGAACGGGCTCGGCGCTTCCTCGATGACCTTCTGGTGGCGGCGCTGGATGGAGCACTCCCGCTCCCCCAGATGCACGACATTGCCGTGCTTGTCCGCGATCACCTGGATCTCGATATGACGCGGTTCTTCGACGAACTTCTCGATGAAGACTCGCTCGTCGCCGAAGCTGGAGCGTGCCTCGTTCACGGCGGAGCGGAAACCGCTCACCACCTCGTCGTCGTTATAGGCAACCCGCATGCCCTTGCCGCCACCGCCGGCGGAAGCCTTGATCATCACCGGGTAGCCGATCTCGCGGGCGACCTTGGCCGCTTCGGTGTCGTCGGCCAGGATACCGAGATAGCCCGGCACGGTGCTCACGTTCGCCGCATGCGCCAGCTTCTTCGATTCGATCTTGTCGCCCATAGCCCCGATGGCCTTGATGCCGGGACCAATAAAGGCAACGCCTTCCTTTTCCAGAGCTTCGGCAAAGGCCGCGTTCTCGGAAAGGAAACCGTATCCCGGATGCACCGCCTCGGCGCCGGTCTGCCGAATCGCATCCATGATCTTCTCGATCACGAGGTATGATTCCGCGGAGGCTGCAGGGCCGATATGCACCGCCTCGTCCGCTGTCCGGACATGCAGGGCGTCGGCGTCGGCATCGGAATAGACGGCGACGGTCTGGATGCCCATGCGCTTTGCGGTCCGCATCACGCGACAGGCGATTTCACCACGGTTGGCGATCAGGATTTTCTTGAACATGCATGGAAGTTAGCCGAGCCCCTTGAGAGCGGCAATAGGACAACGCCGTTATCAGATCAGGAAATTGATATAGGAGCCGGGCGGTGCGTCAGGATCGACATTGTCATTGGCGAGAAGCGCCATCAGCCGCTTGATCTGACGCTCGATATCGGCATCCGTTGTGGCAGTGCGCAGACGGAACCCTGGAGTCGGTGCACTGCTCGGAAGCAGCGGCGCCTGTTCTGCAACACGGGCCGGAACCGTCGCATTCGGGCGACGCACGACGGGACGGCGGACACGGCCGTTCGGCGCGCCTACGCCGCCATTTCTCGGTCCACTCGGTGTCAGTGCCATGTGCGATGCCCTCGGCTCAATCAGTGACACCGACTATAGCTGAGCAGGAATCGGGCCGCAAAGCCTTACGCTTTCGGCCCGCCCAGCATGCCCTCCAGCGCATCCATCGCCGCCGTCAGACGTTCCGGCGCGGAGGCGTAGCAGAGCCGGAGGTAGCCTTCGCCCGACGGCCCAAACGCGCTGCCCGGTGCGAGGCCGACATTGCACTTATCGATGATCTCCTTGCAGGCCGCGACCGAGTCGGTCATGCCGTCGACCGTGAAGAAGGCATAGAAGGCCGCTTTCGGCCGTGCGGAGCTGATACGTGGCCAGGTGTCGAGGCGGTCGAACACAATGTCCCGGCCCTTCAGGCAGCGGTCGCGCAGCTCCTTGATCACATGGTCTCCGTCACGCATCGCCACGATGGCGCCGCGATGCAGAAATTGCGGCACGCCGGAGGTGACGATCTGTACCAGCTTGGCGACGGTCGGACCGAGAGCCGCCGGATGGGTCAGCCAGCCGAGCCGCCAGCCGGTCATCATCCAGGACTTGGAGAAGCTGTTGATGACAAAGAGCCTGTCGTCATCCTCGGCGATCTGCAGGAAGGACGGTGCCACGTCCCGGTCGAAAACGAGCTGATGATAGACCTCGTCCGCGATGATCCAGATGCCGCGCTCCCGGGCGAAATCGAGTATCTTCTGCTGTTGCTCCTGCTCGATCATCCAGCCCGTCGGGTTGCCGGGCGAATTGATGAAGATCGCCTTGGTCCTGTCGGTGACCGCCGCGAACAGCTCATCCATATCGAGATGCCAGTCATCGTCACGCAGGCTGAGCGAGACATGCGTGCTGACGCCGCCATTGATCTCCACTGTGGAATAGATGTTCGGCCAGATCGGGCCGATCACCAGCACCTCGTCGCCCGGTGCCAGGATCATCTGCATTGCAAGTGCGAGCGACGACATGCCGCCGGTCGTCAGGCTGACACGGTCCGTGTCGAGCGCAATGTCGAAGGTCCGGTTCATATAGGCGGCAATCTCCTTGCGAAGATCCAGGATGCCGCGCTGGTCGGTATAGAAGGTCTCACCCCGGCGCATCGCGTCTGCGGCCGCTTCGGTGATGAAAGCCGGTGTCGGCAGATCGCCCTCGCCAAACCAGAGCGGGATCAGGCCCTGCCGGTCCCAGCCATGCTGGGCAACCTCGACAATGCCGGTCTCTTCCAGATTATCCACAAGAGGGTTCATCGGACCGAAATCGGGCGCGGCGGACATCAGCATCATCTTCATCCTGCAATTGGAAGCGGGCCGGGCCGGAGCACGGTGTTCGGAAAACTTTAGCTCTTTGCCCCATGCTCACAACCCCATAAAACCGATGGTACGGGTTAGCCCCGATTAACCGGACGACACTGAGTACAGAACGCGAGGAAGACGATGGGCAGGATCTATCTGATCCGGCATGGGGAGACGGTATGGAACCGGCTGGGACGGCTGCAGGGCCAGCTTGATTCCCCCCTCACCCTGACCGGTGTGCGGCAGGCCGAAGCCCATGGCCGCAAGCTCGGCGAATTGCTCGGGGCGAGCGCCCTGCCCGTACTCGCCAGCCCGCTCGGTCGCACCCGGCAGACCGCTGCTATCATCTGCGATACGGCAGGTTTGCCCTACGAGGCCGTGCGGTTCGACGAGCGGCTGATGGAAATCACCCTTGGCGAGCATGACGGCTATCATGGCTGGGGTGCGCTGGACCGAGACTTTCCGGAACACGCGACCGCCCGACAGGCCAATCCCTGGCATTACCAGCATCCGGGCGGCGAGAGCACGGAGATGGTGCGCGAAAGGCTGATCCCGGTTCTGGATGAACTGCGCGCCGCCGAAACACCGCACATCGTCATTGCCCACGGCGTGGTGAACAAGATCATGCGCGGGATCTATCTCGGGCTGAGCGAGGAAGACTGCTTCGCCCTCGACCGGCCGCAGCACGGCTTCCATGTGCTGGAGGATGGCGCGGAAGAGTTCGTGCTCAGCATCTCTCTCGAAGCCGGATAACACCGGATTAGGCGTTGCCGGTCTCCGCCTTGCATCCTAAAAAGAAGCGCGGGCACCGCCCCGGCCACTTTGTTCAGGAGATCGGGAACGTTCCGGCATCGCCCGTATCGTCGCCTGCCCTCTCCCAACCAGAGGTCATAGGATGAGCGAGCATGCCCCTCACGGCATACGGTTTGGCCGTATAGCCGCCACACTTCCCGTAAAACAAATCCAGAAAGCACACGACTTCTATGTCGGCGTCCTGGGATTCGAGAAGGTCTTCGAGAACGGCAGTCCCGTCGGCTTCATGATCCTGAAACAGGGTCAGGCCGAGTTGCATCTGACATTGCAGCCCGGCCACAAGGCTGCGCCGTTCAATGTCGCCCATATCATGGTCGACGATGTGGATGCGCTGTCCGCACTCTGCCAGCAGGCGGGGATGCGCATCGTCAAAGGGCTACAGGATAAGGATTATGGTCTGCGGGCCTTCGTCTTCGAGGACCCAGACGGTAACCGCATCGACGTCGGCGCGGCACTCTGAGGCTAGGGCGTCTCCGGCACGGCTGGCCCGTGCCGGGGCGCTTTACTCCATGTCAGGAATAGACGGCAGACGACGGATGGTCCGGATCGGGATGTCCATGTCCCGGGTCCTGTGCATGAAGTCCGCCAGTCCCTCATAAGCCACTGCCATGTGATGACCGTTGGCATGCAGCAGCATGCCCGGCTCGGCCAGGAACATGACATGGCCTTCCGTAAACAGCAGGTCCCCCGGTTGAGCCGCATCCAGCCCACCCTCGACGATCTCGCCGACAGCGGCTTCCTGCATGTCGCTATCCCTCGGCGCCGTTATCCCGGCCCGGGCCAATGCCAGTTGCACCAAAGCGGAGCAATCCAGCCCGAAGCTTGACCGCCCGCCCCAGCCATAGGGGGCGCCCATGAAAAGCTCGGCGGTCGAGAGATAGTCCGGTTCCACCTCGGTCACGTCGCACAGATGCGGCGTGTAGATCCAGCCGCCCGTCTCACCGAAATCGACCCTCGAGTAATTCCCGTCTGTCTCAGACACCCGGACCCGGGTGGAGAGATGCAGCATGTCGAGCGGGATGCTCTTCAGGTCGGGCTCCGGGAACACATAGCTCCGGAGCGCCTGGATTTCGTGACTGTAGGTCGCCTCATTATCAGGTCCGAGCCCGTCCTCGCGAACATAGCCGACATAGCCGTCGCTCTGGTTCTGGCCCCAGGCCCAGCCGTCCTTGCGCTCATAGGCGATGAAGCGCTCGTTGAACAGCAGCTCGGTCGATTGCCGCGCCGCCGCGTCCGGCGCCTCGCGCACCGACAGCCTGCCCGGCAGCACCCGGCATGCCTCGCCCGCTACATATTTCGGCGCATCGATATCGGCTTCGAGGAAATCGGCCGCTATATCCGCGCGGGCCGGGGTCAGGCGATGGTCGAACGGGTCAATCTTCACGCCATCAGGTCCTTTGTTGCCCGGTCGAGACCGTCCAGGGTGAGCGGGAACATGCGGTCCTCCATCAGGTCGCGGATCATGCTGATCGACTGGGTATAGTGCCAGTATTTTTCGGGCGTCGGGTTGAGCCAGGCAGTGCGACGGAAATGCCCGGTCAGGCGCTGCATCCAGGCGGCGCCCGCCTCCTGGTTCATATGCTCCACACTGCCGCCGGGCATGGCGATCTCGTAAGGGCTCATCGAGGCATCACCGACGAAGATCGCCTTGTATTCCGGCCCGTAAGTGTGAAGCACGTCCCAGGTCGAGGTCGCCTCCGTATGGCGGCGCCAGTTGTCCTTCCACACCTTCTCGTAGGGGCAGTTGTGGAAGTAGAAATATTCCAGATGCTTGAACTCTGACCGGGCGGCGGAGAACAGCTCCTCCGTCACCTTGATGAAGGGGTCCATGGAGCCGCCGACATCGAGGAACAGCAGCACGTTCACGTTGTTATGCCGTTCCGGCACCATCTTCAGATCGAGATAGCCGCCATTGCGCGCGGTGGAGCGGATGGTGTCGCTCATATCCAGTTCGGTCGGCGTCCCGGAGCGGGCGAAGCGGCGCAGTTTGCGGAGCGCCATCTTGATATTCCGGGTGCCTATCTCAACGGAATCGTCGAGATTGCGGAACTCGCGCTTGTCCCAGACCTTCACTGCCCGGTTATTGCGATTGCCATCCTGGCCGATGCGTACACCTTCGGGATTATAGCCATAGGCACCGAACGGGCTGCGACCGGCCGTGCCGATCCACTTGTTGCCGCCCTGGTGGCGCTTTTCCTGCTCTTCCATGCGCTGCTTCAGGGTCTCCATGAGCTTTTCCCAGCCGCCCATGGCCTCGATCTCGGCCTTTTCCTCCTCAGTCAGGTTCAGCTCCGCCATCTTGCGCAACCATTCCTCCGGGATATCCTCGCCGAACAGATCAGTGAGGTATTCCAGCCCCTTAAAGACGTGGCCGAACACCTGGTCGAACCGGTCCAGATGCCGCTCGTCCTTCACCAGCGTCGCGCGGGAGAGGTAGTAGAAATCCTCGACCGCATAATTGGCGAGCCCAGCCTGCACGGCCTCAAGAAGCATCAGGTACTCCTTCACGGAGACCGGCACTTCGGCGCGTTTCAGCTCGTAGAAAAAATTCGAAAACATGGGGATTTGTCACAGGACCAGAGAGGCCGGTCAAGCATGCTTAATGCAACCCGCCCGTCATTTGATATCGAACCAGTTCACGGTCGGCCCGAGATTCTGCACCCGCGTTCTTCCGATCTGGTCGGTCTCGCCCCAGGAATGATGAATATGGCCGCAAAGACAGAGTTCAGGTTGTCTGGTTCGGATAAAATCCGCGATGGCGGAGCTGCCGTGGCGTGAGCCATCTTTCTGCAAATCCGCTGAACCGAACGGCGGTGCATGGGTGACAAGCACCGTCGCCGGTCCGGCCTGTTCCAGCAGTGCGGCGGCACGTTCCTCACTCTCGCTGACATTCCACTCGGCATCGTTCCGATGCGGGATCTCGCCGCCAAGGCCCGTGAACGTGACCCCCTCCAGGATCACGGCCCCGCCATGCAGGTAGTGACCACCTTCCCAGCCTGTGCAGAGCCTCTCTAGTTCCTCCGGCCTGTCGTGGTTGCCGTGAACCAGTACGACCGGCTTTCCGCACCGTTTCAGAAGAGCGATCGTGTCGGATTCGCCCTCACCGCGAATTGCGAAATCACCGGCAGCGACGAGGACATCGGCCTCGCTGCTCGCCTCGACTACCTTCCGTGTAGCGCTCGCACTCCGGTGGAGGTCCGAGAATGCCAGGATACGCATCCTCAATACCTCGCAAAGCGCAGCAGAACCGCACCGATCAGGGTGGTCATGGTCGAGGCCACCTTCATCAAGTCCAGTCGCTCTTTCAGGAAAAAGACGCCAATCAGCAGCGCGAAGACAATGCTGGTCTCGCGGAGTGCCGTCACCAGTGCAATCGGCGCCTGCGTGAAAGCCCAGGTAACCGTCGCATAGGCGACGAAGGACGCACCACCACCAACAAAGAACAGCTTCTTCCCGCTGCTCCAGATGAGACCGAAGGTACCGGTCGAGCGGATCGCCACGTATATCGACATCACGATACCGTTGCCGATGGCTTGCCAGGCATAGAAACCGAGGGAGGTGCAGGCCAACCGCGCGCCCAGCCCGTCCACGAGGGAATAGGACGCGATGAAGCATCCCGTTGTCACGGCGAGCGCGGCCGCCTTTCCGTTTCGCTGTCCGTCGGCCCGCCTGACCAACGTCAGGCTGATGATGCCGGCACCGATCAGGAAGATGGCGGAAAGCTCCATCTTGCTCATTTCCACCCCCAGCACGGCGATTGAAACCGCCGCCACGATCAATGGAGCCACTCCACGGGCGATCGGATAGACCTGCGTCAAATCGCCAAAGGTGTAGGAGCCGAGAAGGAACAACTGGTAGCCGACATGCAGCCCAATCCCGGCAAGAAGGTACGGCAGCGCTTCGGCGTCTGGCAGCGGGACAAACGGCAGGGCCGCCAAGGCGAAAGGCAAATGCCCGAGCACAACGGCCGTCATGGCCATCAGCTTGTCAGCACCGTTCTTGACCAAGGCGTTCCATGCGGCATGCAGGACAGCTGCCCCGATTACGGCGATGAAAACGGTTGTCGACATTGCGAGCTTTCCTGTCTGCACGGGCTGGAATAGAAACGACGGCAAAATTCATATAGACGTATAGATGAATATTAGGTCGCACCAGCGATGGCAGCAATCAAAATAGCGTGCGTTTCAATCAATCTTCCCGTTGCACCCTTACCGGTGCACCGATAAGAACGCGTCACGGAACTGGAGATTTTATGTCCCGATGAATGCGGGCGGCCATGTGGCCACCCATCCAAGCCAGTAACAGATCACGCTTGCGCCGGTACGGCGCGACGCCTGTTGGTTTGACTTCAGCATAATTCGGAACATTCGCTCCGGCAGTTTGCCGGTAGAGGAAACATGGAAATCATCCAGACAATGATCAGACAATACCAATCCAGCGATACCGACGCCCTCGTTTCGATCTGGCGGTCCGCAAGCACGCTTGCCCATCCGTTTCTAAGCGACGGCTTCATGGCGCAGGAGGATGAAAACCTGCGCAATCTTTACCTTCCAAATGCTGAAACCTGGGTTCTGGAGCAGGAAGCAGCATCTGTCGGCTTCATTGCCCTGATCGGCGCAGAGATCGGCGGGCTGTTTCTTTGCCCCTCCTGCCATGGGCAGGGACTGGGCAAAATACTGGTGGATCACGCAGCAGGCCTCAAAGGTCCCTTAAGCGTTGAGGTTTTCGAGCGGAACCATATCGGCCGACATTTCTATGATCGATACGGATTCTCTGAAACCGGGCGATACAGGCATGATGCATCAGGAGAAATGACAATCAGGATGACGATGCCGTCAGTCTGAACCACAACACCGGAAGGCGCCCTTTACTGGGCGCCTTCTTTTTGAACTCATGCCACCGCAACGCGCCGCTAGTTGAGCGCAGCCTGCAGGGCCTTCTGCTTCTCAAGAAGATCGGTTGCCAGGGATCGGCCTCCGTCTTCGGTGCAATGATGATTCTCGATTTCAGCGGCAGCGCTGGACTTTTGCATCGCAATCGCGATTGCCGCCCATTCGAGCGGACCGGCGCCCGCTTTCTCGGCAAGCTGTTTCACTTGCGCGATAAAGTAGGCAAGTTCCTTGTCCGGGCCACCGCAGAACGGCACAGAGGCCGCAATCGTTCCGGCCGCGCTTCCATAGTCCTCAAGGGCTTGTTTCAAGGTCTCGTCGGCCGCGCCAGCCGGCGCTGAAAAAGCCGCGATGGTCAGCGCGGCGGATAGCATCAAACCAAGGCCCTTCATTACCCCCGTCCCTCCCGGCGGGCCATGAAAGCCAGCCGTTCAAACATGTGCACATCCTGCTCATTCTTCAGCAGAGCGCCATAAAGCGGCGGAATAATGTCCTTCTTGTCCTTGGACCGCAGCGTCTCCGGCGGGATGTCCTCGACCACCAGAAGCTTGATCCAGTCCAGCAGCTCGGATGTCGAGGGCTTCTTCTTCAATCCCGGCACCTCGCGCACCTCATAGAAGGAGGTCAACGCCTCGCGCAGCATGTTCTGCTTCAGCTTCGGGAAATGCACCTCGACGATTTCCGCCATCACCTCGGGCTCAGGGAAGCGGATATAGTGGAAGAAGCAGCGACGCAGGAAGGCGTCCGGCAACTCCTTCTCGTTGTTCGAGGTGATGATCACGATCGGCCGCTGTTTGGCCTTCACCACCTGCTGCGTCTCGTAGACGAAGAATTCCATCCGGTCGAGTTCGAGCAGCAGGTCGTTCGGAAACTCGATATCGGCCTTGTCGATCTCGTCGATCAGCAGGATCGACGGCTTTTCCGCCTCGAAGGCATCCCAGAGTTTTCCGCGCACGATGTAGTTGGAAATATCGTGCACCTTCTCGTCACCGAGCTGGCTGTCACGCAGACGGGAGACCGCGTCATATTCATAGAGGCCTTGTTGCGCCTTGGTGGTGGACTTGATGTGCCACTCGATCAGCGGCATGCCGAGAGCGCGGGCCACCTCGTGGGCAAGGACTGTTTTGCCGGTACCGGGCTCCCCCTTGATCAGGAGCGGACGCTGCAGGGTGATCGCCGCGTTCACAGCGACCTTGAGGTCCTCCGTCGCGATATACCCGTCCGTTCCGGAAAAGCGTGACGTCTCGGTCATGAAAACTCCCTCGGGCGCGTGATGCCGTCCGGCAGTAACCCACTGCGAACGGAAAGGAAAAAGCGCCCCCGAAGCGGGCGCCTCCTCGTTAAGGTAAGGCGATCAGTCGCTGCCTGTCGATGGCAAAGCTACCGCCAATCAGGCGAGTTTTTCAGCCAGGGCGGCTTCGATGGCGGCAATCGCCGCCGGCCCTGCATCCGCGTCCGGGCCGCCGGCCTGTGCCATATCCGCACGGCCGCCGCCGCCTTTTCCGCCAAGGGCTTCGGAGCCGACGCGCACCAGGTCCACCGCGCTGACCTTCTCCGTCAGATCCGCCGTAACACCGACCACCAGGGACGCCTTGCCCTCATCGGAGGACACAACAGCCACGACGCCAGTGCCGATCTGCTGCTTCAGGCCGTCCGCGACGCCTTTCAGCTCGCGCGCGGGCACGCCTTCAAGGGCACGGCCGGCGAATGTGACACCCGCCACATCCTTGCTCTGCGCCTCGCCTGCTCCGCCGCCCTCTGCAAGCTTGCGCCGCAGGTCCTGCACTTCGCGCTCTAGTTTGCGGCGATCCTCGATGAGGGTACCGATCCGGTCAGGCAACTGATCGACGGAAACCTTCGCCACCGTCGCTGCTGCCGTCAGCAAACCCTCGCGGCCATCGAGATATTCCAGCGCACCGGCGCCCGTGACAGCCTCGATCCGGCGCACCCCGGACGCGACCGCCCCTTCAGAGATGATATGCAGGACACCGATATCGCCGGTCCGGTTCACATGGATGCCGCCGCAAAGCTCGGTCGAGTAATGCTGCTTACCGGGATCGTCCGTCGCCCCGCCCATGCTGACAACCCGAACCTCGTCGCCGTATTTCTCGCCGAACAGCGCCATGGCACCGGCCTTGATAGCGCTTTCCGGATCCATAAGGGCTGTGGTGACGCCGCTATTGCCGCGAATGCGCTCATTCACTTCCGTCTCGACAGCCTTCAGCTCCATATGGGACATGGCTTTCGGGTGAGCGAAATCGAAACGCAAACGCCCCGGCGCGACGAGCGAGCCTTTCTGCGTCACATGTTTGCCAAGGTGCCGCCGCAATGCCTCGTGCAGCAGGTGGGTGGCCGAATGGTTGGCCTGCGTGTGACCCCTGCGCTCCTTGTCGACAGTGAGCTCGACCGCATCGCCGACCTCGACGACGCCTTCCGCCACTTTGGCGAAGTGAACCCAGAGATCGCCGACTTTCTTCTGTGTATCCGAAACGTCGATCTCCGTGCCGCCAAGGGTACGGGCAGCCCCCGCATCTCCGACCTGACCACCGGATTCGCCATAGAATGGTGTCTGGTTCACGATCATGGCGAACTCAGCCGGTCCCTCTATACGCGTTACCGGCTTGCCATCCAGCACCAGTGCCTCGATCTGGCCTTCCGCATGATCGGTGCCGTAGCCGAGGAATTCGGTGGCGCCGCATTGCTCACGCAATTCGAACCAGACCGCATCGGTCGCCGCCTCGCCGGAGCCGGACCAGGCGGCACGAGCCGCCGCGCGCTGGCGTTCCATGGCGGTTTGGAATCCGTCCGTATCCACAAGGCGGCCCTGACCACGCAGGATGTCCTGGGTCAGATCGAGCGGGAAACCGTAGGTGTCATAAAGCTTGAAAGCCACCTCACCGGCGAGGGTTTCGCCATCGCCAAGACGCGACGTCTCATCTTCCAGGTGCTTCAGACCCCGGTCGAGGGTTTCCTTGAAGCGGGTTTCTTCCAGCTTCAGGGTTTCCTTGATCAGGCTTTCCGCGCGGCCGAGTTCCGGGAAAGCGTCGCCCATCTGCTTGACCAGTGCCGGCACCAGCTTCCAGACCAGCGGGTCCTTGCAGCCCATGATATGAGCATGGCGCATGGCCCGGCGCATGATCCGTCGCAGAACGTAGCCTCGGCCCTCATTGGACGGCAACACTCCGTCGGCGATCAGGAAGCTTGAAGCGCGCAAGTGATCGGCGACCACCCGGTGGGAAATCTTGAATGGCCCGTCCGGGTCAACATTCGCCTCATGGGCCGACGCCTCGATTAGGGCACGCATTAGATCGATGTCGTAATTGTCATGATGGCCCTGCAACACGGCGGCGATGCGTTCCAGCCCCATACCTGTATCGATCGACGGGCGCGGCAGGTTCACCCGGTTGCCCGGCGCGATCTGCTCGTACTGCATGAAGACCAGATTCCAGATCTCGATGAACCGGTCGCCGTCCTCGTCCGGGCTGCCCGGAGGGCCACCCGGAATGTCCGGGCCATGATCGAAAAAGATCTCGGAGCACGGGCCGCACGGGCCGGTATCGCCCATCGCCCAGAAATTGTCAGAGGTGGCGATACGGATGATGCGGTCGTCGGACAGGCCCGCAATCTTGCGCCAGAGCGCCGCCGCCTCCTCGTCCTCGTGATATACCGTCACCAGCAGCTTGTCGGCCGGCAGGCCGTAGCGCTTGGTGATCAGGGTCCAGGCATGCTCGATGGCCTGTTCCTTGAAATAATCGCCAAAGGAAAAGTTCCCCAGCATCTCGAAGAATGTGTGGTGCCGGGCCGTATAGCCGACATTCTCAAGATCGTTGTGCTTGCCGCCAGCACGCACGCATTTCTGGGAAGTGGCAGCCCGGTTGTAGTCGCGATGCTCCTGCCCGGTGAAGACGTTCTTGAACTGCACCATCCCGGCATTGGTGAAAAGCAGGGTCGGGTCGTTCCGCGGCACCAGAGGACTGGAAGCGACTTCGGCGTGACCGTTCTCGACGAAGTAATCGAGGAATGTGCGTCGGATCTCGTTCGCGGTCTGCATATCGTCCCTCCGGACCGGCGGAGCGCGTCTCTTGCCGCCGGAATAACCGTGCCTGTCAGCCCGCCGCGCCATCGCAGCAGGCGGGGTCCGCTTTTACTGAAGAAGCCCTCTTCTGTCCAGCACGCGGCCATTGGGAATCCGCCATTTTCCATTTGGCAAATAGCTCGGTCGATAGGCCCGGGGGAGCCGGGTTGCAGCGGCCGGCTCCAAGCTTATTCAAAAGAAAGCCCTGGACCGAGACCGGTCCAGGGCTTTCTGCTTTTAATCTGCGGCGGAAAAGCCAGCTCTTGAGCCAGATTTCCTTATCCGGAGTCAGCCATCGGTTGCTGGTGCCGTATCGTCCGGCCCCTGCATCATCGCATCCGCGACCAGGCCCGCATTCTGCCGGATCTGCTGTTCGATCTCACTGGCGATTTCCTTGTTCTCGGTCAGGAAGCGCTTGGCATTCTCACGGCCCTGGCCGATGCGCTGACCGCTGTAGGAGAACCATGCGCCGGACTTCTCGACGATCCCGGCATTGACGCCGAGATCAAGGATCTCTCCGGTCTTGGAAATGCCTTCGCCATACATGATGTCGAACTCGACCACCCTGAAGGGCGGCGCCATCTTGTTCTTCACCACCTTGACCCGGGTCTGGTTACCGACCACCTCGTCCCGATCCTTGATCGCGCCGATCCGCCGGATATCCAGCCGTACGGAGGCATAGAACTTGAGCGCGTTGCCGCCGGACGTGGTTTCCGGGTTACCGAACATCACACCGATTTTCAGACGAATCTGGTTGATGAAGATGACAAGGCAGCGGGACTTTGAAATCGAGGAGGTCAGCTTGCGCAGCGCCTGACTCATCAGTCGAGCCTGCAGGCCGACATGACTGTCGCCCATCTCGCCTTCAAGTTCCGCCCGCGGCACCAAGGCTGCGACAGAGTCGACAACCAGCACATCGATAGCGCCGGAGCGTACCAACGTATCGGTAATTTCCAGCGCCTGCTCACCGGCGTCCGGCTGGGAAATCAGCAGCTCATCGAGATCAACGCCAAGCTTGCGGGCATAGATCGGGTCAAGCGCGTGTTCCGCATCGACAAAGGCGCAAGTGCCGCCATTCTTCTGGGCTTCCGCAATGGCATGCAGTGCAAGAGTGGTTTTGCCGGAGCTTTCCGGGCCGTAAATCTCGACGATGCGACCGCGTGGCAAGCCGCCAATTCCCAATCCGATATCGAGCCCGATAGAGCCGGTCGAGACGGCTTCGGCTTCAGCCACCTGCTCGTTCTGGCCGAGCTTCATAATCGAGCCCTTGCCAAATGCCTTCTCGATCTGGCCGAGGGCAGCTTCCAACGCCTTTGTCTTGTCCATGGGGTCCCGTTCGATGACTCTGAGTGCTAGTTCCGACATACCCGATCCTCCATATCCCACAAGGACGCCTGCAATGGCAATCAGCGCCGCCCCGTTTGTCCAATTAACGTTATGGAAGGGACTGAACTGAAATTCGGATTTCAGTATGTACCAGCTTTGTTCTCATTTACAAGAACATTTTCCCCTTTTGTTCACGTTCGAAATCTAGGATTCACTTTACGACTGCCTACGACATTTTGCGTCTGGGCGATGAGATCAGCATTATGTTCTCACCTTGTTCCAATTCCGTCGTCCGAATCACCATGGAGCACTCATAGCGGGTGGAGCACATCTTTCACCGTTCCCGCAAGCTGCTTCAGGCTGAAGGGCTTCGGCAGGAAATGAATGTTGGTGTCTTCCTCGATGCGCTGGCGCAGGGCGTCCTCTGAATAGCCTGAAATACAGATAACCCGGAGATCCGGCCGGTCCTCCCGCACCTTGCGCACCAGGGTCGGACCATCCATCCCCGGCATCACCACATCGGTGATCAACAGGTCGATCTCCTCGCTCTTGTCCGACAGCAATTGCAGGGCCGCCTCTCCGTTACGAGCCTCGATTACCTTGTAGCCCTTGTTCCGCAGGGCACGCGCGCCGAACAGACGGACCGGATCCTCGTCCTCGACCAGCATGATGGTTTCCACCCCGGTCAGATCCTTGCGTGATTCGGTGCCATCCATCTGCCCGTCGCCATGCCGGCTGAGCGCCTCCTTACCCTCGTAGGCGGGCAGGAATACGGAGAACGTCGTGCCCTCTCCGACTGTGCTTTCCACCGAAATGAAGCCGTTGATCTGCTTCACGATGCCATAGACAGTGGAGAGACCGAGCCCGGTTCCCTGCCCGACCTCCTTGGTCGAGAAGAACGGCTCGAAAATCCGGCCTATGATCTTCTCTTCAATGCCGGTTCCGGTATCCACCACATCGAGCTGCACATAGCGCCCGGCGGGCATCATGTCATCACCGCGCCGAACCGGCACCTGAGTGACAAAGTCATGGGTTTTCATCGTGATCTTGCCACCGCCAGGGCAGGCGTCACGGGCATTCACGACCAGATTGATCACCACCTGCTCAAGTTGCCCCTGATCGACCCGGATCGGTGCCAGCTCGCGGCCATGGGTGATTTTCAGAACGATGTTCTCACCGATCAGGCGGCGCAACAGGTGCGACAGGTCCGCAACGGTCTCGGTGACATCGAGCACCCGCGCGATCATCGTCTGCTGACGGGAAAACGCGAGCAACTGGCGCACCAGATTAGCCGCCCGGTTGGCGTTCTGCTTTACCTGCATGACATCCGAGAAGGACTGGTCTCCCGGCCGGTGACGGGCGAGCAGGAGATCGCAATACCCGTTCATGGCCGTCAGCAGATTGTTGAAATCATGTGCGACACCGCCTGCGAGCTGGCCGACAGCCTGCATCTTCTGCGACTGGGCGACCTGCGCCTCCAACTGACGGCGGCGACCGATATCGATCAGATATACGACGAGCGTCGCGCCATCCGGACCTTCCCCGACTTTAAGGGAACGGCAAAAAACAGCGACCTCGATGCCGTCCCCACCTTCGCGGTCGACAAGCTGGACTTCGATGTTCTCTCCATCTGCGGAGGCTCCCTCCAGGAACCGGGCCGCGGCCTCGCGGTCTTCCTGGTCGATAAGATCGACAAAGAGCGTGCCCCTGTCCGCCGCTCCCGGCCCGGTGCCTTCGACCAGCGCCCTATAAGCCGCATTCGCATGAATGGTTTTGAAATCGCCGCCGAGGAAAACAATGCCGGCCGGGGCGTAATCGAGAGCCGGAGCCGTCCAGCTATCCGTCTCGGGCAACAGCAATGCCAGAATGCTTCCGCCGTCCTCCGCGTCCCGATCAACGGCAAGCTGCACCTGCCAGGCTGACTGGCCCTCCGCCGACGGCACCGTTCCAGCCGTGACAAGCACTCCCGGCTCTGCAGCCCGGGCCTGCTCCATGTGCTTGCTGACCATGAGGCGCAATCGGAGAACAACCTTGTTTGAGGCGATATCGTCCCCGTCACCCGCAGCAAACAAATCGACGAAAGCCTGATTGGCGGACAGAAAACGGCCTTCGTCGGAAAACCTGCAGACCGGAAGCATTGGCGTGGCTTCCGCTTTCTCCGCCTGAGTTCGCTCAGAGAGTTCTGACGTCAAGGCCGCAACGTCTGCCCGTAATTGTTCACGCTCCGCCTCGAGTATTCTCAAGGCCGCGCGGGAGCGCCTGAGTTTGACAGTCGCAGCGACACCAATGGCAGCGGCCACCAAAAAGCCGCTCGCCGCGGGCACAATCATCGGATCCATCCGGTCTCCCCAAGGGTCGAGACATTTGTGCGGAACGATTGCACGTGCCCTCCGCCCTGTCTTTTTTCTAATTTATAGAGAGATGTTCGCGGGCACGTTCGATTTGTTCAACTTGAAGACATAGCTGATCACCTCGGCAACGGCCTTGAAATATTCTTCCGGGATTTCCTCGTCTATCTCGGCATTCTCGAATAGCGCGCGCGCCAACGGCCGGTTTTCAACGATCGGAACATCGCTGTCTGTCGCGACTTCCCGGATTTTCAGGGCAACAGCGTCCACGCCCTTGGCAACGACTCGCGGGGCGGCCATAGCGTCCATTTCATATTTCAGCGCCACGGCAAAGTGGGTCGGGTTCGTTACCACCACCGTCGCGTTTGGCACCTCGGCAATCATTCGCGTGCGGGCCCGTTCCGCCCGGAGCTGACGCAGCCGGGCTTTCACATGCGGATCGCCTTCGGTCTGCTTGTGCTCGTCCTTCACTTCCTGCTTGGACATGCGCTGCTGCTTCATGAACTCATAGCGCTGATAGAGGTAGTCTACGGTCGCCAACACACCCATTATCGCCAGCACACCGACGAACAACTTGATCGCCACCCAATGGGTTTCATTGAGCAGTTCCGTGATGTCCATCTGCACCATCAGCTCGACGCGCGAGAATTCCGGAGAGACGATCAGATAGGCGACGAAGCCGACCAGAACCATCTTGACGATGCCCTTGAGCAGCTCAACGACCGATTTCAAGCTGAACAGACGTTTTGCACCGGCGATTGGTGAGATTTTCTCAAGCTTCGGTTCGATCGCTGACGGAGCAATCAGCCAGCCTATCTGTGCGAGAATTCCTCCAGCCGCCAGAACGACAAGAAGGCCCAATGCCGGCGCGACTGCGATCCCCACATTAAGCAGAGTATCGTAAAGGACCGGTCCGACGGCGCTCATGTCGACACGGTCGGGACGCTCGATGAAAAACAGCAGTGCGCGGCTCATATCCGTCAGCAGAAAAGGCCCGATCAGTCCGACAATCAACGTCGCCCCCAAAAGGACGGCGAAATTGTTCACCTCTTTGGAACTGAGGGTTTGCCCTTTCTCCCGCGCTTGCGAGAGTTTTCGCGCAGACGGTTCTTCTGACTTATCTGCATCGTCCTGGTCGGCCATGCCACCGGCTCCGATCGCCCCGGCTGCCGCAACTCCATTGTCGCGGCGCCACACATTTTAGGTCGGGATCACGTAACTCCCGATACTCGCGCCATAATACTCCAAAAAGACCAGCATGGCCCCACTGAGAACCAGTGAAAGAACCATCAACCCCATCACCACCTGTATCGGCAGCGCGACGAAAAAGATCTGCAATTGCGGCATCAGCCGCGCCATGACCCCCATCACCAGATAGAAAAGCAGCCCCAGCACAATGAACGGCGAGGCAAGCTGGACCGCAAGCTGGAAGCTTTTCGAAATGATCGTCGAAATCGCATCAGCAAAACCTGCAATGGGAAGCGACTCCCCTGGAGGGAACAGGGAGTAGCTGTCAATCAAGGCGCGGATCAGCAAATGATGCAGGTCCGTGATCAGCAAAAGCAGGGTCGCGATATTCAGCAGGAAGAAGCCGGGCAGAGAGCCTTGCGTAGCGATGGCCGGGTTGAATATCTGCGCATTCGAAAGCCCTGTATTCATGGCGATGATCTGACCTGCCGTATCCATCGTCAATAACAGGATCCGCGCAACGATCCCGAAATAGAGCCCGATCACCATTTCAAAAAATATCAGGCGCGCCAGCTCCGGTGCAGACGGCGCCAGCGGGATTGTGTCCGCGACCAACGGTGCAACGACGAGGCTCAGCCCAAGAGTCAAGATCAGCCGGTACTGGACGGGAACGAAGGTCTCCCCGATACCCGGTATGAGCATCATGGTCCCACCCAGCCGGCTCAAGACCAGCAGAATGATGTAGACCTGAGTCGGGAGGAAATCCTCAAGAGGCATGAACCTGCGCCAGCCCTATCCGAGCGATATGATTTTGTCTGCTATGGACTGCATGAAGGCAGTTATTGTGTTCAGCATGAACGGCAGGAAGAAAATAAGCCCGCCGAACACGATGATGATCTTCGGCACGAACACCAGTGTCATTTCCTGCAACTGGGTCAGGGCCTGAAACAAGGAAATCATCAGGCCGATGGCAAGGCCAAGCAACATGATCGGCGTCGACATTGTCAGCATTGTGATAACGGCCTCGCGGCCGATCTCGATGGCATCAGCTTCATTCATGGTCTCATCCCGGCCACGGTCTCATCCCGGCAAACATGTGCAGCCCGGCAATTCCTGCCGGGCAATTCATGACCAATCGATTATGACCCGAAAAGGAGCCGCAAGCGCCATCAAACTGGCATGCGGATGACTTCCTGATAGGCCTGAACCATGCGATCCCGGAGGGTCACGATTGTCCTGAGCGTAATATCGGCGCTGTTCACCGCCTGCACCACGTCGGTCAGGTCCGCCTCGCCGGCAATCCCCTTCATGGACATCTGCTCGCCAGACTCCATCACACCGACTGCATCCTGAGCCGCCTGCTTCACGAAGCTGGAAAAATCGGTCCCGACCATGTCGGCGGATTTTGCTCCATCGGCACCTGGAACCTTACCGATTCCGGCAGCTCCTAGCGCATTTCCGATATTGCTTACCATGGAGAACTCCATTTCTATTCAACCCGATATTACTCGGAATCACGCTTTCTTTCCAGCCCAGCCCATATTTAGCCGCGTAACAGATCAACCGTCCGCTGCAGCATGCTACGCGCCATCTCGATCGAGGAAAGGTTGGCCTCGTAACTGCGCTGCGCTTCCCGCATGTCCATCATTTCAATCAGGCTGTTCACATTCGGGCGACGCACATATCCCTCTTCATCGGCCAGAGGATGGAACGGCTCGTATGCCAGCTCGAACTCCGAATCGTCCCGCCCGATCTTCGCAACACGGACCATTTCGGCATCCGCCTCCCGGTTCACATAGTTCTCGAAGACGATGGTTTTACGGCGATAAGGGTCTACTCCCTTGACCGAACCGAGTGAGTCCGCGTTGGCCACGTTTTCGGAAATGACCCTGAGCCGCGTGCCCTGGGTTCGCATACCGGATGCGGAAATCTTGATCGCAGAATTGAGATCCATGACTTAATCCTTTCCTGTCCACGCCTGTTTTTACTGGGGGGCCTGCTTACCGGGCACCACCGCCGCCAAGTGCAGTGCGGAACATGCCGATCTGCTTGTTGTAGAGGTTCAGCGCGAGGTCGTACTGCAGCTTGGTGTCTTGCACGGCGATCATCTGTTCTTCCAGAACGACGCCGTTGCCGTTCGGGCTCGCCTCGTAAACGTCCTTGTAACTCGTTTTATCGATACGGAAATCATTGCGCGGCGTGGTTCCGGTCATGTGGCTGCCTTCCGTCACTGCGACGGGAAGCTTGATCACTTGCTCAACCTCTCGCTTGAAGTTGATCGGTGTAAGGTCCTGCGACCGGTAGCTCGGAGAGTCGGCATTCGCGATGTTCTGCGCCAACACGGACTGGCGTTCGGAAAGCCAGTTCAGCTTGTGCTGTGCCATGTTCATCAGTGTCAGATTGGTGATCGACATATCGACTCTCGCTCGCGCACTTTTCGTTCATCTCAGAGAACCTTCATAGCTCCCGCAACAGTAAAAGCAAACATCATGCCAAGATTGGCTTGTTTGGGTTGGGCGCCTGCGCGCATATACTTCTCCCTATGACAGACCGTTCGCGAGACCTGACAGGAATTTCGGTGTCCGACGCAGAAGCCCTCCCTAATCGGGAGGGGCAGCGCGCGGCAATGGAGCGGCGTGCCGCCAAAGCCCGGCGTGAAGCCAACGCGGCGAAAGACCGCCAGATTGCAATCGCACTCGACCACGATGACGGCACCGAAGACGCACCGCGGGTGATCGCCAAAGGTTATGGCGAGGTCGCGGAAAAAATTCTGCGCCTTGCTTTTGAAAACGATGTGAAAGTGCGGAAAGATCCGGACCTGGTGCAGATCCTCGCTGCCGTCGAAGTGGATTGCGAAATCCCGGTTGAAGCCTTCGCGGCCGTCGCAGAGATCCTAACCTATGTATATCGCGCCAACGAACGGATCCGTGTCGAGGAGCAGAAATGACAGCCGCAAATCCTGAAACCCCAGCAGAACGGCTGACATCGGTGCGTGCACGCCTTGAGGCCGCCCTGAAGGAGCCGTCGTCAATCATCTCCGGCTCGCTTATCGGCCTTGAAACGGATGTAGCGTCCGTCTGTACAACGATCCCGGACCTGCCGCCGAAAGAAGCCCACGCCCTCGCTCCGGAAATGAAACATGTCATCGGGCTGCTTGAATTGCTGTCGGAGGTAATGGCCAAAAAGGCGGCTGAGGAAGCGCCCCCTTCCGATTCCGCGAACCTGCGCAGGAAGGCCGCAGCAGCCTATGGCGGCAAAGGGCGCGGCAACGGCTGACCGCATCCAAACGTGTCGCCTTGATTTCCGGCCCTGCCCGGCTTCTCTCCACAGATCACCGTTACTTCGCATCACGGACATCGGCTTGCCGGTTCCCATCCGCGACACCTTGTGAAATGCTTTCGTCATGGGTTTTGATATTTATGTTCGGTTTTTCCTCGGCTTCGCCTTCACGATCGGCTTGATCGGCGTGGTCTATTGGGTTGCCCGCCGCTATGCGGGGAGGCTTGGTATCGTGCGCACCCACAATACCGGGCGTCTCTCAGTGACCGGTCAGATATCTCTCGACCCGCGGCGTCGCGTGATGCTCGTTCGCTGCGATGACCGCGAGCATTTACTGCTGCTTGGCCCGAATAACGATCTGATTATCGCCTCAGACTTGGGCACGAGCAGCTTTCAGTCCGCCTTGAAAGCCGCCGGAACCGCCGACAAGCTGGCTGAAAAGGGAGAGCAGGCATGAGACAGGCCCTTTTCACCCTCCGCTGGCCGCACTGGGCCGGCATCGCAGGAGTTATCTGCACCGCCCTGATCTGCCTGATTATGGCGCCGGATGCAGTGGCGCAGACCCTGACTCTGGATATCGGTGAGCCCGGCGGCTCGACAACGGCGCGCCTGATCCAGCTTGTTGGCGTCGTGACACTGCTCTCCATTGCGCCGGGCATTCTGGTGACCGTCACATCTTTCACCCGGCTGGTGATCGTCTTCTCTCTGCTCCGTACCGCGCTCGGCACCCAGCAATCGCCGCCGAATATCGTAATGATCAGCCTCGCACTGTTCCTGACCGGCTTCATCATGGCGCCAACACTTGAAAAAGCGTGGCAGGACGGCATCTCTCCGTTGATCGAGGAACGGATAGACGAGTTTGAAGCCTTCGAGCGCGCTGCTGAACCATTCCGTGTATTCATGCTCAGCCAGGTCCGCGACAAGGATCTTCAGCTTTTTGAGGATATTGGCCGGGTCGGCCCGGACGAAATCGGCGCTAACGCGCCTCTTAAAGTGCTCGTCCCCGCCTTCATGATCAGCGAGCTAAGACGTGCCTTCGAGATCGGCTTCCTGATCTACCTGCCGTTCGTCATCATCGATATGGTCGTGGCGTCAATCCTGATGTCCATGGGCATGATGATGGTGCCGCCGGTCATCGTCTCCCTGCCCTTCAAGCTGATCTTCTTCGTTCTGGTGGATGGCTGGTATCTGATCGCCGGAAGTCTGGTGCGAAGTTTCGGCGCCTCATAGCCAGAGACACCGTCACACTCACAACACGAAGTGCGGGCACAACCTAGTTTGTTGCACTCAGCGGCTTGTCCTTGAGACGGTCCCGATAGGACGTCAGGAAAGCCTGAAACCGGCCAATCTCACCGAACCGGTCCGCCAACGTCCGGAAATCGTCGAGATCTCCCTCGGTCTTGTTGGTAATCAGGCGGAAAGCTTCGCGGAACGGCGTGTTGTCCATCTGCTGGGTGAAAATCTGCCGAACCCGGCTCAACTGCTCAATATTGTTGCTAAGCGACAAGGATACAGCCCAGTTCAGGATCAGAGTCGCTGCGCGATCGTCGATCCGACGCCCGTCCTGACCCGACCGTCCAACCAGACGCTGGAAAACCTCGGCAGCCTGAGCCCAGCGCTGGGTCCGCCAGAAAACATCCGCGCGCAACAAATCCGCATCCCGACTCTGATCACCGGACAGCAGCCTCAATGCACCGTCCGCATCCCCCAATTCAAACTCGGCGCGGGCGCGGAGGCGCTTACGCTCCAGCGCCAGATCTGCCCCCATACCGGGAGCGACACTTTCATCCAGCGCGGCCAGTGCTTCTTCAGGTCTGCGGTCCAACAAACGGATCAGAGCGAGCCTGGCGCCGACACGCGCCTTGTCTCCGCCCTGCAGACGGAACTTCACCTGCCGTTCCAGCAGAATGGATGCACGATCAAGCAGATCGACCTGGACCAGACGATCCGCCAGCCTCTGGATGATCTCGTCTCCGCGGGCGCCGACAGGGGTAAGTTCACGGAACTGATCGTAAAGCGACAACGCCTGGATCGGCGTCATCTTGTCAGCGTCGCCCTCGGTGAAGATCCGGCTGAAGGAATCCGTCATCTCCTCGGCGACCTGCTCGGCATATAGATTTTCCGGGAAGAAGGTCACCGCTTCACGCAGCGCATTCAGTCCGTCAATATATTCGTTTTCTTCCAGGTAAAGCTTGCCCAATTCGCGCAACAGGTCGAACTCAACCTGGTCCCCACGCCACGTGTAGCGCAGGCTCTCAAGCCCGGCGATTGCATCCGTAGGACTGATCTGGCCAGCCCTCAGACCATGTTCGATCAGAGCCCGCTCGGCACGGACCCGTGACCAGCGGTCCAGCCCCTGGGATAGACGCCGCCAGTAATCCAGCGCCGTGTCGATATCTCCCGACGCGTAAAGAATCCGCCCCCGCAGATAATTCAGGCGGGATTGCTCGCCGGGTGTCGGCTGGCCTTCAGCGACAACATCGATGAAGGCGCCAGCGCCACGATAGTCGCCAGCGCGGATCGCCGCTTCAGCGGCCAGCAGCGCCATCTGTGTCGCGACGTTTCTCGGATATCCACCCGGTATTTCACCGGCGCGGGCGAAATGCTCGACCGCTTCCGGCCACCGCCCCTGAGACGCCTTCGTCGCACCGCGCCATAGCTCTGCCTCCGATAGACCGCTGAGATTGCGGTCCATCAGATCTTCCTCGGCTTCCTTGTAACGCCCGAGCATGAAATGAGCCGCGCCACGCAGCGCTTTCACGTCCGGCCTGCGGGAGAGATCTTCGTCCTCGGCCTCGATCGTCCGAAGCAGCCCCATCGCTTCGGCGGAAAGGCCGTGCGCGAAGTAAAAATGAGCCAGCTCCAGGCGGGGACCGCTACGCGCGATACTGGTCGCTTCGGAAATCCGCCTCTGGATCGCCTGCTTTTCCTGCAGGAAATCTTCCGTGCCGCCTTTACGCCAATTGCTGAAATCGAATATCCGGCCAGGCGCCAATCCGGGCGGCAATCCATCTATACGCTGAGCAACCTGATCGTCCGTCGATTGCTGCACATTTCGAGAAATCGTCAGCCCGCCGAGCTTGGTGATGGCAACACCATCCGGCAAGGACCGGATGGTGACATCATCGGCCAAAGGCTGAACAACCACGCCCTGCGCCGAATTCAGAAGATTGAACTCGGTGAATTGCCGCAAACCGTCGACACCGCGGCTGAGCGAGGCGACCGGCACGACAAACAGCTGATCGCCGATCTCGGGGTCCCTGATAATAACGGTCGCGCCGTGGTCCTCCAGCGGGATGAAAACGCGGGGGCCCTGCGCGCTGACGAGCTGTGTTTCAACTCGCACCGGCACATCAGGCCGGCTGTTCTGGGGCCGGAAATCAACGATCCAGACGGCATTGTCACGCCAGACTCTGGGGTTAACGCCTTCGACGGTGGGGAACCGGACAGCCGATCCTCCATTTACCGGAACCTGAATTTTTTCGCCGAACAACTGATAGTCGACACTATTAAGGCCCTTGAGATCAAAGCGGGCGGGCGCTCCGAAGACCACCCACACATACCCGGCCCGCGCGAACACCGCGGCGGCAACAGGCTGGGTCCACTCAAAACGGACCGAGACGATATTGTTGTCCTGCGAGGCGGTGACCGGAATGACCGGTCCTTCGATCACCCCCTGATTTCCGGCACTGAGGCTGGAGACAAGAGACTCGCCATTCTTCATCAGCGTCTTCAGATCGATGTCCTGAAGCCGTGTCGCAGTTCCAAAAGCCTCCGGTTCTATCTCGGGTGACTTGCCCGGCGCCGTCGCTTGTGACTCTGTTTCCGTTTGGGGCAGTCCGGCTTGAGCAGGATCGGCAGCGGCTTGCTGCTCTGCCCCGGCTCCGGCGGCAGGAGGTATGGGGGCTGGGTTATCTGTCGCTTCGGTCTGCGACGCATTAACTGGTGCTGGTGCTGGTGCCGGTGCTGGAGCTGCCGCCACCGATGCCGGAGGCACGGCAACTCCGGCAGCCCCGCCGGCTTGCGGCTGCAGTCCGAACTGGGCGGCGACCTGTTTCGCGGAATCGGTCGCCTGATTTTCCGGTACCGCTGCCGTCACTGGCTCTACCGGTGCGGCACGAGGCGCCGGCACTGCAGGCTCTGTCGATGCGGATGCGGATACTCCCGTTCTACTCGGCTCACCGCCCTCCACCACATCCAGAACGACCCGCGTTCCGCTGGTGAAATGCCGAACACCTTCACGCGCCTGCAGCGGGATCGTTACATCGATCGCATTGCCGCCAGGAACCGAACTGAAATTCTTTAAACGCTCCGGAATGAACCGCCGGACCTCTTCGTCATTGATCCAGGCCGGGTTTTCGAACCGGATAACCGCGCGGTCCGGTTGCTCCGAAACGCTATAGGGCGTTTGCTTCGTCCAGTCGAAAACGAAACGATAAAATTTGTCATGCGCACCGGTCCGCACGGACAATTCAGGCACATTCGGCGGCCTCGGACTCGCCGCTGGCGGAGCCCTCTTTGCAGGGGCTGGAGCCGCTGCGGGCGCGGGTGCCGGTGCAGGCGGAGCAGGAGCGGCAGCAGCTCTCGGAGCCGGAGCTGGCGCCGCGGCAGCAGCCGGTGCCGGAGCATTACGATCAAAAAACTCCAGGACAACCGATGTTCCGACTCGGCTTGAGCGGAACCGCGGATTGCCTGTGAGATCGATCAGCACCGTTCGGTTATCGCTATCGAGGCTGACCCCGGAGATGAAATTCCCGACACCGTTTGCCACCGGGCCGAAATCGGCTGCGACCGGGCGATTGAACACGATCGCCAGAGTGTTGCCGAACTTTTGAGCCTCGTAACCGACCCGAGTTGGCCAGTCGAATCGCAGGCTATCGACGCCGTTCGCACTTCCGCTTGAAATACCAAGGGTCTGCGCCCCGGCCGAAGCCAATGTCACGAGCACCAAGCATAGCACTGCTACGGTCCGGATCGCGGCAGACCGCATCCCGGCTCCAGCAGATGCGATACGCCCTCGCTCCTCACATGTGAGCTGGCGCATGCTCATCGCCGGTCCCTCTCGTGATAAATCACGAGATCTACGCGCCGAGCCCTGCGATATCGATCTTCGAGCGGCAATGATCTGTCGATTTCTCCGAATTTCCCGTCAGCAGCACCTCTGACTTCAACCGGCTTACGATAACCGAAGCGCTGAAGCGTGTCGGCAACAGAGAGTGCCCGGGCAAGCGACAGGTCCCAGTTCGAGCGGAAAGATCCGGACGCCGATGTGAACGGCCGGGGATCCGTATGCCCCACAATGTCGATCCGGTTGTCGATCTGGGTCAAGGCAACGGCAAGATCGAAAAGCGCTTCCTCGCCGGAAGCCCGCATGGTTGCTGCCCCTGGCTGGAAAAACACGTCGCTTGCCATGGAGAGGACGAGCCGCCCGTTCTGCGCCGTAATCGTCGCGTTCTGCAGAATGGCATTGCGGGACATGGTCACTTCAAGAAGCCGTCGCAGATAGCCGAGATCGAAACCCCGCCCCGGATCCTCGGTCTCAACGCTTTCCGGCATCAGTGCTTCGCGTGATCGTTTTACCGACTCGGACGAGAACGTGGACCGAAGGGAGGCGGTGAAGGATTCCCATTGCGGCGCATCCGGCGAGGTCATGGAGAACAACAGCACGAAAAACGCGAGCAAAAGTGATACCAGATCGACAAAGGTCACCATCCAGGTGCCGCCCTGATTCCGCTCGCGACTCCCGCGCCGTGCCACCCTCCCTCTCATCGAGCTCCGTGCCCTTCAGCACCGAGATGGACGGCAATACGGACAGTATCAGGTCGTGGCAATTCGCGAAATCCGATGGAAACGTTTGCTCGGGGGGTCCCCGATGCGATCATGATCTCAGCCAGCCGGGCCGCTCTCTGTCGCGCCAGCAGCATTTCGTTCCCGGGTGCGGGAACGTTGAACCAGAACCGGATCTCGGCTCCATCGCGTGCCGTCTTTGACGCGAGAACAGCGGAGACGCGTTTTGAGAAATCGCGGAAATCAAAGATTGGATCGACCCGGTCACCCTCGAACAGGCGTCCGGATTGGAAATCTATGTAAAACGGGTTACCCGGCCGCTCCAGACGGATCTCGGTCTCGCTGAGCAGCGGATCGAACGCTTCGAGAAAATCGTCCCGCAGTCCTTTTTCGTCGGCTTTACCGGGTTCGCCTTCGAACACGCCCTCGCCAGTCCCGCCCCGCAGCACAGATGCAAAGCTCGAACGCACACTGTCGATGACGTGTTCGCTCTTGCCCGACTGACGGGTGGAGATTGAGTTGAGAAAAATGAAGAACGCGAGAAGGAGCAAAAACAGACTCAGAAACAGCGGCAAGCTGCCGAGCTGGCTTGCACCACGCGCCTTGTCTTCGCCTTGGGCCATAGACTACTTGTTGAGTTGGTCCATCAGCGCATCAATTTCTTCCTGGGTCTTCGCATCGGAAGGCAGCTGAGGACCGTTCAACAAACCCTCTTCTGAGAACGGTTCACTACCTGATTCTTCTACATTTTCCGGGTGTTTGTCACGATTTCTTTTCGCCTCGGATGAAGCGCCGCCGTGACCGTGCCCCGTATGGGCCATTACAGCCTCGACCCGATCCGCAACACCGTCGAGGGTCTTGTGGATCCGGCCCACTCTCTGGCCGGTTAAATCCTGGAAACCGCAAGCCTCGAAAATCTCGATAATTGCTTCGCCAACGGCCTCGGAAACCGCTTCCGGCATGCCTTCCCGCAACTCGTCGATCTTCTCGACGGCCGTCAGGATTCGCTCGGCTGCCTCTTCGGCAACCGAGGCCATTGCGTCAAGTTCCCGCGCTGCTTCCGGTAACAGATCCTCGCGGATTCCGTTCTCAGTCATAGACAACTACCCCGCGCTGTAACCGGCCCAAGAGAGCAACAGCTATCAGAAAGCTCCGATAACCGCGGTCATCTTCGTCTTCAGCGTCTCTGCGTTGAACGGCTTCACAATGTAATTGTTCACACCGGCCTGCTTTGCAGCCACAACGTTCTCAGTCTTGCTCTCGGCAGTAACCATGATGAACGGCGTGCTTTTCAGTTTGGAGTCTGCCCGTACTTCCTTGAGCAGCTGGAGCCCTGTCATCGGCTCCATATTCCAGTCGGAAATCACAAGACCGTATTCGTCGCCGCGACGCAGCATCTGCAAGGCAGCACTGCCATCGCTCGCTTCGTCTACATTGTTGAAACCAAGCTGCTTAAGAAGGTTCCGAATAATACGCAACATTGTCTTGTAATCATCGACAATGAGAACCCTCATGCCCTTGTCGACAGCCATCGGCACCTCTCCATTTTCATACAGGGCCGGATCCAGTCCGGCTTTCAATTAACCAACGCCCAGACACTAACAGCGATCCTATTAAAAGGTCGTTAATGCCTGATATACCGATGGAATACTGCGAATAGCAGGTCCCCGGCAAGCAAAGTCTAGCTATGCGTTCTCGAGCGCACAATGCGCGGGATAAAATCAGTTGGTATTGGGGATGGTCCGCCGCTCGGCGATTCGCGAAGTCACTTCCTTCGCTTTTTGCGGGCGCATATTAGCGAGTACGGATGCGGACTTTGATGCCTTCATCCGGTCGAAAACCCGCAGCAGAATGCTCATGTCCAGCTCATCGAAGATCCGCGCGGCATCCTTAGGCTTCATTTTCTCGTAAATCTGCACGAGGCTCTTGATCTCTTTTTCTTCCTGCTCATCGTAGGTCTTGATAAGCCCTTCGATTTCCGTCCGGACCTTCTGAAGCTCGACAATCTTCTTGTCGATTCTGTCTTCAGCGGCCGTCAGCAGGCCCTCTTTCTGGATAACGGTCTGCTCCCGGGCATCCAGCTCCTTGCGCCGCTTCGACAGATCCTGCAGCAGCTCAATTTCCGAGCGCGTGAAGAGCACGGGATCGAGTGGTTTGTCTCCATCGTTGCTATTCGCAGGCTCAGTTGCCTGCGCCAGCTGCTGTGGCTCAGCGGCACTCCCCGCTTGTCTTGACGTCGGAGCCGGGCTGTCCGCCTCGGCGAAGGCAGCAACGCTGACCGGCGATTTCCCGTTCTCCAAAACATCCCAGATGCCGACAACCTTGACCCCCATGAGGAACATGGAAACAACAACCACGACGGGGAGAACACGGATAAAAGCGCCTGAGCGCTTGCTCTGCTTGCGCGGGATACCCGCCTGACGATGATCCCCTGCAGCTGGCGATTTCTTCCCCGCCGCACGCCGAACGGGTGCTTTGCCTTTAACGGCTTGTCCACCCTGAACACGCGCGGCATTCGGCGTCGCCGTCTGCCCGGCATCTTCCGGCTTTACCGTGGCTTTCCGTCCCTGCCTGTCATATGCCATCAGCGTGCGTTCCTCAGTGCTTTCAGCAACTCTTCCTCGGCTTCCGAACGTGGGGACCCGGCATCATCGGCTGGCGCCGCCCGCCCGGCCCTTGCCTGCTCCTGCGATCGTCCGGCTTCCTGCGCACGGCGGGCAGCCGGAGCAGGACGCTTCGATCCCGGCTTTCTGACCGGGTCGGGCTTTGCCGCAGCAACCTGACCCTGAGCTTCCTTCGAAACGATTTTGGTGCCTTCACTCGCAGTTGCAAGGCGCCCAGCCACGATATCGGCACGCTCGACCAGGAAAGCAAGCTCATCGCGCAGCGCTTCAGCCTTGGACGCGGCTTCCCTGAAGACCGCCTTGCCGTTCTCCCCTGCATTGCGCAGGCCCGCAGTTGCAGATTCCGCCCGCGCGCATGCGACGTTCAGTTTATCGACAAAAACTTCCATCTCATCGTGATTGCCGCGCAAACGGTGTAGACGATGGTCGCCAGCAAAAGTACGACCAGAAGGCCATCAAGGATCAGGGGCAGCATCGTTTCTGACATGCGGTCCGCCTACATCTTTCGCAGCTTCTGCTTGATCTTCACCGCGATGTTGCCGTTGCGCTGCCCCATCCCGCCGATAAAGAGCGGGACCTCGCCGCATCGCATGTCGATCGTCGATTTCGGGCTGGCGTTCAGCTGCAGCTTCGTGCCCGGCTTCCAGTTCAAGACATCGTTCAGCGACAGGACAACTTGGTCCAGCACCGCTTCAAGCTCAATATCCGTTGCCCAAAGCTCGTTCGCCAAGTGAGTTTCCCAGATGGAGTCACGGCCGAATTTCTCGCCCATGAACATCTGCAGCAGCAGCTCACGGACCGGCTCCAGTGTGGCGTAGGGAAGCATCAATTCAAGACGCCCGCCACGATCTTCCATATCGATACGGAGCCGCGCCAGCACTGCCGCGTTCGCAGGCCGCGCAATGGTGGCAAATCGCGGGTTCGTTTCCAGACGATCGAAGCGGAATGTCACCGGGCTCAACGGGTCGAACGCAGCGGACAGATCGCTCAACACGACCGTGACCATGCGTTCCACCAGATTACGTTCGATCGTGGTGTAGGGACGGCCTTCAATACGCATGGCCGCCGTGCCCCGGCGACCACCGAGAAGAACGTCGACGATGGAATAGATCAACGCCGAATCGACAACGAGCAGCCCGTAGTTATCCCATTCCTCCGCCTTGAACACGCTCAACATCGCCGGTAGCGGGATAGAGTTCAGATAATCGCCGAAACGGATGGAGGTGATGTTGTCGAGTGAGACCTCGACGTTGTCGGACGTAAAGTTACGCAGGCTTGTCGACATCATCCGGACGAGGCGGTCAAACACGACCTCGAGCATCGGAAGGCGTTCGTATGAGACGAGAGCCGAATTGACGATGGCCTGGATACCCGAGGTATCGCCATCACCGCCGGCACCCTCGTCAAATCCAAGCAGAGAGTCGATTTCGTCCTGGTTTAGAACCCGGGCGCCAGTACCACTGCCGCCACCAACATCATCGTCCTCGTCGTCTTCACCCATCGCCTCCCATTCGGCGGCGAGATCATCATCGGCCATGCGAATTCCTCACTGAACCAGCATTTCCTTAAATAGTACATCTTTCACCCGCGCCGGGCGAACAGCCAGGTTCACACGGCGGAGCAGTTCCTCACGCAGACGATACATGCCAGCAGACCCTTGCAGGTCGTCCACGCGGAGTTCACGTAAATATACCTGAAAGTTGTCAACGATACGCGGCAAGTTCTGATTAACGACATCCACATCGGCTGGATCGCTGACTTCCAACGCGATTTTAATCTTCAGGAATGCCGTTTTGCGGCTGTTCGTATTCAAATTGACGATAAGGTCGGGAACTTCGAAGAAGATTGCCTGGGCAGAGGTTTTTTCTTCCACCACCTCCTGAGGCTCCGCGCCTGCCGCGACTTCGGGAGGAGGCTCCTCGCCGCCCAGCATACCAAGCATGATCGCCGCGCCCGCGCCGGCCCCAACCAGAAGCAACAGGGGCAGCAACACGAACAGGATGATTTTTTTGGGGCTTAGCTTTCGGCTGGCTTCTTCCTCACCCGCTTCACCGCTGTCCTCAACGACTTCGCCTTCCTCGGCCATGCGTTCCGTCCTGTTCCAAGCCCATTAAAACAGCCAGCACCTGGCTGAATATAGCAAAGCGTAACCAGCCCGACCCGATCGGGGCGCGATCCAAACAGTGCATGCAGCCCCAAGCATCGGGAAACCCAGACGCACCTAAAGAGTAAAGCATATAACGCACCAATTCTCCATATTTATCATAAACTTCGCGAAATGAGCGCACCCAGTCTCTAAAGACGCGCGTATCGGAGACTTGAGGTCCATTCAAGCAAGGCCCGGATCAGCTCCGGAACACCGCCCGGCAAAAGCTTCCATCTCGGCGCGACTTGCCGAGCGACGCGATCCAGAGCCGTCGGCCTCATATTTAACCTGTTGATTTTCCCTGACTTAATAACTGGCACGAAACCTGCTTATTCCTCGGCAACGGCCGTAGAACGCGGCGATTTGGACACTGGTTGGGAATTATCGTCATGGAAAATGCGATCTATATCGGGCTCTCCCGGCAATCCGCCCTCCGGCGCGAACTGTCTTTGGTCGCCAATAACATCGCGAACTCAAGCACAACCGCCTTCAAGCGGGAAATCGCTCTCTACTCGCCTTATGAAACTGACACCAAGATGGACGAGAAGCTGGACTTCGTGATCGACCACGGAACCATCGTCATCCATCAGCCCGGCACACTTCAGCCGACGCAGAACACGTTCGATGTCGCCATAGAAGGCCCAGGGTTCTTCACGGTCGATAACGGCCGGGAGCAAATGTACACCCGGAACGGTAACTTCAAGCTCAGCCCGGACAACCAGCTGATAACCGGCAACGGTGAGCTGGTCATGGATACGGACGACAACCCGATTTTCATCCCGCAGGACGGTCGCAAGATTGAGATTTCGCCGGATGGCACCATCAGCGCCGGGCCGGAAGTGCTCGGAATTCTGAAAGTCGTCGAATTCGACGACCTGCCGCGCATGCAGAAGCGCGGCGGCAGCACCTTCGAGACGACCGAACAACCCCGCCCCCCCGAGCGCTCCAAGATGCTCCAGGGTCACCTCGAGACTTCTAATGTCTCCGCCATCTCGGAACTGACCAGACTGATCGACATTCAGCGCAGCTATGAAAGCGTGAAGAACATGCTGGATCAGGAAGCCGAAAGACTTCGCACCTCGGTCCGTAAACTCGGCACCGCCACAGCCGCTTAATTTGCCGGAAGAAGGAAGAAAACCATGCAGTCACTAAACATCGCCTCCACCGGCATGCTGGCTCAGCAGACCAACGTCGAGGTTATTTCGAACAACATCGCCAACATGAACACCACCGCCTTCAAGAGGCACCGGGCCCAGTTCCAGGATCTGCTGTATCAAGATCTGCGGCGGGTAGGCTCCAACTCCTCTGATGCGGGCACGATTGTTCCCTCAGGCATCCAGCTCGGTGTCGGTGTCCGCACGGCAGCGACCTATCGTGTGAACGAGCAGGGATCGCTGATCCTCACCGACAACCAGTTCGATCTGGCGATCCGCGGCAACGGCTACTTTCAGGTCCAGCTTCCGGACGGCGAAACGGCTTATACCCGTGACGGCTCCTTCCAGGTGAGCCAGACGGGCGAGCTGGTGACCGCAGATGGCTACACCGTCCAGCCGGGTATCACTGTTCCCGCCGGCGCAGTCGGCGTGACCATCAACCAGTCCGGCCAGGTTCTGGTGAAGCTGGACGGCCAGACGGCAGAATCAAATGTCGGCCAAATCCAGCTGGCGACCTTCCAGAACGATGCCGGTCTCGAACATGCCGGTAACAACCTGCTTCTCGAAACCGAAGCTTCCGGCGCGCCGAGCACGGCCAACCCGGAAACGGACGGCTTCGGCGGCCTTTTCCAGGGCTACATCGAATCCTCGAACGTGGATCCGGTGCAGGAAATCACCGACCTGATCACGGCCCAGCGCGCCTACGAGTTGAATTCGAAGGTCATCGAGACCTCGGATCAGATGATGGCCACGGTCAATCAGGTTCGCTAACGCGGCCTGACCCCGGAAACCAGGGAGTAACGACATGACACGCAAAATGCTGAAGCCACTGAAGCTCATCACGGCCGCCGCGCTCTTCGGGATTGCCCTCGGCATCCCGCAGACGGCGACAGCGAGCGAGACCAAGGGCGTGCCGCTCTTTGCAAATGAGACCGTCATGCTCGACCGGGACACGCTGATGCTGAGCGATCTTTTCTTAGGCCTGCCGGCCGGAAAGGACGCCCGCGTCGGCGATGCCCCGCCCCCTGGTGAAAACATGGTGGTCCGCCTGCGCACGCTGCAAAAACTGGCTTCCATCCACGACCTGGACTGGACACCTCCGCACAATCGGATCCGTGTCGCCGTCCAGCGCGAAGGTCGCGCAGTACCGCTGCAGTTGATCCGGGAGGCCATCGCAGAACGGCTGCAACGGGACTATGTTGCCGACAACATCGATGTCGAGCTGACCAACCGTCGGCTGACAATGATGATCCCGGCAGATATGCCGCCGGAAATCTCGGTCGACACCATCGACTACAACAGCCAGAACCGGCGCTTCGCAGCTTCGGTCTCCGTGCCGATCGGTAACGGCAAGAGTGTCCGCGCCCAGGCACAGGGTGAAGTATATCCGGTTATCGAGGTTCCGGTGCTGAGCCGGCATGCCGCGCCCGGCGAGACGATCCATGCCAGCGACATCGTCTGGACGGAAATGCGTGCCCGCCGCAGCAGCTACAACACGGTAACTTCTGCCGACCAGCTTGTCGGCATGAGCGCCCGCCGGCCGATTACCGCCGGCCGCGTGATCCGGCGAACCGATGTGAAGCCGATTGAGCTGATCCACAAGGGCGATCTGGTGACCCTTATCTTCAAAACATCCTTCATGACACTGACACTTCGCGGTCAGGCTCTCGAGAGCGGCGCACGCAAGGACACGATCCGCGTGAAGAACCTTTCCAGCGGCAAGACAGTTGTCGGTTCGGTCACCCAATCCGGCATCGTCTCCGTCGCCGGCCCGCGTCTTGCGATGAACTAGGCACTCCTTTCAAGGAACCGGAACAATGAAAAACAAGTCCCTCCCCGCTCTGCTCTCCCGCATCACCGCGGTTGCCCTGATCGGAATGTCCGTCAGCGCCTGCAATCTCTTCCAGCGCCTTGCCGACATCGGCAAAACGCCGGAGCTCTCGGAGATCCAGAACCCGACCCAGGCGGAAAACTACAGGCCGGTCTCGATGCCGATGCCGGCACCGGTCACCGCGACCCGGCAGGCCAATTCTCTATGGGTGGAAGGCTCCCGCGCCTTCTTCGAGGATCAGCGCGCCAGCCAGGTCGGCGACATCATCACCGTTGTCGTTGAAATCGCAGACGACGCCGCAATCGACAACCGCACCCGGCACGACCGCACCCATACCGACGGCCTCAATGTAAACGGCCTGTTCGGAGCGCAATCCCTGCTGAGCGATGTCTTCGCCGAGGGAACGACGGGCGCCGGCCTTGTGGATCTGAATTCATCCCTAGCCAATGACGGCCGCGGCCGGATCGACCGGAACGAGACCATCAACCTGCGTGTCGCCGCCGTGGTGACGCAGCAGCTGCCGAACGGCAATATGGTTCTCTTCGGGCGCCAGGAAGTTCGGGTGAATATGGAAGTTCGCGAGATCGTCGTCGGCGGCGTGATCCGCGCGGCGGACATCACTTCCGAGAATACCGTCAGCTATGACGAGATGGCAGAAGCCCGCATTGCCTATGGAGGCCGCGGCCAGATCTCCGACCTGCAGCAGCAGCGCTACGGTGCTCAGGCTCTCGAAATCCTGATGCCCTTCTGATCCCCTCATGATCCAACAACTCCGGGCGGTAAGATTTACCGCCCGGCTTTGTTCTGGCCGCATGCGGCCCTCATCGCGATGATTTCATCCAGACTCAAAAAGGCCGCTCCCTGAGGAACGGCCTTTTCTTTATTCATTTAGATATATCAGGGTCAGTCGTCGCGGTGTGTCCGCTCAAGGCGCTCATGCCTCTCCTGAGCTTCGAGGCTCAAGGTCGCGATCGGCCGAGCTTGAAGACGCCGCAAGCCGATCGGCTCATCCGTCTCCTCACAATACCCGTAACTGCCGTCCTCGATCCGATGCAGCGCCGCATCGATTTTGCTGATCAGCTTGCGCTCGCGATCACGGGTCCGCAGTTCGATCTGCTGGTCAGTTTCCAGAGAGGCACGATCAGCCATATCCGGTTTCTGCAGATTTTCCTGGGTCAAGTGGCTCAGCGTCTCGTTCGCTTCATGCAGAAGCTCAGCACGCCACTTAAGCAGCTTCTGGCGGAAATATTCCTGCTGCTTTGAATTCATAAAATCTTCGTCTTCCGACGGCGAATAGTCGGGCGGCAAAGTGACGCTCATCCCGGTCCTCCAAGACAAAGGCCAATGAAAGGCAAGATTCCTGCCCTTTTCGAGCGGCCGGAGTATATGTCCGGGGCCCACTCGGTTTCAACCCTCTGATTGCAGATGGAACGCATCACTTTTCATGCGCACAAATAATTGAAATTAAATAACAATTTTAAAACCAAACCTGAAACTCACAAAAAAGTGCCCAGTTTTGCGAGTTCGACCCGTGCCCGAAGCTCGATTTCATCCAGAATTTCACCCAGCCGGGGATCGGTAAATTTCCGCTCACGCGTTGTCGTGATACTGGTCGCAAGAGCCCGCAATTCGGATTCGGGGATGGCTCCCATAAGAAGGCCGTCGCGAATCCGTTCCAGCCGGACCAACAGATCTTCTCCGCGCTCAGCCCCCTGCTTTCCCCGACCGCGTCCATCCGGGTTTGTTTCCTGAACGGCCAGCAGCCCATCGACCGACATGGCGGGGCCGGAACCCTGCGCGGACGTACTTTCCTGAGCTCCGTCGAGAAGACCGGAAAATTGTGTCCCTCCTGCGCTGCCCGACTTTGAGGTTTTTCGGGTGGCGGGGGTACTGACACGGCGTGATGGATCTATTTTCATAGTGCAAATCCTACCTATTCCGGAGTCATACACTATCGGCAAGACACCTTCATAGCGAATAAAGCCTTACGATTTTCAGCCTATTCAACGTCTGGAAAGCTCAGGAATGGAGGTGACTGAAGCCCCTGATCATACTGACGGAATAACTGGCATGGTATTCGCATAACCTTCATCGACTGGGGTCAGAGAGACGACTCCAAGAGAACACGAGGAACCGATAGAGATGCGGCCGCAAGAAAACAAACAGACCCGCTCATCGCTTTTTACAAGCTCGATCCTTGGCCTTCTGGCCATGGCCGCGCTGATGATCGCCGCGCCGACGCAGCACGCGTATGGCCAGACTCGCATCAAAGACATCGTCGATTTCGAAGGCGTCCGGGAAAACATCCTCGTCGGCTATGGCCTCGTGGTTGGCCTGAACGGCACCGGCGATGCACTCGATAGCGCGATCTTCACCCGGGAAAGTCTGGTCGGCATGCTGGAGCGGCTCGGCGTCAATGCCCGCGACGACAACCTCGATACCGCCAATGTCGCTGCCGTAATGGTAACGGCCACCCTTCCCCCCTTCTCAAAACAGGGTAGCCGCATTGACGTCTCCATTTCCGCCATTGGCGATGCCGAGGACCTGTTGGGTGGCACCTTGCTGGTGACCCCGCTGGTCGGCGCAGATGGAGAGGTCTATGCCGTGGCCCAGGGTCCCGTGGCAACCGGGGCAATTTCTGCCGCAGGTGACGGGCAGAGCGTTATCCAGGGCGTCCCTACCAATGGCCGGATCGCCAACGGAGCAATCATCGAACGGGAAATCGCGTTCTCTATGGCATCCATGGAGACCGTTACCATCGCCCTGAAAAACCCCGACTTCACCACGGCGCGGCGGATCTCCCAGGCGATCAACGCCTTTATCGGCTTGCCGATCTCACAGGCAAACGACCTCGCCTCGGTTCGGATGATCGTTCCTGAGAATTACCGTGGCAATGCCGTCGGCCTGATCACGGACGTCGAGCAGCTTCGAGTGACCCCGGACATTGCCGCCAAGGTGGTGATCAACGAGACCACGGGCATCATCGTGATGGGCGAGAATGTCCGAATCAGCACGGTCGCTATCGCCCAGGGCAACCTGACGATCCGGATCACGGAAACGCCGCAGGTATCGCAACCCCAGCCGTTCGCGCAGACCGGTGAAACCGTTACCGTCCCGCGGACCCAGATCGAGATCGATCAGGATGAGGACAAGCAGCTCTCCGTACTCGCCCAAAGCGTGACGCTCCAGGAATTGGTAGACGGGCTGAATGCACTCGGTATTGGGCCACGCGATCTGATCTCTATCCTGCAAGCCATCAAGGCTGCAGGCGCCCTGCAAGCCGAAATCGAAGTTCTTTAAGGGAGCCGAATGATGCAGACCACATCCCTCACCGACTCCGCCGCCGCCAGCGCCCAGGCGCAGAGCGCCCGCACAACCGCAGCAGTGCAGAAACTTCAGGCAGCTGGCAGTGACAAGACGGAAATCCGACAGGCGGCCGAGGAGTTCGAAGGCATCTTCATCAGCCAGATGCTCGGCCACATGTTCAAGGGAATGGAAAGCAACCCGATGTTCGGCGGTGGCCAGGCCGAGAACATCTACCGCGATCTGCTGGTCGATGAGTATGGCAAGCAAATGGCCGGCACTGGCGGCATCGGACTTGCCGATAACATCGAACGCCAGTTGATCTCGTTGCAGGAGGTACGTTGAGATGCCTGATTATTCCATCGTCGAGGCATTCCGCGAGAGCATGATTGGGCTGATGAAGCTCTTGAATGAAGAAACCGCGTTGTTGAAAAAACGCGAATTCAAGACGCTGGACAAGCTCCAGGCCCGAAAGCGCCAGCTGTCCGTCGCCTTCGACAAACACCAGACAGAGGTGCGTGCGAACCCGGAAGTGCTGGATGATGTGCCCGATGACGACCGGGCAGAGTTGCGGGAACTTTATCAGCGCTTCCGTTGTACTCTGTCGGACAACATGCTGGCGCTGCGCTCCAGCCACGATGCTGCAGAACGGGTTGTGTCACTGATCATGGAATCGGTACGCAAGCAGCGCGGGATCGATGCCGATGCGCCAACTTTTGGGAAGACCCGCACAGGCTACGCAGCCTACGCGCCCCTGGCCCAACCGATGGTAGCCGTCAGCAAAAGCCTCTAATAGAAGAGCGCTCGCAGGCCGCGCTTATCAGATTCCTGTAAACCGGACGAGCCGTCAGGAAAGGGCAGACGCCCTATCCTCGGCATCTTTTGCCGCTTCCTCGTTTCCAGCCTTGCCATGAAGACGCGCGAGCAACTCAAAACTTGCCGCATTGCCGGCATCTAGCGCAACCGCCCGTTCAGCTGCAACGATGGCATCGTCGTCGTTCCCGAGAGATTCAAACAACAATGCCATTTCAGTGAAACTGTCGCTTTCGGCAGGTGCCTGGGCGAACGCCGCCTCCAGTTCAGTAACTGCTTCGTCGCGCTTGCCCAGACGTTTAAGCAGAACGGATAAACGGCACCGCGTCCCTAGATCTTCCGGTACACGCTCCTTGACCGAAACGTAGCAGCGCTCCGCGATATCAAGTTCATCAAGCTCCATCATGACGTTACCGAGCGTAACCATCGCTTCGATATTCTCATTGTCGGCATTGATCGCCTGATGCAGGAACTCGCCGGCACTCGGCAGGTCATCCCGATCAATCTCAAGAACACCGCGCCAGGTCAAAAGCCGACTATTGTCCGGGTCATGAGAAAGACCGTTTTCGATCACGGCAATCGCATCTCCGATTTTTTGCTCCGCCCGGTAAACCAGAGCAAGAGACAGAAACGCCTCACTGATTTCGGGATCCTTGGCAATCGCCTTCTTCAACAGCTCGGTTGCGGTCTCTAAATGACCCCGGTGCAATTCAAGAGTGCCTGCATGACAAAGATAGCGGCCCGATTCAGGGTCAAGCTCTATGGCAGAGCTGAAGAAATCCGCGGCAGCATCAAGCTCATCGCACTGCATGCAGAGCAAACCGGCAAGATCCAGAGCCTTGTGATTTTGCGGATCCCGTTCGAGGATCTCAATATAGATGTTGCGCGCCTCAACGACCTCGTCGGCTTCATGATGGCTGATACCGCGCTTCAGCAGCTCATTGATCGCGTCTTCGTCACTCACGCTGGAACCCTCCATCGGAATACCCAAATCAATTCTATCAATTCGTAACATAGTTGGATCTATAGGGGAATTTTAGGAACCTCCCCTTACGCCAATTACTCAGCATCTATCCAGAAAATTGCGGCCCTGACATAAAACAAGGGCGCCGGACCCATGGCCCTCGCCCTTTAATTCCTGACCCGCACAAGATTCATAGCAGCACTCACTCAATGCCGCCGCCCCGACTCAGATCAGAACGTCAACTTCCTGATCCGCTACAGCATTTGCAGACGACTCGCCACTTCCCACAGCACCAGAAATGGATTCCTCGCTGGCGCCACGAGTCTTCTCCGAAGCCTCGACAGGTTCCGGCACAAGACCAGCGCTTTTTTGAAGTTCACGAACGACCCGCTCTGCCGGAAACTGTTTCGTCACTTCGCCAGAGCGGCTGTCACGAAGCTCAAAAATCACAGCCAAGGCCTCCGGGTCGAATCGAATGACCGGACTCAAGTAAAAATCGGAAGATGATTTTTTTGGGACGCTGGCAGAATCAGAAATCGCCGCCTGCAGCGATGGCGGTGAGACGGATTTCGCAACAGGTTGCGTGGCGGTCACCCCCGAGAGGATTTCGACCATGACCATCTCCATTCTGGAGTAAAGTAACCTACCTTTTATCGGCAACTGGGAATGTATATAACACCCCACAAAAAGAATGTCGAGTCATTCACCTTTAATTATTCAATTTTAGGGAAATGCACAGGCAAAATTAAACCCATATATTCCAACTAGTTCAAGGCGAAATTGAGTCCAATCTAAATGTAATTAGCGAGCGAGAGCTGCCGCAGCGATGCGGTTGTCTGATAGGCTGCCTGGAGCTGCCCCTGAAGCAGCTGAAACTCCGCTGCGGCTTCAAAAGGATCAACATTTTCAACGCCATCAAGCTGGTTCGATAGCAGTGTGTTGTCGTCTTTATGCTGCGCTTCGATATCCGTCATTCGCGCCTGGGTCGTACCAACTGACGCAACCATCAGTCCGATCTCATCGGCCGCCGCCTCAACCCGTGTCAAACCGTCGTCAACCAAGGCACGAAAGTCGGCATCGAGACCGGCGGCGAAATTAACATCCGCAAAGATAGAGAATACCTCGAAGAGCTCCTCGAAGGTTGAATTGTCATTAGCCAGCTCGCCAAACTCAAGACGCACACCTTCCGCCGCATCAAATGCAAACGGCTTTGTCTGGCCTGGTACAATCCCGGCAACATTGTTCCAGTTTGCGTCGGTTCCGAAGTTAGTAGCCGACGCGGCGATCACTGCCGCAGAGTTGCCAACGGCGAGCGCAGGAATAGCGGCATAAGCGGCTGTTTTAAGAGTTGCGGCATCATCCACAGGCGCCGTCGAAACATCCGTTCCGTTGAAGAGATATCGCCCCTCGGATTGAGTGTTCAGAAGGCTTACAAGCTGGTCAATGGCGGAATCCGCAAACTGCTTCAACACCGGAGCCGTATCGTCGAACTTGCCCTCCTGCTGGTTGATAAGCTCAACCCGCATTTGCTCGGCAAGATCCTGTATACCGTTCAGTGCCGCTTCCATGATCTTGGTCCGCGTTCGCACCTGCTCAATGGTGTTAACGTAAGCCTCTTTAGTCTGAATTTCCTCACGCAATTGAATTGAGACACGCGCATCGTCGCCTCTCAGACCACTGTAAATCTGTGAGATCTTGCCGGTTGAAACCTGCTCCTGCGCACGTGAAAACTGGTTCTGAAGGTTCAGAACGGTATTCTGTGCCCGTAGTGACATTGTCAGGGTGGCGACACGCATTGTCTCACTCCTTCCTAACGTATAATGTTAACGAGTTCGTCAAGCGACTGCTGGACAGTCTGCAAGACACGCGCAGAGGCCGCAAAAGCGGCCTCAAGCTCGATAAGTTTGGCGAGCTCTTCATCCGTATTGACCCCGCTCTCGTCCCGATATGTCTGTATCAGAGTGTCGCGGAAGTTGGTTTCGAATGTCAGCTGGCTTTCAAAGGTCGCATGCTGGTTAGCCTGAAAACCAACCATCTCAGCGGCAAAACCTTCGATGCTGTTATTGGCGGTCAGACCGAAGCCGGCAACGAAAGTTTGCGTATTCTGGAACACATCGAGCATGGCATTCGCGACACGATGGTCACCGGAGCCGATGGCAACATATGTGTTCGCTCCGTTCCCGGTATCGCCGGTAACGAGAAATGAAGGCGTGCCGGTCACCAGGGCATTAACCTGGATAACTTCCGCGAAGCCCTGCTCGTTACCGAGAGCGTCAACCGGAACCGCGCCACCGCCATCAACGAACAGGTTAACCACCGCAGTCGTGCCGTTGATCGTGAATGTATCCAGATCGTTCGCCAGCTCGTGCGCTAGTGTATCCAGCTGATCCTGGGCTTCGACCAACAGCGTATCGCGTACCCGAAGAAGTCCGGCGAGTTCACCGTCCTTACCGGATATCTCGGAAGAGATGTCCGGGTTCGTAGCAATGCCAGGGAGGCCGTCCTCCAGCCGCAAGGGCTGGCCAACCGTAGTCGCCGTGAAAATAGACGTTTCTACGAAAGTCAGCGGGAACTTTGTATCATCGAGCATCAGCCGGCTGTCGCCGGTCAGAATGGTCAGCTCGCCGTTCGAACGCTCGATCACGTTGATGTTCATATATTGCGATAATTCTTCAACGAACTGATCGCGGCTATCCTCAAGATCGGCTGTGGTCAGACCCTGTACTTTGCGCGTCGCAATAGAATCGTTGAGCGTTTCGATATTCGTCAGTGCCGTGTTCACCAGATCCACTGTGTCCGCGATCTGCCGATCTGCTTCTTTCCGAAGGTTGCTGATGGTCTGCGAGAGCTGCTGGAATTCGGCCGCTACGCTTTCCGCGGCACGCAGGACTTCAGCCTGGTTCGCTCCAAGCTCCGGAGCAATCGACAGGGCCTGAAGTTTTTCCTTCAGATCAGTAATCTTAGAGGAGATAGAGTCGTCGTCGCCTGGACGACCGAAAGACTCGACCATACGCTCAAGAAAACTATCTAGAACAGTCAGCTCGGAAACGGTTGCTTGCTGGGAGCGAATATCTTTCTGCAAGCCTTCATTTACCGTACGCACCACCACGCCGAGATCAACACCCTGCGCCTGACCACCGATGATCCGGGTCTGGAGCTCCTGCGATTTCCGCGTATATGTCTCGTTCGCGGCATTCGCCACGTTTTGGGACACTACATCGATTCGAGCCTGAGCTGCCGACAGACCGGATGTTGCCGCAATAAGAGCGCTGTTAATTGACATGGTGGCTATCACCTCCGAAGTCTCATAGGCAAAGTGCCTCGAAAGCATGAAAGCAAGAACCGGGCCAGCTTCAATTTCAGGACGCGAACAGAAAGACTTTCCGATATACCGTCGTTAGTGCAGCATCGTCGAATGTCGACTCTTTCCCGAGCTGCTGCGATCCAGATCCTCCAGAACGCCCTCGCGATACATAATGCGGGCCGGATTGGAGAGGCCGTGCCCCTCTATGAAGCCGCAGCCCCTCAATTACAGGATCTGAGCCACTTCTGGCATTTTTACGGGCTGGCTCTTTTTCAGTCGGGCGCCACTGAAAAAGCTATCGATTGCTTTCGCCGTTCGCTCTTGCTTGCCCCAGGCGACGCCAACTGCATCAATCGGTTTGCTTGCGTCTTCCTGTCCAGCGATGATCCAGACGACGCGTGGGCACAGTTACGACACGCATTGGTCATCGCGCCCGATCATCCGGAGGCCTGGCGGAATATCGCCGAAGCGGAGCGGCTCCGCGGCGATGCTTCCAACGCACGTATATCGCTCGAAAAAGCAATGGCTCTGCGTCCCGAGGAAGCAAGTTGGAAGATGTCTTACGCTGCGGTGCTCAACGATCTGGAGCTGCCGGAGGAAGCGTTGTCAGCCTTGCAGTCCTTCGCCAAATCTTCGGCGCCAACTCCGGAATACTATTTCCAGGAAGCCCGGGCTTTCTTCGACGCCTTCAAGGCAAGCAGGGCAATTATTTCCTACCGCAAATCCTTGCTCATGACCCCGGGAGCGCCGCAGGCGCTGAACAACCTGCAACTGCTTGAACGAAGAGTCGGCCGTATGCAGGACGGCGTGAAAAGCGCCACGCGCGCGTGCGTGCTGGAGCCAGGGAATACGGGCTTACAACACGGTCTGACAGACGCCTTGCTGAGTGCCGGCGAAATCGCACGTGGGCAGGCCCGCAATTTCTGGCGCCATTTGAAGCCGGAAATCCTGATCATCCGCCAAGGGTTGCCTGAAGAATGGGACGGTGAGCCATGCAGGGACGGGCAAAGCTTATTGATCTGCCACGAGCAGGGCATCGGAGACGAGATCCGCTTTGCCTCCTGCATCCCGGATATACAAAAACGCTTCGGCGGCCCTGTCATTCTGGAATCTGACAAACGCCTGACAGCGCTCTTCGCGCGCTCTTTTCCAGGCCTGACGGTCGTCGAGAAAGTCCAGCGCTCGGACACCGATCCGCCGACAGCCCTATACCAACCGCTTGTCCAAGAACATGGCATTGGTCGGTACATGATGCTCGCCGACTTGCAATCCGTTGTCCGCCCGTCTGTCGAAGCTTTTCCCGATCAAGCCGGATATCTCGCACCGGACGCCACTGAAACGGCGCATTGGAAAGACCGTTTTCGCGCAACCGGAAGCGGGCCTGCTGTCGGCATAAGCTGGCGCAGCGGTATGCGCAGGGCCGGAGCCCGGCACAATTACCCAGAGCTGAAAGATATCGTTCCGTTGCTGGAAGTGGCTGAGTTCCTGCCCGTCTGCCTTCAGTATGACGCTTCAGGCTCTGAAACAGAGGCCATCCAGGCCACTTCCGGCCGGCAATTGTATATCCCGCCGGGGATCGACCAGAGAGAGGAGCTGGACAGGGTGGCGGCAATGATTGCCGCCCTAGATCTGGTTATATCGCCTAACACATCCGTACTGATGATGGCGGGTGCGGTGGGGACACCGTCGATCGGACTTCATTCCCAGTGCGGCGCCATTTTCTTCGGTGCCGAGAGGGACCCTTGGTTTCCTGGGGAATGCAGCCTCGTAAAAACAGGCGACCGCTCTTGGCCAGCTCTGATAGATGAGGCAATCCCACACCTGATCCGGATGCTGTCAAGCAGCGGCTAGCGGAGTTTTACTGGCACGGGAATGATCCGTTAACTGGCCTCAGCAAGTCGGAACTGGTCCTGAAGCCCTTCCATGATCTGACGGTTCACGTTGATCATCGCGTTCAATTCGGCCTTACCCTCGATAACAAGATCGGTTTCCAGGGCAACCCAGCGGGCGAGTTGCATCAAACTGTTCTTGAGCTGATCCGGCAATGTGTTTCCCGGTTCGGACAGATCGCAGAGAAAAGCGTCCCAGACCTTCCCGTTCCACAGAGCCGCATTCAACTTGTCCTGTAGCGTGGCCGTATCTTCCTGCGCCTTGCGCAAGGCGCTCGTCACCTGCCCGAGCAAGCGATACTCGATCTGCTGAGGGCTCTCTGTCTTGGTTTGAACTTTCGAATATGCGGCATAGCCCCGGCGCATTTTACGATCCTCCAAGAACTATAGATCCGCTACTTACTGGAACAGACCCAAGAGGACCTGCGGCGCGTTGTTGGCCACACTGAGAACCTGGATGCCGAGCTGCTGTCGCACCTGCAAAGCGGTAAGCTGCGCAGACTCACGGGCAAGATCGGCATCAACGATGTTTCCGAGCCCCTCTTCCGTCGCATCGCTGACCTCGGTCAGAAATTCTGTCTGGAAATTCAATGCCCTTGTATCGGCACCAAGCTGACCGAGCGCAATGTTGATCGTCGATTCCAGATTTGAATACTGAAACGTCAAAACGCTCTGGGCATTGGTTGCAGTGGTCAGCGTAGCTCCGCCAAGCGAGTTGATGTCAGTCAGCAGGTTTCGGGCCCGCAGAGTAATCGTGTCGTTGTTCAGGTTCGACAGCGTATTCACCGCTGTTGAAGTATCGAGGACATTCACCCCGTTAAACACAGCATTAGCTACAAAGTTGCGCGCCTGGGAAAGCAACTCGTTGAAGTCATCCTGCAAGATACTGCGCTGCTGCGTCGTAATACCTTCGTTCGAAAGTTCCGTCAGCTTCTGCCGGACATCCGCGAGCAAATCCGAAATAGAGGTTGTACCAGCGAGAGCGACCTGGGCGATTCCCTTGGTATTGTTCAACCCCTGCTGAATTGCACTTAAGGCTCGCAAGTCTCCCCGAATCCCCTGCGCAATGGCAAAGTTCGAGGCATCATCCTCGGCTCCAGTCACCTTCAGACCAGTCGAGACCCGGTCCTGTGTCTGCGCCAAGAGGGAGTTGGTGCGCTCGAGATTACGTAGAGCGACCAAAGCCTCCGGGTTCGTCAGAATTGAATTGCTAACCATTACCAGTGTTCCTTCTCTCTTCGCGTCGCCTCCGCCCTTCAGCTCCCAGTCCATTTCTTGGACATGGTCTTTTTTGCCGGGCTGTAACAGCGACGAACCACTGTCTTGGCCCATCTGACGCAATAGTCGGGCCAACCAGAGAGGGGCATCTAATTATCTGATATTTAATGATTTTTTATTAAACAAGGTAACTTACAACCTGTACTCAGCCGCATAGTAGGCGTCGGATCGGCATTTTTTGCAGCTGCATCCGGACACTATTTACCGTGACTGGAAACCTTGAGGGTCCTCGGCAATGCTTTTGCCGCTCTGGACAAAGATACATTCATGTCGAAACGTTCAATATTTCAGGCCATCGGATGACAGGATCCAAGTATGGCATCATAAGCGTCACTTAAAAGGAGATGGCTCCGCCCGAGCTGGATAGTCGGGGTGCCGATTGAGGCCGTTAACGGGGAGATGGCGGTATCCACGAAAACGCCTGCACCCTAGACGATCCAGTTCGTTTTTCTGATCAATACCTTCAGGATCATAAATGACACAGCCAGGGAGTTCCCGCACTGCATCCAATTCACCAGGCTGAAGATTCTAGATAAGGCTTACCTAGTTTGCCGTGCGCGTGCCGAGCGCCCTTACCATATCCACCACACAACCATAAAGCTGATTGCGTAAGCCTCCCAATCCGGGCCCGGTTGGGAAGGCAAAGGTCAAAGAAATCAAGTTCTGTGAGGGATCCGGAAATAGAGAGCACAGTTCACGAAGCTCGGATTCCATCTCGGAAAAAACGTCTGTTCGATGAGCACTGAAAGGCTTTTCAAGCAGCTTTGAAAGAAACGGCGCTCGTTGTCCGGCCCTATGACCGTTCCAAGTCTATCGTTTACGACGGTAGTCCGTAACGGCTTGGTTTACGCTTGGTCCAGAATAGAACCCACAGTACCGGACGGTTTGAGCGTCGTCTGGTTTTCGGTCGACTGGGACGGCTTGAGGCCCTTCATAATGTCTCTATTCACGGCAACGAGAGAATCAAGATCCCCCTCACCTTCCAGAGCTATTGCGGTCTCTTTTGTTACCCATATACCGAGACTGACAATTGCGGCGCGCAGGTCCCGGGGCAACTGGTTACCAGCCGTGCCGCAGTCTTCGACGAATACATCCCATACCTGCTTGTTCCAGTTCAGCGCGGTAGCGACCTGGGCCATCTTGGTTGGATCATTGGCCGCCCCTTTTTTATTCTCAACGGCTTTGATCAATTCAGCTGTAACTTGCGCCAGAAGGCGATACTCGGTATCGCGCGACGTCGCAGTTTGCGTGATTGTTTTTTTATAGGCGTCAATGCCGGACATTAATTACTCCCAGCCACTTCTGGCGCGCCAATCTTGAAAATTTCAGCCTCATAAGCAATGAGGGCTTTACAGGTTTTCAAAGCTCTGTAGAAGCGCTTTTCGTTCACATCCTGAACCAGATTCAAAAGCGTCATCCGCACTTCTTTGAACGTTGTCGCTTCTAAAAAGCTCTCAACCAATTCAAGGAACATGCCACGATATTGATCGGGGTCATCGTGATCCAGATACATTAACAAAATGGTAAAGTAGATCCGTTTTGCCGGCGAGGTTGCATCCTCTTCCTGCATGATGTCTTTGCCGAGAAGGATAGTCGCCTCGTTCTGGAGCACCAGAGACGCTCCTTTTTTGCCGGCCACCATAACCGCGCCGTTAACGACAAACTTTTCACCCGGCTTCACATTGATTTTTAAAGGCATTCTACAGAACCTGCGCAACCGACTTGATTACATATCCATAACACTAAATCAGCAAATCGGAAAATGCGCTTCCTCACACCGTTAAGGATATCGATGAGGATCAACGAGATGTCTTGGATGAAATGAGTAAATAAATGGCTGTGGATATAAGGGAATTCCGGACAAAAAAAATCGGGGGAATTTCTTCCCCCGATTTCCAAGTAGGTTTGGTCCGCGATTAACGGAACAGGCCAAGCAAAGACTGCGGGCGCTGGTTTGCGATCCCGAGAGTCTGCGTGGACAGCTGCTGCTGCACCTGCAAAGAGGTGAGTCGGGCAGATTCGCGTGCCAGATCGGCATCGACCAAGTTGCCGAGACCTTCGTCGGTTGCGTCACGAATTTCCTCAAGGAACTGCGTCTGCAGATTGAGGGCACGAACTTCGGCACCAAGAGAGCCAAGCGCCGTGTTCACGACGGATTCCAGATTTGCATACTGGTTCGCGATAACACTCTGGGCGTTGGTAGCTGAAGCCAGCGTGGCGCCAGCAAGGCTACCGACCTGGGTATTAACCGCACTCTGCGACGTCAGTGACAGTGTACCGCCAGCCAAGTTCGAGAGCGTATTGATGTTGGTTGCACCGGACTCGATCAGGTTCACGCCATTGAAGGATGCATTGGCGATGAAGTTACCAGCCTGCGAAACCAGCTCGTTAAAATCGGCCGACAGAATATTACGCTGCGCAGTGGTGATACCTTCGTTAGCCAACTCCGTCAGCTTGCCGCGAATATCGGTAAGGAGATTGGAAATACCAGTTACACCGGCAATCGCAACGTTACCGATACCCTTGGCACTATTCAAACCCTGGGTAACCGCATCAATGCCACTCAACTCAGCCCGGATACCCTGCGCGATAGCAAAAGTAGAGGCGTTGTCGAGAGCACCCGCGACCTTCAGGCCCGTGGAAACACGGTTCTGTGTGGTATCAAGATTACGGTTGATAGAATTCAGGGTACGAAGCGCCGTGAATGCGGACGGATTCGTCAGGATAGAGTTTTGAACAGCCATTTTGGCCTCCTCTTTCTAAGGACAGCGGAATTTTTTCCGCAGTAATTAGGGGCAAGCCCCAGAGCAAAACCCGCTTCTTTGAGCGGATACTTCATATTAACACACAAAGAAGTTGCTAAAAGATTAATCTCAGTAAGGGATTCGGAAAAGCCAGAGAGAACTTCTGGTTGCATGAAATTAGAACATTGAAATATTTAGAAATTCACGCCGAATTCTAGGAATTTCAAACTGTGAGATTTCTCTCACCAGGCAGCCCAAATAAGAGCCGACCTTGCGATTGGAAACGCGGACACAAAAAAGGGCGGCCGAAGCCGCCCTTTCGCAGAAATGTGTTTGAACCAACCTTAACCGAAGAGACCGAGAAGGGTCTGGGGGCGCTGGTTCGCAATACCCAAGGTCTGTGTGGACAGCTGCTGCTGAACCTGCAGCGACGTCAGCCTAGCGGACTCGCGAGCCAGATCGGCATCGACGATGTTGCCGAGACCTTCGTCGGTTGCATCCCGAATTTCCTCAAGGAAAGCGGTCTGCAAGTTGAGCGCACGAACTTCCGCGCCGAGGGAGCCAAGTGCCGTGTTCACGACAGATTCCAAATTGGAATACTGGTTCGCAATAACGCTCTGCGCGTTGGTCGCCGACCCCACGCTTACACCAGCGAGACTGCCAACTTGAGTGTTGACCGCACTCTGCGACGTCAGGGTAAGCAGACCACCGGCCAAGTTGGAGAGTGTATTTACGCTCGTAGCACCAGACTCGATCAGGTTCACACCATTGAAAGCTGAATTGGCGATGAAGTTGGCTGCCTGCGAAACCAACTCGTTAAAGTCAGCCGCCAGAATATTCCGCTGCGTGGTTGTGATACCTTCGTTGGCAAGCTCGGTCAGTTTACCGCGGATGTCGGAAAGCAGATTGGAAACGCCGGTCACTCCGGCGATTGCAACATTACCAATACCTTTGGCGTTGTTAAGACCCTGGGTAACCGCATCGATCGCCTTAAGTTCGGCCCGGATACCCTGCGAGATAGCAAAGTTGGACGCGTCGTCCAGAGCACCCGCAACCTTCAGGCCCGTGGAAACACGGTTCTGGGTGGTGTCGAGGCTACGATTGATGCCATTCAGGGTACGAAGGGCAACAAAGGAAGACGGATTGGTCAAAACAGAGTTTTGGATAGCCATTTTTCAAGTCCTCTTTCTAAGGGCTCAGGTTAAGTCAGCTTTTTGCTGACGGCGGGTATTACCCACGAACCTATAATCCACATTTGCCTAAATGTTGTCAATAAAGAATTTAAAATTGTAATTAAATTGTTTTTATATTTATTATCAATACGTTAAGCGGAAAATTCATTCCATCAAACCAAAGACAGCATCCTAAAACAGGGTACTAAAACCCGCGCCATACCCCCTTCATGTAGCCTGATCATCCACAAACAAAAAGATACGAAACTGCCCCCATACCCGGAAAATTCTTCCCCCCTCTACCCGCTCGAGATCCCCATTTCACACCGAAAGAAGCCATAACCCGGCAATTTCTGCCTGAAATCTCTGGCCCGCTCCTTGCTTCTATCCCCGCAGAACAACACGCGAGGGCGAAACATGTCTCCCGTATCAACGACAAACGATCCGTCGATCGGTTACACAGGCAAGATTGGTAATGGATTAGGCTTTGATCCGATCGCCGCCCGTAATCCTGATCGCCCGAAATTCCGGCTCGACGACTATAATGACGCTAACGAGCCGCGGGAAACAAAGCCCTCCCGCGCGACAAGCGGTCGATCTGAGCGGGATCCCAAAACCGTAGACACGCGGGATCAGCGCCAATCGTATAATGTCGCCAAAAAACAAACCGATGCAGCGGGCGCTGCAACCGCAGCTAGTGCACAAGACAAGCCTGAGACGAAACAAACCCAGGCTAACGTCCAGACCAGCACTGCTGATACCAAAGCTGCTGATGCCAAAGCTGCTGATGCCAACACTGCTGATGCCAACACAACTGATACCGAGAACGGGGAATCCAGCGGCACAACGGCAGGCAATGCCGACTCTGTGAAAAAGCCCATTAAAGGTCAGCCGACGGAAACATCAGCACCATATGCCGAAAAAGCAGAAGGTGCGACTGATGAAAACGAAGAGGGTACGACCAACGTTTCTCTCTCGACAGAAGTCGCAGCAGCAGCCAGCGCGCAAAACGAAATTTCCGCATCTGAAGTAGCCGCAACATCCGTTCCGGAGCAAGAAATCGTGCCGGAATCCTCCACGACAGCAACTGTTGTCGTGAGCAAGCCCGCTGATGCTGTCGCGAGCAGGGGCGATACACCGGAACAGCCCACAGCGGCCGCAGCCCAGAAGACCGTTCCCCAGGAAGCGGCGGTAATACCCGCGTCCACATCCAGGGATCCAAAACTCGCTGCACTTGAGAAACTGACCCAAACCGGGCCGAGCACAGCGACGACAACACCGAGCGCTGTATCTGGCGATGATGCAACGACCTTTAAACTACCCGTCCCTTGGCCCCCACAGACACAATCGGAGGCAACTCCAGGCGAAAAAAGCGCCCCCGGCCAGACAACAGCAGCAACACAGACAGCTGTTACTCGACCTCAGGCCACATCTCCGACACCAGTTAATCAGGCAACGATGCCTAAGAAGGTGCAGCCGGCAATCGTACCCGCCGATGCTGAAGCAGGCCGGTCGACGGAAGGCAGTAAGCAGGCGACTATGGCCTCCGCCACCCAGACCGCCAGAGAGACCAAGCCGAAGATTGAGATCGTATCTCAGACACCAGCCAAACCTGCCACCACAGCGGATACGGCTCTCATCGCCAACAATCGCGCGGCCCAGGCAGATGGACCGGTCAAGCAGACTGCCCTTCCCAGCCCCAGCGAGACGATTGCGGCTGCAACGGCCCTGAATAGCAGGCCCGTGCGGTCAAACGCGCTCGGCAGCTCCAATGCGAAACGCAGCAATGCCGTGACGGCTTCAAACGAGAACAATGGCAATGGTGCGAAGGCTGGGGCCAACCAGGGCCAGCCGAACCCGGCTATCGTGAGCCAAACCAATCAGAACAACCCGGCCGCAGCGGCGGTCACAACCGCCACGCAGGTGCAAGCTAGTGTCACGACACCGGAACAACTGGCATCCGTCCGGCAGCAGTCGTCATCCGCCCAGCGAGGACAAGCCGACCCGACCGGCTCAACGTCAAACACATCACGTGCCGCCGATCTTCCGGCCCAAGGCACGAACAATGGTTTTGCCGACACACTGAGAACAGCATCTGCCGACCGCACGGCGGCCGCTCAGGATCGGCAGACTTTGCCCACTCCGGCGACCGAACAGGTCAAGGTAAAGCTGATCAAAGCCGCCCTGGGTGGGCTGGACAAGATCAAAATCCAACTCAATCCGTCAGAGCTTGGCAAGGTAGAAGTTCGCCTCGAAATTGGCTCTGACGGCGCGATTCGGGGAACAGTGATCGCCGACAAACCGGAAACCATGGAACTTTTGCAGCGTGATGCGAAGCAATTGGAACGGGCCTTGCAAGACGCAGGACTCAAGACCGGTGGCGATAGCCTCGACTTTCAGATGAGAGGCGGCGGCACCAACGAGAGGCAACAACAGCAAGCCGGCTCCGGAAACGGGCCCCTCTCGCAAGATGGCGGTGACCTTGATGGCAGCGACGAGCAGCCGGCAACGGACACCACCGGTTCTGAACACGACGGTATCGGCGACGACGGGTCGCTGAACCTGGTAGCCTAGGAGGCTGATGACATGGTGGACGCAGTTTCAAGCACAAGCAGCTCCAGCATCTTTGCGACACAGCAGACAACCGAGGAGCGGCTCGACGATGAGCGCGCGCAGTTCCTCACGCTGTTCCTGACCCAGCTGCAGAACCAGGATCCGACAAGCCCGATGGATACGAACGAGATGACCAACCAATTGGTCCAGTTCACCGCCGTCGAACAGCAGATCGAGACCAACAAGTCCCTGGCTTCCCTGGTTTCCGCACAGGCCGCTAACACGAACGCGGCGGCGGTCAACTATATCGGCGAGCATGTGATCTTCAACGGCAACAATACCAATCTCACCGATGCCGGTGCGAGCTGGGGTTATCTGCTTGAAGGCGAGGCAACCTCAACAACGGTCAACGTCTTCAACGCGGCCGGTGATCTGGTTTATTCGGAAGACGGCTCAACCGGCTCGGGCAAGCGCTTTGAATTCAACTGGGACGGCACCGATGCAGACGGCCAAAAACTGCCGAACGGCCCCTATTCAGTTCAGATCAATGCGCTCGACGCCGACAACGAAGGCATAACGGCCGAGGTTGAGGCTGTCGGCCTGGTAACCGGTGTTGTCACCGGCGAGGACGGGCCGAGCCTGATGGTCGGAAAGATCATCGTCGAAATGAATGAAATTACACGCGTTTCCGCCGTTTAAGGCGGAAGGACCGGGCGGCCATAGAGAAGCCCCCGGCCACGATGCCAGACCGGCATCATCGGTAGAACCGGCCAGTGGGTCATACCCTGGTCATGTGAATGGAGATTTAACATGAGTGTTACCGGTGGACTTTTCGCGGGTGTTGCGGCGATCGCGTCGCAGGCAACCGCATTCGGGATTATCTCTGACAACATCGCTAACTCGCAGACCGTCGGCTATAAAGAGACGCAAGCGCGCTTCCAGACGCTGGTCACCCGCAGTCCGTCCGCAACGGCCTTCACACCGGGCGGTGTGCAGAGCAAGCCACTGACGGACCCGGGCAGGCAGGGCCTCCTGCAGGGCACGACCAGCACCACGGACATCGCCGTCGACGGCAATGGCTTCTTCGTGGTTAACGGCGCGGCAGAGCCGGGCCAGGATGACGAATATCTGCTGACCCGTGCAGGTGCGTTCAACACGGACGAGAACGGCCGTCTGGTTAACACGGCTGGCTACTACCTGCAGGGTTGGCGCACCGATGCCTCGGGCAATATCGTCAATCAAGACACACGCGACCTGTTGAGCAGCCTTGAGACGGTCGACCTGTCCCAGTTCGGCCAGATTGCGAACCAGACCGACGAAGTGACGATCAACGCTAACCTGCCGGCCGACACAGCCACCGCCGCGACGGTCGTAACCAACATCACGATCTACGATTCCCAGGGCTTCGATTACCTGCTCAGGACCACCTGGACCAAATCCGCAGCAGCGAATACCTGGACTTACGATTACACTCTGGTCCGCAATCCCGGCACGATCAACGCGAGCTCCATGTCCCTTGGCGGTGCGGCACGAACCATGGTGTTCAACCCGGACGGCAGCCTGAACGCGGTCAATACCGGCGTTGCAGGCACAACCAACGCCACCGCCACCGAGACATTGACAGTCAGCTCAGGCGAATTCAGCAGATCTGTCGCGCTCAACACGATCACGCTTAACTGGGGGACATTCGGGCAACCGACCGGCATGTCACAGTTCAACGGAAACTTCGAGACCTCACTGCTGAACCAGGACGGTTCCGGCCCGTCAGCACTGACAGGGGTTTCAATCTCAGATCAAGGATTGGTCGCGGCTAACTTCGCCAACGGGCAATCTCGAAATATCTATCGATTACCACTCGGGACAGTCCCCGCCGCCACACAACTAAGTGCGTTGAACGGTAACGCCTACAGCACCACGTCCACGTCGGGTGACATCGTCCTTAGCATCCCGACAAACGGCGGCACTGGGCGGGTTCAGTCCGGCGCACTGGAAAACTCAACGACGGATATCGCGACCGAGTTCACCGATCTGATCATCACGCAGCGGGCTTATTCCGCCGCAACACGGATCATCACAACCGGTGACGAATTGCTCGACGAAATCATCCGTATCAAGCGGTAAGCGCTGTCCCCATTCACTTTCTACCGATTTTCTTTTTGCCCCGGCATTTTTGCCGGGGCTTTTTTCAATCGAAGTCATTTCGGAAAGCGCGGGGTCTTAAGGATTCTTTAGGGAGCGGCCTCTATTTTCAAACAACCGGCATTTTTATGATGCGTTGAAAAGATGACCGCAGACAAACATCAGGATAAAAAATTGAACGCTAACTCAGCAGAGCCCGTTCAGACCTCGGACGACCCGTTTGCTCAATTGCCACCGGCAAGCACCAAGCGTTGGGTCGTCAGCCGGAAAGCGCAGGTCGTGCGCGCTGTTGAGGAGGATCTGATAACGCTTGAACAAGCTTGCGAGCGATACAGCCTCAGCCATGAGGAATTCGCGAGTTGGCGGCAATTGATCAAGGTCCACGGAACACGAGCCCTGCGCGCCACGCGCGTTCAGGACTATCGTCGTGCGTCCAGGCGGCTCCGGTCAGGAAGCTGAACCAGTTTTCAGAGCCTCAATTTCGGCTGCTATCTTTCGAAACATCTTGCTCCATTTTTCCGATTGCCGTTTCGCGAAAAACCGGACACTCGGAAACCATGGGCATCGGCCGTCTTTGAAATAACTGTCCGGTATCGGGAATGGCCGAAACTCAACTGTTTCGACGCCGAGCGCACCAGCCATGACCGCAACCGATGTCCCCGGACTCACAACAAGATCCATGCAGCTTGTGAGGGCCGCTGCTTTCTCAAGCTCCATCTTGAGGTCAACGTCGTCCCAATCGACCAGATCGACACCAAACTCCGACTTCACAATGTCGAATTCCTCAGGTTTGGCGTCATATTGCAAATTCACATAGGTCACGCCGTCCACTTTCATAACCGGCCTCATGTCTTCAATCGTCGAGTAATGTTCAGCCCGGTACGCTCCCGCCAATCCACTACGCCAGCATATTCCGACATAAGGTCCCGGCCCTGCCTCATTCAGTCGCTCCCGAAACATTGAGACCAACCTCGGATCCGGCTTGATGTAGCCGGAATGCATCGGAAAGCTCTCCTTGCTGTTCCGGAACAATCGCCCAAGCGTTCCGAGCGGGCAGGCAATATCAAACGGCTCAACACCTTCTTCCGCTGGCCAGTATTTGGCCGGAACGACCCTTGCTTGCGGGAAAGAGCGCTGAAACAGCGATACGAGGCGCGGCGCGCATTCGACCACGACCTCCCCTCCACGGGCGATCGCTTCTGGAATCATGCTCGCATGTCTGAGCTCGTCACCAATCCCCTGCTCGGCGTAGAGAATCAGGCGCGCGCCCTGGAAAGGGTTTCCGTTCCAGAGTGGCTGCGAAAACTTTCGCCATGGAACACCATTGTTTGTCGCAACCATGCGCCATTCGCAGTGCTCCCAAGCTTCGCCCCATTCACCTTGCCGCAGCAGAATAACACCGAGATTGTGGTGCGCATGCGCATTCTCAGGATCAATCTCCAACGCTCGACGGAAATAATAGCCGGCTTGTTTGTAATCGCCGAGATCGCCTAGCATCGTCGCCATATTCGTCATGGCTTCAGGAAATTCGACCCCGTACTTGAACGCTTTTCGAAACTCGATCAAAGCCTCTGTACGGCGCCCCAGCTTGGAGAGAACACTGCCTATATTGTTGTGGATGATACCATCGCGAGCGCCCCATTTAACCGAGTTCTTGTAACAGGCCAGCGCCTCCTCATAGTTCTTCATGGCCTCATAGATCGTCCCCAGATTGCTGGCGATCATCGGGTTCCGGGGATCGAGCGAAAGCGCCTTCTTCATCAGCTCAACGGCAACCGGCAAACGCTTCATTTCCCGCGCGACAAGGGCGATGCCGTGAAGAGCAAAGACGTCATCCTCGTTCTCGTTCAGGATATCCATGTATATCTTGCGTGCAGATTCAAGCTGCCCTGCGCTCAGGAAGCGCGTCGCCTTGTTTGCCAGGGTGACATGGCGTGATCGCGAGATATCCATTGCACCGCTGTAAGACAATCCGGTCTGCGAAGCTGCTGGCATCCGTTTCGGAGATTCAGTTTTCGCCATTCTTTCGCTCCACTGCGCTATCGACAGACCAATCAGATAGGGAGATGAACATTCTCACTCAATATTTCCTTAACCAATACCACAAGTTTCGCCGCTAATTAATTGTTCTCTTTCGATTCATTGTCGGATATATTCACTAGGCAGTTTTTGCCCAGAAGGTTCTTTCAATTTTCGAAAGATACATATAAAATGCAATGTATTAGCGAGAACCTCCCGGACCGCTTTCGGGCACTTACCTGTACGCAATTACGGGGATTATAACCCATGAATCCTCTCGTAGACCTGATTCGTAATCTCGGCCCGATCCGCATTGCCGCCCTTGTCGGCACGGCAGTCGCAGTGCTCGGCTTCTTCATCTTCCTTGCCTCCCGCCTCTCAACCGGCGGGATGTCACTGCTTTATGGAGATCTCGATCCGGGTGACAGCGGCGCCATCGTCAAAGAGCTCGAAGCCCGTAATATCCAGTATGAGCTGAAGGCTGGCGGTCAGCAGGTTTACGTCCCCGGAGACGAGGTCCTGAAACTCCGCGTCACCCTCGCCGAACAAGGCGTGCCGGGCGGCGGAACCATGGGATACGAGATCTTCGACAAGTCCGACGGTCTCGGAACCACCAATTTCGTTCAGAACGTGAACCTCGTCCGCGCGCTTGAAGGCGAACTCGGACGAACCATCGGGGCGATGAACAATGTCCGCGGCGCCCGTGTGCACCTGGTCCTGCCGCAGCGCGAACTTTTCAGCCGCGAACGCCGCAAGCCGAGCGCATCCGTTGTGCTCCAGGTTCAGGGTGCCGGTCGCCTTGGCCGCGAACAGGTTCTGGCAATCCAGCATCTCGTTGCCGCCGCCGTTCCGGATATGGAACCGCAGAACATTTCAATCCTCGACAGCCGGGGCCAGCTGCTGGCCCGGGGCACCAATGACGAGGACGGCACCCTTCCCGGACAAAGCTCCGAGGAAATGCGTCTGGCCTTTGAAAACCGTGTGCGTGGCGCCGTTGAAGAACTCGTCGAACGCATCGTCGGCCTCGGCCGCGTGCGGGCCGAGATCAGCGCCGACATCGATTATGACCGCTTCACGGAACAATCCGAGATCTACGACCCCGATAGTCAGGTCGCCCGTTCGACGCAGACCATCGAAGAGAGCGAAAGTTCTCAGGAACGGAACAAACAGGACACGGTTTCAGTAGAGAACAACCTGCCGGAATCCGAGGCTAATGCCGGAGCCGGTGATCTCTCCGCCCGATCCGAGTCAGCCCGTACCGAGGAAACAGTCAACTTTGAGATAAGCCGCACTGTCCGGAACCGCGTCAAGGAAGCAGGCCAGGTCCAGAATCTTTCCGTCGCAGTTCTGGTCGATGGCCGCTATGTCGAGAATGAGGACGGCGACAAGGTATACCAACCCCGGACACCGGAAGAGTTGGAACAGATTGCCACACTCGTGCGTTCCGCCGTCGGCTATAACGGCAGCCGTGGCGATACTGTCGAAGTCATAAACATGCAGTTCGTCAAACTGGAACCGCTCGACCTTGGCGACGGCTCGCTCCTGTTCGGCATTTCCAAGGACGAATTCCTGCAACTCGCAGAAGTTCTGGTTCTCGCCGTTGTCGGGCTTCTCGTCATCCTGCTGGTCGTACGCCCGGTGTTGACCCGCCTGTTTGAATCCATGCCCACCACGCTTGCCGCCAGTGGCGGTCCGGGCGGCATGATCGCCGGTGCCGATGCCATCGCCCAATTGACTGGCCCCGGCGCCACTGCCGACATGGCTGAACTTTTGGAAGGCGAAGACGAAGAGGAAAGCCTGCTCGACCAGATGATCGACATCAACCAGGTCGAGGGCCGGGTTCGCGCATCTTCCCTGAAGAAAATTGGCGAGATCGTCGAGAAGCACCCGGAAGAAGCTGTCGCAATCATCCGCAACTGGATGTATCAGGAAGCAGGCAATGCCGGAGGCGGCGGTTGACGGTTATTAAAATCGCTTTTGCCGCCCGATGCCTGACGGGTCAGGCGGCATGACAACACAAAAATCACCCTTCCTCTTCGACAACATCTTCGACGAGGAATATCAGCAGAAGATGCGCCGCGCGGCCGAGGCTGCGAGGATGGCGGAGCTTGAAGCCGAGGAACACGCACCGCCAACCTATACCCAGGAAGAGGTCGACGAAGCCAAGGAAGCCTCCTACCAGCTTGGCCGGCAAGAGGGCATGTCCTCCGCGATGGCCGGGATTGAACAGCAGGTCGCCATTTCGCTCGAAGGCGTGCTGAGCAAGATTGGCGAACTCAATCAGGTGCACCGCAAATGGACTGCGGAAATTCAGCGCGACGCGGTTCGCCTGTCCGCCACCATCATGCGCAAGATGGCACCGGAACTGACGCGCGGCACGGAATTGCCGCAGATCGAACATGTTATCAATCAGGCGTTCCAGTTTCTGACGGAGCAGCCGAAGGTGATGATCCGTGTCGCTGCCGAGCTGGAAGCGCCGCTCCGCGACAAGGTCCAACTGATGGCGTCCCGCGTCGGCTACGAGGGCGAAGTGGTCCTGGTCGGCGACCCGGAACTCGTCGCAACCGATTGCCGCGTCTCCTGGGCTGCGGGCGCTGTTGAGCGGGCTCTGGACGAGACCTGGGGCGAGATTGATGAAATGGTGGAACGCACCCTTTCCTCCCTGCCCGTCCGTTCAAATATCGGCTCCGACATGCCGCCGGAAACGGAACAAGAAGCCGAAACCGCCGGCGAGGCGGAAGCCGCAACCGATGATCATGTAACACCTGATGAACTGTCCGAACTCACGCCTGAGTCCGCGATCGATACGGCAACCGATGAGCTGTCAGCGGACGACGTGCCCGCGCCCGACCAATCCTACGCAGCCCCGGAGATGCCCAAAGAGGGTGTGGACGTGGACGGCGATCCCAGTAAAGCTGAATTGATCCAGAACTAGCGCCGCCTGGCCGCCAGAGGAGAACCACATGTCTGACGAAAGCGATGTCGAGTTCGAAGATCTCGAAGAATTGGATATGGCCGCTGCCATGGAGCAGCAGGCCGCGGAGGAGCCACCGGAGGTCGTCCCGGAGGAATCCCGCCAGCAGATCAGTGCGCGGGAACTTGAAGCCGTCTACGACATTCCGGTGCAAGTCTCTGCCGTGCTTGGCAAATCCAGCATGCAGGTCAGCCAGCTTCTCAAACTCGGTCGCGGCGCTGTTGTCGAACTGGACCGTAAGGTTGGAGAGGCGATAGACATCTATGTGAATAACCGTCTCGTGGCCCGTGGCGAAGTCGTCATCGTCGACGAACGCCTTGGCGTCACCATGACGGAAATCATCAAGTCCGACAGAACCGGCTAAGCGACGGGATCGGGAAAAGTCTATGGCAGATCGCGCGACCGTAGAGAATGGTGGAGTCCGTCCGCGTGCCGCCCGGACCAGAACGTTCGACGTTCCGGCGAGTGGGCGTACCGTTGATATTGCCTTGATCCTGGGGCTGTCCGTCGCTTTCGGGTTGGTCGTGACAGCACTGGTTATCGGCGGTTCGGTCAGTTCATTCTACAATCTTCCCGCGGTCCTGATCGTTCTCGTTGGCACCTTTGCGGTGACCCTTGTCTCATACAACATGTCCGAGTTGTTCGGTGCCATTGGCGCCGTTCTGGCAACGCTTTTGCCGCAACGTCATGACCTGCGGCTCGCCGGCGAACGGTCGCTCAATCTTGCAGCGATCGCACGGGATAACGGGGTGCTTGCGCTTGATGCTGTAATTCCATCCGTGGACAGCGAGCCATTCCTGCAGCGTGCCGTGGCAATGGCGGTGGACGGCGCCACGCCACACCAGATCGATCAGGTCCTGGCTCAGGAAATAGATGCCATACAGGACATCAGGCATCGTCATGCCGGTGTGCTCCGTCGGGCCGCCGAAGTCTCCCCGTCCATGGGGCTGATCGGCACCCTGATCGGCCTCATCCAGTTGCTTGGCAACCTGAACGATCCAGGGTCCATTGGGCCGGCGATGGCCGTCGCCCTGCTGACAACCTTCTACGGCGCCATCCTCGCCTACATGGTGTTGGCCCCGATTGCGGCGAAGCTGGAACGCAATGCAGAAGCCGAACTGCTCGAATGCGAGATCTACCATGCCTGTGCGATGTCAATCGCCCGGCAAGAGAACCCGCGGCTTCTTGAACGCATGCTGAATACCAAACTGCCGCCCTCGCAGCGGCTTGATTACTACGATTGAAGGATATGGGCGGCTCGAACACAGCCGCCCAAACGGGAGAATTGACAGATGCGATTGCTGATCGTCGGCACACTCGGCGGACATATTAGCGCAGCCGGTCAGATCGCCCTGAAAAAGGGCGCGAAGGTGAGCCACCTCGACAATGTCGAGGGTGCTATGCATGCCCTGCGTAGCGGCCAGGGCGCCGACCTCGTCATGATCGACGTAGCCCAACCGGTGGCGAAGCTGCTCCGCGCGATGAGCCAGGAGCGGATCAACACGCCGGTTGTCGCCTGTGGTCTCGAAAACGATTCCGATGCCGCCGTCGCTGCTATCAAGGCCGGCGCAAAGGAATATATCCCCCTGCCCCCGAACGCCGAGCTTATTGCCGCTGTGCTTGCGGCCGTTACCGAGGAACAAAGCTCGGTGATTTTCCAGGACCCGATCATGGGCGCGGTGCTCAAGCTCGCCGACCAGATCGCGCCGTCCGATGCCAGCGTTCTGATCACCGGTGAATCCGGTACGGGTAAAGAAGTTCTCGCCCGGTACCTGCACGAGAAAAGCAAACGGTCGGATAAGCAGTTCGTTTCCGTGAACTGCGCGGCGATCCCTGACAATCTCCTGGAATCCGAACTTTTCGGCCATGAGAAAGGCGCCTTTACCGGTGCCTTGGCCCGCCGCATCGGCAAATTCGAGGAAGCAAACGGCGGCACCCTGCTGCTTGATGAAATCAGCGAGATGGATATCCGCTTGCAGGCCAAGCTGCTGCGGGCGGTCCAGGAACGCGAGATCGACAGGGTCGGCGGCAGTCAGCCGGTGAAGGTAGACATCCGGCTCCTCGCAACCTCCAACCGGGATCTTGAGCGTCACGTCCGGGAAGGCAATTTCCGCGAGGATCTCTATTTCCGGCTCAATGTCTTCAATCTTCAACTTCCGCCGCTGCGCCAGCGTCCGGCAGACATCAAGCTGCTCGCCAATCATTTCGCGAAGAAATATGCCGAAGCCAACGGTGTTGCAGAAAGGCCGCTTAGCGATGAGGCAATTGCCCGTCTGCAGGGCCATCATTGGCGCGGTAACGTGCGGGAGCTGGAGAACACCCTGCACCGCGCCGTCCTGCTCGCTTCAGGTGACGAGATCGGGGTAGACGCGATCATCCTGACCGGCGAGCAGACAACGCCGGCCGCTCAGGAAGCTCCGCCGTTACGGGCAACACCGGCTCCGCAGCCGGCCGCACCGCCGACACCCGATACATTCCAACCGGCATCTTTTGATGAGCCGGAAACGGCACCAGCGGCACCGGCCACACCGCCAACAGCGGCTGCCCCGGCGCAGGAAAGCAAAGCTGGCGGAGATCTCGTTGGCCGCACCGTTGCCGATGTCGAGCAACAGCTCATTATCAATACGCTGAGCCATTGTCTCGGAAACCGAACCCATGCCGCCAATATCCTCGGCATCTCCATCCGGACCCTGCGTAACAAGCTTAAGGCTTATTCGGAGGATGGCGTTAGTGTACCGCCGCCAGGTGAAGCGGATCGGGCGACCGTCTGAAGCGCGGTCGGGATGATGTCAGGCAATCTGAAACTGGAGAAACGAGCAGGCATGATGAGAGGCATTGAATGACCGACGCCTCCAATCAGCCTCCGCCGCCGGAAGGCGGCGGTTCCGGTACGGCCTTGCCGTCCTTTAATCTTGCAAGCTTCAAAGCTGCGGCTCATCGGGGTGATATCTATCTCGCGCTCGGCGTGATCGGGATCCTTGCAGTTCTGATTCTACCGGTCCCGACAATGTTGCTCGATATCCTGCTCGGGATCTCGATCGCTTTGTCCGTGATCGTTCTTATGACCGTCCTGTTCATCGAAAAACCTCTGGATTTCAATGCGTTCCCGACCATCCTTTTGATCGCGACCATGTTGAGGCTGTCGTTGAACCTGGCCTCAACGCGCCTGATATTGGCCGACGGTCATACAGGCACGGACGCGGCCGGTGATGTCATTCAGGCCTTTGGTGGCTTCATGATGGGCGGAAACGCCGCCATCGGAATTATCGTCTTTTCGATCCTGGTGATCGTGAACTTCATCGTCATCACCAAGGGCTCGGGCCGTATCGCGGAAGTGGCCGCCCGCTTCAGCCTCGATGCGATGCCCGGCAAGCAGATGGCCATCGACGCTGACCTGTCATCGGGCCTCATAAATGAGGACCAGGCACGGAATCGGCGCGAAGAACTGAGCGCCGAGAGCACTTTCTTCGGCGCCATGGACGGTGCCTCCAAGTTTGTCCGCGGAGACGCCGTCGCCGGCCTGCTGATTACCGTGATCAACGTGATCGGCGGCATGGTCATCGGCATCGCCCAGCAAGGGATCAGTTTCTCCGAGGCCTTTTCGACCTATACGCTGCTCACCGTTGGCGACGGTCTCGTCAGCCAGATCCCGGCCCTGATCGTCTCCACCGCCGCCGGTATGCTGGTCACCAAGGGCGGCACCACCGGTACCACCGAAAAAGCCGTGTTCGGACAACTCGGCGGCTATCCCAAGGCGCTCGTTCTCTGCGCCGTTCTGCTCGTCATCCTGTCTCTGCTACCGGGCTTTCCGACATTTATCTTCCTGTCGCTCGCCGCGGCTGTCGGTGGCCTCGCCTTCATGATCAATAGCGGGCAGGAGAAGGCTGCGGCCGAGGTGGTACAACGCGAAGTGGACGAAGCGTCCGCGCCGCCGCCGGAAGAGCCGATCTCGGCCGCCCTGCATATCGATCTCGTCCGACTGGAACTCGGCTATGGCCTGCTGCCCTTGGTCAACGAGACCACCGAAGGTCAACGTCTGACGGACCAGATCCGTGCGCTGCGCCGGCAACTCGCCGTGGAGAGCGGCTTCATCATGCCGCAGGTCCGGATCCAGGATAATCTGCAGCTCCCCGCCAATACCTATGTCATTCGCGTCAAGGAGATCGAGGTCGGGCGCGGCGATATCCGGCCTAACCGCCTTCTGGTCATGGATCCGGGAGGCAATCCGATCGATCTTGCGGGTACCGACACACGCGAGCCAACATTTGGTCTGCCCGCCATGTGGGTCGGCCCGGAGCAGCGCGAGGAAGCTCTCTTCAAGGGCTATACCGTGGTCGATCCCTCGACCGTGGTCACGACCCATCTGACGGAACTGATCCGCGACAACATGCGTGATCTGCTGTCCTATACCGAGACCCAGAAGCTGCTGGATGAGTTGCCTGATCAATATCAGAAGCTGGTCACAGACGTGGTGCCGTCGAACATTTCCGTCGGCGGCCTGCAGCGCGTCCTGCAGAACCTGCTGAGCGAGCGTGTCTCCATCCGTGATTTGCCAACGATCCTGGAAGGCGTGTCCGAAGCGTCTACCTTCACCCGCAACATCACCCTGATCACCGAGCATGTCCGCACACGGCTCGCCCGGCAGATCAGCGAGCAGAACACTGCGGATGACGGCGTCATCCATCTGGTCACCCTGTCCCCGGACTGGGAGCAGGCATTTGCCAATTCGATCATCGGTCAGGGTGAAGACCAGCAGCTGTCAATGCCACCGAGCCAGCTGCAGGACTTCATTACAGCGCTCCGAAACGCACTCGATCAGCTTGCAGAGGTCGGTGAATTCCCAGCGGTCCTCACCTCTCCCGGTATCCGGCCCTATGTGCGCTCCATCGTCGAGCGTTTCCGGCCGCAGACTGTGGTAATGTCTCAGAATGAAATTCACCCCAAGGCACGGATAAAGACTCTTGGCCAAGTATAGCTTTTGTCTAGGGCGCACAACGGGAGCGCGTTGCCGGTGAGAACTCCATGCGCCTGAAAACCTTTTCCGCCGACACGATGAACGAAGCCATGATGCTCGTGAAAGAGCATTTCGGCGAAGAAGCCATCATTGTTTCAACCCAGACCGGTGAAGATGGTGTGGGCGTTCGCATAACGGCCGCCATCGATCAGGTCGAAGACGAATTCGAGTACGAGGAAGACAGTTACGACGAGGCCTATGACGACCCGGTCGAGATCATCACGGACGCCCTCCTCAATAACGGCGTCCCGCCGCAAATATCCGACGAGTTGATCAGTGCCGCCGAAGAACTCTCGATGGATGATCCGATCCTCGCTCTGGCTGGCGCCCTTGACCGTTATTTTGCCTTCTCTCCGATGCCACTCGGCACAGCGGATAAGCCAATCGTGCTGGTTGGCATGCCCGGCGCCGGGAAGACCGTCACAATAGCCAAACTGGCGACGAGGCTTGTGATGCAGAAACAAGCGGTGCGGGTCATCACCACGGACACGGTCCGCGCAGGCGGGTTCGCCCAACTGGAAGCTTTCACCAAGATCCTGAAGCTGAACCTGATCAGTGCGGGAACACCTGCTGAGCTGAGAACCGCCGTCGCCGGCGCTGAAGGCCGCGGGCATATCCTGATCGACTGCCCTGGCGGGAACCCTTTCGACAACGACGACATCGACAGGCAGGCTCGCCTGATCAAAGCGGTGGATGCGGATGTCGTTCTGGTCATGGCTGGCGGTATTGACCCGATGGAAGCCGCCGAAATCGCGGGCATCTACCGTGAACTCGGCGCCCGCCGCCTGCTTCTTACCCGGATCGACATGACCCGCCGCTTCGGATCCTATCTGAGCGCTGCCGCGATGACCGGATTGCAGATGACCGAAGTGGGGGTCGGGCCAAGTGTGGCTGACGGCCTCAGGCCAATGAACCCGGTTACACTGGCACGATTGTTGCTCCCCAAGTCAGTGGTGGAGAGTTTCGACGACGAACAACAAACGGCACGAGGCGCCTATGGTTGAGGTCGCTATGATGGAACGGACCCGAGGATCAATCCAATGATGTCGCCCGCAGACAAGCCCCGCCCCACCACGGCCAGCGGTCCCGTCACCAAAGGCGCGAACATTCTCGCCATCGCTTCCGGCAAGGGCGGTGTGGGCAAGACATGGTTTTCGGTAACTCTGGCTCATGGACTTAGCAGGATGGGCCAGAAGGTTCTGCTGTTCGATGCCGATCTTGGCCTCGCCAATGTCGATATCCAGCTCGGCCTTATGCCTCAGCGTGACCTGGGCGGTGTTATTGCCGGCCGGTTGTCCCTTGCTCAGTCAAAAATTCACTACGACGCCGGCAATTTCGACATCATTGCCGGACGCTCCGGTTCCGGCAGCCTCGCGACCCTGCCCTCCAACAGGCTGCAATCGCTTGGCACCGAGCTTGTTCAGCTCTCCGATTCCTATGACCGCGTGGTCATGGACCTCGGAGCCGGACTTGACCGGACGGTCCGCATGCTGGCGGCACGGGCCGGAAAAATCATTGTTGTCACGACTGCCGAGCCGACATCGCTGACCGATGCCTATGCGTTCGTCAAAGTCGCGCATCAGAGCGATCCGAATTGCGAGGTCTCCATCGTCGTGAACAGCGCGGATTCGGTGAATGACGGCCGGAAGACCTACGATACGCTCCGCAAGGCAGCGATGAATTTCCTCAAGTTCGAGCCGAAATTGCTCGGGATCATTCGCCGTGACCGCAAGGTCATCGAATCGATCCGGAACCAGAGCCCGATCCTGAGCCGCTATCCGTCGGCCCCGGCGGCGACCGACGTGGAGGCTATTGTCGACAGCCTGCTATAGCGGGCGAAGAGAGAAGATTGAGCACCGTACAACCCACCGCGCCTGCCCCGCAGGCGACAAGTACCTCACAACCGGCCGCCAACGCGCCGGTTGAGGGACGGGTGACCAGTGGCGCAGACGCGCTCCAGTCCGGGAACCAGGCCAAGCCGGCTGCACAAGGCTCAACTCCGCAAACACAACCACCAGCACCGCAACCCACTCAGGGACGGGCCGCCCAAAATCACCCCCCGCAGGGACAGGCTCCGCAACCTCAGGCCCAACCACCCCAGGGGCAAGCGCCTCAGAGTCCGGCGCCGCAAGGGCAGCCGCCACAAAGTCAGCAAGCCCCTGTTTCTCAGGCAGCGCCCCAGTCGCAGCCGCCAACGCCACCTTCACAATCATCGGCAACACCGCCAGCGCAAAACCCAGCGTCTCAAAGCCCCGCGTCTCAGGCCCCCGCGCCACTGCCGCCCGAAAGCACATCCGGGCAAGGCCGCGCAACGCCATCTCCCGCGCCCGCACTTAACGTTCCAACATCTCAGCCCCAACAACCGCTACCGCCTCAAGCTCAGACTCAACAGCCGGCGGCCCAGGATGTTACCGTCACACGGGTTCGGACTGACGGAACCGTCAGTGTCCGAACGGCGGCGGGCGAAGCGACGATCCAGATCAACCCACGGCAAATTCCGGCCTTCGTGCGCCCGGGCACAATTGTCAGCCTGATCCTGCAGCGCACAGACAATGGCCTGCAGGCGCTGCTGCAGCCCCGCTCTCCAGCGCAAGCCGGTACAACTGCAGCGAAAGCGGTATCCAGCAGCCAGCAAGCCCCGACCGGCGCGACCGGCAGCGCTACTTCCACAACAGCACCTGCCGCAAGGACTTTACCCCCGCTATCCGATGGACAGATTGCCCGTGCCATCGTGTTGCGACCAACCTCGTTGCCCCAGGGCGTCGCAAGCGGCCCGCTCCCCGCAACCGCAAGCGGCATCAACCCTCAGCAGGCAGCGCAAGCCGCCGCAAGGTATCTGCTCGCGTCCAGCCCGCATCTGAAACCATCCAGCGCCTTGCCATCGGCCCCGCAAAGCACAGCCCCAGCCCTAACGTCTTCGCCGCAGACAGCCGTTAGCAGCCAGCCTCTTCCCGGCACATCATCGCCGACACAACATCCGGCAGTGAAACCAGAAGTCGTCCAGCAAAACGCGCCTCCGGCGACACGGACGCCTACATCAACGTCAACACCTACACAGACACCTACGCAAACACCGACACCGACCGGTGCAGCAGGTACATCCGCCGCGTCTGCATCGCAGCCAGCAACAGCGGCGCCTCCCGGCGGCACTGCGGCGACGGCGCAATCACCGCAGGCTCCCGCGACAAGAACTGCCCCGCTAACCACACCACAAGCCGTGACAAGCGGGCCGATAACGACCAGGCAGACCACCACACCTGGACTAACAACCGCCGGACAAACCGCCGCCACGCCACAGGCTTCTCCCACGGTCCCTCAAGGCGCCACGGAAAGCCGGACAACGCCAGCACCAGCCGGGACCGCACCTGCTAGCCAAGCGACAAGTACACCCGCCGCGACGGGAACCTCAGCCCCAAAGCCTGGAACAGCACTCCCTCCCGGGACGGACTTTCCGGTCCGGGTATTGTCTGTCGGCGCGCAGACCAGCAACGCGCTACCGGCGCAGGCCGGCAGCGGCAGTACCGTGATATCCGGAACCATCGTTGCCACCGGCGGAAACGGCCAGGCCATTGTGAACTCGTCGGTTGGATTGCTCGATATTGCGGCGCGCGCAGAGGCCGGGCAGCTGCAATCGGCTATTCGCATGGAAATCCTCAACCGTTCGGAAAGCGACGTGCGCGGCCGGATCGAAGGCGGCAGCCAGACACCCCTCTCCATTCTCTCCCGGGAATGGCCTGCGCTGGAAGAAAGCCTGCGCGCCCTTGAGATGTCGGCACCGCAGAGCGCGGCGCAGTTTGCCGCAACGATCGCACGGCCCGGCCCGCAACTGACCGCTTCCATGCTGTTTTTCCTGGCTGCGGTGCGTGGCGGCTCCCTTGGTGGCTGGCTTGGAAAAGATACGGGGCAGGCCCTGGAAAAGTCACATAGCCGGTTGCTTTCAACCCTCTCCGGCGATTTCCAGTCCATGTCCCGGGCAAGCGAAGGCGGGCCGGAAACCGCTGGGTGGCGCGCATTCTTCATGCCGATACAGACCCAGGATGCTCTTGAGCAGATGCGGCTTTTCATCCTGCAGCCATCTTTCGAACGCACTGGCGATGAGGGTGATACGGATAGCGAAGATAGAGATGACAGCAGTGGCGACGGAGAGACCAGATTTGTCGTTGACCTGATGCTCAGCGGTCTCGGCGCCTTTCAGATCGATGGATCCGTCGCGAAGCAATCAATGTCACTTCTGATCCGAACGCAACGCGCCCTGCCCCCGAAGATGCGGGTGGAGATCATCGATATCTTCGAAAATGCGGCCGGACGCACCGGCATGTCCGGCGCGGTGAGCTTCAAGGTCCAGAAGGAATTCCCCCCCCTGCCTATCGCCGATCTTATGCCGGACGGGCGCCAGAGCCCGGATGTCTATGCCTGATCGCTGATCAGCCTAACCACGACGCTGCTTCATCATATTGAGGGCGATCTCATCGATCTCCATCTGTTCAAGTCGTCCGACTCGCTCGGCTTCACGGGTCTTTTGCTCTTTCTCAACAGCCTCTGCCTTGCAAAGCTCCTGATAGGATTCCAGCACTTCTTCATTGGCGGCCTCGATCTCGCGGCGTTTCGCCTCGATCCGCTCTTCCAGAGCCCGCACCCGGGACTTGAAGTGATGCATATAGGGTTCGAGCGTTCGGCGAGCTTCAAGCGAGCCCGCCGCGGCTTGCTTCTCCCGTTCGAACTCGCGCTGCATGGCATCGGATTCAGCAAGCAACCCCGCCTCTTCCTGAAGCAACATACCCATCGCCCGGCGCTTTTCGTCGAGCTCCCAGGTTCGAAGCCGGATCAGTTGCTCAAACTGGCTCACGGCTCACCTGGCTCTTCCTCAGTCTCCGCGCTCTCTCCGACCATGGAAAGGATGGCATCGAGCTGGGCGTAACCAGATTCAAGAGAGGCTGGCTCGTTCTTGTCCTGAGACAGGAAATGCTCCAGCGAGGCATGATACATGATCGCTTCGTCGACTTCCGGGTCGCTGCCTTTGCGGTAAGCCCCAAGGCGGATCATGTCGGCCATGTTGTCGTAAGTAGCCATCAACGCACGCGCACGGCGGACCAGCGCATTCTCCTCGGCCGAATTACAGTCGGGCATGGTCCGGGACACACTGCGCAGCACATTGATGGCGGGATACCGACCACGGTCAGCGATCCCGCGCTCCAGGACGATATGACCGTCAATAATTCCGCGCACCGCATCGGAGATCGGCTCGTTGTGATCGTCGCCCTCAACCAGAACAGTGAAAAGGCCAGTGATGGTGCCTTCTCCCGCGCCCGGCCCCGCGCGTTCCAATAGTTTCGGCAGCTCGGCAAACACAGTCGGCGTATAGCCCTTGGAGGCCGGCGGCTCCCCGGTAGCGAGACCAATCTCACGTTGCGCCATGGCAAACCTGGTCACACTGTCCATCATGCACATGACGGTCTTGCCCTCATCGCGGAAGTATTCGGCGACGGCCAGTGTCATATGAGCCGCCTGACGGCGCATAAGCGGGGACTCGTCAGAGGTCGCAACAACAACCACGCTGCGGGCCAAGCCTTCTTCACCGAGGTAGTCCTGGATAAACTCCTGGACTTCGCGGCCACGCTCCCCGATCAGGCCGATGACGTTGACCTCGCTCTGGGTGAAACGCGCAATCATCGACATCAGCATGGATTTACCCACGCCCGAGCCGGCGAAAATCCCCATACGCTGGCCCTTGCAGACCGACATGAAGGTATTGATGGTGCGCACACCGAGATCGAGCTTCTCGCCGACCCGTCGCCGCGTGTGAGCCGCTGGTGGTTGCGTCTTAATCGGGCATCCGAGGGGGCCGTCCCCGAGCGGCCCCTTACCGTCTACTGGCTCGCCCATCGCATTCACGACTCGCCCAAGCCAGCCCTCATGCGGAAAGATTACCGGCGCCGCATCCGATATCTCAGCCCGGCTTCCGATACCTATCCCGTCGAGGGCGCCGAACGGCATGGCCAATGCCCGGCCGTCCTTGAAGCCAACAATCTCGCAACTGACCCGCTTCCCGCCCCGGGCCTGAAGGTGCAGGCGATCGCCAATGGACAGCGCCCGGTCCACGCCACCAACCTCGACCATCATGCCGAGAACAGCGGTCACACGACCGTAAAGCCGAAATTCAGCAATCTTATCAACTTCCGATGCAAGATTTCCGAGTGCAGTTGCCACCCGTACATACTCCTTAACGCGACCGACGCTTTGAGCCTGCCATTAACTGTTCTACACTGGGAGTTTAGCATCAATGAGAACGCCTGGCACGCTTTCGACCGGGCGCCGCCGCAGGTTAACGGTTTGTTTATCTTACCCCGTTAACCTTTGCTCCAGGGTCATAGAGGGAGAGTTCCATGCGCGTACTCTTGGTAGAAGACGATTTCGCCACAGCCCAGAGCATCGAGCTCATGCTGAAGGCCGAAGGTTTTGTGGTCGACGTGACGGAGCACGGAGAGGACGGCCTGGAGATCGGCCGGCTTTACGATTACGACATTATTCTCCTTGATCTCATGCTCCCGGATCTCGATGGCTATGAAGTTCTGCGCCGTCTCCGGAGCTCGAAGGTCGAGACACCGATCCTGATCCTCTCCGGCCTTTCCGAGCTGGACAACAAGATCAAGGGCTTGGGCTTCGGCGCCGACGACTATCTGACAAAGCCGTTCGACCGCCGCGAGCTGATTGCTCGGATGCAGGCCATTATCCGCCGCTCCAAGGGGCATTCCGATTCAGTGATTGAGACCGGCCCGATTGCCGTGAACCTTTCCACCCGCAGCGCAGAAGTCGACAACAAGCCGGTACATCTGACCGGAAAAGAGTTCGCTATCCTCGAACTGCTTTCCCTGCGCAAGGGTACGACCCTGACGAAGGAAATGTTCCTCAACCATCTTTATGGCGGGATCGACGAGCCGGAACTCAAGATTATCGATGTGTTTGTCTGCAAGCTCCGGAAGAAGCTCTCGAAAGCGACCGGCGGCAACAATCACATCGAGACAGTCTGGGGTCGCGGCTACGTCCTGCGCGACGGGGACGAGGACACAGCGACCGGCAAAGAAGCCGAAAAGGTCAAGGAACCGGCGGAATAAGGTTTCCTGACATTTAGGCCTTCAAGGCTCCGATGAAAAAGGGCTGAACCAGTAGATGGTTCAGCCCTTTTTCTATTATCGCCCGATTCCGGGCACGGCCTTCATGCGCCGTGCGTCAGATCGCTGCTTTCTGGCCTTCTTTGGCAGTCGGCTGATACATGCCGCGCTGCCCTTTCACCGGCTGGAACTTGTCCGTAATGCTGATCACCGTTTCGGCCCCGCCGAGATAGAGATATCCATCAGGCGCAATCTGCCTGGAAACCCCTTCCAGTACTTTCCGCTTAGTATCCTGATCGAAGTAGATCAGGACGTTCCGGCAGAAGACGATATCGAAATTGCCCAGCGGGCGCGGGTCCTGCAGCAGGTTGAACTCACGGAAAGTAACCATCCGGCGGATCTTCTCGCTGAGCTGCCAGCGATCTCCGTCCTGCTGGAAGTACTTCACCAAAAGCTGAACCGGAAGGCCACGCTGCACTTCGAACTGGGAGTAGATGCCGGACCGAGCCCGGGCAACCATTTCCGTCGAAATATCCGTGGCAACGATCTCCACCTTCCAGCCGACAAGCTTGGATGCCAACTCGTCCAGGACCATGCTCAGAGAATAAGGTTCCTGACCCGAAGAGCATGCGGCGCTCCAAATCCGGATCGATTTCTTCGCTGCCCGGGACTGCAACAGGCTCGGCAGAACAACTGTCTTGAACTGATCAAACGGCGTCCGGTCCCGGAAGAACAACGACTCATTCGTCGTCATTGCATCTGTGATTGAGGCAACAAGCTTTTCGTCCCGTCGCGCTTTGAGCGTCGAGACAATCTGCTCAATGGACGTAAGACCGTGGCTGCGCGCCACTGGCTGCAACCTCGTCTCAAGCAAATAGCCTTTGTCCGGCGTCAGTACCAAGCCTGATTGCTTGTACAGCAGGCTGGACAGGAATTCGAAATCAGAGCTGTTCATACCTGTCTACCCCCTCGCCAGCCGACTAACGCTGGCGCCAATCTCCGAAACCGGGAGAACTTCGCAACACAACCCGGCCTGAGCAACCGCGCCAGGCATACCCCAGACCACGCTGCTCTGCTCATCCTGTGCAACCACATCGCCCCCCGCTTCCACAACAGCACGACATCCCTCGCGCCCGTCATGCCCCATACCGGTGAGGATCACCGCGAGGACACGCCCATACGCCTTGATCAAACTACGCATCATAGGATCAACCGCAGGCCGGCAAAAATTCTCGGGTGGATCCTGATTCAACGCGATTACTTTCTCAACGCCTTCGGTTTTCACCGTCATATGATAGCCGCCCGGAGCAAGATAGATCCGCCCAGGTGATACGACATCGCCGGTTTTCGCCTCGGAACAAACCCATCCCGACGTTTTAGTGATGTGCTCTGCCAGGATTGTCGTAAAGGTCGGCGGCATATGCTGCGTCACAAGAATGGGCTGCTTGATGGTCTTCGTGAGATCCGTAAGCACACGAAACAGAGCCTGCGGCCCACCGGTCGAACTTCCAATACCAATCACATCTGCCCGCCGGCCACTGGGCTTGCGCAATGTATAATCGGTGCGGGCAGCTGCGGATGAACGCGCTGCCGAGGACGGCCTCGCAGCCGAACGGGCTGCAGCAGCAGCCAAGGCACTCTTCGGCGCCGGGGTGCGCGCCGCACCGGACGCGGCTGTAGGCGCCGCTGCGCCTGATTTCCGTCTACTCTGGGCCCCGAAGGCCTTGACCTTGCTTAACAAATCGCTCGGGAAGTCTGCCGCACCCGTCATTTCGGAAGTGGAACTCGGCTTTGTGAGATAATCCCGAGCACCAAGCGCGAGGGCTCGCAGGGAAATCTCGGCATTCCGGGCCGTAAGAGTTGAGGCCATGACGACCTGAACCCCCGGGTTCACCTTCAGCAGTTCCGGCAGCGCGGTGATGCCATCCATACGCGGCATCTCGATATCGAGCACAATGATCTCTACATCGTTATTCTTCAGCGTATCGATAGCACGTTGACCGTCGCCCACAGAGGCCACGATCTTCACGTCCGGATCTGCCTCGAGAAATCGTGTGAAGAGTCCGCGGATCACAGCGGAATCATCAACAAGCATCACCCTGTATGGATCGGTCGACCGCGGTTTGGCATCCGCGGACGCACTTTGTCCACGCATCTACAGCAATCCGATTTGAGAAAACTTTGTTTCGATAATCTCGCTGTCGAAAGGCTTCATGATGTACTCATTCGCCCCGGCGGACAGCGCTTCCTGGATATGTGCCATGTCATTCTCGGTGGTGCAGAAAATCACAAGAGGCGTCTCGCCTTCCGGCAGCTTTCGCAGCTCTCGCAGAAATTCAATCCCGCTCATGACCGGCATGTTCCAGTCGAGAAGAACGGCATCAGGCAGTGCTGCCTTACAGGCATCAAGCGCGATTTGGCCGTCTTCCGCCTCCATGGTCTCGAATTTCAGTTCTTCCAGAATTTTCCGAGCCACCATTCGAACGACTTTAGAGTCATCCACGATCAAGCAGGTTTTCATATAAAACTCCGCGAATTTTCACGCGTCAATTGTCACACAGATTGCAGGCCATGCACACTATGCGGCTTCTTCGCCCTGAAAGCGAAGCAAAGAGCGTACATCAAATACAACCAGGAGGCTTTTATCGAGCCGGTAAATGCCCGTTGAAACCTCGCGGATGTTTCCGTCGAGCGTCGCGGGATGCTGTTCGAACATCGCCTCATCCAGCGACAGCACCTCACCAACAGAATCGACCATCAGGCTGTAAAGCTCACCCTGATCCTCAACGACGACACTCATACCTTCGTGCTCGCCCTCATATGGCGGCATGTTGAGACGGCTCCGAATATTGATCGCCGTAACAATACGCCCGCGCAGATTGAGCGATCCCGCCACTTCCTTGGGCGACAGCGGAATGCGCGTTATCCGCTGAGGGCCAAGCACGTCGTGAACCTGAAGCACCGGAATACCGAAGAGCTGCTTGCCGATCATGATCGAAACAAACTGTTTCAGCTCGCCAAGCGTAACCACACTCTGCCCGGTGGATTGAGTAGCTGGTAAATCTGACATCATTCCCTCACGCGTCAATGGTTTGCGCTAGCGTCTCGAGCAGCGCATCCCGGTCGAGTTTGGCGATATAATCCGTGAAACCGACTTCCCGGCCCCGATCCAGGTCACGCGGACCCGTGTGGGACGACAAGGCGATGATCGGCGTATCTTCCCAGCGTGCGATCTCGCGCAGGCGGCGGGTCAACTCGAACCCGTCGATCCCCGGCATCTCGATGTCGCTGATGATGGCGTCGAATTCGGCGCCGCCTTCACACAACTCGAGCGCCGCCTCGGCGTGATCCACAGTGGTCACGTCGTAACCCGCCACTGAAAGCAGCGGCTTGATGAGGTTGCGGAAGAAAGCACTATCATCAACCAGCAGAACGCGCCGCGGCTCAGTCGGCTCCTGGCTGTCGGCATCGGCAGAGCCGAACCAGTCGCCATAGGCCTGGGTCAGGTAGAAGCCGGCATCGATCACTTCAGTTGCCTTGCCGGCAATGACCGCGCTGCCCATCAGCCACGGGGCATCCGGGCGAACCTCGATATTGATCCGGTCTTCGACGATGTCGACGATCTGGTCAACAATCAGTCCCATGGACCGTTCATTGTCGGTAAAGACGAGCACCGGCTGACGGCCTTCGGTCTCAAGCTTGATGTCGTCTTCCATCCCGACCAGTGGCATCAGTTGACCGCGATACTGCACCAACGGACGTCCTTCTGAATACTCGACCGTAGCAAGGTCGATTTCTTCCAGACGGGCGACCAGCGCGAGCGGCACAGCCTTCGGGCTTTGTCCACCGGCACGGAACAGCAACAGCGACGAAACATCGGAACGGTGCGTCAGGTGACGGGCCGTATCCTGGCCTTCCTCGTCCACCATCTTGAGCTCTCCGCTGGCGGCCGCGACCCCGTTCGGATCGAGGATCATGATCACGCTGCCATCGCCGAGAATGGTGTTGCCCGAGAAGAGCGTGATGTTGCGCAGGATCGGTGCGACCGGCTTCACCACGATTTCCTCGGTGTCGAACACCCGGTCGACCATGATGCCAACCGAATAGGTACCGATCTGCAAGACCACGATGAATGCTTCCTGCGGGGTCTCCTCGTCGCCCTCGTCCAGACGCAGCAAGCGCTTGAGAGAAACGAGCGGAAGCAGACGGTTTCGCAGGCGCAGGACCGGCGTACCGTGAACTTCCTCGATCTTGTGTTCGCTGTTGTTCGACGCCCGGACCAGTTCCACGACACTGAGCTGCGGAATGGCGAACCGTTCGCCACCGGCTTCAACGATCAACGCGGAGACAATTGCGAGCGTCAGCGGGATCTTGATGATAAAGGTCGAGCCTTTGCCATACACAGACTTCAGCTCGATCGTGCCACCGATCTTCTCGATGTTGGTCCGCACCACGTCCATGCCGACGCCACGCCCCGAAACGGAGGTGACCGCGGCAGCCGTCGAGAAGCCGGCCCGGAAAATGAACTGCTGGATCTGCTGCTCGGAAAGGTTATCCGCTTCGGATTCAGCAACCAGCCCGTTGGCAACGGCCTTCGCCTTGATCTTCTCCGGGTCGAGCCCCTTACCGTCATCCTTGATCTCGATGATGATATGGCCGCCTTCATGATAGGCGTTCAGGGTGACTGTACCGGTCTCGGACTTTCCGGCCGCCAGACGCGCCGGGCCATCCTCGATACCGTGGTCGGCCGAGTTGCGGACCATGTGGGTCAGCGGATCCTTGATCAACTCAAGAACCTGACGGTCGAGTTCGGTGTCGGCGCCGAGCATCTGCAGATCGATCTTCTTGCTCAGATCGATCGAGAGATCGCGAACCAGACGCGGCAGTTTCGACCAGGCGTTCCCGATCGGCTGCATACGCGTCTTCATGACACCTTCCTGCAGCTCCGAGGTGACCTGGCTCAGGCGCTGCAACGGCACCGTGAACTCGCTGTCTTTCTCGTTGCGGGAGATCTGCATCAGCTGGTTACGCGTCAGCACCAGTTCGCTGACCATCGTCATCAGGTTTTCGAGCAGATCGACGTTCACGCGAATGGTCTGGTTGGCGACCGCGGATTCACGAACCTGCTTGTCCTGATCCGGCTGCTTCGCCACGTCCTTGGGAGCGCTGACAGCGACTTCCTTCTTCGGCTCGGGCGGTGCGGGAGCGGGTTCAACAGCCTCTTCGGCCTGCGCCTCTTCAGCAGCCTCGGCTTCCGGCTCGTCAGAAGGCATGTCGTCCGGGCCCGGCGCTTCCATGAAGGCGCGCTCGAGCTCTTCCATGCTGACCTCACCCGGACGAAGAGCAACAGGCTCTTCTGCAGGCTCCGGTTCCGGCTCGGCGACGTCCGCAGGTGCGGCCCCGCCATCGAGCGTACCGCCCTCGGCAACAAGATTAAGCCGGTCAATCAGGTCCTGATCGTCACCTTCGGGTTCGACCTCGTTCTCCTCAAGCGAGGAGAGCAGCCACTTGATACGATCGAAGGATTCAAGGATCAGCGTGATGGCGTCAGCGGAGACTTCAAGGCTGCCATCGCGGATCTTGCCAAGAACATTCTCCGACGCGTGCGCAACCGCTTCAAGCCGGGGAAGCCCAAGGAAGCCACAAGTGCCCTTGATGGTGTGGACAAGGCGAAAAATATTGCCGAGCAGGCCCTGATCGTTTGGATTTTGCTCCAGTTGGACCAGTTCCACGTCAAGCTCAGAAACGTTTTCGGACGTCTCCGTCAGGAATTCGCTTAATAGCTCATCCATGCGTCTTACCCCAATCTACCTCGTTCTTCGACGGCCACCCTGAAAGATGGCCCGCAGGCATTACTGCGCCGCGCGGTTAGTGTCTTTTCAATCCTGTCGCAGCCTAGGCCAAACCATTAAAGAAAGCGTTAACCCATTTACGACGCGGGAACAATTCATGGCGAACCCATTTCCCGCCTCTTTCAAGTGAAATTCACATCGACGGTGACCCGGCCAGGTTCTTCTTCGACCACAAAGCGAAATCCAAAGCGGTCGGCATTAACTGCCGCTACATGCGCAACAACCGATTTGCTGGTCAGCTCGCTCGTCTCTACATCCGGCTCGAGAGCCGCCCGAACATCGCTAGGTACGCTAGCGCCGTCGCCATCTGCACTCAGGATGAAGTTCTGCCCCAGTTCGCCAGGAGAATTCAGCGAGATGCTCCCTCCGCGCGGCAGGCATTCGCACAAGAAAGAGATGAGACCGAGAATGACCTTTATCCCGCCAGGCGCCGGGCGCACCAGCTTGGGGTCGACCGGACAGTCGAGGCTGAAGTCGATCTTCCGCGCTTTCAGATAGGGAGCCGCGAGCTTGGCTCCGTCCGCAAGAGAATGATCACTGTTCGAACCGGCCCCGCCAAAAGCGACTCGGAAGAAAGAAAGCCGCTCGGATGCCTGCCGGGCACTGGTTCCTATGAGTGCGAGTGCTTCCTGCTCAAGTTCCGATCCGCCGCCGCCAAGATCCGAAATCAGCTCCGCGCCATTGACAGTCGCGCTTACCGGACTGATCAGGTCATGGAAAAGGCGCGATAAAAGCATATCGATCAATGTCATATGTTCAGGCATTCACAATCAATCCCTGGTCCGAGTGGCGGTACATCAACGTAGCGTAAGTGAGATCACTTGTTTTTTCTCAGCTTTTGAATAGCTCCGCATGAAAATCTGTTGAAGTTTGATTCCGCTTTCCTTCACAATTCATTAATCGAGCGATTTTATCTGGCTTGATCGCGCTGAAACGCAACCGAGACTGAGGATGCGATGTCCCATTTTCTGCTACCTGGAAGTTTCGTGTTGCTGGCTGATGAGCCGGATTGGGGGATTGGGCAGATACAATCCGTCGTCGGAGACCGAATAACGGTGAATTTCGAACATCGCGGCAAACAGCTGATCAACAGTGCCAAAGTCGATCTCATTGCTGCCGATGACATGATCGAAGAGCGTCGCGTCGCCCGCATCGGCTGACCGGGTCTCTAATTCGAAATGATGGCCACAGGCCGATGATTTTCCCACTCCCTCGCCTCCAGCCGGGCTGGCTTCTATCGGAAACAGATGAATTCGGGGGTACATCGCATGATGTTTTCCTTGAGGGCCTGTCCGACCGCCGCTGGAACGTGCTGCGCTTTTCGGGCGCTTCAGAGCATCTCGGTGACACAGGCGATCTTCTGTTTATCGACCTGACAGCTTCCGACATCCCCGCCGCTCTGGATAAAGCTGTCGGAAACGCCCTCAAGCATTCCGTCCCCATCCTGTTCCGCGGGCCAGCGAACCTTATTACCAGGATCAGCAACCAGCTCAGCTTGAGACCTATGCTCCTGACCCCGGGGGACTTGCCGTACTGGTGGGGGCCAGAACGGATGGATGAAGAGCTTATCCGCAACACACCGCCGCTGCCGCTAACGTCGGTCACACTCGGTCGCGAATGGGCCATCGTCGAGACCAGCCAGAGCATGGGACTTGCCGCGATGGCGCATCCTTCGAGCGAGGCCTCGGATCAAGCGGAAACCGTCGATCCGCAGCGCATGGTCGGAATGCTGCTCACAAACGTCGCTGCGGGGCTTCGCGAGCCAGCCGGCATTCGAAGAACCATTGCCTGTGCCGCTGTGAATGCGGGAATCGCCACTCCTCCGAATGCAATGCCTGGAGACGGGTTGCTTTCGGACAATGTCAGTCTGGACCGGACAACAGTGATCATCGGACGCTTCCCCGCGCTGCAAACCAAGAGGCCGAACGCTATTGTGCTGGAAATGTCGCCAGGACCGGAAGATCTACCCGCCGAAGCTGCCCCCCATGTCATTCCCGGCGCAGCGGAACTTTTGGTTACCGCTTCAGCCTGGTGCAACGGAACCCTGTCCGGCTTGCTGCGGCTTGCACGAAATGTCCCGGTGACGCTGGTTGGTCCCGGAACCCCGCTCACGCCGGCACTCCATGCCTACGGCATCAGAAAACTGGCAGGCTTCAAGGTTGTCGACCGTGATGGGGTCAGGTCGGCCATAGCCGGAGGTGGCGGTGTGAAAGCGTTCAAGGAATATGGCGATCAGATTTTGATGTCTGCCGAATAGCTTTGCCGCACGGGAGAAACCCGCCCGCTTCCGGCTATTCTACTTTGCAGCCGATCCGTTCGGTCGCGTCGAAAACCACAAGGGTCTCTCCGATCTGCATGGTGACCCAGCAGTCATCCCATTGCTTTCGGCTGCGCGCGTCAACCTGAACGGTCCGCGATCCGGCCTTGAATTCGATGCGGTCGGAATCTCCCGCCTGCACGGCGAGGGCTTCCTTCGTCCAGAGCTTGATCCTGACGCTGACCTCTGTTGAGGAGTCATTTCTGATATTGATGAAGTCCATCTTCGGACCCGGCTTTTCTTCTTCTCCGAAACATCCGGAAAGCACCACAAGCAAAGCTATGGTTAACACAGATAAATTTTTGCGCGTCACTTCAGTACCGCTCGCCATGGTGAAAGATGATACAGTTAAGCAGACCTTACGCCGAAGCACTCAAGAAGAGAAGTCGTTCTACTAAATTCCGAAAATGTACAAATTACATAAAATAGTTTTTATACAATATTTCGGCCTCTTTTATATCATCGGGCCTGTTCACATTGAAAAACGGATCCACAGGCCGGTCTGGATAATCAACCACGGCGAGACGATATCCAGCAGTCCACCGATCCACCTTCCGGATACCATCTGTTTCAATCGCGGTCTTCAACGCACCGGCAAGGGCAACCGGCCAAAGACCGATGACAGGATGATGGCGCTCACCGGATGATACGCATCCGAGATCCGCATTTTCCCGCTCGATAACCTCACCGAGTCGCGCAACCAAATCCGTCGGGACAAAGGGTGCATCCGTCGCGACCGTCAGTATCCATTGAGCGTCCGGCGCATTTTTGAGAACCCAGGACATTCCGGTCAGCACACCGGCGAGCGGCCCGGGCTGCCCGTCGATAACATCCTCGGCAACCGGAAGGCCATACTGAGCGAAGCGCTCGGGATCACCGTTGGCATTCAACACCAAACGGCCAACCTGCTCTCTTACACGCTCCAGGACATGCTCGAGGATCGGACGCCCCGCGAGGCACTTCAACGACTTGTCGCCGCCGCCCATGCGTCGGGACTGGCCACCGGCGAGCAGCACGCCAACGACATCCCTGGTATCAATTGCCATCGGACACCACACTCGCCTTTCGGCCGCTCCTGCGTGGCTCGTCCGCAATCGCCGACCAATCGGCATCGTAGATCAGTCGGTCGTCACCGGAGAGAGCGATGAACCGCTTACCCTTTGCCCGGCCGATCAAGGTCAGTCCGGCCTCGCGAGCCAGATCCACTCCCCAGGCGGTAAAGCCGGAGCGGGAAATCAGGATCGGGATTCCCATCTGTACGGTCTTGATCACCATTTCGCTGGTCAGACGTCCGGTCGTGTAGAAGATCTTGTCGCCCGCCTCGATTTTGTTCAGGAACATATAGCCGGCAATCTTGTCGATAGCATTATGCCGGCCGACATCCTCCATATAGATCAGCGGCTTGTCTTCCTTACACAGAACGCAGCCATGAATTGCCCCGGCCTCAAGGTAGAGGCTGGGTGTGTTGTTGATCAGCCGCGAGAGCGTGTAGATCCAGGATGTGCGGAGCACGGCATCGCGCGGCAGCGCGATATCCTCGAACTTCTCCATCAGATCGCCGAAAACAGTGCCCTGAGCGCACCCAGACGTGCGAATCTTCTTTTGCAGTTTCTCTTCGTAATTCGTTTCGCGCTCGGTACGAACAACGACAACTTCCAGATCGTCATCGTAATCGATTCCGGTGATCCGGTCGTCCTGGCGCAGCATGTTCTGATTGAGTAGATAGCCAACGGCGAGATAATCCGGGAAGTCGCCGATGGTCATGGCGGTCACGATCTCCTGACCGTTCAGGAAGATCGTCAGCGGCCGCTCCATGATCACGGAAATTTCCTGCTCCTTACCCTCGTGATCAAGGCCGGAAAGGCGCCGTGTCAGGCTTGGGTCGTCCGGGTGCGGACCGACAAGATATTCTGGAAGATCATCTTTCATAAGCTAACTATGGGCAGACGGCGCGGTCCAGGCAATCCGCATCGCGGTAAATCGTCCTGTCGACGCCGGAGAATTTCAGCGCGATATTGAAGCCGGGAACGCTGAGCGCTATATCTGTCGGGACATATCGGTCTCCGTAAACGACTCAGGCGACCATAAGGGAGGATCAATGCTCGATCCGTTTGGGCGTGACATCAGCTATCTTCGGGTTTCAGTGACGGATCGCTGCGATTTCCGCTGCGTCTATTGCATGTCCGAAAACATGACCTTCCTGCCGAAGTCAGACATTCTCAGCCTGGAAGAGCTGGACCGGATGTGTTCGGCCTTTGTCGGCCTTGGTGTCAGAAAGCTGCGCTTCACAGGTGGTGAGCCGCTGGTCCGCCGGAACATCATGAGCCTGTTCCGGAACATGCAGCGCCATCTCGAGAGCGGCGCGCTGGAAGAAGTCACGGTCACAACAAATGGCAGTCAGCTTGGCCGTTTCGCACACGAACTATACGATTGCGGCGTGCGCCGGGTGAATGTCTCGATCGACACGCTCGACCCGGAAAAGTTCAAGGCCATCACCCGCTGGGGCAGGCTGGATCAGGTGCTGGAAGGCATCGAGACTGCCAAGCGTGCTGGCCTCAAGGTCAAGATCAATGCCGTTGCACTCAAGGGGGTAAACGACGTCGAACTTGGCGACATGCTGCAATGGTGCGGCGATAACGGTTACGACATGACCGTAATTGAAGTCATGCCAATGGGCGATATCGGTGGCGAGGATCGGGTCGATCAGTACCTACCCCTCTCCATGGTCCGGGCGAAGCTCGCCGAGCGTTTCACCTTGACGGACAACGAATACAAAACCGGCGGCCCTGCCCGCTATGTCGATGTCGGCGAGACCGGCGGCAGGCTCGGCTTCATCACCCCGCTGACCCATAATTTCTGCGAGAGCTGCAACCGGGTTCGCCTGACCTGCACCGGTACCCTCTATATGTGCCTCGGCCAGGACGACGCCGCGGATCTGCGCGCGCCGCTGCGGGCAAGCGAGAGCGACGAACCTCTGGTCGCCGCCATCGAGGAAGCCATCGGTCGCAAGCCGAAGGGCCACGACTTCATCATCGACAGGCGCAACAACGGCCCTGCCGTCAGCCGCCACATGAGCGTGACTGGCGGATAAACCGACCTTAGTACGTCACGAAGCTGTCACTGCAGCAATTCACTCCAGAATGAAACGGTGCGCGTAGGTCCGGCCGTCGCTGATCGTCAGTTCGGTAAATCCGAGCATCTTGCAGAAATCGAGAAAATTGAAGATCGACTCGACCTGCAGGTCACGCAGGATCTTGGTCGTCCGTGCCACCCCCGTCATCATCGCCAGAATGGCACGCGCCTGAGCGAGCGTGGTCATGTGGTTATCGTAGAGGCTGACGACGATCAGCTTGTTGGCGTCATCCCCCTTGGCAAACATTGCCCGTTGCGGCGGATAAGGACGCTCGCTGGCGCTCTTGGCCACGCCCGAGACAAAGGCCAGACGGCTTTCCCTCGTGGCAGCGGGGATCTTCTGTGCATGCGAGACGTAATGCTCTTCAGTCACGCTTTCCGGATAATAGTATCCTGCATGTCTTTCCGAGGCATCGGCATCCTGCCCGAGCAGGGTTGCGAAAGGCAGCGCCACGACGATCCAGAGGGCAGCGGCAATGTGGAGATGTCGACTGCGTTTCATGCCATTTTCCCTTATTATACTTTCTTGAGGCGCCCTATCTTTCCGTGGCCGCGCAAGGTCGGATCATGCATAGTCCGGCCGGACGAATAAAGCTCGAAGCGAGTTCTCCTCTCGCTTATCGTCGCTTTGACCGGCTTTCAATCGGATTGGCCCGAATGAAAATCTGCTTCACTTCCTCGAAAGCACCGGATGCGCAGGACGCGTTCACCGCGCTGACCAAGCGCTACGGGAACCATTCAGCTGCAGATGCCGATGTTATTGTCGCGCTTGGTGGCGACGGCTTCATGCTGGAAACCTTGCGGGATAATTTCGAGAGGCCGCTGAAAGTCTTCGGTATGAACCGCGGCACAGTCGGCTTCCTGATGAATGAGTATCTGGAAGAGGATCTCGAGCAGCGCATCTCCGCGGCGCAGCAGGTCACACTGCACCCTCTCCGCATGGATGCAGAATCCCGGGATGGCACGGTGACCAGGGCCCTGGCGATCAATGAAGTCTCGTTGCTCAGACAAAAAGCTCAGGCCGCGAAGATAAGGATCACCGTCGACGGGATTGTTCGGCTGGAAGAGCTGGTCTGTGACGGCGTGCTTATAGCCACGCCCGCCGGCAGCACAGCCTATAACCTCTCCGCCCACGGCCCGATCGTTCCGCTCGGCGCCGGTGTCCTTGCCCTCACCCCGATCAGCGCCTTCCGCCCCCGGCGCTGGCGCGGCGCGCTGTTGCCGCATGAGGCAAAAATCGAGTTCGAGGTCCTCGACCCCGACAAACGGCCGACCAGCGCCACCGCGGACTCGACCGAGGTACGGGATATCGTCCGGGTGCGCGTCCGGGAGGACCGGACCGTTGCCTTGACCTTGCTCTATGATCCCCAACACAATCTGGAGGAACGGGTCCTGAAGGAACAATTTGCTCCCTGAAGCCGCTCTGCCGTTTCCTCTGCCTCACCCCTGACGGAAGCATGACATGACCGGAAAACCCGATCTCGGCGCCCTTTTCGGTGCGACGCCCGCCTCAACCTTTCTCGGGCTGGAAAAATGTGACGATCTGGATCGGATGGATGCATCCTCGGCCTACATCGGCGCTCCGGGCGCTACACCGTACGGCAGCGTTGGCGCCTATTGCCGGAACGCGCCCGACGCGCTGAGAAAAGCCACCTCATCGCTGACCGCAAATATCGACCGGCATAATTTCGATCTGGGTGGACCTGTCTTTCCGGCTGGCAGCCGCCGCGCCGTCGATTGTGGCGATCTGCCATTCAATGAAACTGACTTCGCGCGGAACCGGACAGTGATCCAGGACGCAATCAGGAAGATCGTCGGCAAAAGCGCGGTGCCAATTCTGGTCGGCGGCGACGATTCCGTGCCTATCCCAATGCTGGAGGCTCTTTCGGCCACCGGGCAGACCTATAGCGAGCTGCAGATCGACGCCCATATCGATTGGCGCAAATCCCATATGGATGAGGAATTAGGCCTCTCATCGACCATGCGTCGCGCATCGGAGATGCCCCATATCGAGCGTATCGTGCAGGTCGGCGCCCGCGGCATCGGCTCCGCCCATTCCGACGACCATGCTGATGCTATCGCCTGGGGCGCCGCATTCGTGACGGCACACGACATCCACCGGTCAGGTGTCGAGCCTGCGTTGGCATGCATTCCCGATGGCGCGAACATCATCGTCTGTATCGATGTCGATGCCCTCGACCCGTCCATCGTACCGGGTGTAATTGGAAGAACTCCCGGCGGCCTCGCCTATCATCATGTTCTGGATCTGATGACCGGAGCCGCTAGGAAAGGCCGTATCGCAGCGATGGATTTCGTCGAATACGTTCCAGAAGCGGATATTGACGGCCTTGGCGGCCTGGCAACCGCAGGCTTGATTTCAGCAGCCATGGGCATCCTTGCACGACAGGACGCCAGACTCCCCATATAGGCATCATCAACGCCAATTATTGCAAATTTTATATAAGCATTTCAGATAGCTGAAAGATAACGCCCACGTTTCTTTCGTTGTCGAAATGCATACATCCGAGCTAAATTAACGAATTGGTTACCGATTAGCCCGAATGATGTAGCGGCTAGACTTAAAAATAATATGGCATGAACCTCCTGGGAAAGAGTCATGACCGACTATTGGGATAGTTACGAAACTACGCAGACCAGCGAAGACGATCTCAAGGCCTATGTCGAGGAACGCAAAAAGCGCGCAGCGCAATATCTGCGAACTGCTAAAAAGGCTCAGGAGCACATCGAGAATCTTCAGCGGATCGAAGAAGCGCACCGCAAAGCCCTAGGCGAGAAATAGCCTCCGGACTGGCATTGGTTCGACCGCCTTTTAAACGGGTAGCACATGCCCGCTAAGCCATGCCGAGAATGCATCCAGATCCTCCTTCAAACGGATGAACCCTTCAGTTTTCCTCATCCGGTCCGGGTCCAGATAAAGCCGCCGGTTGATCTCTACCTGAATGGAATGGCGTCCTTCCGACGGCGCGCCATAGCGGCGGATCATTTCCGCGCCCTTGTAGGGATCATTGACTGAAACATCATACCCTCGCGCCCCGAGCCAGCTTGCGACGGCTTCGACGAGATCGGCATCCGCCGTCTCGCCCTCACTATCGCTGACCACGAAGTCCGGCCGCGCTTGGCCGTCATCCACATTCATCGGATTGCCGTAAGGCTTCATGGAATGCCAGTCGACATGCCAGACCGCACCATGCCGTGCATGCAGCCGGTCGAGGCTTTCCCGGACGGCATCATGGTAGGGCTGATAAAAGACCGCAATCCGTGCGGCAACCTCCTCGATTGACAGCGCTTCTGAATAAAGCGGCACATTGCGCAGGATATGCTTGCGGATGAGCCCCATGCCGCGCGCGCTCTTGTCCGTCGGATTGGCTCCATCGGGCCACGGGCCGGCCAGCAGCTCCTCGTCGATATCGTCGACGGCGCGGTTGGCATCGATATATGTGCGGGGGAACTCCGCCTGCACCAGTCCGATGCCGTGGTCGAGGCATCCTGAAACCAGCTCGTCCACAAATGCGTCCTCGCCGGTCCTGAGCTCCGCCAAGCTGACCGCCGTCACGAAGTCATGCGGGATGGTGCGCCCTGAATGGGGCGAGTCGAACAGGATCGGCACCGCGCCGGAAACCGGGTGGCGTTCTGTCAGAACGCCGTCTACCCGGCGGATCCGGATCGTGTTCGACGGCTCAGAGACCATCATTCAGGTGGCAGGCGGAAATCCGTCCGGGCGCAATCTCCCGGAGTGCCGGTTGTTCGACACGGCAGCGCTCGATCGCATGCGGGCAACGCGGGTGGAAATGGCATCCCGGCGGCGGATCAATCGGCGACGGGATCTCGCCCTTGACCGGAACGAACTTGCGCTTCCGTGTGTCAAGCCGCGGCACTTCACTGAGAAGGGCTTTGGTGTAGGGGTGGTTCGGCTCGCGGAACAGCTCGTCCGTCGGCGCGCTCTCGACCACGCGGCCGAGATACATGATGACGACCCTGTCACTCAGATGCTCGACGACGCCCAGATCGTGGCTGATGAAGAGATAGGTGAGGTTGAGATCCTCGCGCAGATCCATGAACAGGTTCAGAACCTGCGCCTGGATCGAGACATCGAGGGCGGCGACAGACTCGTCGCAAACCAGGAAATCCGGTTTCACCGCAAGCGCCCGGGCGATGCCGATGCGCTGCCGCTGCCCGCCGGAGAACTGGTGCGGATAGCGCTTTATATAGCTCGGGTCGAGACCGACCCGCAGCATCACGCTCTCGACGTACTCATCAAGCTCTCCTTTCGAGACGATGCCATGCACAAGCGGCGCCTCGCCAATGATATCGCGGACCCGCAGCCGCGGATTGAGCGAACTCATCGGGTCTTGAAAGATCATCTGGATCTTGAGCTGCACTTCACGGGCTTCGGCCCCTCTCAGCTCCGTCACGTCCTGGCCGCGATAAAACATGTGGCCTTCACTCGGCTCATGTACTCCCGCGACGACGCGACCGAGCGTGGATTTGCCACAGCCGGACTCGCCGACCAGACCGACCACCTCACCGTCGGCGATGGACAGCGACACACTGTCGACCGCGTGCACGGTTTCGTCGCGCACATTGGCTCCCAGCTTCTGGCCGATCCTGCCGGCAAGATCGAGATGCTTCACGAAGCGCTTGGAAATACCGTCCAGCTGGAGGATCGGTGTATCGGTCGCGGCGGCAGGCTTCTTCATTTGTGTTGTCATGGGTCTAGACCGCCTCAGTCGCGAGCGGATGATGGCACCGGACCTGTCGGCCCCCGGCAACCTCGGACAGAACCGGCGCGGTCTCGCAAACCGGAGTGGAATAGCTGCAGCGTGTCTTGAAGGCACAACCGACCGGCAGATTGAGCAGAGACGGGGTCATGCCCGGAATTTGCTGCAAGCGCTTGCCGCGGGCATTCCGGCTCGGCACGGACCCAATCAGGCCCGCCGTGTAAGGGTGTTGTGGCGCGTCCAGCACGCCGTCCACCTCGCCGGACTCGACCACGCGGCCGGCATACATCACCGCCACCTCATCCGCGAGCCCAGCAACGACGGAAAGATCGTGGGTAATCCAGATCATCGCCGTGCCTGTCTCCGCACAGAGCTTCTGCACCTCGTAAAGGATCTGGCCCTGGATCGTCACATCGAGCGCCGTGGTCGGCTCGTCCGCAACAATCAGTTCCGGCTTGTTCAGCAACGCGATGGCAATCGCAACGCGCTGACGCATGCCGCCGGAGAACTGGTGCGGATAACTCTTCAGCCGCTCTTCCGGTGCAGGAATACCAACCTGGCCGAGCGCATCGCGGCAGCGCTGGCGCGCTTCGTCGTCGCTCACCTTCTGGTGCGCCTTGATGGCCTCGATCATCTGCGTGTCGATACGCAGGACCGGGTTCAGCGTCATCATCGGATCCTGGAAGATCATGGCAATGTTGTTGCCACGCAACTGCCGCATCCGCTCCTGACTGGCACCGACGAGATTTTCCCCGCGATAGCGGATCTCGCCTCCTACCACCCGGCCCGGCTCGTCCACCAACCCGAGAATGGAGAATCCCGTCACCGTCTTGCCCGAGCCGGACTCGCCAACGAGTCCAAGGATCTTGCCTTTGCCAACGGAGAAACTGACGTCGTCGACCGCTTTCACAACACCGGCTTTGGTGAAGAAATGGGTCTGGAGATTACGGACCTCGAGGGTCGCCTGATCGCTCATCTGACCTGGACCTACTTCTGAAGACGGGGATTGAGAACGTCGCGCAGACGGTCGCCGACGAGATTGATCGTAACGATCGTGAACAGCAGGGCCAGCCCCGGATAGACGCTGATCCAGTATAAACCGCTCATGATGTACTCAAACCCGTTCGCAATCAGCAAGCCCAGCGACGGTTCCGTCACCGGCAAGCCGAGACCAAGGAAGGACAGCGTCGCTTCCAGCGAGATCGCATGCGCAACCTGCATGGTGGCGACCACGATCAGCGGCGGCAGACAGTTCGGCAGCATGTGCCGGAATATGACACGACGCTTGGACAGGCCTAGACAAGTTGCCGCCTCGATATACTCACGCCGACGCTCAACCAGAGCCGATCCACGCACCGTTCGCGCGTAATAGGCCCATTGCACCACGACGAGCGCGATGATGATCTTGTCGATTCCCTTGCCCAAAGTCGCGAGTAATACCAGAGCCACGAGGATGGCAGGAAAACTCAGCTGTATATCGACGATGCGCATGATCACGGTGTCGACCTTGCCACCGAAATAGGCCGCGCAGAGCCCGAAGGTCACGCCGATCAGCAGCGCAATGATACCGCTGCCGATACCGACGCCCAGGCTGATCCGCAATCCGTAGATCATGGCACTCACCATGTCCCTGCCCAGACCGTCGGTGCCGAGCACGGCAGTCACGCCATTCCCCATCTGCTCGCCCGGAGCAAGCTTGTTGTCCATGAACGTGACGGACGCGAGGTCATACGGGTCGGTCGGTGCAATGAGCGGCCCGAATAACGCTATCAAGACCACAACAAAAACACTGATCGCGCCGAACACGGCGATCTTGTTTTCCATATAATCGGCGACGAAACGGCGGAAGGGCGTTTCGACTTCCACAGCGGACTGGCTGTGTCCCGCTGCACCGTTATCTGTATTTTCCTGAACGGCGCTCATGACTTCATCTCCTGAAGACGAACACGCGGGTCGAGCACCGAATAGAGCACATCGACGATGAGGTTGATCACGACGAACAGCACCACGACGAACATCAAATAAGCGACGATCACCGGCCGATCGAGGAAATTGATTGAGTCGATCAGCAGCTTGCCCATTCCAGGCCAGGCGAAAACCGTTTCGGTCACAACCGAAAACGCAACCAGACCGCCGAACTCAAGCCCGAGCACCGTCACCACCGGGATCATGATGTTCTTGAACAAATGAACCCCGATGATCCGTGTATCGCTGAGCCCTTTGGCCCGGGCAAATTTGATGTAATCCTGATGCACCACTTCTCTGGTTCCAGCACGGGCCAAGCGAATAACCATCGAGAGTTTGAAAAGCGCGAGATTGACCGCCGGCAAAAAAACGTGTGACAGGCCGTCAAGCGTGAACAAGCTCAACTGAATACCGAAGACATCCACGGTTTCGCCCCGGCCGGAGGATGGCAACCATCCCATGATCACAGCAAAGAACAGGATCATCATGATGCCGACCCAGAAAGTCGGCAGACTGAAGCCGAGGATCGAGGTGGTCATGATGGTCTTGGAAATCCAGGAATTGGCGTTCAAGCCGGCATAGATGCCGAGCGGAATACCGAACACCACGGCGATGAAAAGCGCGGCAAATGCCAGCTCAAACGTAGCCGGCATACGCTCTGCGATCAGGTGCATCGCGGACTCCTGGAACACGAATGAGTTCCCCATGTCCCCCTGCAAGGCGTTCCCGATGAAGCGCAGATATTGAATGTAGAATGGCAAATCCAGTCCCATGGACTTGATGATTGCCTCACGTTCTGCCTGATCCGCGTCATCCGCGACCAGCATCTCGACGGGGTCGCCCACAAGAAACACGCCGCCGAACACAAGCAGCGACATGATAAGTACAACCAGAGCCGCCTGCAAAAGGCGGCGAATGACGAAGACGGTCATTCTTTATCCCAACACCAGCATGTTGAAGAACGCAGCCGGGCTAAAAAGCCCGGCTGCAATCCGCATTTCTTTATTCCGGCACGTAGTCAGATGCGAGCGTACGCTCGTCAGTGCGCGGATTGTATTTCAGGCCCTTCTTCGTGGCCCAAGTATTGACCTGGTAGTGGAGAGGAATGATGCCCTGATCTTCTCCAATGCCCATGTCCGTTGCTTTCGCAAGAAGTCCAGCGCGCTTGGTATCATCCACCGTCGCGAGAGCTTCAAGCAACATAGCATCCATTTTGGGGTTGGAGTGACGGCCGCGGTTGGACGCCCCCATACCCTTGGACTTGTCGTGTGTTGCGAGAAGCGACTTCAGCGGCGAGGACGCCTCACCGGTGCCAGAGCCCCAGCCGACCAGCACGAGGCTGAATTCCGGCAGACCCTCCGCACCAGAGGAGGCACGCTTGAAGAAGATGTTCTTGGTCATGGTCTCGACCTTGGTCGGGATACCATTACCGGTAAACAGCTGACCGATCGCTTCCAGGATCTTCGCGTCGTTGATGTAACGATCGTTCGGACCATGGATGGTTAGAGCAAAGCCATCGGGATAGCCCGCTTCCGCCAGCAATTTTTTGGCACCGGCCGGATCATAGGCTTCGACCTCGAGATTAGGTGAAACGCCGAAAAATCCTTCCGGCAGCAACTGTCCTGCAGGAATGGCAACGCCTTCCATCACCCGCTTCACGATCGCTTCACGGTTGATCATTTTGGACAGAGCCTTGCGGACACGCGGGTCCAGCAGCGGGTTTTTAATCTTGCTGCCGTCCTTGGCCGTCACAAAAGGTGAGTCCTCGCGGAACTGATCCAGGTGGAGATAGATCACGCGGTTTGAGATACCGGAGCTAAGAGTAACCCGTGGGTCCTTCTTCAGACGCTCCACATCAATCGTCGGCACGTTGTCGATGGCATCAACATCACCGGCAAGCAGTGCCGCCACGCGGGCCGGCTCGGACTTGATAAACTTGAAGGTCACCTTGTCCCAGGGCTGAGCAATCTCGCCGATATATCCATCGAATTTCTCGAGGATGATATGCTCACCCTTCTTCCATTCAACGAACTTGTAGGGACCCGAACCGACTGTCGCGGTGCCGTCATTGAAGTCCTTCGCCGAGATCCCTTTGTTCTTGCCGGAGCTATCCGTGCCTTTGGCTTCCGACGACATGATCATGACCGTCGTCATGTCGTTTGCCATCAGCGGATACGGCCTTTCGGTGACGATATGCAAAGTCAGATCATCGACCTTCACCAGCTTCTTACCCTTGGTGTAGGTCCGGAAGCTGGAATTGCCGCCTTCATAGCCATCAGCGCGCTCGAAGGAATAAATAACGTCATCAACCGTCAGGTCGGAACCATCGTGGAATTTCAACCCCTTACGCAGCTTGAATTCCCAAGTGGTGTCGTTGACCGTTTTCCACGACTCGGCGATGCTGCCAAAAATCTGCTGCTTCGAATCGAAGTCGACCAAACGAGAAAACACCTGTCCGATCATAGCGTTGTTCGGTGTCAGGTTGTGGAAATACGGGTCCATTGAGGACGGCTCGGACCGGATACCAATAACGATATCGGCCGCCATCACATTTGCGGTCATCGCGGACAACGCCACGGCCGCTAGGCCTAGCTTGCGCAGTGCCTTCATCCCTGCCTCCTGTTCAATAATCACAATTTGATTTTGCCCCGGCTTGATACCTGCCCGGTGCCATTTTGATCACGGGAGAATGGCCGATAAAATGAGACGCGGCAAGAGCTCTGGACTCGCCAAACCGAGGCCAGGCAACTTGCCGCCGGGAAAGTCTTCGGTTTACCATCATAGATTAATCCGGTTGCCTGCTCGGATCGCACCGATCAAGGAAGTCGCGTATGTCTGACATCGTCCGGGCAACCGCCCCGATCCACTATCCCGTGGAAATAGAGGCTCCGGACATTTCGGCCTATCGCGATGGCAATCGCGGCGTATCCTTTTTCACCACATTCGACTCCGGCATCCCTGGCCCGAAAGTCCTGATCACCGCCCTCGTCCATGGAAACGAGCTTTGCGGCGCTATTGCATTGGATCACCTGTTCCAGAACGACGTTCGACCACGTGTCGGATCGCTTACGCTCGGTTTTTGCAACGTGGCAGCCAACGCTGAATTCCGGGCTGATTATCCGGCATTCTCGAGATTCATCGATGAGGATTTCAACCGGGTCTGGGATCTCGATATCCTGGATAGCGATACCCATAGTCTTGAACGGGCAAGAGCGCGTGAAATCCGTCCTATCGTGGATGAAGCAGACTTCCTTCTCGACATCCATTCCATGCAGAATGCAACCGAGCCACTTGTCCTGGCCGGACGCCACGAGAAAGGCCCGCTACTCGCCGAGAGGGTCGGCGCACCGGGCCTGATCGTTCAAGATGCGGGCCATGCTTCCGGCCGCAGAATGCGCGATTACAGCTTCTTCAACGATCCCGGGGACCCTCGCAGCTCCCTGCTGGTCGAATGTGGCCAGCATTGGTCCCGCGCCGCCGCCGATGTTGCGGTAGACGTCACCTATCGTTTCCTGCATGCCATGGACATGATCGACGACGATCTGCTGGAGCGCCATGCCGGCCTACCCACAGCCCCAGCGCAAACCGTCATCGAGATCACGGATGCGATCACCGTCACGACGGATTCCTTCTTATTTCACGATGACTATGTCGGCATGGAAATTATCCCGAGGGCGGGGACGGAAATCGGCCTCGACGGGGATAAACCCATACGAACGCCGCACGACAATTGCGTCCTCGTCATGCCATCCCGGCGCCTGAGCCTCGGCCTGACAGCAGTCAGACTCGGTCGATTTGTTGAATAGAGACAACGAACTGCTCTAGGATTGCGGTCCTTCCCCGGTATGCAAGTGCCCCGACCTGCAAGAAAGCGTTCGGCGATCGCCGAAGTGAATCAAGAATTGACCGATACCAAGGCGTCCGCCACACCTGAGTCCGAATCCACCATCAGCACCAGTCCGAAAGAAAACAAGCCCGGCGGAATTCAGCGCGCTCTTCTTGCACTCGCCATCGGCAGCGCGGGCGGTTTCCTCTTTGCCTATCTGAAACTGCCCCTGCCCTGGATGATGGGGGCAATGGTCGCGACGACGGTATGCTCTATTGCCGGTCTGAATATAGGCCTGCCGTCCACCGTGCGCATGGCCATGGTCGCCATTCTCGGGGTGATGCTCGGCAGCGCCTTCTCGCCGGCTTTGCTGGACCATATTGGTAAATGGGCCATCTCCGTGACCGGCCTGCTGGTCTACGGCGTCGTTGCTCTGGTTCTGGTCCTGGTCTTTCTTCGGCGCTTTGCCCGGTACGACCCGGTCACCGCCTATTTCTCATCATCTCCCGGCGGCCTGAACGAGATGGTGATCGTCGGCAAGGCCATGGGCGGCGATGAAAGGATCATTGCCCTGACCCATGCCTCCCGCATCCTGATCGTGGTGATGATCATCCCGTTCATGTTCCGGATGTTTGGCGACTACCACCCGCAACCCGGCATGCTACCGCCCGGCTCCGGCTTTGACCTGCCGATGCATGAATGGGCACTGATGGCGGGTTGCGCGGTGATCGGACCGATCATCGCCATGCGTCTAAAGCTACCGGCCGCGCCGCTGCTTGGCGCCATGGTGCTGAGCATGGCCGTCCATTTGACCGGCCTGAGCAAGAGCGCGCCGCCCAGCATGCTCATAGCCGCTGCACAGGTTGTTCTCGGCACCGGCGTCGGCTGCCGCTTCGCCGGCACGGCCGTCAGCGAAGTCCTGAAGATCATCCGCACCTCTTTCGGTGCCTCGGTCATTCTGCTGGTTACCGCCGTTGGCGCCGGTTTCCTGTTGCAGGACATCACCGGCCTGCCCTGGTACGTGCTGGTGCTGGCCTATGCCCCGGGCGGGCTTGCGGAGATGAGCATGGTCGCGCTCGGCATCGGCCAGGATGTGGCGTTCGTTGCCACCCACCATCTGTTCCGCATCGCCTTCATCGTCATCCTGGCGCCAATCGCCTTCCGGCTGATCCGGCGCTGGTTCTAACCCGCCGGTCGTGACGCCTTCCCTGCGGGCCAAGTACATCGCGCAATTTGGGGCCAGGTCTACCCCCGGAAACGCACCACGATCTGGGCACGCCGCGCGGCCTCCTCATTCTCGGCATGTTGCGGCGTTGCCTTGACCCCAAGCTCACGTTGCTTGTACCGGTCGATATCGACCTGGGTCAGATCCATCAGATCACAAAGCCAGATCGTAAAATTGGCGAAGAGCCGTTCGATCAAAAGCACAGGTTTCCTCCGGAAGCGGCACTCTGGATGTCCCTCATGGATATCTAAGCACCGGCCAATCCCGGAGAAAACCATTCATTCAATTCCAAATGGAGACGGCCCAGCCGTCAAACGAGTCAGGCCCGGCGTTCCAGGAAGCCATCGATCTCGGCCCAGACGGCATGCCGCACCGCGTCGCATTCAAGCAGAAGCTCATGCGCGCCTTCGGCAAAACTGACGAGCCGCGCATCCGGCAGTATCGCGGCGACTTCCCGCTGCCCCGCATTGCTGACGATCCGCTCGCGTCCGGCGCTCAGGATCAGCACCGGGATGCGGACGCGCGAAAGATAGGATGGACGCTTCACCAGCCTGATCGACCGGAACGCCGAATAGACCCAGGCGAAGGTAGGTCCGCCTAGTGCAACATCCGGGTTGATCTCGATCTGCTCATGAATGCGGTCGAAGCGGGCGCGGTCCGTTGTCAGCGGATTGTTCTCGTATCGCATCTGACCCGGCACATAAGGCCCCGCGCCGGGGATGAAACAATCCCCCAGACCGAGACGCACCATCGTCTTTGCCAGACCATAGGCCGCCATTCGCGGCCAGGTTCCGGTGAGGATGTCAGCCATTGGCGCGCACAGGACCGCGCGCTCGAACAGATCCGGATGATCGTGTGCCGCGCGCAAGGCCAGATGCCCGCCCATGGAATGCCCCATAATGACGTGCGGTCCTGGCAACTCCGCGAACCGGGTTATCCGCAGCACTTCCTCAAGATCGTTGAGAAAGTGCTGCATGTCGGGGATATGGCCCTTGCGGCGGTGCGGCAATAACCGGTCGGAAAGCCCCTGCCCGCGCCAGTCGAACGTGATGACGCCATAACCACGGGCACGGAGGGCCGCAATGCTCTCCAGTCCCTTCTCGATGAACTCGGTGAAGCCGGCCAGCATAAGCACCGTCCCCGCCGCCTTCCCCGCTGGAGCAGGAAACCGGGCAATGCGGAGACGGACCCCGTCCGCCATCTTTGGAAACTCGGCGGTGCCGCCGGTGCTTTCGATGGTCGGGACCGGGCCCAGAGCACTCACATCAGACATTGAGGAGCAAGTACTCCCGCTCCCAGGCACTGATAACCTTTTGATAGGCCGCTGATTCCGCGAGCTTCACAGACGTGAAGACGTCGACGAAGCGCTGCCCCATGATCTCCTTCAGCGGCTTGGCCCGGTTCAGCCGCAACAGAGCGTCTTCCAGATGACGCGGCAGCTTTGCAGCAAGCGCATAGGCGCTTGTATCGATCGGTGCCGAAGGCTCAATCTTCTCTTCCAAGCCGAGATAACCACAGGCCAGAGAGGCGGCCATCGCGAGGTAGGGATTGACGTCCGCCCCGGCGACCCGGTTCTCCACCCGTCGCTCGTTTGGTTTCGAGATCGGCACCCGCAGACCAGTGGTCCTGTTATCGACACCCCAGTGCATGTTGATCGGCGCATCGCTATCAGGGATCAGGCGCCGGTAAGAATTCACATAAGGCGCAAGAAACGGCAGGGCCGCCGGCAGATATTTCTGCAGACCGCCGATGAAGTGCAGGAAGTCCTCGGAATGACTGCCATCTTCGTTCGCGAAGAGATTCCGGCCGCTTTTCACATCGTAGAGGCTCTGATGCACATGCATCGCGCTGCCCGGCTCGTCCTGCATGGGTTTTGCCATGAAGGTGGCGTAGACGCCGTGATCCAGCGCCGCCTGCCGGACGGTCCGTTTGAACAGGAAGGTCTGATCCGCAAGGTCGAGCGCATCGCCGTGGTTGAAGTTGATCTCCATCTGCGCGGCGCCGGACTCATGGCTCAGCGTGTCGATATCGATCTCCTGCGCCTCGCAATAGTCGTAGATATCCTCGAACAGCGGATCGAACTCGTTCACCGCGTCGATACCGAAGGCCTGACGGGCAGTCTCCGGACGGCCGGACCTGCCGATAGGCGGCTCGAGCGGATAATCAGGGTCCGGGTTCACCTTGACGAGGAAGAACTCCAGCTCCGGCGCGACGACCGGGCGCCAGCCCTTGTCCGCATAAAGTTGCAGGATCTTTTTCAGCACCATGCGCGGCGATATATCGACCGGACGACCGTCCTGATAATAGGCGTCGTTGATAATCTGGGCCGTCGGTTCCTTGTACCAGGGCACCATCCGTATCGTATCCGCCTGCGGCGCCAGAAAAATGTCGCTGCGCCGAGGATCGAGATCCTTTTCCTCGATATAGCTGCCAGTCACATCCTGACCGAAGATAGCCTCCGGCAGACGCAGACCGCGTTCTCCTATCCCGTCCAGAAATTTCGCCGCGGGCAGGATCTTGCCGCGAGGGATGCCGGCATGGTCGGAAACCATGCATTCGACTTCCGTTATCCGTCTTTCACTGATCCAGGATTTAAGATCGACTGACATAAATGCTCCGCGAGCCGTTTCAACATGATCATGCGCCTCGCCCGGGGACGACAAGCGTGATAGGGCTCCGATATCTGAAAACGGATAAGCGCAATGACTACCGCAACCTATTACCACGCATTCACATCCGAGGACGAGCGGCGTCCGCAGCTGAACGGCGAAATCGACGCAGATATTTGCATCATCGGCGGCGGCCTGACCGGTGTCTCGGCAGCCTTGCATCTGGCGGAGCGCGGATTCAACACGGTCCTGCTCGAAGCCGGTCGGATCGGCGACGGTGCCTCGGGCCGCAACGGCGGTCAAATCTGCATGGGCTATAGCTGTGGCATGGAGGTGTTCGAACGTGCCGCCGGAATGGATGCGGCGCAGCGCTTCTGGGCCATGGCCGACGAAGCCATCGAGGATATACAGGTCCGCATCGCCCGCCACGCCATCAAGGCGGATTACCGGCGCGGCTATATTCATGCAGCTCTGAACAACCGGCAGGAGCGCGGCCTCGAGGAGATGGCCGAGTCGTGGTCGAAAACCTACGGCTTCACCGATCTCAAAATGCTGAACCGCGCCGAGACGGAAGCGGCAACCGGCTCACAACTCTACTGCGCATCATTGCTGGAGCACGGCAGCGGGCATATGAACCCGCTTGCCTATCTCTACGGCCTGGCACAAGCCGCTCAGACTGCCGGAGCCCTAATCTTCGAGGAAAGCCGGGCCATCGCCATCCAGAAGGGCGCGACGGTCACAATCGAAACCAATAGCGGCCGGGTCAAAGCGCGAATGCTGGTGCTGGCCGGCAATGCATATCTCGATGCTCTCGTGCCGGAAATCCGTTACCGCGTCGCCCCCGTGCTCAGCGCCGTTGCCGCCACGGCCCCTCTAAGTGCTGATCAAGCCTCCCGCATCCTGCCCGGAGAAGAGGCCGTCGCGGACTCGAATACCGCACTCAACTATTTCCGGAGGACCGTCGATAATCGCCTGCTGTTCGGCGGACTCGCCAGTTATTCCGGCCGGCCCATAACGAATGCGGCGGATGCCCTGCGCCGGTGTATGGCCAAGGTCTATCCGGAACTGAGCGATGTTGTGATCGACCATGCCTGGTCCGGGAAAATCGCCATCACCACCGGCCGGATGCCTGATTTCGGACGGATCGGCAGCAATATCTACTACGCGCAGGGTTTCTCCGGGCACGGTCTGGCCCTGACCGGTTTTGCCGGCAAGATCATCGCAGAAGCCGTGGCGGGCGACGCCGGGCGACTCGATATGTTCGCCCGGCTGCCCAACCTGCGCTTCCCCGGAGGCCCTGCCCGGACAGCCCTGCTTGCCCTCGGCATGGCCTGGTTCAAGATGCGGGACCTGCTCGGCCTGTCGAAATAGACCGAGCTGGCTCCTACAATCCCAGCGCCTCCTGCGGCGTCTTGAAAACCATACCGTGCGAGTCCGCTACTGCCTTGTAGGTTATCTCGCCGCGGTGAACGTTCAGCCCCTGCATCAGATGAAGGTCATCGGCAAGTGCCTGGCGGTGTCCCTTGTCAGCAAGAGCGAGAACGAACGGCAGCGTGGCGTTGTTCAGCGCAAAGGTCGATGTCCGCGCAACGCCGCCAGGCATGTTCGCGACGCAATAATGAACCACATCATGAACCATGTAGGTCGGCTCCCGGTGGGTCGTCGCGCGAGAGGTCTCGAAGCAGCCACCCTGATCAATCGCGACATCAACAAGGACGGAGCCACGCTGCATTTTGGCGACCAGCGCATCCGTTACCAGTTTCGGCGCGGCAGCCCCCGGGACCAATACGGCACCGACCACCAGATCCGCGGCCATCACATGCTCTTCGATCGCATCCACCGTCGAATAGATCGTGTTCAGCATCGGCCCGAACTGGAGGTCGAGTTCATAAAGCCGCTCAAGGCTGCGGTCGATGACCGTCACCTTGGCTTCCAGCCCCATCGCCATACGCGCCGCGTTGGTGCCGACCACACCGCCTCCGATGACAACGACATTCCCCGCCGGAACACCCGGCACACCGCCAAGCAGGGTTCCGCTGCCGCCTTGCGCCTTCTCAAGGCAATGGGCGCCGGCTTGTATCGCCATCCGCCCCGCGACTTCGCTCATCGGCGCCAACAGAGGCAGGCCGCCGCGGGCACTGGTGACGGTCTCATAAGCGATTGCAATAGCACCGCTGTCGATCAGGCCTTTGGTCTGGGCCAGATCCGGCGCCAGATGCAGATACGTGAAAAGGATCTGTCCCTCACGCAGCATCTTGCATTCCGCCGCCTGCGGCTCCTTCACCTTGACGATCATGTCCGCCTTGGAGAACACCTCATCCGCAGTTCCCGCGATTTCGGCACCGGCGGCGATATACCGGTCATCATCGAGACCGATGCCATAGCCGGCATGGGTCTCGACAAGGACCTTATGACCATGATGAACCAGCTCCCGGACGCTGGACGGGATCAGTCCGACCCGGTTTTCATCCGACTTTATTTCTCTGGGCACGCCAATCAGCATGGTGTCCTCCCTGATTGAGATTTGAGGCAGTTTCCCGACACTCTTTCGAACTCGCACTGCACCCTGTCAAGTTAGGGATACTAGCTCAACGATAGCTGGTCTTTTCTCGCCACAATACGGTCACGATTGATCACGAGAATTTCTTTTGTCAGAACGTCGGACGGCTCCTAGGCTGTTCACATGAAGGTGTCTCTGTTCGTCTATATCGGACAGCGGAGTGACACGGGGGAGAAGGTCATGGCCATGGAAGCTGGAAATCTGAAACGCTCTTGCGTCGTTCTCGGCGCGATTGTTTTCAATGTTCTGGTCTGGCTGACCGCGGCACTGCCGCATCTGGTTGTTTGATCGGGGTCACGAATTCAATCTGGCGATCCGTTCGTTCGTGAACGCTGGATGTTCACGCGGATACGTCACTGGCACTGGAAGTGATCCACGATCGGCACTAGGATTCCGGCTCTGAGTTTGCCGGAGAATATCTCATGTACCGCCATATCATCGTCGGTCGGGGCCTGATCGGTTCCGCAGCCGCACGCCATCTTTCCTCCTGGCAGGATGGAGTCGCCGTCATCGGCCCGGATGAACCTGCAGACAGGCAAACTCACTCAGGTGTATTCGGCAGCCATTATGACGAAGGCCGCCTGACCCGGATTTTCGATCCGGAGCCCGAATGGTCAATCACCGCTGCACGCTCCATCGGCCGCTATCCGGAAATCGAGACTGAGAGCGGCATCACTTTCTTCACCCCGGCCGGGTTTCTCAAAATCGTCGGATCGGAAGACCCCGTCATCAAACCGGCCGTTGCTCTGGCACGGGAGAATGGCGGGAACGCCACCGTGATCGGCTCAAACGAAATGCGCGAGCTCTATCCCTTCCTTTCGCTGCCCGACGATTGCGCGGGCATCAGGGAGACCGAGACCGCCGGCCACCTAAGCCCGCGCGCACTGGTCAAGGCACAGACGACGATCGCCAAGAAACAGGGCGCCGAGATCATCAACGCCGCCGTCACCAAGATCGATGTCCAGAGCAGCCATGTCAGCGTCAGCACCGATGACGGACAGACCCTTACGGCTGAACGTGTACTGGTCGCAACAGGCGGCTACACGACAGCCATGAAGCTGCTGCCAAGGCCGCTCGCTACGACGGTCTATGCCCGCACAATCCTGCTGATCCGGGTCACCGAACCTGCTGCCGAAGCATTGCAGGCCATGCCCACCATCATCGACCGGTATGCCGGCTCTTACATACTGCCTCCTATCCGTTATCCGGACGGGCATCTCTACGTGAAGATCGGTATCGGAACGGAAGCCGACGCCCAACTGGCAACCGTCGACGACCTGACAGACTGGTTCAAATCCAAGGGTTCAGAGCGTAACCGGGTGGAGCTTACCGACGTCTTCGAAGGCCTTATTCCGGTGCTGAAGGACTGCCCTGACCGACACACGGATACCTGCGTGACCACCTTCAGCACCTCAGGCCTGCCCTATATCGACTATGTGGCCGGGGACCGGCTTGCCGTTGCCATTTGCGGTAACGGTAAAGGGGCAAAGGGGTCGGACGACTGGGGGTACGCCGCCGCCCGATTGCTGGAGGGCGGCGACTGGGACCATCCGGTTCCGCGCTACAAGCTAAAAGCTGTATTCGCCTGAGACTCAGACCGCCATCGGCGTGCCTCGCGCCTTGTCAACGCAGGCTGCCGCAACCGCATCCATGATCGCTTCAGCGTCAATGCCGTGGGTCTGGTAGAGGTCCGGCAGATCGCCGGACTGGCCGAACGACGTGACACCAAGCGGGAACAGGCGGCGGCCAAGCGCGCTGCCGATCCAGCTCAAATTCGCCGGATGACCATCCTGCACGGTGATGATCCTGGTTTCCGGGCCGAGCCCGCCCATCAGTTTCTCCAGATGCGGAACAGGGGCGTCCGGGCGGCGCACGCGCGCCTGCCAGTCAGCATAGAGCCGGTCCGCACTGGTGACCGCGAGCACACCGACACCCGGCAGCTCTTCCTCCAGCATCTCGCGGGCCTGCAGCACTTCCGGAACCACCGCACCTGTATAGACGATCACGGCCGGTGCCTGCGGGTCCGGCTCACGCAGCCAGTAACCACCAGAGACAATGTCGTGCCTGAGATCGGCGGTCATCTCCCGCTCCGGCTGCTCCTGCGGCCGTGTCGAGAGTCGGAGGTAAACCGCCCCACCATCATCCGCCTGCATGTAGTTGAAGCCCCAAGCCATGATCTCCGCCACCTCGTCCGCATAGGCGGGCTCGAAGCTCAGCAGGCCCGATTGGCCCATGCCGATCAGCGGCGTCGAAACCGATTGGTGCGCCCCACCTTCCGGAGCGAGCGATATCCCGGAAGGGGTCGCCACGACCATGAAACGGGCGCCCTGGTAGCAGGCGTAATTCAATGAATCGAGACCACGCGCGATGAATGGATCGTAGAGTGTACCGACCGGCAACAGCCGTGTGCCGAATAGCGGCCCCGATAAGCCGAGCGAGGCCAGCATCAGAAACAGATTGCTCTCCGCGATACCGAGCTCGAAATGCTGCCCGCCACCATGCCGCAGCCATTTCTGCGCAGACGCCACCTTCTCGTCCCGGAAGACATCGTTCCGCATGTCGAGGCTGAAAATACCTCGCTGGTTCACCCAGGGGCCGAGATTGGTCGAGACCGTCACGTCCGGCGAGGTGGTGACGATGCGGGAGGCGAGCGCAGAGTTGCCGCGCGCCAGCTCGTTCAGTACGGCCCCGAAGGCCTGCTGTGTCGATGTCTTCGCGGCACGCTTCGGCACGATGCTCTCCGGCAGCTCCACTTTGGCTGCATGATGAATACGCGATCCGCCCCGATTGAAGGAAACACCAGCGAGATAGTCCCGCACCTCTTCCGCCGGCATGTCGAGATTGGCGAACGGGTCCCACTCGTCCCCTTCCGGCACCCCCATATGAGATCGGAACAGCTCCATCTGGTCCGGCGTCATCAGGCCTGCGTGGTTGTCCTTGTGTCCGGCGAGCGGTGTGTTGAAGCCCTTCACCGTGTAGGCGATGAAGCATTGCGGGCTATCGTCTGAAACCCCGTGGAAAGCGTCCAGCACCGCTTCCATGTCGTGCCCGGCAAGGTTGGTCATCAGGGCATGCAGGGTCTCGTCGTCATGGTTGTCGAGGATCGATTTGATGCCTTTGACCCCGTGCAGATCGCGCTTCAGATGATCCCGCCAGGTGCTGTCACCGCCGGCCTGCCCCTTGAAGGTCAGCGCGCTGTAGAGATCGTTCGGGCAATCGTCGATCCAGTTCCGCAGCACTTCCCCGCCAGGCTGCAGAAACACCTTTTCCAATTTCTTGCCGTATTTCAGCATGTTGACGTTCCAGTCGACCGTGCCGAAGAACTGCCGGATCTTCTGGAACAAGCCATCCGAAACCACACCGTCCAGGCTCTGCCGGTTGTAGTCGATCACCCACCAGAGGTTCCGGACGTCGTATTTCCAGCCCTCCAGCATGGCCTCGTAGATATTACCCTCGTCCAGCTCCGCATCGCCCATGACAGCGATCATGCGGCCGGCCGGCTGCTGCTGCAGGCCCTGGTCCTGCACAAGGTGATGCAGCCGGACGTAATCCTGCACCATGGAAGCGAACAGCGTCATGGCAACACCGAGGCCGACAGAGCCGGTCGAAAAATCCACCTCGTCCCGGTCTTTAGTGCGCGAGGGATAGGATTGCGCGCCACCAAGCGCCCGGAAACTCTCCAGCGCCGACTGGTCCTGCCGCCCCATCATGTACTGGATGGCATGGAATATGGGGCTTGCATGCGGCTTCACCGCGACCCGGTCCTGCGGCTTCAGGACGTCAAAATAGAGCGCCGTCATCAGCGTCGAGACGGACGCGCAGGAAGCCTGATGCCCGCCGACCTTGATCCCATCGCGCGACGGCCGGACATGGTTGGCGTTATGGATCATCCACATGGCAAGCCAGAGAACTTTCTTCTCCAGCTCACGCAGGGTTTCGATCTTGTTTTGCGGCTCTATCAGGCCCATCTCGGCCTCCTGAAAACGGATGATTTCGGGAGAACTATGGGGTTCGCGTAATAATCCGTCGATAGGGGGCGGTAAGTTCGCAATGATCGGTCTGACAATTGAATTAGGTCTGCAAGTTTTCTGCCCCGCAGGTCCTAATCGGAACTTTGTTGCGTATCTGGAGTCCTCGACCAGAGCGTAATTCGCAACAGGATTCGAATTTCTGCCTTGCTTGCAGGATAACCGCAGAAATAGAAGAAACCTGCCGCGCACTTTTTGCTGCGGTGCCTAATTGAGTTTTAGGTTCACAGGCGTCGAGAAGCACGCGCACAAGGGCAGGGTTTGATGGCTCCCAAAGTGACGGTAATCACAACCTTCAACAACAAGGGACTTGAGCAGTATGGACGCGAGTCCATTCGCAGCTTCATCTCTTATTGGCCGGAGACTATTAATCTTGTCGTCTATTCAGAAGGCTTCACGCTGGAAGACGCCGCGCGTGTCCAATGCTACGACCTGAACACCGCAGCGCCGAGGCTGGTAACCTTCAAAAATCACTATGGCAAACAGCCGATGGCTAACGGCCATACGACAGAGGGCTACAACTACAATTTCGACGCTGTCAGGTTTTCGCACAAGATGTTCGCGATGTTTGCCGCCGCGGGCACTCTTGAGACGGATTATCTGGTCTGGCTAGACGGCGATGTGATCACGCATCAATCCGTACCGGATACACTGATTCCGGAAATGATGGATGGATATTTTGCCGCCTATCTCGGGCGCAAGGGAAAGCACAGCGAAACCGGCTTCCTCTGTTTCGACATGCGTCATCAGGAAGTTGGCGCCTTCTTCGAGACAATGGAGCGGGTCTACTTGTCCGGCGAGCTGTTCAAACTGAACGCATGGCACGATAGCGAAGTCTTCGATGTCACCCGCACGATCTTCGAGGCACAGGGCAAGATCAAAACACACGATCTCTCAGCGGATTTGTTCACCGCCGACCCCTTTTCCGAATGCCAACTATCGGAATTCATGAACCATCGTAAGGGGCAGCCCAAGACCACAGAGAGTCCAGTGCCCGTCATCACGGAAACCATGAACAATCCACAACGCTATGGGCAGATCCTGGACCTCATCAGGACCTTTAAGCCAGCAACGCTCGTGGAGGTCGGTACCTGGAACGGTCAGCGTGCAATCGAAATGGCATCTGCAGCCCTTCAGGGTCGGCAACAAGTCACATATCGCGGATATGACCTGTTCGAACTCGCCACGTCGGGGAACGATAAGGATGAGCTGAATGGAAAAAGCTGGGTCAAGCTTACCGAGGTCGACGAAAAACTGGCCAATTTTAAAGCGTCCCAACCTGGTTTCAGCTTTCATCTCGTTCGCGGTAGCTCCCTTGAGGCGCTGACAGAACAGGCGGTGGATTTTTGCTATATCGACGGCGGGCACGCAGTTGAAACCATTGCCCAGGATTTCAGCAAGCTGAGAGAGTCCGAAATCATTGTGTTCGATGACTACTATCTCAATGGTGTCGATATAGAGGCATTCGGCTGCAATAAGGTGATCGAGGCACTACCTCACCTCCTTCTGCCAATAGTCGACCGGTTCTCCAGCGGCCTTGCCATCGCGCTTGCCGTTGTAGCAAAACCTGAGAAACTGTCAGAAATTGGCCGCGTCTTCCCTCAGGCCATTAGGAAGAACACATGATCGTCCGCGCGCACAGATAAACAGCTAGAAGCAACACAGAATGTATCTGTTGATTCCGGGTGGCGCGATTTCGGCGAGCCAACACATTTAGCGACCCGCCATGAGCCCGAAAACCCGTATCAAAACCGCCGACGACGCCCTTGAGGCTATTGAGCAATACGAAAACAGGCTCCCGTTCTTCAACCTGCAGATCGAGGGCCGCACGATGAAGTTCGCGGTCCCGAACCACAAGTGCCTGTATTTTGCAACATCTCTTGAAGCAAGAGAGCCCGAGACAAACGCCTGGATAAGGGCGCTTCCAAGCGATGCCCTATTCTTCGATATCGGCGCCAATGTCGGGATATTCAGTATTCTGGCAGCGGCCAGCACAGATGCGTCGATTGTTGCGTTCGAACCGCATTTTGCAAATTATCATGCTCTTGTCCGGACAGTGATCGCAAACGGCCTGTAGGACCGTTTAAAGACCTTTCCGCTCGCGCTTTGTGATGAGCAAGGGTTTGGCAGCTTTTTCGTAGCCGACACAACGGCGGGAAAAAGCCTCAACCAATTCGGTGAGCCGAATGAGAACTACCGTCCGTCAGGCTCTGATTTTCTGGAGCTGACAGCAATATCATCGACTATGGATGCGTTCGTGAAGATGACCGGAACAGTCCCAACGCACATCAAGGTTGATGTCGACGGGCTCGAACTCTCGATCCTGAAAGGCGCCACTGATACACTGGCGAACGAGACTGTCGCTTCAGTCCTAGTCGAACTTGATGGCGAAGAGAGCAAAGACATCATTCTCTTTATGAGGGACCTAGGTTTTTCACTGCGCAATCTAGGCGAGCAGAACGCCATCTTTGACCGCCCCTGACCGTCGTACTCAGACTTCGGCGAGAGCTGACGCAATGCCCCCCTGCTGATTTTCTGAACTTTCACGCATCTGCTGCCGCCACATTGCGGCATAGATCCCGTCCTGCGACAGCAGCACATCATGATTGCCGCGTTCGGCGATCTCGCCGTCGCGCAGCACGATGATCTCGTGCGCGTCGACCACGGTCGAAAGGCGGTGGGCGATGACCAGAGTGGTGTAGTCCTGGCTGACCTCGGAGAGGCTGTTCTGGATCGCTTTTTCCGTCTGGCTGTCGAGTGCCGATGTCGCCTCGTCGAAGAGGAAGATCTTCGGTTGCTTCAGCAATGTCCGGGCAATCGCGACACGTTGTTTTTCACCGCCAGAGAGTTTCAGCCCGCGCTCGCCGACCGTGCTTTCATATCCGTCCGGCAGGCTTACGATGAAATCATGGATCCGGGCCAGACGGGCAGCCTCCTCGATTTCGGCTGTGCTTGCATCGGGCCGGCCGTAGGCGATGTTGTAGTAGATGGTATCGTTGAACAGGACAGTGTCCTGCGGAACGATCCCGATAGCCCGCCTCAGGCTCTCTTGCGTGACTGAGCGGATATCCTGACCGTCGATCAGGATCGCGCCTTCGTCGATATCGTAAAAGCGGAACAGCAGCCGGGAGATGGTCGATTTTCCGGCACCGCTCGGGCCGACCAGCGCAACGGTCTTGCCTGCCGGCACATCGAAGCTGATCCCCTTTAGAATGCCGCGTTCCGCCGAATAACCGAACTTCACGTTGTCGAACCGAACCGCGCCTTTCTCGACCACAAGATCTTTCGCGTCCGCCGCGTCCTCGATCTCCGCCTCCTCATCGAGCAACAGGAACATCTGCTGCATATCCGTCAGGGACTGCTTGATCTCTCGATAGACGAAACCGAGGAAGTTCAGCGGCATATAGAGCTGGATCAGATAGGTATTCACCATCACGAAATCGCCGACAGACGCTTTGCCGGCGGCGATATCACCGCCCGCGAGCGCCATGACGACCATCAAGCCGACGGCGATGATCCCGCCCTGACCGACATTGACCAGTGACAGGCTGGTCCGGCTTTTGACCGCCGCGTCCTCATAGCTCCGCATGGAGCGGTCGTAGCGCTCCTCCTCATGCGTCTCGTTGCCGAAATATTTGACGGTTTCATAGTTCAGCAGGCTGTCGACCGCGCGAGTGTTCGCGCGGTTGTCCATCGTGTTCATCCGGCGCCGGATCTTCAGCCGCCATTCCGTCACCAGCATGGTGAAGGTGATGTAGGAGAAGATCGTTCCAAAGGTGGCGATGGCATAGCGGAAGTCGAACATCCACCAGAGCACGCCGCAGACCAGAAAGATCTCGAACAGCGTCGGCAGGATATTGAAGAGCATGAAATTGAGCAGGAACTCGATGGCCTTCGTGCCCCGCTCGATCACCCGGGTCAGCCCGCCGGTCTGGCGATCCAGATGGAAGCGCAGGGAGAGCCGGTGCAGGTGCCGGAACGTCTTGATGGCGACCGCGCGGATCGCCCGTTGGGCGACACGGGCAAAGAAGAACTCGCGCAACTGGGCGAAGGCCTGCTGGCCAAGGCGCGTCATGCCGTAAGCAACAACGATCCACAACAGGACCGTGAAATCGAACTTGTCGCCCGAGATCAGGTCGACCGCTTCCTTGTAGAGGATCGGGACATAGACCGACGCCGCCTTCGCCAGAACAAGGCAGGCAATTGCCACCACCACCCGCGCCCGCATCTCGAACTGACCTTTCGGCCAGAGATAGGGCAGCAGGGATTTTATCGTATCAAGGTCGGCAGTCGCCGGCGGATCGGACTCGGTCAGATTAGCGGTCGGTCGACGTGACATAAAACTTCCTGTCGGGCAGCGCCGGGTGGCGCACCCCGCTTATTGCTTTGTTCGATAAATATGGAACTATAAACCATATGCACAAGGCTATTCATCGGCGCATGCGCCCGTGAACGGCAGACGGAACCTGTAGCACCGGTTCATTCTGGCTGGAGCTTCACAGCTTTGGCTATTAGCCGGGACTATGCCGCAACCATCCTTCCGGTGGGAAGAATGAAATAGGTTCCAATACAGGCGTTAATCGCTTAGCCGCTGTTGCGGAGCCCCGCTGAAATCCCGTTGATGGTCAGCTGTATGCCCCGCAAGACCTTTGGATCGTCCGCATCCCGGCGATAGTCGCGGAGCAGGTTGACCTGCAGGTGATTGAGCGGGTCGAGATAGGGGAACCGGTTCGAGATCGACCGAGACAGCAAGGGGTTTCCGTCCAGCAGGGTCTCATCCTGCATGATCTGCAGCAAAGCTTCGATGGATGCTTCCCGCTCATCACGGATCCGGTGGAAGATCGCATCCCGTAATTGCTCATCCTCGACCAGTTCGGCATAGCGCGAGGCAATTGCGATATTGGTCTTGGAGAGAACCATCGCCATGTTCGAGAGCTGCGCCTTGAAGAACGGCCATTCCCGATACATCGTGCGAAGACGCTCCAGGCCATCCTCGGGATGCGCCACCAGCCATGCCTGGAACGCACTGCCGACGCCGTACCACCCGGGTAGCATCAGGCGGCATTGCGACCAGCTGAAAACCCAGGGAATGGCGCGCAGATCCGCTATCTTGCCGAGTTTCTTCCGGGAAGCCGGGCGCGAACCGATATTGAGGGTGGCGATCTCATTGATGACCGTCGAGCCCCAGAAGTACTCGTCGAAACGCGGGGTTTCATAGACCAGCGCGCGATAGGCCTTGAAAGCGCTGGCCGACAATTCCTCCATCGCCTCCAGGAATTCAGGCGGAACGTCGTCCCGGTCCGGCCGCAACAGCGAGGCTTCAAGGCAAGCGGCGGCAAGGATCTCCAGGTTTCGGCGACCGAGATCCGGATTGGTGTACTTGCTGGAGATGATCTCGCCCTGCTCGGTCAGACGGATCTGGCCATCCACGGCGCCGGCCGGCTGGGCAAGTATAGCTTCGAAACTCGGACCGCCGCCGCGCCCGACAGTGCCGCCACGGCCATGAAACAGGCGCAGCCGGACATTGTGATGCCGGAACAGCTCGATCAGCGCGATCTCGGCCTTGTAGAGCTCCCAGCCGGACGTCAGATAGCCGCCGTCCTTGTTGCTGTCGGAATAGCCGAGCATGACTTCCTGAACGCCGCCAAGATCATCCACCAGAGCGCGATAGGCCGGGATTGACAGAAGCCGGTCCATGATGCCGACGCAATTGCGCAAATCCTCGATGGTCTCGAACAGCGGGACGATATTGACGGCACTCCGGCCTTCCGGCGTGACCAGGCCGACTTCCTTCAGAAGGATTGCCAGTTCGAGCAGGTCCGAGACGCTCTGGGTGTTGGAGATGATCGCGGTGGTAATCGCACGCGGCCCATAACGCCGGTGCGCCGCCGAAGCAGCCCTGAAGATCGCCAGCTCCTTCTCGGTTTCCTCCGAATAGCTCTCGAACGGACGCAGGAGCGGGCGGAGATTGCCCAGCTCCGATGACAGCAGAGTAACCCGCTCATCCTCTTCCAGAGCCGTGTAGTCGGGCACCGCCCCAACTGCCTGCAGCAGATCCCCCACGGTGCGGGCATGCACCTCAGAATTTTGCCGCATATCCAGGGTGGCAAGATGGAAGCCGAAGCAATCGACCGCACGCCGCAGGCGGCGCAGACGCCCTTCGGTCAGCTGACGAGAGCCATGCGCGACCAGAGAGGCATGCACTATGTCCAGGTCCGCGCGCAGGGCTTCAGGGCTCTCATATTTGACAAATGCAGAGTGCTCTTCGCTCGCCATGGGCGGTATTCCGTGCGCGGGCAACACATCAGTCGGCAAAGGCTCCTTCACGGCGTCCAGCGTAGCCGCGACCCGGCTGCCGATACCCGAGAGCGCACGGCGATAAGGCTCCAGCACGGTGTGTTGCGAGACGTCGTCCGCGTTGACCGCAAGTGCGGCCAGCTCCTCCGATACCGATACGATACGCAGCGAGAGGGAGAGCTCGTCCTCCAGCTTCTCAAGCTCCGACCTATAAAAGCCGAGCACGCGCTCACTCTGCATCTGCAGGGTTCGCTCCACGACAGTAGCGGTCACGAACGGATTGCCGTCCCTGTCACCACCGATCCAGCTGCCGATACGCAGAAAAGACGCCAGCTCGACAGGCTGTTCGCTCCCGTCCATGGTCGTATCCATGGCAGAAATCCGGTCTTCGAGACGGCAATAGAGACGCGGCAACTCCCGGAAGAAGGTGTAGTCGTAATATGTCAGGCCGTTCTCGACCTCATCCGCCACATCAAGCCGGCTCTGGCGCAGCAAATTGGTCTGCCAGAGCGTCAGGATCGCCCGGCCGAGCTTGGCGTCGATATCCTCCGCCTCTTCCGCCGTCCACGGTCCCCTCTCCAGCTTGGCGATGAGATCGGCGACAGCCATTTCACGGCGCATCGTGCTCTTGCGGCGCACTTCCGTCGGATGCGCCGTCAGCACCGGGCTCACCAATGCGTTTCGAAAGAAAGCTTCGAGACCGCCAGCCGAAAACCCGGCTTCGGCAGCACGGCCGAGTGCCGCTTCGATCGATCCTCCACGGGCTGCTGAGCCGGCAATATCGTGTGCCCGGTTCCGGCGGGTGTGGTGAAGGTCCTCGGCAATATTCGCGAGGTGCGAGAAGTAACTGAATGCCCTGATCACCTGTACCGACTGGTCCGGGTTCAGACGCTCGAGAATGCTCTCGAGTTCCTGCTTCGCCGTCAGTTCGTCATCGCGATGAAAGCGGATTGAGGTCTGCCGGATATTCTCGATGATATCGAAAACATCCTGACCTTCCTGCTCCCTGACAGTGTCGCCGAGCAGGCGCCCCAGGAGCCGGATATTCTCGCGCAGCGGCGCGTCCTTGCCGTCTTCAATCTTGGAATCCAGACGCGTCTCATCGGGCATCGCGACCTCACATCTTCAAATGACGTGCGCCTCTCTCGAGTCCGGGCCGTGTCGCACAGGCCTTTGTTCGCGAGCGCAACATTCTGATTATAGGGGAGGCCGATACGGCACGTCGGTCAAGGGATCTTTACAGCGCAAAGACCGAGGATATCCCGCACGGATTCGACCTATGGGAAGTTTACTGAAAGGCCTTCAAACTCAGGAAGCGACGTTGAAGCTCTCGCCACAGCCGCAGCGGCTTTCTTCGTTCGGATTATTGAAGACGAAACCCGAATAATATTTGTCTTCCTGGAAATCCATTTCGGAGCCGAGGATGAACATCACGGATGTCGGATCGACAAAGATAGTGACACCCTTGTCCTCCACCATGTCCTCGAATTTCTTCCGCTCTTTGGCGTACTCGACGAAATAGCTGAGGCCGGAGCATCCCTTGGCTTTCACGCCAACGCGCAGTCCAAGAACACCGTCCTCGGGTTTTGCCGCCATCAGGGACTTAACCCTTTCCGCGGCGGCGTCCGTCAATGTGATCGGGGCTTTACCGGGCTGAAACATGTTGTCTCTTTCCTCTGTCTAGCCTGTCGTCTTTATATAGTGATGATCTGGATCAAATTCTAGAACATGTTGAGTGCGAGGCGTGCCTCGTCGCTCATCCGTTCCGGTGTCCAGGCCGGCTCCCAGCTCAACTCTACCTGCACCCGGCCAACTCCTTTGACGCTTGCGGCCTTCTCGCCAACATCAATTGGAAGCTGCCCGGCAACCGGACAGGCCGGTGCTGTTAGCGTCATCAGAATTTTGACATCGCCATTATCCTTGATATCGATCTCGTAGATCAATCCCAGCTCGTAGATGTCGACCGGGATTTCCGGATCGTAGACTTCTTTCAATGCGAGGATGATCTCATCTTCCGTGGCTACACGTACGCCTTCGGCAAGCGGCTCACCGACTTCGGCAACGATGCCTTCTTCCGGCGGCGGGATATCCAGAAAGTCATGCATTCCGGGACCAGGCTGCATCACGAAAAGATCTCCCTCACCTTTTCCAGACTGTCGACGAGTGCGTCGATGTCCTGACGGGTGTTGTAAAGGCCGAGACTGGCCCGGGCCATGGCCGGCACATCGAACCGCTCCATCAAGGGCTGGGCGCAATGGTGCCCGGCGCGCACCGCAACACCGGCCTGGTCGATGATCGTCGAAATATCGTGCGGATGGGCGCAATCCATGACGAAGGACAACACACTCGCCTTGCCCGGCGCCGTGCCGATCAGACGCAGCCCCTCGACGGAGGCCAGACGCTGGGTCGCGTATGTCAGCACGTCGGCCTCATGCGCACCGATTGCCGACATGCCAATGGCATTAACATAGTCGACCGCAACCCCGAGACCGTAGGCCTGGACGATCGGCGGCGTGCCCGCCTCGAACTTGTGCGGCAGGTCCGCCCAGGTCGATTTAGCGATCGTAACCGTGTTGATCATGTCGCCGCCGCCCTGCACCGGTGGCATTTTCTCCAGCAATTCTTCCTTGCCGTAGAGAATACCGATCCCGGTCGGACCGTAGAGCTTGTGCCCGGAGAAAGCGTAGAAATCACAATCGATATCGACTACGTCGACCGGCATATGCGTGACGCCCTGCGCCCCGTCCACGACCAGGATCGCACCGGCCTTGTGGGCCAGCGCGGCGATCTCCTTCACCGGCAGGACGGTCCCGAGGACGTTCGAGACATGCGGCACGGAGATGATCTTCGTCCGATCCGTGATCAAAGCTTCCAGCGCGGAGAGGTGAAACGCCCCCTCCTCGTCGACATCGGCGGCCTTGAGCACCAGCCCCTTCTCGTCCCGAATCATCTGCCACGGCACGATGTTGGAGTGATGCTCCATCGTGGTGATGATGATCTCGTCGCCTTCCTCAAGGAAGGCACGGGCATAGGATTGTGCAACGAGGTTGAGCGCGTCGGTGGTGCCACGGGTATAGACGATCTCGTGGCTGTGCTTGGCATTGATGAAGGCCTGAACCTTCTCCCGCGCGCCTTCGTAACGCGCTGTCGCGAGCTCACTCAGATAATGCAGACCGCGATTGACGTTCGAATATTCCGCCTCATACATCCGCGTCACGGCTTCAATTACCTGACGCGGCTTCTGAGCCGACGCTGCCGAGTCGAGATACACCAGCGGCTTGCCGCGAACTTCCATCGACAAGATCGGGAAATCCTGCCGGATCAGGTCAACGTCGTACCCTGCCTCGCTCATGCCGCCGCGTCCTCTCTTTTCGCGCGCTCCGCCAGCCAGTCGGTAATTTTCGCACCGAAGGCCTGGGCAACGGAATCCATCCGGATTTCTTCCAGAGCATCGCGGAGGTAAGCCTCGATCAGCATATTGCGGGCGTCGTGTTCCGCAATGCCGCGGGCTTTCAGGTAGAAGAGCTGATTATCATCAAGTTCGCCCACCGTTGCGCCGTGGCTGCACTTCACGTCATCGGCATAGATTTCCAGCTCCGGCTTGCTGTCGATTTCCGCCTTGCGGGACAGCAACAGGGCCCGGTTCATCTGGTAACCGTCAGTCTTCTGCGCCGGGCGCTGCACCAGGATCTTGCCTTGGAAGACGCCGCGTCCGTTTTCGTCCAGAACGCCCTTGTAGATTTCGCGCGACTGGCTGTTCGGCTTGGCATGCTCGATGAAGGTTGTGTTGTCGAGATGCTGGTTGGCCGCCGCCATATAGACGCCATTCACAGCATAAAGGATCTCGGAGCCATCCAGCTTGCCGCGGATTTCGTTCCGGGCCAGCTTGGAGCCGCAGGACAGGGCGAAGTTGTCGTAGATCACCTTCTCGCCACAGGTCACATGCGTCATGGCCACGTGATAGGCCGAACGGGCCTCATTCTGCAGCTTGTAATGATGGAAGATCGCCTCGTCCTCGACCGTGACATGGGTCACGGAATTGGAAAAGTAGCTACCCTCGCCCACACCGACATGGCTTTCGACCAACGTCGCCTTGGCGTTCGCACCAACCCAGACAACATTGCGCGGCGCGAAAGCAACCGGCTCGTCACCGGCTGTGCCAATGGAGATGATGTGGATCGGCTTTGCGATATCGGCGTTCTTGGCGACCTCGATCAGCACACCACCGGTAATCCCGGCCGTGCTGAGAGCCGCAAGCGGCAACCCGTCGATAGCGCTCTCGTCCTGGAGCGCATGTTTGACGGCTCCGCCGTCCCGTTCCATCGCTTTCGAAAGCGGCGTGATCGCCAAGCCGACGGGCAGGTTGTCGAGCGCCGAACGGCCTTCGTCGAGCCGGCCGTTCACCAGGACGATCTCAATCCCCTTGATGTCCGCGACGCTGTCGCGCGGAATCTCAACTGGTTCCAGATCAGCCGACGGCGCCGCGAAGGCAAGGCCGCCGAGTCCGCGCAGGCTGGTATACTTCCAGGCCTCAGTCCGGTTCGTCGGCAGGCCGAGGGTTTCGAATGTCTGCGCACCCGCAGCTGTAACCGCCCCGAACCAGTCCGGCGCACCGTCAACGGGCGTCGCGCTGAAAGCCTTCAGCAACGCATTGTCATTTGCCATATCGTTCGGCATGTCTCGTTCTCCGAACCTGTTCAGGCAGCCTTGCCGGTGAAATCGGCATAGCCCTTTTCCTCGAGCTCAAGCGCGAGTTCCTTGCCGCCCGAACGCTGGATCTTGCCTGCCGCCATGACATGCACGAAGTCCGGCTGGATATAGTCGAGCAGGCGCTGATAGTGCGTGATCAGCAGCATGCCACGATTCTCGTTGCGCAGCGCGTTCACGCCGTCGGCAACGATCTTCAGGGCATCGATATCAAGGCCGGAATCGGTCTCGTCCAGGACGCAAAGGGTCGGCTCAAGTACCGCCATCTGCAGGATCTCGTTCCGCTTTTTCTCACCACCGGAGAAGCCGACATTCACGGCGCGTTTCAGCATGTCGTCGCCCATTTCGAGCGCCTTCGCCTTCTCGCGTACGAGCTTGAGGAACTGCATCGCGTCCAGCTCTTCCTCGCCGTGATACTTGCGCTTGGAATTCAGCGCTTCACGCAGGAATGTCATGCCTGGAACGCCCGGGATTTCCACCGGATACTGGAAAGCCAGGAAGACGCCTTCATTGGCGCGTTCGTTCGCTTCCAGCTCGAGCAGATCCTTGCCGTCGAAGGTCACTTCACCTTCGGTCACCTCATAGCCGTCGCGGCCAGCCAGCACGTAGGACAGCGTGCTTTTGCCAGACCCGTTCGGGCCCATGATCGCATGCACTTCGCCGGGCTGGATGACGAGGTCGATCCCTTTCAGGATTTCCTTGTCTTCCTCTTCCAGTGAGGCGTGCAGATTCTTGATTTCCAACAGGGCCATATCTCTCTCCGAGCGTATTATTTGATATTCCGGCGCGTCAGCCGACGCTGCCTTCAAGACTGATACCGATAAGTTTTTGAGCCTCGACGGCGAATTCCATTGGAAGCTCTTTCATGACTTCCTTGCAGAATCCGTTGACGATTATGGAGACCGCGTCCTCTTCCGAAAGACCGCGCTGAGAACAGTAGAAAAGCTGGTCTTCGCTGATCTTCGAGGTCGTCGCCTCATGCTCGATCCGGGCAGAGGGATTGCGGGATTCGATGTAGGGCACCGTGTGGGCGCCGCACTGATCGCCAATCAAGAGGCTGTCGCACTGGGTGTAGTTGCGGGCGCCTTCGGCCCCCGGCAGCACTTTGACCAGACCGCGATAGGTGTTGTCCGCCTTGCCCGCACTGATGCCCTTGGAGATGATCGTCGACTTCGTGTTCTTGCCGATATGGATCATCTTGGTGCCGGTATCGGCCTGCTGGGCATTGTTGGTAATGGCGACGGAATAGAATTCACCGACCGAATTATCGCCCTGCAGGATGCAGCTCGGGTATTTCCAGGTAACGGCGGAGCCGGTTTCCACCTGGGTCCAGGAGATCTTCGAGCTGTCGCCGCGACAGGCGCCACGTTTGGTCACGAAGTTGTAGATGCCGCCGGCACCGGTGTCGTCGCCCGGATACCAGTTCTGCACCGTCGAGTACTTGATCTCCGCTTCCTTCATTGCGACCAGCTCAACCACGGCAGCATGGAGCTGATTCTCGTCACGCTGCGGGGCTGTGCAACCTTCCAGATAGGAGACGTAGGAGCCCTCTTCGGCAATGATCAGGGTGCGCTCGAACTGTCCGGTGTTTTCCGCGTTGATGCGGAAATATGTGGAGAGTTCCATCGGGCAGCGCACGCCCTTCGGGATGTAGACGAAGGAGCCGTCGGTGAAGACGGCGCAGTTCAGCGTCGCGAAGTAGTTGTCGGAATACGGGACGACCGAGCCGAGATACTTCTTCACCAGCTCCGGATGCTCCTTGATGGCTTCCGAAATGGAGCAGAAGATGACGCCGTATTCGGCGAGCTTCTTGCGGTAAGTCGTTGCAACTGACACGGAATCGAACACTGCATCGACCGCAACCACGCCAGCGAGAATTTCCTGCTCTTTCAGCGGAATGCCGAGCTTCTCATAGGTACGCAGAAGCTCTGGATCAACCTCGTCCAGACTGTTCAGCTTCTCTTTAACCTTGGGTGCTGCGTAATAATAGATGTCGCTCAGATCAATGGGTGTGTACGCAACCTTCGCCCAGTCCGGCTCTTCCATGGTCTTGAAGTGCTCGTAAGCCTTCAGGCGCCATTCCAGCATCCATTCCGGCTCTTCCTTCTTCGCCGAAATGAAGCGGATCACCTCTTCGCTGAGACCCTTCGGAGCCATTTCAGACTCGATGTCGGTGACGAAACCGTACTTGTATTTCTCGGTTCCGAGCTGCTCGACCTGTTCGATTGTCTCGACAGTTGCCGCCATGATCGTGTTATCCCGCTATCTTAAACGCTCGTTCAATTGCACTCGAATTCGTCCGTCAGCTGTCAGCCGTCACTGGCTGACGCGTCCCCGCCGCGGCGGGTTGCAACGGAAACATTTCCGTCGGGTCCAGAAGATCAGCCAGAGTGACCTCCTCCAGCGCCCGCCTCACGGCGAGATTCACCCTGTTCCAGTTCCCGCTTATTGGGCAGGAGTTACTGACCTCGCACTGGCCGTCGCTGTCATCCACACAAGCTGTCAGCGCGATCGGACCATCAATGGCCTGCACTATGGCCGCGACAGTCACCTGCTCCGCCGTCCGGTCCACCGAATAACCGCCATTCGCCCCGCGATGTGAGGTTATGAGACCCACGCCGGCAAGGATCTTCAGCAGCTTCGAGACAGTCGGAAGCGGTATCGCCGTTGTTTCGGACAGTGCCGCAGCGGTCCGCACACGACCGGGGTCGCGGGCCATCTGGCCCAGCACCACAACCGCATAGTCAGTCATCTTGTTCAGTTTCAGCATCGCACCGTCCATAAAGCGGACTAAATTCGTACCGATTAATTAACCCGGCTGGCGGGGAAATCAACACGAAACTCAGAAACCGGTGATTTTTTTTGAAAGATTCTAAATCGGGACCGGCACTGAGACCGGGGATACATTCGGGAAGACCCCGGCGAGGAAATGTCGCAAGATGCCGACCACTTGCCGCTGGGCATCTCCTGCCTGCGATATGATCTGCATCAAATACCCAAAGAAGCCCTCCCATGTCCACGACGAACCAGCCTTCTCAGCCCTTGCTCGCGGTCCTCTGGATGATGGGCGCTCTTGCCTCTTTCACCTCGATGGCCGTGGCTGCGCGCGAGCTGACCCAGGAAATTTCGGTTTTCCAGGTAACCTTCATGCGGACAGTGATCTGCCTGATCCTGCTCAGCCCCTACGCCTGGAAACTCGGTCGCACCGGTCTGAAGACAGCACGCCTGAAAGTGCATCTCGGCCGAAATATTATTCATTTTGGCGGGCAACTCGGCTGGATCTTCGGCGTCAGCGTGCTGCCGCTGGCCGCTGTCTTCTCCCTCGAATTCAGCGCCCCGATCTGGACCGCCATCCTAGCCGCAATATTTCTGAAGGAGCGCTTGACACGGATACGGGTCATTTCAGTGCTCCTCGGGTTTGCCGGAATTCTGGTGATCCTGCGGCCCGGTTCCGAGCTGTTGCAGCCAGCTTCTTTCGCGGTGATCGGTGCTGCCGTCTGTTTCGCCTGCACATACGTCTTCACCCGAGGCCTCGCCTCTACGGAAAGCGCCTTCAAGATCATCTTCTATATGAACCTGATCCAGCTCCCGATGGGCCTGGTTCCATCCATCATGCTCTGGGTCGAGCCGTCCGTGGACGTTTATCCTTATATTGCCGTGCTCGGCGTCGGCGGAATCACGTCGCATTACTGCATCGCCCGGGCCATGGCTCATGCGGATGCAACTATCGTCAGCCCTCTGGATTTCCTGAGGCTGCCCTTGGTCGCTGTTATCGGATTCTGGCTCTACCACGAACCATGGAACCCCTATGTCCTGATCGGTGGCGCCATTACCTTTTCCGGCAATCTCCTGAATATCTGGAACGAGCAAAAAGCGAGCAAGCATAAAGGGTAGTTCTAACACGACAACCAACAGACCATTTGCCGGACCGGCCACCATCATTAGTCCCGTTTCGGGAAACGTCTTTATCCATCACCGTTTTCCCAATAAAATAACCGGAAAATCGACGGAGATAGTCGAACAGAATGCTTCGTAAGAAGACCTTAGAGATCCTGACGCTCAGGGAGGGATCGTGGGCTATCGAAAGTGCCGCTGACGATCTTGAGATTGCGCAGAAAGCTGCGCTGCAGTTTCTCGGCAAGCCCGGCGTCATGGGTGTGCGCGTTCTCAAGGAATCCGTTGGCGATATCGGCAACCCCGCTCCGGGCGATATTCTGTTTGAAAAATTGCGTTCCACGGGTGGCGCCGACCGTATCGCTGTCGGTGAACCCAGCAGCCTGGCACCGGTATGCGAGGATATAGAGGACCTGTTCCATGGAGGTGGCCGAACCACGGTCAACCGTCTGTTCCGGGCCTATCTCGACAAGAATACCGTGACCGCAACCGAGGTCATGCACAACGCTCGCGAAATGAAGCGGATCATGGATTTTGAGAGCATGCTGCCTTCGGCCATCTCCAAGGTCGCGCAGATGCAATCCCGAAGCGAAGACAGCCCGACGATGGGCGAGCGGCAAAACACCCTCTTTGGTTTTGCCGACCGTCTGAATAAACGGGCCAAGCAGGCCGAAAGCCTCGATCTCCCATCGCTTGCGAACGTCGAAATCAATGAAGCGATCCATCAGATCAACAAGAAATCTAACGGTGAGGCGCCGGGCTATCTGTTCCGGGTCGCCGCCAGCCGGGAACTTATCAATGTCCGGAACTGGTGGGGCAAATTTGCCATGTCCGTTGACTGGGCCGGTGCCTGCAAGTCCGATCCGGCGCTTGCCAATCTTGACTGGTTCATCAGCGATGCGCTGAGCAATGCGTCGGTCCTGCAGGATCTGCTCGGCGATCAGGATAGCCTTGCGGACGCGCTGATCTCCCTGATCGAGATTGCCGATGGCGTCCGTTCAATCGATACGGAGAAGGCTCAGGACGCGACCTCGACCGAGGCAACCGCGGCCAAGATAAACGGCTTGTTCAAAGCCTCCAAACTGCCGGAATCCAAGCTTGCGGTGATGGAGCGGGTATGCCGTCAGCTACAGGGCAGCGGCGCCTTGACCAAGGACGGCGCCGAGGAGCCGAAAGTGTTCCGGGAAATGCTGCTGCGACTAATCCCGGGAACTGAACTGACAGGCGGCCCTGAGATGGCCGAAGCCATCACTCATCGGCAGTCTCATATCATCAACAAGGGCGGTGAAGGCGGCCTGAAGGCAGCGACAGCCAGCGTCCTGCCCGCACTCCGCGACCCGGGCCGCAAGGCGGGCTATCTGCTCTCCCTGATAGAGAGCGACCTCGGTAAAGACCTGTTGAAGGATGAGATTGAGCAGCATCTGAACGGCTTGTTCATGACCCCCGAATCCGTCCACCAGATCGTGCGTACCGGAGCTCCGAACAAGAAGATGGAAAAGATCACCTCCATCTTCTACCGGATTCAGAAATCAAACCTGCCCGACTCACGCAAGGCGCAACTGACACAGCATCTGGACGAATTGCTGGCAAGCTATGTGGTCGACGGAAAGATCCTCGACCGGTTGGACGATCCGAATAAACCATTACATATCCGCGCCTTCATGCTGGTCAGCATGTGCCAGCCGGAAATGCTCCCCGACGGCAAGGCCTCAAAACTCGCACGGGAAATCATCGTCAAACATCTGCGCCGCCCGAATTTCGAAACCGAGCTGGTCGCGCAGGTTCCTGACGAAGCGAAGAAAGAAAAGATCCTGCGGGACTTCCATGTGCAACTGCACCGAAGCGGGTTCTTCAACTAGTCGTCACCCCTGTTGAGGAATTCGTGGAGTTGCTGCTCCCCGATATCACACTCATAAGGCTTTGCTCTTCCCCCCATTTGCACCGGCATGGCCCGGACGGGTCTTACAGGAGTCATACCGGCAACTTCCAGGATCATCTTGCGCCTGACGGCAGCGGCAAAAGACCGGATCCCCTTGGCGACAATAACGAAAGCGCCGCTGCCGCCGATCACGCATTCCTCATAGTAAACGTCCAGATCGACCAGCTTCGGAAATCCGTAGGGTGATGGCCGCTCATTGAGAATCGGAAGCGCGTTGATGGTAATGCCGCTGGCAACTGCCAGATCGCGTGCCTCGTCGACCTTGGCACCAGTGTTGTTCGGGCCGTCGCCTGAGATATCGATCACCTGCCGCTCAGCGAAAAACCTTGGATCACGGAACCAGTCGGTGGCGAATTTGAGCATGTTTCCGATAGAGGTGCGCCGCCCTGCCATGTGCGGCCGGACGTTGAGATCCTCAGCCACGGCATAGGCAGCTTCACGGCTGTCGATCAGGCTCCAGTCGACGACAACCCGCTGATGATCGCCGCCGGCCCATTCGACGTAGCTGAGAGCGATCCTGCCGGTCTGGCCGGACAGGATTGTGTTGATGACGGTCTCGTCCTTCAGCGCCTTCACATAGCCGTCGCGCTGAAGGTCGGATTCCCAGAAATCGATGGAGCCCGAAACGTCAACGGCCAGCAAAAGCTTCAGATCGACGAGTTGGGGCGGGTTTTGCGCGAAAGCCGATACTGGTGACAGAAAAGCCGAGAGCAGCGCCCCGCACATAATCTTACGCCAACCACCGACAAGACCTGAGAGCGGCATATCAGACGACCTCCGCCTGTATTAGCGCGTAAATCCCGCCTCGGTGGCAAGCCTATGATGCAAAGAAGTCCCTCAAGAGCGCGTTATAGGCCTCCGCTACTTCCAGGTAAGGCGCATGTCCGGCACCGTCGAGCCGGACATGGCGTCCCGCAGGATAGAGCGCGGCCAGAGCTTCCGACTGGCGCCCGGAGACAACCTTGTCACCCGCACCGGAGATCAGCAGCACCGGGCACTTGATGCTCGGCGCATTCGGCCTTGTGTCCGCGTGGTGCAGCATGGTTGCGCAGGTGCGCAGCCCGGGCGCGGTAACCCCGCCGGCGATCTCCTGAACCTGGGCACGAATGTCGCCTGGTGTACCGTCGGCAACCATCATCCCGGAGCGAGCCGCCGCATATTTCGCACTGCCTTCCGTCTCCAGCGCGGCAATCCGTGTCGCATAGCTGCCGGAAATCGGCTCGCTCGCCGGGGCCGCACTGCCTGAATGTGTGCAGGACAGCACCATATGCTGCACCCTGTCGCCCGCCTCGGCGGCAACCGCCTGCGCTACCACCCCACCCATGGAATGACCGATCACGGAGAATTTCTCGACGCCGAGATGATCGAGCAGCGCCAACGCAAGAACGGCAAACGCCGTCTGGTCCGGACCGACCACCATGGTCTGACCGTAACCCGGCGCATCCCAGCCGATGATATGGAACGCATCGGACAAGTCCGCATACTGGGCTTTCCACGTCCGCGAATTACCGCCCAGACCGTGCAGAGCCAGGATCACCGGCTTGCCCTCTCCAGCTCCTGTTTCTCGGTAGGACACGCGCCCGGCCGCCGTTTCAACACGTTTGGCTTGAGGTTCCATAGTCATGGATCAGTCCTCCGATTAACCGCGGGCGGATGCATGGTACTCGGGATTGGGCATCAGATGCACGGCGCTCGCGACCCGGTTCGACATGTTGAAGAACCCGGCGACATTGGCGATGTCCCAGATGTCGCGGTCGGAAAAGCCTGCATCGCGCAGGGATTGGCGATCCGTCTCTGCCATATCGTAGGGCGTCCTTGTCAGCTTCTCGACAAAAGCCACCATCGCCCGCTCACGCTCATCAAGATCGGCGTAGCGGTGATTGAAGACGAGCCCTTCCCCCAGCTCCGGACGGCCAGACAAGTCCCGCACCGCCGCACCGTGGGCCACCAGGCAGTAATAACAATGGTTCACGGAGGAAACGACGACCGCAATCATCTCCCTCTCCAGCTTGCTGAGCCCCGACGGGCCCAGCATCAGGGTGTTGTAGAGCGTGGTGAAGCCGCGCAAATGGGTGTCGTCAAAGCTGTAGGCCTTGAGCACGTTTGGCACCATGCCAAGCTTTTCCACACAAATATCCCAGTATTTCCGGGTTTCCTCGGACAGATCGTCGATATTCGGCACTGGCAGCCCGACTTCCAGGGCATGCACTTTTTCTTCAGACACGTCTTTCCTCCAGGTTAGTCCGCGCCATCCAGCGCCGCCAGTTCGCCGACGGTCACCGGTTTGATGGGTGGACGGATACGGTAGTAACCGATTGCGTCAGGCTCCTTGCCATGCGCGTCGGCCAGAATTTCAGTCACGGTCAGGCCGCACATCCGCCCCTGGCACGGTCCCATGCCCGCACGCAGGAAGGCTTTCGCCTGGTTTGGACCGGGCGCCCCGTCGGCAGCGGCACCACGCACCGCGCGTGCGCTGACTTCCTCGCACCGGCAGACAGGGACATCGCCATCGAGCTTGCCGATCCAGTCCGGCGGCGGGTACATCGCGTCGAGCAGTGGCCGCACCGCCATTTGCGCCCGCAGATTATCGCGCGCCTTGACGATCTCGATATCGCCTGACGGCCGGTTCACCGCACCGAGCTCTTCAGCGATCTCCAGCGCCGCAATCCGCCCCGTATTCTCCGCCGCCGGCGCTCCGCCAATACCGCCACCATCACCGGCGACGAAAACACCCGGCACGCTGGTCTCCCCGCGATCGCTCAGCACAGGATGAAAGCATCGTTGGGCCGCGTTCCACCGATGCTCGCACCCGATAAGGCGGGTCAGCTGCGGGTTGGGCACCACACCCTCATGCAGAAGCAGGGTCGTCGCTTCGAGTTCGACGGTCTGGCCATCGCTCGTACATCTGACCCGCTCGACAGAGTCGGCTCCAAGCGCTTCGAGGTTCCGCACATGGCGGTAGACCGGTATCCCGGACGACGCCAGTGCCTGCATCAACCGCCGGCCCTTCAGCAATGTGCGCCAGCCTAGCAACGCCTTCGGCAGATGAGGCAAGCCGCGCATCATGGCCCCCGGAGGGGTTGTGTCCAGGACGGCGGAAACCGGAATCCCGGCTGCGTGGCATTGCACGGCGAACAGCAGCAGAAGCGGCCCAGACCCGGCAAGAACCAGCGGAGCCTGCGGGTATAGACCAGAGGATTTCAACATGGTCTGCGCCGCCCCGATGCTCATCACACCCGGCAGGGTCCAGCCCGGGATCGGCACCGGCCGTTCCATGGCTCCGGTCGCGAGCAGAACGGATCGCGCCTGCACCTGGCGGGTCACTCCGTCCCATGCCACAAGAATCGTTTTGTCGCCATCTTCCGGGCTATCGAGATGCCAAACCATGGCGGAAGGCCAGTAATTGGCCCCGGACGCGCGAAACCGTTCGGCCTTTGCGGCGCCAGCAGCATAGTCCGGACCGAGGAAAGCGAGATTGTCCGGCCGCTCCGACACATTGCGTTCGATCGCGCGCCAGATTTGCCCGCCCGGCTCCGGCTGCTCGTCAATCAGCAACACCGACAGTCCCGTTTCCCGAGCCGTCGCCGCTGCCTCCATACCGGCGGGACCGGCACCGATAATGGCAAGATCGGTGCTCGTCATTTCCCGCCCTCGTCAGCAAGATCTTCCGGCAACCCCGGCGCGCCTTGCTGACGGCGCACAGTCATGCCATCACGCACCTCGACCAGACAGCCCTGGCGGTTCGCCACGCCGTCGATCTCGATCAGGCATTCGAAGCAGACACCCATCATGCAGTAGGGCGCCCGCGCCGTGCCGGATCTCGGTGTGGTTCGGGAATGACCGATCCCGGCGCCCAGCAGGGCCGCCGCGACGCTGTCGCCGCTATGAGCAGTCAGGGCCTCGCCCTCGAATGTGAAATGCACCGCACGGGCGCGCGGTTCAGGCAGCCGGCGAAACATTGAAACGCTCCGGAGAGAAGGCGGCGAACCGGTCGTTGAAACCGCCATTGAGTATGGTTGGCGCAAGATCGAGCGCGTGTGCCGCCGCCAGCGTGACGCCGCTGTGACAGGAAATGCTGAAGGCGCCCGGCGCCGTTTCGGACTCGCGATAGATCGGAAAACCGTCCGGCGCCATCACCCGGAGCGCACTCCAGGTGCGCACCACGCGGACATTTTTCAGGATCGGGAAATACCGGACGACGTTCCGCGCAATCTCGCCCAGCTTTGCCGGACTGATCGAGGTGTCGTAGCCCGCATCTTCGTGGCTGTTACCGAAATTGATGGTGCCGTCAGCGGTCTGCCGGGCATTGACCAGCAGCATCGGCATGACAGGCTGCATCCGCTCAGTGATCAGGATATGACCCCGATTAGGGTTCACCGGAATGTCCAGGCCGACCATCGGGGCGAGCCATTTATTGGCAATACCAGCGGCAATCACCAGCTTGCCCGACCGGAACACTCCGGCCTCGGTCTCGGCCCGGAAGCCGTCGCCGTCCCTGGCGATCGAAAGGGTCTTTCCCCCACTGACATACCGCGCGCCGAGTTGCCGGGCAGCGGCATGCAGGCTGTGCAGCAGGTAGAGCGGATTGACGTGCCCATCATGCGGACTGAAGCTGGCGCCGGTTACCTCCGGGCCAACCAGCGGCATGATCTTGCGCACCTCTTCCGCATCGATCATCCGGCGATCGTTCTCGCCGACGCCGGGCTGGTTGTGCATCCGGCGGATCTCGTCCTCGTTCTCCCGGTACGCGTCCTCACCGAGACAGAGTTCAAGACCACCTTCCTGCTTCAGTTCGATATCCCGGCCATTATGCTCCAGCATGCCGTCTGCGAAGCCCTGGTAAAGATCCTTGGAGCGCCGGGTCCAGCTGGCATAGTCCGGCATGCCGTCGCCCTTGCCCTGCACCCAGACCAGCCCGAAATTCCCGCGCGAGGCACGGAAGGCCACGTCGCCCTCATCGAGGATCGTGACCTTCGCACCCTCACGGGCAAGCCCGTAGGCAATGGCGGAGCCGACCAGCCCGCCACCGACAACGATGACATCGGAACTGCCCGCCATCTCGCGTCAGTCGAGCAGGGTTTCGAGATCGGCCTGCACCGCCTTGTCGAAGCCGATCACGCGGATCTCGCCAAGATCGATGACCGGACGCTTGACCAACGAGGATTGGCTGGCCAGCAGTGCCGGCGCGCTGTCGGCATTGACGCTTTCCTGGATGGCCGGATCAAGCTTGCGCCAGGTCGTGCCGCGCTTGTTGACCACCTTCTCGACACCAAGCTCGGCGATCCATTCCGCCGCCCGCTCCTGAGTCAGGCCACCTTTCTTGAAGTCATGAAAATTATAAGAAACACCGCGTGCATCCAGCCATTTGCGGGCCTTCTTCACCGTGTCGCAATTGGCGATACCGTAGACCGTGATTGTCACGTTTCAGTTCCTTTCCATGCGGGGTGGCAGATCGTCCACCACCGCCAGCAGCACATCGACCAGACTGCGGCCGAGAATCTTGGAGCGCTCGCCGTCCCAACCATGCACCTGATCGGGCTGATTGTCCGCATCCTTGAAGGGCATCTCCAGCGTCATGGACAGCGCGCCCAGCCGGTTCGCGATATGGCCGGTTGAAGTTGTAAGGTTACCTTTGCCCGGCGCCGCCTTCGGATAGCCGTACACGGTCTGGAAATCCGGGTTCATCGCCGCATAGGTTTGCTGGAAACGATCCAGCATGGCGACATGCGCATCGGTGATCCCCGGCACGCCATAGCTTCCGGCGATGAAATTATACGGGATCGCTTCGTCCCCGTGCACATCGAAAGAGAGATCGACGCCGAGCCGATCCATCGCCTGCAGAACAGCCAGCACTTCCGGGCTTTTCTCCGCACTCGGGGACGCCCATTCGCGATTGAGGTTCACGCCCAGCGCATTGGTCCGAAGATTGCCGCGGCGCGTGCCGTCCGGGTTCATGTTCGGCACGGCGTAGATCACCGCCTTTTCCAGCAGCGCCCGGCTGGTGCCATCAGCAGGATCGAGCAGCCGTTCGATGAAGCCTTCCATGTACCATTCGGCCATGGGCTCTCCCGGATGCTGGCGGCCGAAAACCCAGAGCGGCTTCCGGCCGTCCGCAGCTTCGCCGATGGTCAGCATGTCAATGGTCTGCCCGTCATGCGTCTCGCCGAGCACCTCGGCGGCGCAGCGCTCTGACTGCTGGGCGGCTGCGATCAGATCCTCGTGCCGCTCCATCGAATAGGGTGCGAAATAGGCGTACCAGACATAGTCCGCCTCCGGCACGTGCCGGATGGTCAGCTCGGTGCCGTCATAGGATGTCGGCACCCGGAACCAGGTGTCCCGGTCGTAAGACGCGCAGGCCCGGTAATTCTCCCAGCCTTTCGGATAGCTCGACCCGCCGGCATTCAGGATGCGCATTTTCACCCCGCGCCCGGCTGCACCGGCGAGGCGGAAATGGAACCACTGGTAAAAGTCGGACCCGGTATCCGCCGGAATCCGGAGCTGGATGTCGTTCGGATCGTCGGCGGAGACGACTTCTATATTGCCGCTGTCGAACGCTGCGTCGATACGGAGCATGGGATCTCCCGGTCAGGTGAGCGGAGGAGACTAGAGCCGGCCATCCCATTTGAGAAGAGCCATCAAGGCAATGGTAAAGCATGCAGTAGGCAACAACCCCGTTGCCGCAGATCCCAGAAGGCTAAAACCGATCGGCGCGCACGACCTCGACATTGGACACGGTTATCAGGCCCGCCCTCTCATTGACGAACCCGAAGACGGATTCGAGCACACTGTCCTTGTGATGCCGGTCGAGTATGCACCAGACCATCATCATGCCCTCGGCGCCGGCAACTTGTCCGTCCCGCGTCCAGATCCCGTTCAGGCCACTGCCTCCTTGAACCGGCAAAATAGTGTATCCGTTCACGCCCTCCAGCCCGTCCAGCAAGGCCGCAAGGCGTGGAACCGCGAGCTGCTCGATCAGAATGTCCAGACGAACTTTCGAATGGGTCTCCATGGCTATTCTCCCTATCGAGCCGTCGAGAACAGCATATCCGCAAGCGCGATATAGAGCGGAATGCCAATCACAACATTGAACGGAAACGTCACACCGAGCGAGAGCGTCGTGTAGATCGCCGGATTAGCCTGCGGCAGCGCAAGCCGCATCGCCGCAGGCACCGCGATATACGAAGCACTGGCTGCAAGCACCATCATCAGCGCCTTTCCGGGCACTGACAGGTCGAGGGGCCACACCGCCAAAGCCATCAGCGCCGCGCCGATGAGCGGCATGTAGAGCCCGAAAAGGATGGGACCGGCTGATATTGCCTTGCGGTTCTGCAACAAACCACGCCCCGCCACAGCGCCCATATCGAGCAGGAACAGGCAAAGCACGCCTTTGAACGGATCCACGATAAACGGTTTGACGTCAGCCAATCCTGCCGGCCCCGTGAACCACCCGATAGCGACCGCTCCAAGCAGCAGGACAACCGAACTGTTGAGCGCCGCTTCACGGATTGAGATAGACGGCACGGTTTCCCCTCCGCCCTTCACAACGGCGCCACCCGACCGACCTGACGCAGCAGCCAGCCAGAGACCGGCGACAATGGCAGGCGCTTCCATCGCGGCAGCGACAGCAACAAGAATGCCCTCCGCCGTATCTCCCCGATCGGAAAGCACCTGAATTGCGGTAAGGAACGTCACAATGCTGATCGACCCGTAGTGGGCCGCAACCGCCGCGGCATCGGTCCGGCTGAGACGGCTTGTCGAACGGAGAGCCGCGTATCCGACAAACGGGAACAAGGCGCTGAAAAGGATGCCGACTGCGAGCGGAAGGAAACTCGCAAGCCCGGCGCCAGTCTCAGCGATCCCCACACCGCCCTTGAAGCCAATCGCAAGCATCAGATAAAGCGCTACGGTCTTGGCGACCGGCTGCGGTAGCGACAGGTCGACACGCGCCAGCGCCGCAGCGAAGCCCAGGATGAAGAAAAGCACCACCGGCGACCCCAAGGTGCCGGCGGCAAGGCCCAGGAGGGAACTCAGGTCCATACAGTCACGCCTTCACCGGGGCGGCGGCTGCGGTCGGTTCGGCGGATCGTCGCGTCGCAAACTTGAGGACGGTGTAACCCAGCAATCCCGAAAGAATAGAGCCACTCATGACACCAAGCCGGACAGCGCGGGCATGTTCGACATCCGCGAAGGCGAGCGTGCCGATGAAAAGGCTCATGGTGAAACCGATGCCTGCCAGCAAGGAGACGCCATAGATTTGCAGGAACGACGTGTCCTTGGGAAGACGCGTGAAGCCGGATTTGATGGCAAGCACCGCGAAGCCGAACACGCCCACCTGCTTGCCGACGAACAGTCCAAGGGCAATGCCAAGCGGCAGAGGTGCCAGCAGGTCTTCCAGCGAAAGGCCGGCAAGCGGAATGCCCGCGTTGGCGAAGGCGAAGACTGGCATGATGAAGAACCCGATCCATGGTTTCAGGTCGTGTTCAAGCCGCAGCAGAGGCGGCTCCTCGTCTTCTTTGGTCCGGAGCGGGATGGTCAGGCCGATGACAACGCCGGCAAGCGTCGCGTGCACGCCGGACTTCAGCACGCAAACCCACATCACAATACCGACCAATACATAGGGTGTAATACGCGTCACACCCATTCGGTTCATCACGAACAGAATTGCGGCCCCGACCAGGCCGGACAGCAGAGCTATCTCGGACAGATCCGCCGTGTAGAAGAGTGCAATGATAACAATGGCGCCGAGATCGTCGATGATCGCCAGCGACAGCAGGAACACCTTGAGTGCCGGAGGCACACCCTTCCCCAGAAGCGCCAGAACGCCGAGGGCAAAGGCGATATCGGTGGCGGCCGGGATCGCCCAACCCTGCATTTCCGCCGCTTGTCCCCAGGTAAAGAAGAGAAAAACCAGCGCCGGCACCGCCATTCCGCCAATCGCGGCAACGGTCGGCAGCGCCGCCTCGCGCGGATCAGAGAGATGGCCGTCCACCAGCTCCCGTTTGATTTCCAGAGCGACATAAAAGAAGAATATCGCCATCAAACCATCATTAACCCACAATAGCAGTGGCTTATCAATGAGGAGCGCTCCGATGCCTACCGTCACCTTTGTGTCGAATAGCCCGTCATAGAGCCAGGCCAGTGGCGAATTATCCAGAATGAGCGCCATAATGGCCGCCAGGAACAACAGGACGCCGGGCGCGGCATCATGGCCCAACAGCTTCGACACGTACGGCGGCATTGCGGAAACGGGAGAAGACATATGGAAACCCAGTGCGTAGAAAAACTAAGAACTGGCACTGATATATGATCAGATATTTTAAATTCAATAAACCAATACTAAATGATAAAAACAAACATTAGAGAACGAATGAGACAATGCTGAGCCAACCGCTTCTGACCATCCACGAGGTCGCCGACCTGTTGAAAATGAAGGAAAGCACAGTCCGGAACTGGATCCGCGATGGAGAATTGCGCGCGATCAAGATGGGCCGCGACTGGCGTGTCGCGGTGAAGGATCTGGAAATTTATCTCAACGCGCACGCGAACAGACCAGGGGACTGAGCGAGCACCGCAGGAAAGCCTTTAGGCGCCCGTACAAGTAAGGCTCCCTGCCTCAGCGCTTGCGGACGAACTCCGTCCTGAGCACCAGCCCCTTGATCCCTTCGTACTTGCAGTCGATTTCCTCGGGATTGTCCGTCAACCGGATCGACTTGATGACCGTACCCTGCTTCAGGGTCTGCCCGGCGCCCTTCACCTTCAGATCCTTGACCAGCGCCACCGAGTCCCCATCGGCAAGCACATTGCCCGCCGCGTCGCGCACTTCGTTCGCCGCAGCCTGCTCTGCCGCAACCTCGGAGGCAGGACGCCATTCGCCGGTCGCTTCATCATAGACGTATTCGTCATCCTGGTCGGACATGGAGGTCTCTTTCGGGAACGGAATTGACGCCGTTCCTTATACGCCCCTGCTCTGTCGATACAACACCGTCACCACCGTCCCGCCACTCACCCTATGGCTTCAACAGCAGATATCCGCCCGCCGCGACGAAGAAAGCCCCCGCCAGCGTCTTAGCCTGATCCCGGTAAGCGAACCCGTCAGCCGTCACAGCCAGCCGGTGCGCCGCCAGCGCGTAGACCACCTTTACCCCGCCAACGGAGGCCACCGTGATAGCGGAGAGCAACCCGATATCCGCCCCGGACAAAGCCCCGAGATCGACGAAGGTCGGCAGCAGACTGGCATAGAAGAAGATCGCCTTGATATCGCCGAGAGTGAGCAACAGGCCAGCCGCGAAACTCCCGACCAGACCGGCGCGCGTGCTCTTGGGCACAGGCGCACTTTCGTCGGCGGACGCTTTTGCACGCTGCCGCAGGATCAACCCCACACCCAACCAGATCAGATAGAGCCCGGCCGCATATTTGATCAGGACGAACAGCGCGCCGAGTTGGCTCGCCAGTGCGGCCATGCTCAGGATCGCCATAGTCATGAAAATCAGGTCGCCCGCCACGATCCCGGCAGCGACGGCCATGCCGTGCCGAACCCCGGACAAGGCAGAGCGGGCAACCACCAGCGCGACGCTGGAGCTCGGCAATGCCGCCATCGCGGCGAGGACGAAAAACAGCGTAAGGGCACCGACCAGACTCATGGACTCACTCAACTCTGGGGCTCACTCGGGCGATGCTGAGATTTTCCGTCCGGCTTCCGGCGGATCGGACGGCGCAGGAGCAACGTCCGTAATTGACCGGTCCCGCGACGATGGCAGGCTCGGATAGTCGATCACCGTGATGAGTTGATCGACCTTTCCGCCGCCGCATCCGACGGGAACCGTGATCGATTCGAATGCAACCCACGCATTGTTCAGTGCCCAGATCATCGAGCCCTTCCGGAAGGTCGGGACCCCGCGTGCTCTCGTCTCCCGATACCGCGCCAACATCGCCTCGGCCCCGATCTTGTATGCGGATTTGGACACATATTTGCGGCTCAGATCCCGGCCGACCGCGCTTGCGATCTCGGTCCCGACAATCCGATGAAAGAAATCCCGGCCGTCATCGATCACTTCAACGATCTGCACATGGCCGATCCATGGGAGCAGGCTTTCCGGCGTGAAATGCACCCGGTCCGGCACGGGAGCGCCGTCGCAGCAATCACTCCAAAACCGACTGAAGGACAGTACGAGCGGGCTGGTAATTTCCTGTTCCGTGACGATATCCGACTTCGCCATATTAGCTCCGCTGCCCAATCTTGCGGGAGCTGCCGGTTCCGGAACGCGGCCCACTATTTCCGAGGCAGGTTTGCAACAATCAGCCGACCATAATGACGTGAAATGAAAAATCTATAATTCCACGATAGCGTTTTCCCGATGCTCTGCAAACCTAGGTATGTAGAGCGTCTGGCAGTGGGAGCGTCCGGCCATCATCATCGGCAATTTCCAATCGCTCAGGAACGATGTCGATCTGGAAACCGCGGAAAGGCTCCACCTCGTCCCGTGACCGGCGCACACAAGCCGCATCCCCTATATCACCCAATCCGTCATTCCGGCCGGAGAGCCGGGACCCAGGCGATCACAGAACGGCGCGTGCCAGTCCAGGGTCCCGCATCAAGTGCGGGATGACGAATTAGGGGAGATGGCTACCGTCGGCGCGACGCGGGATCACAACTCCTCGCAAAGAGAAGTTGTGACCAGAATTCCCACGCCTTCGGATTTCGCCCGAGAGCGCCTTAATCTCAAGGGCGGCCTTAGTAATGCGCCGACTGGGTATCCAGCGGCTTCTGCAGCGGCGGGGCGAATTTGGTGAGGTTGATCCCCTCGACCGCCGCCTTGTACTCATCGAGGTTCGGCGTTCTTCCGAGGATCGCGGAGAGCACGACGACCGGAGTCGACGCGAGCAGAGATTCGCCCTTCTTCTCCTTGGAATCCTCAACGACCCGACCCTCAAAGAGGCGTGTGGACGTGGCCAGAACCGTATCCCCTTTTGCCGCCTTTTCCTGGTTGCCCATGCAGAGGTTACAGCCCGGCCGCTCGAGATAAAGGATGTTCTCGTAGTCGGTGCGGGCCGTGGTCTTCGGGGCGTTGTCGTCGAATTCGAAGCCGGAATATTTCTGCAGGACTTCCCAGTCCCCCTCGACCTTCAACTCGTCGATGATGTTGTAGGTTGGGGCGGCGACGACCAGCGGGGCTTTGAACTTCACTTCGCCGCTCTGCTTTTCCAGATTGCGCAGCATCTGGGCGACGATCTTCACATCGCCCTTGTGCACCATGCAGGAGCCGACAAAGCCGAGATCGACCTTTTTCTCTGCCTTGTAGTAGGAGATGGGCCTGATTGTGTCGTGGGTATATCGCTTGGATACATCGATATTGTTCACATCGGGATCGGCAATCATGGGCTCATCGATCTGATCCAGGTCGACGACGACTTCGGCGAAATACTTGGCGTTATCGTCCGGAGCCAGAGCCGGTTTCTCGCCGGATTTGATCTCCGCAATGCGCTGATCTGCCTTGTCGATCAGGCCTTTCAGGACCTGGGCGTCATTATCCATGCCCTTGTCGATCATGATCTGGATACGGCTCTTGGCGATACCGAGGGACTCGATGAGGGTATCATCCTGGGAAATACAGATGGATGCTTTTGCCTTCATCTCGGCGGTCCAGTCCGTGAACGTGAAGGCCTGGTCGGCCAGCAGCGTTCCGATATGGACCTCGATGATCCGTCCCTGGAAGACGTTATCGCCGAACTTTTCCAGCATCTGAGTCTGCGTCGCGTGGACCACGTCACGGAAATCCATGTGATCCTTCATGCTTCCCTTGAAGGTCACCTTCACAGATTCAGGGATCGGCATGGTTGCTTCGCCTGTCGCCAGAGCCAGCGCAACCGTTCCTGAGTCGGCGCCGAAAGCAACGCCCTTGGACATCCGGGTGTGAGAGTCGCCACCAATGATGATTGCCCAGTCGTCGATCGTAATGTCATTCAGCACCTTGTGAATGACGTCGGTCATGGAGTGATAGACGCCCTTCGGATCGCGCGCCGTGATCAGGCCGAACTTGTGCATGAACGCCATCAGCCTGGGGGTATTCTCCTGCGCCTTGAAATCCCACACAGACGCCGTATGGCAGCCGGACTGATAGGCACCGTCCAGGGTCGGCGAAATGACTGTCGCGGCCATCGCCTCCAGCTCCTGGGAGGTCATCAGGCCGGTGGTGTCCTGGGAGCCAACGATATTCACCTTCACCCGAACATCGGAGCCGGCATGCAGCACGGTGCCAGGAGTGACGCCCACAGCATTTTTGTTGAAGATCTTCTCGACGGCCGTGAGGCCCTGACCCGGGTGGGAGACTTCCTTGGATGGAGCGAAGGCGGATTTCAGCTCGATCCCCAGCGTCTCGCACGCGAGGGTCTGCAGTTTCTTGCCGAAGACGACCGCGTAGGAGCCTCCAGCCTTCATGAACTCCATTTTTTGCGGCGAGAAGGATGACGATACATCGACAAGCTCTTCGTCGCCCTCTTCGTTATAGAGTTTCTGGTCTTTCGTATCGATCTTGAGAACAGTCCCCGTCTCGACGGAGTATTTCTGCTCCAGAATGGGGTTACCATCGTTGTTCAAAATCGGCTTGCCGCTGGAATCGAGTTTTTTGACCCAGTTCTTCAGGTCGATCCCGACGCCGCCGGTAACGCCCACAGTCGTCAGGAAAATCGGCGAAATACCATTCGTGCCGGCAACAATCGGAGCATAATTCACAAACGGGACATAAGGGCTGGCTGGCTTGCCGGTCCACAAGGCAACGTTATTGACCCCCGACATCCGGGAGGACCCCACGCCCATTGTCCCCTTCTCGGCGATCAGCATCACTCTCTTGTCAGGATGCTGCTTTTGCAGTGCCTGAATTTCTCCCTGAGCCTTCTCGGAGATCATGCACTTTCCGTGCAGCTCCCGATCCGACCTGGAGTGTGCCTGGTTGCCGGGAGACAGCAGATCGGTGGAAATATCGCCTTCCGCGGCGATGTAGGTGACGACCTTGATTTCCTCGTCAATGTCCGGAAGCTTGGTGAAGAATTCCGCGTCCGAGTAGCTGACAAGGATATCCTTGGCGATTTCATTCCCGGCTGCGTACGCCTCCTTAAGGCGGTCGGTATCCGCGTCGTAAAGCAGAACCTGTGTTTTCAGAACTTCGGCTGCCGAGTGCGCGATAGCTTCATCATCGCCCAGGGCCAGATCGAGCAGGACCTCAACCGAGGGGCCGCCCTTCATATGGGACAAAAGCTCAAAAGCGAAGGTCGGCGAAATCTCTTCGACGACCGCTTCACCAAGAATGATTTCTTTCAGAAATTTCGCCTTTGCGCCGGCGGCACTCGTCGTTCCAGGCAACGTATTGTAGACAAGGAAATTAATGGAATCTTCCCGGTACTCGTTACCGGTATCTTTTATTTGCGCTATGAGCTCTTTTACAAGTGCCCCATCCTCAATAGGCTTGGGGTGCAAATTCTGAGTCTTCCGAGTTTCAATCTCAGCCAAGTAATCTGTGTACAAGCTCATGATGGTCCCGACGCATTTGTGTTTGATGTAATTTGAACGCCGGGCAGCAAAAGCTTCTGGCGATCCGGCGCAAAGCTTACTGGTCGCATGATTAATTCAGCGCAGATTGGCTTGCAAGGTGTTTCTGACTGGTTAACAAGGCGGGAGAATTGCAGTGAATCCGCCGTCGCGAGCAGCGTGCTGGTGGCTTCATTCGTCCATAGGGTCAGCGTTATGGAAACCGCCCCGCCGCTCGACTAATCAGACCTCACCGAAGATGAAGCCAATCGCAGGATATCGGCCCCACTCGCACCCGGCGCCGGATAAACCAGAGCGAAAAAACTCCGGCACGTCCCGACCTCGTCAAATATCACGATACGGTCCGCGTGTTCCGCCACGCGACCGTGGACAAGTTCGACAGCGAGTAATGGCTCCGCCTCACTCCATAACCGGCGCAGGCAAGCAACATCGCCCTCCCCTCTTTTCGTCATCCTGGCCGGAGAGCCGGGACTCAGACGATTACAGGACCGCGCGTGCCATTCGTGGGTTCCGCATCAAGTGCGGGATGATGATTTGGCTAATGGGGAAATAAGTAGTGTGTCCCCGCAATTCCGGGACACACCACTCAATCCAACCGGTCCGGCTGATTAAACGGCGTGTCTTCTTTATTGAAGAGGTTGGGCTAATTAAGTAGCTCGTCCCCGCAATTGCGTCGCAATTGGTGTCCCGGCAATTGAGCACTCAATTGAGGTCTGCGTCCCAGGAATTCCCTATGGTCAGTTTTCGCACTTTCCTTGTGAAAAACACGCTTTCATCCAGTCCAACGCATCCTGAGCAATTTCCGCCAACTCCGGATCGGTTCTATTCGCCGCAATATCCGAAGAAATTCTAGGGTCGAAAAGCATTCTCAGAAGGAGAACTTCCGGTCCGCCCAGATAGTGCTTAAACGGCAATGAGAGAAGGCTCACGTTTTTGAATGTTCTGTTGCTTGAAAGAAAAAAACCATCAAATGTGAGTATTTTTGTGCAGTCCAAGAAATTTTTCCGGTTCAGCTCGCCAAAATACATGACCGCAACTTCACTCAAAACCTCACTCCCTCCTGACGACATCAAAAATGCGCAACTATCTCCAAATTTAACGTCCTCTGGCATTTCGATATTCATTTTCTTCATTAAATTCATAAATCGATGGAAGTTATTCTCTCCCGAAAACACATAATTTATGTCTCCATCACCCTCAGTGTTCTCAATTACAAGCTCTGGTCCTCGAACACCTTTGTAGGGACTGCCAATTACAAAACTAAAATCCTCAATATAGGACCTTATAATCGAACCGCGCTCACTTTCCGACGATGACCGCGGAGAGAACTTAACGACAATTCTATTTTTACTTAATTTTGCAATTTTGTGTTTTTTAACAAAATCGGAAAACTCTGCGCCGTTGTTTGTTTGATGCCGAAACATTTTAACAATATTTCCCATCTCAACATTCTCAAGATCGTCGAGATAGGAGCTGGCAGGCGCCCCGAGGAATTCACGCTCAGACGCGGCAACACTGGAATGATAAAAAAATACAAATACTAATAATATAAACGACATAACAGACTTCAAAATCACAAACTCTCTCCTTCAGATCGTTCTATTGAAAAGAGACCTTCAGCCTCCGTGAATATCCACTCGTGCTCAAACAATATTGTCCGCTCGTCCGGATTGTAGTTCATAATTTAGCACCAGCTCATCCCCCGTCTTCCCGCGTATCCCCCAGTTCGCCATCGGTGTCTCGAAGATCGTGATCTCCACGTCCTCCACCGGGATGCCGAGACCAGCGGGCACCCGCTGCATGATCCCATGCAGCAGGGCTTTCTTCGTCTCCGGCGCCCTGCCCTCGAACATGGAGATCTCGATCACCGTATAGGCGGCGCTGCGGTCTGCCGGGCGGATGAAATCCTCCGGCTCCAGCGGGATGAACCGGTGGAAGCGTTTGTCCTCTGGGAGCTTCAGGAACTCGGTGCTGCAGCCATGCAGGATGTCGGACAGCGCCGCGCGGTGGCGGGCGAGATGGGCCCGCTCTCCATAGATCTTGTACTGGGCCATTGTCAGCTCCGGGGGCTGGCTCCGGGTGTCTGCTCCGAAGGATTACTTCTCGTCTGAATCCGGCAGCCGGGATTCGACGCTTTCGCGCGCGGCCTTCGCGGCGGCATCGGCCGCCCGGCCCTGCCGCCTGACGCGCCATGAGGTGTAGATATACATCACCCCGCCGAAGACCAGGCCATAGACAACGGCCCGGTAGACGTCCTCGCCGGTAAGTTCCGTATTCGGGCCGAGCCAGCCCTGATACTGGGCGCCGATCATCACCAGGGTCAGCACGACGCCGTTGAAGACGCCGCGCCAGAGCGGCCGCTCCAGGATGAAGGGTTTGCGTGCTTGCCCTCCGGTCTCTGGGGTCCCGGGATTGTTCTCGCCGCTCATTTCAGCTCCTGTTTGCTGGTGTCAATTCGACTGCATCGTCGAGCAAGACTTTGCACAACGTCGGGCGGGGGCCAAGCATTAGACGAATAATTTAACGAGCGACGCCTATTTTAAGAAATCACCGTCCAGCCAAGTTCGGACGTCTCGAATACGGAGACGCCAGCGCACCCACGCCTGATAAAGCCCCAAATACCCCGGCAGAGCAAAGCAGAACCCTATGAAACTACAGACGCAAACTCGGTAAGCAGTAATTTCTGTGTTGGCCCCAAAATGACCGGTCACCATGCCAACTAACAGAAATCCGGCAACAACCACCCAGATGCCCGTCCCGAGCCAGAGCGGGTGCTCTGCCCTGGAGCGGGGTGGTTCGACATATAATTTTTTCTCACCGCCCCGTCCGCTCATGGCGTTTCCTCGCGTCTCTTAATTGGGGGTTTTGATATCCAGCCCCAATTGTGCACGGCGGCGCAGCCAGACGCTAGGCCGATACCGGTCGTCGCCGCTGACGGCATGCATTGCCGCCATGATGGCAAAGGCCCGTTCGACGCCGAGATCGGCGATGATCTCCAGCGGGCCCAGCGGATAGTTGAGGCCGAGCTTCATGGCGAGATCGATGGAATCCGGATCGGCGATCTGGATCTGGGCCATCTCGCAGCCGAGATTTCCGACCATGCCGCGGATGCGCTGGCCGATGAAACCGGCCGAATCCGCAATCGCGGTGACCTTGCGGCCATTTTTCTGCAAAGCAGCGGAGACGGCGTTCAGGGCATCGGCTGACGCCCCCGGCGCGGACATGATGGTGACCCGCTTGGAGGTGTCGCCGGTCACGTCGATGGCGACGAGCCGGGTATGGTCGATGCCCATGCGGCTGGCGAAGGTGCTGCAATCCTCGCCGAACAAAGCGGCGACGATGGGCGAGCTGCCGTCGTCGGTCGCGTCCAGCGTGACACCTGCCAAGAGGTCGTCCAGCTCCGGCGCCTCGGCCGCGCAATAGACCTGCACCGCAGGCGCCGCCGTCGTCTCGTGATCCGGGCTCGGAGCGTCGATCTCCTGACCCTTCTCGTCATAGCGGAAATGGCCGATGCCGGTCTTCCGGCCAAACCGGCCCGCATCGAACAGCGCCTTGTGCAGCGGCACGGTGCGCAGGCGCGGATCGTAGCTGTACTGCTCATGCACGATCATGGAGACCGGATAGTTCACGTCGATCCCGGTCAGATCCATGAGCTGGAACGGTCCCATGCGGAAATGCCCGCAATCGCGCATCACCGCATCGACCTGCGCCGGGGTGGCAACGCCCTCATGCACCACGGCAAGACCCTCGGTGGTGAAGGCACGGCCGCCAAAATTCACCAGGAAGCCCGGTGCGTCCTTCACCTTGACCGGGGTGCGGCCCATACGCTCACCGAGCGTACAGAGACCGTCCATCACCCATTCCTCGGTCGCGGGACCACGGATCACCTCGACGAGGCGCATCAGCGGCACCGGGTTGAAGAAGTGGAAACCGGCAACCCGCTCCGGCTTCTTGCAGACCCGGGCGATGGAGCCGATGGGCAGCGAAGAGGTGTTGGAGGTCAGCAGGCAGTCGTCGCTGACGTGGTTTTCCAACTCGGAGAAGACCTGCTGCTTCACCTCGAGATTCTCGAAGATCGCCTCGACCACCGTCTGGCACTTGGCGAAGTCGGCGAGCCCGGAGGCGACGCTGACCTTGTCCGCCATGGCGGCGACGGCATCCGCCGTCAGCTTGCCTTTCTCGACCAGCCGTTCCAGGCGCTTGATCACCTGCTCGCGCCCGGCGGCGGCAGAGCCGTCCTTGGCATCGAACAGGATCACGTTCATGCCGCCCTGCAGGGAGACCTGAACGATCCCCTGCCCCATGGCGCCGGCGCCGATCACGCCGACGGTGAAGTCGGCGCGGTTCGCATCGAATGCCATTTTTATCAGACCTTCTCGATGATGGTTGCCATGCCCTGGCCGACGCCGATGCACATGGTGCAGAGCGCGTATTTACCGCCCTTGTCGTGCAGCTCCTCGGTCGCCGTCATCAGCAGACGGGCACCACTGGCACCGAGCGGATGGCCCAGCGCGATGGCGCCGCCATTCGGGTTCACGCGCGGATCGTCGTCGGCAATGCCGAGTTCGCGCAGCGAGGCCAGCACCTGGGCGGCGAAGGCTTCGTTCAGCTCCAGCACGGACAGATCGTCGACCTTGAGGCCCGCACGCTCCAGCACCTTGCGGCTGGCCGGAATCGGGCCGACACCCATGATGCGCGGCTCGACGCCTGCGGCAGCACCGGTGACGATGCGGGCACGCGGGGTCAGGCCGTAGCGCTTGGCGGCTTCTTCGGAGCAGACGATCATGGCGGCGGCGCCGTCATTCACGCCGCTGGCGTTACCGGCCGTGACGGACCCGCCTTCCTTGCGGAACGGGGTGCCGAGCTTTGCCAGCGCCTCTGCCGTAGTGGTCGGGCGCGGGTGCTCATCTGTGTCCACGATGGTCACAGCGCCCTTGCGGCCCTTGATCTCAACAGAGGCGATCTCGCGGGCGAGCCGGCCGTTTTCCATTGCGGCACCGGCACGCTGCTGGGAGCGCAGCGCGAAGGCATCCTGATCGTCGCGGCTGATCTGGAACTGCTGGGCCACGTTCTCCGCCGTCTCCGGCATGGAATCGGTGCCATACTGCTTTTCCATCGCCGGGTTGACGAAACGCCAGCCGATCGTGGTGTCATAGATTTCGGCATTCCGGTCGAAAGCGCTGGTCGCCTTGCCCATGACGAAAGGGGCACGGGACATGCTCTCGACGCCACCGGCAATGAAGAAATCGCCCTCGCCGGAGCGGATCGCGCGGGCCGCCGCGTTCACCGCTTCCATGCCGGAAGCGCACAGCCGGTTCACCGTCGCACCCGGAACCTCGGAAGAGATCCCCGCCAGCAGCAGGGCCATGCGGGCAACGTTACGGTTATCTTCACCTGCCTGGTTGACGCAGCCGTAATAAACATCGTCCAGCGCGTCCCAGTCGACGGAGCCGTTTCGCGCCATGAGCTGCTGGATCGGATGCGCTGCGAGATCGTCCGCGCGCACGGAAGACAGGCTGCCGCCATAGCGGCCGATGGGGGTACGGATTGCGTCACAAATGAAGGCTTCGGTCATGCTGGCGGCTCCCAAATCTCTTTTTTGCGAAACTCAATTTCGCAGCTTATTGTCGGTGCAGTATGCACAGCCTAATATCCCGGTCAATTTCCAGTCGGGAAGCATAATCATGCCGACCGCGCGGCTCAGCGCGGCAACTTACTCAAGGGGGAATTATCCGTGTCCGTCGTCATTCTCGATCACCCGCGCGACCGCGAGGAAAACGATCATATCGCTGTTGTCCGCATCAACCGTCCGGACGCGCTGAACGCGCTCAATCTGGAAGTCCGCCAGGAGCTGGCCCGGGTCTTCCGGGAGCTGACCGAGGACGAGGATGTGCTGGCCGTGGTGCTGACCGGGGACGAGAAGGCCTTTGCAGCCGGCGCGGACCTGAAGGACATGGCGGACCGGACCACGGTCGAGATGTTCCTGCGCCGGACTGAGCGGCTCTGGCAGAACATCGCCGATTACCCGAAGCCGGTAATCGCCGCGATCAACGGCTACGCGCTCGGTGGCGGGCTGGAGCTGGCCATGCATTCCGACATCATCGTCATCGGCGAAACCGCCCAGGTCGGCCAACCGGAAGTTCGTGTCGGCATCATGCCGGGTGCTGGCGGAACCCAGCGCCTGACCCGCGCCGTCGGCAAGTTCCAGGCCATGCGGCTCTGCCTCACCGGCCGGCCCATCGACGGCAAGGAAGCCTTCGCCATCGGCATCGCCAGCCAGGTCGTGCCGGACGCCGAGGTTTACGAGACCGCCTACAAGATGGCGAAGGACATCACCCGCATGCCGCCGATTGCCGTGCAGCAGATCAAGTCGGCCATCATTCGCGGACAGGATGCGTCGCTGGAAACCGGCATGGCGCTGGAGCGAGCCATGTTCCAGGGCCTGTTTGCCACCGCCGATCAGAGCGAGGGCATGCATGCCTTCATCGAAAAGCGGCGCCCAAACTTCAAGGGCGAGTAACACTCATTCAGGAGCGGCGGGCGGCGGTACCGGGAGGTTAGGTGCCGCCATCCGCCGATCCCCACGCCCCCCCAAGAAGATCCTTGAGGCGCGCGCCCTCGATCATATCCGCTCCGATGGCATTCCCCAACTCACGATAGGCCTCGAACTGCGCCGGGTCGAAGAACTGGTCCGCAGTCGGCTCATGCGGGAAAGCGGGGTGATCCGCCTTGTATCCCCGCGTCTCCAGACTGAGGCCGTCGATCATGGTCGCTTTCACGTAGATCAGAATGCCGGTTTCCTTGCCGGCCCCGGCTTCAACTTCCGGATAAGTGACGGTGCCGATGATATAGCCGTGGTCTGCCCGCGTCGCCTTGACGGGAAAGCCTGTTGGGTGTTGTGGAACGAGGCTGGAAAGACGATTGCGCCAATGGCCGTAACCATCGTCGCCCCTGGCCGCCGCCTTGCCTGTCTGCGCCTCATAGGCCTCGCGGCTCCAGAACGGGCGGCCGAAATTGATCTCCACGCCGAAATCCTGACTTACCCGTCGGACCGTGTTCTGCACGTCGCCGAAACCGAATGCCGGGTCGGCACCCGCATCGGAAATCAGGATCAGTTTGCAGCGGCGGCGCACGAGCTCGTAGATCGCCAGATTTTCGAAATGCCCACCGTCACTGAGCTGGAACCATTTTCCATGCCGATCAAACGCCGAGGGGCTGAGTTCCACCTTCATATTGTCAAAATGGTTTGGTTTTCCGGCAAGCGGCGCCAGCGTGTTATAGGCCGCATTCCGCACCGTGTAGCCCAGCCGGATATTCAACAGGTTCATCAGCCAGGAAACCGCCCGGTTCCGCGTCTGGCCTGTTCCCGCCCAACCAGCGTTCGGATGCGCGGCGGCCCCGGAGATCGTCATCGCGGTCGCAAGCGTCATGTCGCCGCCGGAGAAGTCCCCGGTCGGATGAAACCCACCCGCGTCCCCACCGCAGTAAATCCGAGACATCACGAAATTGTCCCCACCGCGACGGCGGAAGAGCGCGTCATCCGAATCCACCAGAATCAGATTTGTATTCACGAGATGGTAATTGGCAAAACTGCCCGGATCGCAAAGATCATGCAGTTGCGCCTCGTTCGCCCCGGGTGCGGGCCTAACCTGGTTGCCTGCGATCGCCGCCTGCATCGGCATGAAAGCCTCCATCAGGCGGTCCCGGTAGAAGCGGTGAATGGATATGTAGTTCGTGTTGACCACATACCCCGTCAGCAAAGCCAGAACGACAAAGCAGGCAAAGACGAAATCGCCCGGCTGCTCCAAATCTCCTCCCTCACGGACAACGATGGCAATGCCGCACGTCAATATCAGGCCGCCTACAAGAAGCAGAACGGCAATGGCTGGCAGGAGTATGTCCTGAACAATCGGGTTCTCGGATTTCCGGGCCGCGGCAAGCCCTGATGCAATGCCGGTCAGCATCGTCCCTGCCCCTGCAGTGCCAAAACTACCGATTGAGGCGAAAAAGAACGCCGCTGCATAAGGCAACACACCAACACCGATGAACAGCAAGCCGCACGGGAGGAAATACTTCCCCTTGACCTCGAACCAGCGCCGGCTCCGGTAGGACAAGCGCACGAACGCGCCTTTTCCGCCAACGGCCGAAGCGAGCGAAAATGCAACGGAAAGCACGGCGAATACCAGCAAGAGAAAGAGCCCGGCCATCACCAGAATTTCATGCAGATTGAGATAGCCCGGTTCAAGCAGCTCTCGGATACGCTGGGGGCCGCTTTCGCGCGCGTCCAGATCTGTGACCAGGGAAAGGAGATCCGTCCACCCATTCACCGGCCAGCCGAGCTGCAGGATCACGAACAGGAGCGTGAAGAGGGGAACCCAGACCAGCAGGTTGAGCAAGATGCCCCGAACAACAACCGCAAGACCGGAAAGAATGGAAATATCCTTGTTCGGCGCCAGGTATTCGGCGTGCTCCCGGAGATAGCGGAGCATGCCTTTCCAGTGCCTAGAATCCGATCGGTCCTTTGGCTCCGCAGTTCCGTAGGGGAAGTTGTCACGGTCCAGGCCGTACTGTTCACCTCCCTTTTCCCTGAACTTGTCGCTCAGCAGCCAGGTCAGGGACGAGCCGATGTAGCCGCCTCCGGATACCGTGGAGAGGTAATCGAAATGTTTCAGGAGGTTTTCGCGCGCCAAAGACTGCAACAGGCCGAGTGCAAAAGTTGCGGAGCGCACGCCACCTCCGGAAATAGCGAGCCCCGTCCGGCTGCCTTCCAGGCCTGGAATTAAGTCGGCTGCATCATATTCCGGGGGCGTGGGCTCGCCAGGGCCGTCCGGTTGCCCATCGTTCCAGAAGTCCTGCCTGGAAAACTCCTCTGCCCCCGAGACGCCGCCGACCTCTTTGCGCCGCGTGTCGAGGTGATCATTCTCCAGACCGTAGATCTGGCTGTTGCGAAAGTCTTCGCCACGCATCTCGTCCTTCGTGCGCGACAGGATCGGATCGAAGCTTTTCCCTGAACTCATGGCACCCTCCATCAAGCATCGCCATGATGGAGGAGAATAAGATCATATGCAACTTTTGCGGGATTAACAATATAACCCGCCGAACGGTATTTATGTTTTTACGACGAGCTTTCCGAAATGCCCTGCGGCCCGCATGGCGTGGAAGGCATCCCGCGCATCCTCGAACGCAAACGTATCGCTGATCACCGGTTTCAGATCATGCTGTGAAATGGCGGCGTTCATATCCTCAAACACCCGCCGGGAACCAACATAAATGCCCTGCAGGCGGATCGATTTGCGCATGATGTTGACCGGATTGATCTCACCGCCCGTCAGAACACCGATCAGGCCGATGCTGCCGGCAACCCGCGTCGCGGCAATTGACCGCTCCAAAGTGCCCGCACCACCGACCTCGACCGTATGATCGACACCGCGACCGTCCGTCAGTTCCAGAACCTTCTCCTGCCATTCTGGATGTGTCCGGTAATTGATCACCTCGTCAGCACCCATCGCTTTCAGGCGTTGGATTTTCGCGTCACTGGAGGAGGTGCATATGGTTTTGACACCCATCAGCTTGCAGAACTGCAAGGCGAAGACCGAAACCCCGCCGGTACCAAGCAGCAAAACCGTGTCACCCGCCTTGACGCCGCCGCGATGGACGAGGCTGACCCAGGCCGTCAGCGCAGCACAGGGCAGTGTCGACGCCTCCTCGTAGGAGAGATGTTCCGGCATTGCCACCAGACCGCCCTCACCCAGCACGCGATACTCAGCCAGCATGCCGTCGATGGTGCCGCCGAGTGCCTGCCCCATCAGCTCCGGCGTGATGTCGCCATCGACCCAACCCTGAAAGAAGCAACCACAGACCTTGTCGCCAGCCTTCCAGCGGGTCACGCCCGGGCCGACCTCAACCACATCGCCCGCTCCGTCCGAGTTCGGAATGCGCGGATAGGGAATGCCCCGGGGCACCGGCGCCTCGACCGTGGCGAGATCCCGGTAATTGATGGAAGAGGCCCGGACCCGGACCAGAACCTCGCCCGGTCCCGGCTTCGGGTCCGCGCGCTCGCTCAAGGCAAGAGCATCAACGCCGCCATCCGAGACGATTTCGTAAGCTTTCATGGCATCAACCTCCGCTCAATATCAGGATCAGGATCAGGCGCCGAACCGGCCGCAATCGACCAGCAGGGTCTGACCGGTGACAGCACCGTTGGCGCAGAAGAACAGCATGGTCTCGGCAACATCCTCAGGCTCGACCATACGCCCGAGCAATGAGTTGGCGACCGATGTGTTCTTGCGCTCTTCGGGCCAACCGTCCGTCCAGGGCGTCCGCACCAGACCGGGCGCCACGGCATTCACCCGTACTTCGGGAGACATCGCCTTCGCAAGGTTCTTCGTCAGGTTCATCAACCCGGCCTTCGATGCCGCATAGGCAATCGAGCTGCCGATACCGCCGAAGGCCGCGATGGAGGCCGTATTGACAATGCAGCCCCGGCTCTCTGTCAGCGCCGCGCGGGCAGCGCGGGCACAACGGAACGGACCGATCAGGTTAGTGTTGATGATGGTGGACCAGAACTCCTCCGTCATCGCATCCATATCCTCGAACGGGATCGGATCGAGCGAGACCGGCGTTCCAGCATTGTTGATCAGGATATCGAGCCCGCCAAGCGCATCGATGGCGTCCGCCACCATCCGGTCCGCGTCCTTCGGATCCGCGACGTTGCCCGGAATGGCATGCGCCTTGTTCCCCGCCTGATGAAACGCGGCGACGGTTTCCTTGCCGCGCGGATCGTCAGCCAGATGATTGATCGCGACTTCCGCACCACACTCCGCCAGCAGGCGGGCTGTTGCCCGCCCGATACCGGACGCACCGCCGGTGACCAGCGCCTTCTTGCCGCTGAGATCAGCTTTCAACATGTCTCTGTTCCAATACTCAATCGTTGCGTCGGACAAGGCCGAAAGCCGTACGGGCTTCGCTCGGGTCCGCAACCTCGCCACCGATGCTTTCGATGATCTGCACCGCGCGCTCGACCAGTTGCGCGTTGCTTTTCGCCATCTCGCCCCGCGCCATGTAGAGATTATCCTCAAGTCCGACACGGGTGTGACCACCGAGCATGGTCGCCTGCGCCACCATCGGGAATTCGCCCCGGGAAATGCCGAATGCGGACCACATCGCATCTTCCGGCAACAAGCTCTTCATGAAGGCCATGCCTTCCGGTGTTGCCGGCGCGCCCCAGGGAATGCCGAGGCACAGCTGGAACAGGGCTGGCGATTTCAGATGACCTTCCTTGATCAGCTGCTTCGCCAGCAGAATATGACCGCTGTCGAACACCTCGAGCTCCGGCGTGACGCCAAGCTCCTTCGCCCGGTCGGCCATGGCACGCAGATGCTTCGGCACATTGACCATGGCATGCTCGCCGAAATTCAGCGTCGCCACATCCAGCGTGCAGATATCCGGCAGCAGGTCTGCGATATGCTGCATCCGGGTTTCCGGCGCCTTCAGGCTGGTACCGGCGGCGAAGTCGATCGGCTCGATATCGCCCGGAATGAAGCGGCCACCCGGACCGGTCGTCAGGTTGATGACGATGTCGGAGCCTGTCTCGCGAATGCGGCCCACCGTTTCTCGATACAGTTCCAGATCCATGCTCGCTTTTCCGGTTTCCGGATCGCGGACATGGATATGAACAACGGCAGCACCCGCCTTGCCTGCATCAAGCGCTGCATCAGCAATCTGTTTCGGAGTAACCGGCACGGCCGGGCTTTTGCCGGTGGTATCGGCGCTGCCGGTCACGGCACAGGTAATTACGGTCTTCTGATTCATTTCATTCCCCAGTATCCTGCGCCATCTGGTTGCTCGTTCCGAATTGTGGAAAGATGTTCCACGGCGCTTGTCTCAACGTGCGCCGCATCTTAGGGAAGCCCTGTTTCCGGTGTCCACGCCGGTTCCTGCACAGATTGTCGCCTGCCCGCGCATGAATGCGCTTTTTCAGACCTGATAGAGCCAAAAACCATGAGAAATCTGCAACTCCCCGGACGTTCCCCCGTTTATGCCCGCCGGGCAGCCATTGCGACCAGCCATCCGCTGGCCAGCCAGGCAGGCCTCACGATCCTGAAGTCCGGCGGTAACGCAGTGGACGCGGCCATCGCGGCCTGCGCCGTGATGTGTGTGGTCGAGCCCGCCATGACCGGAATCGGCGGCGACTGTTTCGCGCTGTACGCTCCGAAAGGCGCGACCAAGCCGATCGCCATGAACGGATCCGGCAAGGCCCCGGCCGCCGCCACACTGGCAAAGCTGAACGAGCTGGGCGTCAGGGACGAGATCCCGCTGCACAGCCCGCACGCGGTGACGGTGCCCGGCGCGATTGCCGCCTGGGCAAAGCTGATTGAGGATCACGGCTCGATGAGTTTCGCCGAAATCCTGCAGCCGGCCATCGAGTTCGCTGAACAAGGTTATGTCGTGCATTCGCGCGTCGCCTTTGACTGGGTCAGCGAAGAGGAAGCATTGGCCGCCGATCCGGACTCTGCCAAGGTCATGCTGGTCGACGGCAAGGCGCCAAAGGCCGGCACCGTGCACAAACAGCCGCAGCTGGCTGAGACCCTGAAGAAGATTGCCGCCGGTGGCCGCGACGCCTTCTACAAGGGCGAGGTTGCCGAAGACATGGTGGCCAAGCTGAATTCCGTCGGCGGTCTGCACACGATGGATGATTTCGCTGCGGCCGACGCCGAATATGTCGAGCCGATCCGGGCTGACTACAAAGGCTACGACATCTATGAGTGCCCGCCGAACGGCCAGGGCATCTGCGCGCTGATGATCATGAACATCCTTGCCGGCTTCGACATGAAGTCGCTCAGCGAGGCGGACCGGGTGCATGTGATCGCCGAAGCGACCAAGATCGGCTACCACCAACGGGACTGCTATGTCGCCGATCCGAAATTCGCCGACGTGCCAGTCGAATGGATGCTTGGCGAGGAGCACACCGCCCAGATGCGGGCCATGGTCGACATGGACAAGGCCGGGAACTTTGAGGACAGCGACTTCCCGCTGCATCGCGACACGATCTATCTCTCCTGCATCGATGAGCAGGGTAACGCGATCTCCTTCATCAATTCGCTGTTCTCCGGCTTCGGCAGCACCATCATGGCGCCGAAATCCGGTGTCATGCTGCACAGCCGCGGCAACAGCTTCCATCTGAAGGAAGGTCATCCGAACTGCATCGAGCCGCGCAAGCGCCCGATGCACACCATCATCCCGGGCTACGTCTTCAAGAATGGCACGGCGGTGGCTCCGTTCGGTGTGATGGGCGGCCAATATCAGTCGACCGGCCAGGCCAACTTCATCTCCAACGTGGTTGATCTCGGGCACGACATCCAGGAGGCGATGGACGCACCGCGCAGCTTCGCCACTGAAGGCATCCTGCAGGTCGAGAGCGAGTTCGCGCCGGAGACCTACACCGCTCTGGAAGCCAAGGGCCACAAGCTCGAAAGGCAGGAGAAGCCGATCGGCGGCAGCCAGTGCGTCTGGCGCGATCCGGAAACCGGCGTGCTTCAGGCGGGCTCCGACCCGCGCAAGGACGGCCACGCCACCGGCTACTAAGAGCGCTTACCGAAGAACAGAAAGCCTAGAAGACCAATGAGCAAGAGCCACAATATCGTCGTCATCGGCCTCGGCATCATGGGCCGGCGCATGATCCAGTACATGATCCCGCATGACCGCTTCACGGTTATCGGGGCCTGGGACCCGAGTGCCGACTCCGTCGCCACCGCCAGGGCCGAATTCCCGGACATGAAGATCTGGGAAAGTGCCGAATCCATGATCGCGGCGCCAGAAGCCGATCTCGTCTATATCGCCAGCCCCCCCGCTTTCCATAAGCATTATGCCGATCTCGCCATGGATGCCGGCAAGCCGGTCTATTGCGAGAAGCCGCTCGGCATCTCCGTGCCGGAGAGCGAGGAGATGGTTCGCCGCCTGGCAGAGACCAAGACACCGAACGTGGTGAACTTCTCCCAGGCCTCTCTTGAGGGCGTCGAGATGATCGAAGCCGCGATGAAAGAAGGCTCCATGGGGGACATCGTCAGCGCCGAGCTGGTGATGCATTTCGCCCAGTGGCCGCGCGACTGGCAGGCGGACGCCGACTGGCTGCGCTTCCGCGACCAGGGCGGCTATACGCGGGAAGTCACTTCGCACTATCTCTATATTACCGAACGCTTCCTCGGCCGCGCAAATCTGCTCTGGAGCAAGCCGACCTATCAGGCCGACCCGAAGCTCTGTGAAACCCATGTCCATGCCATGCTGGATTGCAGCGGCGTTCCGGTGAGCTATAGCGCAGCCGTCGGCGGCGTCGGTCCCGACCGGATCGAGGGCACCTTCTACGGCACGAAGAAAAGCATGCGCCTCAGCGGGTTCTACATTCTGGAGCAGACCAGTGGCGGTCCGTGGGAGCTGGCTATGGAACTTCCGGAAGACCCGCGTTCGGTCTCCGTGCCCCGGCAGATCGACAATGTTGCGCGCTGGATGGACGGCGACAAACACACCATGCCGTCAGCCGCCGATGCACTCTCCGTGCAAAAGCTGGTCGAAGGTATTCTGGCGGATTGAACCGAACAGCAATCTAAAACCGTCATCCCGGCCGGAGAGCCGGGACCTGGATGATCGTAAGGTTCAACCCTTCGTTCCCTAGGTCCCGCATCAAGTGCGGGATGACGGTTTTTATTTGTGAAAGCAAACCTCTAGCCGGGATAAGTCACCCGACGCTCGCCCGGTTCGAACTGCATGAGTGACTGCGCCCAACTGCCGTCCCGCCAATGGAACTTCACCGCATTCTCGCCCGGCATATATTCCGCCGTGTAGAGCGTCCCCAGCCATTCGTCGAAATCTTCCTTGCGAAGATCCCTCTCAACGAACACCGCCCGTGCAGTTTCCGCATCCTCCGTCAACGCACAGACCGTATCAAACCGCTGGGCGGAATCAGGACGCGGCTCCACATCTGCCTGATGATTTGTCACGGCATACCCTTCAGTAACGAGTGGCGCCCGATCCGGCGCAAGCTCGGCCCGGATTGCTTTCCCGGATCTGTCTTGCGCAAGCACATTGTGAGACCACGCACAGGGCATCCGGCGTAATACGTCCGCCGCCTCCTTCACGTCTGAGGCAACCTGCAGCAAATACCGGATGATCTGCACAATACTGAACCCGGAGCCATAGACATGCCGCCCACCAAAGGTAAGCGCGGCGGCCACACCCGCATCATTAACCCCGTCGAGCAGGCCACTAATCCCTTCGGACATGCCGAGCACGCCGCGCCCTGACCAATCAGTGCGCAGGATGACCGCCGAAGTCGCATCCGGGTGGAAATCGTAGTTTCGCAGCATGGTTGGCCGGGGCCGCGTGAAGGCGCGAACGGTGCAGCCAGCCGGGATCAGCGGTGGCGGATCGATCCCGGCAAGGGCGGCGATCATGGCCGGGTCGTCCCCGGCGAATACCGCCATGCTATCGAACAGGCCAAGTATTTCCGGCATGTGTTCGCCGACACGGCGGCGGCATTCCTCCGGGCCCGGGATACGTTCCGCTTTCGCGTACCAGTCCGCCACGAAGACGCGTCCCTCTTCGATCGATTGCCGCGCGAATACGCCCGGCTGCGGCTCATCGACAGCACGGAATAGCTTCTCCATCGCCTTCAGCCGTTCAGCGGAATGCAGATCAGGGTGCGCAGCTCGACTTCCGCCACCTCGGCCGGATCGTTCAGATAGCATTCGAGACATGGACGTTCATCAAGGCTCTCCCCGCTTTCCGGCAGCCAGAGGCCGAGCAGGCGGTGGAAGCAATCCTCCATGCCCATGTAGGAGCCTTCCAACATTGTGCAGGCATAGCGGCCCGCCGGCAGCGTATCGACGCGGGCATTCTCCGGCAGAGCGTCCACAGGTATAGGTGTCCCTTCACGGGCCGAGACGCAGGCGTCATAGCGCAGCTCGGCCTCGGGAACGCTCCCCGCGTCGTCATAGGACAGCCCGAAACAACCGGTGACATGCGGATAGAGTGCATGCTTTCCAACCCAGCCGCTCAGCGCCCCGAAACTTGCCCCGACTTCGTAATAAGGCCCGACATGGCGCCAGGCGATGATCGGGTCCGGTTTTATATCTCTGATTTCAACCTGCATGCCATGCTCCTTCCTGTCCGCGATCAGGCGAATACTTCCGGTCTCTGGTCGATAATGAATTCGGGTATTCAACGGCCTGTAGGGCGGCGGTGCCTTTGCCGTCCGATAGATGCTGGGAGGCAGGCCGAAACACTGCCGGAAGGTCCGGGCGAAGCCCTCAGTGCTCCCATACCCGGCTGCGAGCGCCGCTTCCGTCACAGTCTCCCGCTCAATCCGGAGCGCATGAGCCGCGCGGGACATCCGGACCCGTCGTACCACCTCCTGCACGGTCTCCCCGGTAAGCGCGCGGAACACCCGATGGAAATGAAAAGCGGAGAAGGCGGCTGTCTCCGCCAACTCATTCAGCTTTAACGGTGTGTCCGCATGGTCCGCGATCCGGTCCAGGACCCGGCCGATGCGCTCTACATAGGAGGCTTCGGTCTGCTTTCTCATGTCAGCAGAATGCCACCGCTTCGGCCTCGCTGCCCAACCGATCTTGCGGTTATGATCACATCCCGGCCCGCACCCGAACGGGCATCGTGACATCCGATACCGGAAACGCCTGCATGCTCACTGTGACAGCCGCCGCGCCGCTCATACTTGCGACCCTCGCCATCCTTGTTGCCCGCCAGTCCGCCATGCGGGCGGGCGGGCTCGGGCTTGCCGTCTCGATCCTGATTGCCGCTACTGTTTCGGATTTTTCCCTGAAATCGGACGGCATCGCGGCGGCGGTTATCGACGGGCTGCTGACCACGGCGACCGTCGCCTATGTGCTGCTCGGCGGTGTCACCCTCTATTGGGTGTTGCGCGCGGGTGGCGCGCTGGAGCGGCTCGGCAAGGCAGCCGCCGATGCGATCCCGAACCCGGCGCAACGTGTGCTGGTCCTCGTCCTCGGCGTCTCCGTCTTCTTCGAATCCGCAACCGGTTTCGGCGTCGGCATCATCGTCACCGTGCCGCTGCTGATCGCCCTCGGCTACACACCGGCCCGCGCAGCCCTGATCGCATTGCTAGGGCAATGCGCCGTTCCCTGGGGGGCGCTTGCCATCGGCACGGTGCTCGGTGCCGATCTTTCGAACCTCCCTGCCGACGAGACGGCAATGACGGCGGTCTGGCTTACCCTGCCGTTCATCGTGCTCTGCGCCTTCGCCACGCTTCACTTTGCCGGGGAAAGTCTCACCGATGTTTCGAACATCCTCTCCGCCATTGCCTATAGTGCCCTGCTCGCCGCCACGCTCTGGGCATCAAGCGCCTGGATCAGCGTCGAACTCGGCGGATGCATCGCCGGTCTTGCGGTGACAGTTGTGGGACTGGTGCTAGCCCGCATTCGCTCGAAAGCGCGAACGGACGGGAATGGCCTGCTAGCCGCCGCGATACCGCTCTTCGTGCTGATGGGCACCCTCTGCCTGACACGCCTTGTGCCGGCGGTGGGCGCCATGACAGAGCCCCTGTTCCGTATCGATGCTCCCGCCTACGAATTCACGCTGTCTCCTATTCACCATCCGGGCTTCTGGATGTTGCTGGCCGCCCTCACCGGGATCATCTGCCTGCGCATTCCGGCCACCGAAGTCCGTCTGCTGGTGCCACAAGCGCTGAAGCAGTGGGGCATCGCCAGCCTCTCGGTCGCCGGGTTCATCTGCTTCGGACATGTCATGCTGCATGCGGGAATGACGGACCGGCTGGCGGAAACCGTCGCCGCCGGTGCAGGCGCCGCCTATCTGTTCGCAGTTCCGGCAGTCGGCGGTCTGGGCGGTTTCCTGACGGCAAGCAATGCCGGGTCCAACGCGCTCTTCATGACGTTCCAGAGCACGGTCGCGGAACGGCTGGCGCTCGATCCAGTCTTAGTCGCCGCGGCGCAGAATGCCGCCGGCTCCAATATCACAATGGCCTCTCCCGGCCGGATCGTGCTCGCCGCGTCCGTCTCCGGGCTGGCGGGACAAGAGAACCAGCTGATGCGCCCAGCACTGGCCATCGGGATCATTGGATTGCTGTTGATGTTGCCGGTGCTTGCGGTCCTATAGATCCGCGTTGAGAAGCGACAGCGTGCGGTCATCCCGCACGCTGTCATAAAAAAGATCGAGCGCCCGGCCAAAGAGCGCACTGTCTTCATCGTTCTCTGCCGCCGCTTCAAACAGCGTCAGGCAAGAGCGGAATTTCATGTCGTCGGGGGAGCCGAAAATCTCGAATGCGGTTTTGTCACTCTGCGGCAGGACAGCCTCGACGCAGGCCCGCAGCCGTGGCCCAAGCACCGGGTCGCGAAGATAGCGACGGGCCTGATCCAGATCCGTGATGCCATATTGGATCGCCCGCTGGGAGCGGCCGAGTTCGACATGCTGGGGCAAGACATACCAGATCCAGTGAGAGGTTTTCCGGCCCTCTGTCAGCTCGGCAAGGGCCTGCCCGTAGACAGGCCCTTGTGCCCCGACGAATTTCTGAAGATCGGCGTCGGTCATTACGCCAGCTCCCTAAAGGTCCCCGCAGACCTCCAGCATGATCTTGCCGCTGTGCCCTGCGCTTTCCATGAAGGTATGGGCGGCAGCGGCTTCGGCGAGCGGAAAAGTCTTGCTTACCACCGGCTTCAGCTTGCCATCGTCGAACATCGGCCAGACATTGATGGCTAGGCTGTCGCGGATCTCCGCCTTGTTCTCCGGTGTCCGGGAACGCAGTGTGGACCCCGTATAGGTCAGCCGCTTCAACATCACCGGCATCAGGTCGACCTCGACCTTGGAGCCCTTGTTGAAGGCGAGCTGAACGATCCGTCCGTCCGGCTTCGAAGCCTTGATGTTCCTGGCGATATTCTCGCCGCCGATGATATCGAGGATGACATCCGCGCCTTTGTATTCGCCACGGATGATCTCGACAAAATCCTCCTCGCGGAAATCCACCGTGAGGTCTGCGCCAAGATCGCGGCACACCTTGCAGCGCTCCGCCGGGCTGTCGACAGCGACCACCGTCGCGCCAATCGCCTTGGCCAGCTGGATCGAGGTCGTGCCGAGACCGCCGGCACCGCCATGCACCAGAAAGACTTCACCCCGCGACAGTTTCGCGCCCATGAAGACATTCGACCAAATGGTGAAGTAGGTCTCCGGCACCGACGCCGCTTCAAGCAGATTGAAACCGTGCGGCAGCGGCAGACAGTGCCGTGCATCGACGGCGCAGTAATCGGCATAACCGCCGCCGTTGGTCAGGGCACAGACCATATCGCCAACGGCCCAGTTACCCACACTGCCGCCAACCGCGACAACCTTGCCGGAAATCTCCAGGCCGAGCAGGTCCGACGCGCCTTTCGGCGGCGGGTAGTGGCCCCGACGCTGCACGAGGTCCGGGCCGTTCACTCCGGCATAGGCGACCTGGACCAGCACCTCCCCCGGCGCCGCTTCCGGCACCGGGCGCCTGCCCGGCACCAGAACCTCCGGTGCGCCGGGCTCGCTGATCTCGACCACGTTCATGTCCGCCGGAAGCGTCGAGTCCGTCATCAGAAAATTACTCCGGTTCAATCAACAACAAGCGATTCTGGGCTGCCGGAATCTTCCGGGAAAACCGGATAGAGACCTTGCGTCCGCCCCAGCTGTTGTATCAGAGCCAGCACGGAGTCGATATGCGGCGTCTGCAAATCAACCAGCCGTCCCATTTCCTGTACCGCCGTCAGCAGTGCATCCACCTCAAGCTGCCGGCCTTTTTCAAGATCCTGCAGCATCGAGGTGCGGTGCGCACCGACTTTGGCCGCTCCGTTGATCCGGCGTTCGACGTCGACCCGGAAATGCACGCCGAGACGGGCGCCGATGCGCTGTGCCTCTTCCATCATCGCCCGTGACAGAGCACGGGTGCCGGGATCGGTTGCCACCACATCGAGTGTCGCACGGGTGAGCGCGCTGATCGGATTGAAGCAGAGATTGCCCCAGAGCTTCAGCCAGATCTCGTCCCGGATATTTGGCAGAACCGGAGCTTTGAAGCCCGCCTCTTGCAACGCCTGGCTGAGGCGTGCTGCGCGTTCGGACATGCTGCCGTCCGGCTCGCCGAGAGCAAACTTGTTGCCATAGGTGTGCTTGACGACGCCGGGAGCTGCAATCTCGGTTGCCGGGTAGACGACGCAACCGATTGCGCGCTGCGGGCCAATCAAATCCCATTGCCGATCATCCGGATCGACAGAATTCAACCGCAGGTTCTGATAGGCACTGTTGACGCCAAAGAAGTACCACCAGGGCACACCATTCTGGCAGGTCACAACAGCGGTGTCCGGGCCGAGCAGCGGCACCATCTGGTCGGCCACGTCCCAGGCCTGATGCGTCTTCAGCGCGACGATCACGTAATCCTGCGGGCCGAGCTCCGCCGGATTGTCCGTCGCGGTGACTTTTGCGACGCGCTCCTCCTCACCGATCAGGAGTTTAAGGCCGTTCTCCTTGATCGCCGCCAGATGCGCGCCACGCGCGATCAGCGAAACCTCGACGCCATCCACCTGGGCGAGTTCCGCGCCGAGATAACCCCCGATCGCGCCAGCGCCGTAAATACAAACCTTCATGCCCCTACCCTCATTCCTGTCTTTCTTATGAAAACGGCGCCGGCTTCAACAAGCCGGCGCCGTCCCCGATATCGTTGCGGCCGGATCGGCCTAGACGGCGCCTTCTGCCTTGGCTGCTGCCACGTCTTCGGACGACATGCCGAGCACCGCCGTCAGAATTTCGTCGGTATGCTCGCCCAAGAGCGGCGAACGTTCCACCTTTGCCGGCGACGCGGAAAGCTTAATCGGATTGCCGACGGTAAGGTAGGTGCCGCGATGGGGGTGCGGCACTTCGACCACCGTACCGGTCGCACGCAGCGACTGATCTTCGGCCAACTCCTTCATGGAGAGGATCGGGCCGCACGGCACATTGAGCGCGTTCAGCGTTTCCATGACCTCGAACTTGTTCTTGGTCTTTGTCCATTCCTCGATCATGGCGAAGCACTTGTCGAGTTTCGGCAGGCGCACTTCCGGTGTGGCCCATTCCGGGTCCTCGATCAGCTCCTCGCGGCCGATGGTTTTCATCAGCGGCGCCCAGCCCGGAGGCTGGATGATGACATAGATATAATCGTTCGGACCGCCGCCCTTGGTCTGCACAGCCCAACCCGGCTGCCCGCCACCGGAGGCATTACCGGCCCGCGGCACAGCCTCGCCGAACTCACCGTTCGGATATTGCGGATATTCCTTCAGCGGACCGTGTTCCAGGCGCTGCTGATCGCGCAATTTCACGCGGCAGAGATTGAGCACGCCGTCCTGCATTGCGCATTCGACCCGCTGGCCCTTGCCGGAATTGGTCCGGTGATAGAGCGCAGTAACGATGCCGAGCGCCAGATGCAGGCCGGTTCCGCTGTCACCGATCTGGGAGCCGGTAACGGTCGGCGGACCATCCTCGAAACCGGTGGTGGAAGCCGAGCCGCCAGTACACTGGGCAACATTCTCGTAAACTTTGCAGTCTTCGAACGCGCCCGGGCCAAAGCCCTTGATGCTGGCATAGACGATGCGCGGGTTGATCTCCTGGATGCGCTCCCAGGTGAAGCCCATACGGTCGAGCGCGCCGGGCGCAAAGTTCTCCACCATCACATCGCATTCTTCGATGAGGCGGGTCAGGATTTCCTTACCCTTGTCAGTCTTGGTGTTGAGCGTGACGCTGCGCTTGTTGCTGTTCAGCATGGTAAAATACAGGCTGTCGGCATCCGGCAGGTCGCGGAGCTGGCCACGGGTAATGTCACCGACACCCGGGCGCTCGACCTTGATCACATCGGCACCGAACCATGCCAGCAACTGGGTGCAAGTCGGGCCCGACTGCACATGCGTCATGTCCAGAATGCGGACACCTTTCAACGCTTCGCTCATTGTCTTTCTCTTCCCTCTTACCGGATTTAACGGAAAAAGGGCGCGCCGGAGACCCGGCACGCCCTTCCGCTTATTTGTACATGGTCTGGTTTTTGGTACCCGGCGCGTACTCGTTCGGATCGACCCAGATGTTGACGACCGCGGACTTGCCGCTGGTTTTCACCGCTTCGCGGGCGCGTAGCAGAGCCGGCTGGATCTGGTTCGCCTCATGCACCTCTTCGCCGTGACCACCCAGCATTTCAGCAAACTTGGAGAACGGCACATCGCCGAGCTTGTTGCCGACATTGCCGCGCTGATCGCCGTATTTCGCGATCTGGCCGTAGCGGATCTGGTTCATCGAGGAGTTGTTACCGATGACGGCGATATAGGGCACACCGAACCGGTTCGCGGTCTCCATGTCGAAGGCGGTCATGCCGAAGGAACCATCGCCGTAATAGCAGAGGATTTCCTTCTCCGGATTGGCAAGCCCCGCCGCGATGGCGAAGCCGGTGCCGACACCGAGTGAGCCAAGCGCGCCCGGATCCATCCAGTTACCCGGTCCTTTCGGTGCAACGGCCTGCGCGGAGATCGTCACCACGTCGCCACCGTCACCGATATAAACCGTTTTTTCGGTCAGGAACTCGTTCAGCTCCCACGCCACCCGGTAGGGATGGATCGGGGACTGGTCGGACAGGAACAGCGGCATCAGCTTTTCGGTTGCCGCCTCTTCGGCCGCGCGCAGTTCCTTCAGCCAGCCGTCACGGCCCTTGGAGCCATTATCGACCCGGCCCTTGATGGCCGCGTGTACGGCGCTGAGGATCGCACCCGGATCGCCGGCGATGCCGAGATCCACGTCCCGGTTCTTGCCGACAGTGCTGTAAGACTGATCGATCTGCACCAGCGTCAGATCTTCCCGGATCCGCTTGCCGTAACCCATGCGGAAATCGAACGGCGTGCCGACGATCAGCAGCAGGTCCGCCTTCTGGAAGGCGAGACGACGGGTCCGGTTGTAATAATGGCTGTCCGTCTGCGGGAGCATGCCGCGGGCGCCACCGTTCATGTAGCAGGCGATGTTCAGGTCCTTGACCAGATCGATCGCCGCCTGATGGCCGCGGCTCATCCAGACCTGGGAGCCGACGAGGATGGCCGGACGTTCCGCCTTGACGATCAGGTCGGCCAGACGCTCGATATCGGCCGGGTCGCCAATGGACTTGACCGAGGCGCGGTACTTGCCCGGCTCCGGGATAACAGCGCTGGACAGCGGCACTTCGCGGTCCAGCACGTCGCGCGGAATTTCAAGATATGAGGGGCCGTAGGCACCGGCGAAACACTCGCGAGCCGCCATCGAGACCATGTCGCCCGCACGTTCCGTGGAGCGGACACCGGCGGAGAACTTGGTGATCGGCGCCATGATGTCGACATGGGGAAGATCCTGCAACGAGCCCATCTTGTGCTGGGTCAGCGCGCCCTGTCCGCCAATATGCAGCATCGGGCTTTCCGAGCGGAATGCCGTGGCGACACCTGTCATCGCATTGGTGCAGCCGGGACCAGCCGTGGTGACGAGGCAGCCGAGCTTGCCGGTCTGACGAGCGTAACCGTCGGCGGCATGGGCCGCGACCTGCTCGTGCCGGAAGTCGACAATACGGATGCCTTCATCGACGCAGCCGTCATAGATATCGATGATATGCCCGCCGCAGAGCGTGAAAATGGTGTCCACGCCCTCGTTCTTCAGGGCTTTCGCGACCAAATGGCCACCGGATACGACTTCGCCGGAGCGGTCTTTTTCCTTCAGGGTATCGGTAGCGGTATCGCTCATAGTCAGGCTCCCTTTTTATTGGCGGTCGTTTAAATGCGCACCGCCGCTTGATCTTTGGTTATCCGAGATAGTTCACGTTGTTAGCGACATGCTTGGCGAGCGCGAGCGCATGGTCCTTGACCAGACGCTCCGCCAACTCCCCGTCACGGGCCTCGATTGCCTCGACGATATGCATGTGGTCCTGCATCGACCGGGCAATCCGGTCCTGCTCCCCTATGGTCCGGACGCGGATGGCGCGGACATGCAGGAAGATCTTGTCTGTCATATCCAGAATCAGCGGCGAGTGGCCGAGCTTCAGGATTGCCTGATGGAATTCGATATTGCGGCTCGAATACTCGTCGATTTCCAGCCGGCCTTTTTCTGTTTCCTGGAAGATACGGCGCAACTGCTGGATTTCCGCATCGGAAGCTATCTCCGCAGCCTGCCGCGCCGCCATGCCTTCGAGCGCGGCCCAAACCTTGATCATCTCGATGATCTCGGCCTTGGTCTTGCGGACGATGAACACACCGCGCCGAGGCTGGATATCGACCAGCCCTTCCTGCGCCAACCGGGCCAATGCTTCACGCAGAGGCGTCCTGCTGATCCCGAGCTGCTCCGACAACTGCCGCTCGTCGAGCCGCAGATTGGCGTCCGGATCGTAGATGTTCATCGAGACGATGCCGTCTTTCAGAGCCGCGTAAGTCTTGTCCTTGAGACTCACTTCGGCCGCGATTGGCGTCACCATCAACGCTGAAGACTCATTCATGCAGATTTCCCCGGCATGCAGATTTCCCTGCCGTTCGACCAATAGAGAATAACCCCGAAACAGGGTGCGTGGGTTCTGGTATACCACACACTTTATGCCATGGAATACCTAAATTGCTGTCCGAAGGCCCACTATTGCCAAGGGCTGCTTGGTTCCCCGCCGCGGGAAAAGCGCGTCAAGGGTCGGTTTAACGCCAGGAACGAGCCGGAGCGTCAGGAACGAGCGCGCTTCATCAACCCGCGCAGGTCAAAATCCGGATCTGCCGCCTGCTCCGGCGTCAGGCCCGCATTCAGCGCCAACAGCCGACGTCCGAGTGCGTGATCGCCAGCCTTGTTGACCGACTCGACACACCGCAGCTTGCCGTCGGCAAACAGGAAGGCAGAAAAAGAGCCGCTTTCCGGATCGCCGCGCAGCACTGCCGTCTCGGTCCCGTCCGAAAGCCCCGCAATCTGCAACTTCGCCTCGGCTTGATCGGACCAGAACCACGGCACCTCATGATAAGGTTCCGCTTCACCCAGCAAAGCCGCTGCCGCCGTTTTCGCCTGGTCCACCGCATTCTGCACGGATTCGAGACGGACGCGGCGCCCAACCTGCCAATGCACATAGCTGGCGCAGTCGCCGATCGAGGCCACCTCCGGCACGGAGGAAAGCATGGTCGGCCCGACGGCAATGCCGTTCTCGATGGCAAGGCCAGCCGCTTCGGCAAGCTCGGTGCAAGGCAGCACGCCGGTTCCGGAGATCACGCAATCGGCGTCAATAGCGGTGCCGTCCGCGAGATCGGCGCCAGCCGCGGTCCCATTGCCGGACAGCCGAATACCGGAAACCCGAGCATTCAGGCGGATATCAGCTCCAAGAGCAGTCAGGTAGCCGAAGAAATAGGCGGAGACCGCAGGCGAAACCGCACGGGCCATCAGCCGTTCTTCGGCTTCCAGCACGGTCACCCGCTTGCCGAGGACAGCCGCCGTTGCTGCGATTTCAAGACCGATGAAACCGCCGCCAATGACCAGTACGGACTCGGCCGCATTGAACCCGGCCTTGATCGCTTGGCTGTCCTGATAGGTCCGGAGTTCCAGCACGCCCGGCGCATCGATGTTCGGCACCGGGATTCTCCGGGGCCGGGAGCCCACCGCCAGTGCAATCTTGGAACAGGCAATGGCGGAGCCGTCCGCCAGCCGGACTTCGCCACCGCTCAGGTCAAGCGCGGTCGCCGTCGTCCCAAGGCGCAGATCGATGGAACGGTCCGTATAGAATTTCTCGGGCCGGAGCGGTGTCGGCTTCGGGTCGGGCTCTTTAATATAGCCCTTGGAAAGCGGCGGTTTCTGATAAGGAAGGTCCGGCTCGGACGTCAGCATGGTCAAAGGGCCTTCATAGCCCTTTTCCCTCAGACTGGCTGCCAACTGAACGCCGCCGTGGCTGGCCCCGACAATCACGATGCCCTTATCCGACACGCGCTTCCTCCTGCACTTTAGTTCATGTTTTGTGAGTCGTACCCTATTCCTTGAGGAGAGAGGAATAGATTTCGGCGTCCCCGATCCTGCCGACGGGTTTTCCGTCAGCCACGACGATGATGGTCTCTCCGGTTTGCAGCCGGCAGCGCAACAGGTCCGCCATTGGCGTGTCGGGCGCTGCAACCGGCACGGTGCCACTCGCAAGCACGCCAGAACCGATATCCAGTGCGCCCTCGGGCAATGTTGTGCCGTCCGGAACCGGCGCCATCACTGAATCCGCACGCAACACGTTCAGCGGGTTCATGTGAGAGACGAATTCGGCCACATAGGCGTTCGCCGGGTTCATCACGATCTCATGCGGCGTTCCGCACTGGACAATGCGCCCGCCCTCCATGATCGCGACCTTCGAGCCGAGCTTCAGGGCCTCGTCCAGATCGTGGCTGACGAAGATGATAGTGCGCTGGAGTTGTGATTGCAGTTCCAGCAACTCGTCCTGCAGCTTGGCCCGGATCAGCGGGTCGAGCGCGGAAAACGGCTCGTCCATCAGTAGCACCGGTGCCTCGGTCGCGAAGGCCCGGGCGAGGCCGACACGCTGCTGCATGCCGCCCGAAAGCTCATGCACCTTGCGGTCGGCCCACTCGGTGAGACCGACCAAGGCAAGCTGCTTGGTCACACGCTTGGCCCGTTCCGCCTTTCCGACACCCGAGAGCTCCAACCCAAGTCCAACGTTCTCCGCCACCGTGCGCCAGGGCAGCAGGGCGAAATTCTGGAACACCATGGTGACGTGCTCTGTGCGGAGTCGGCGCAAGGTTGCCTCGTCCGCACTGGCCGCATCGATTTCCTGCTCACCGTCATTCACCCAAACGGCACCGCGCACCACGGGGTTGAGCCCATTGACAGCCCGCAGCAGGGTCGATTTGCCGGAGCCGGACAGCCCCATGATGACGACGATCTCGCCCGGATCGACCGTCAGGCTGCAATCATGCACACCGAGGATCTGGCCGGTCTCGGTCTCGATCTCGGACCGGTCCATGCCGCGGTCCATCAGAGGCAACGCCTCCTCGGGCCGCTTGCCGAAGACGATATTCACCTTGTCGAAACGTACCGCGGGCGTGGTCATTTGCCATCCTCCCCGCGTCCGCGGAACATCCGGTCAAGAATGATGGCGATCACCACAATGGCGAGGCCAACCTCGAAACCCTTGGCGATATTCACCTGATTGAGGGCGCGCAATGTCGGCACGCCAAGCCCGTCGGCCCCGACCAGCGCCGCGATCACGACCATGGAGAGCGACAGCATGATGGTCTGGGTCAGGCCCGCCATGATCTGCGGCAGGGCATAGGGCAGCTCCACCTTCCAGAGCAACTGCGTGCGCGTCGCCCCGAAAGCCTGCCCAGCCTCGATCAGCATTTTCGGTGTCGAGGAGATGCCGAGATGGGTCAACCGGATCGGCGCCGGGATAGCGAAGATCACCGTGGCGATCAGCCCCGGCACCATGCCGAGCCCGAACAGGATCAGCGCCGGGATCAGGTAGACAAAGGTCGGGATGGTCTGCATCAGGTCGAGAACGGGCCGCATGGCGGAGAACAGCCAAGGGCGCCGGGCAGCAGCAATACCAAGCGGCACACCGGCTCCCATACAGACGACAGACGACGCGAGCACCAGGGCCACCGTCTCCGTGGTTTCTTCCCAATAGCCCTGATTGATGATCAGCAGCAGGCCGACAGCGACGAGCAGCGGAAAAGTGATCGTCCGGCGCACCGCATAGGCGATGCCGGCAACGATGACGACGGCCAGCAACGGGTGCGGCGCCTGCAGCACCCAGAGGATGCCGTCGATCATGAATTCAAGACCGGCGGCAAGTCCGTCGAAGAACCAGGCACCATGATCGGTCAGCCAGTCGACGAAGACTCTCGCCGCCTTCCCGACCGGAAGTTTATTATCGGTCAGCCAATCCACGGAAAGCTCCCCCGCCCTGCCGTCGTTCTTTGACGCAAGTGACGAGAGGCGGCACGGATGCCGCCCCTGTCCGAAATATTATGCCTTAAAGGCCAAGTGCCTTGCGCACGGCCGGAAGCGCGGCCTTGCCGTCCACCGTCGTCACGCCGGAAAGCCATGCGTCGAGGATACCGGCATTGGCCTTCAGCCAGGCTTTCGCGGCATCCTGCGGCTCTTCGCCATCGTTCAGGATCGCGCCCATGATCTCGTTCTCCATGCGGAGAGAGAACATCAGGTTGTCGAGCAGGCGTCCGACATTCGGGCATTCCTTGCCATAGCCGGCACGGATGTTGGTCAGAACCGACGCGCCGCCGAGATCCGGGCCGAAGTAATCGTCACCACCGGCGAGATATGCCATCTCGAAATTGGCATTCATCGGGTGCGGCTCCCAGCCCAGGAACACCACCGGCTCTTCCTTCTTCACCGCGCGAGCGACCTGGGCGAGCATGCCCTGCTCGGAAGATTCGACCACGTCGAAGCCTTTCAGGCCGAAGGCATCTTTCTCGATCATGTCGAGGATCAGGCGGTTGCCGTCATTACCCGGCTCGATACCGTAGATCTTGCCGTCCAACTTGTCCTTGAACTTGGCAATGTCGGCGAAGCTCTTCAGGCCAGCGTCATAGGCATATTGCGGCACGGCGAGGGTGTATTTCGCGCCATAGAGATTAACGCCAACAGTTTCCACAGAGCCCTCGTCGCGATACTTCGCGATATCGCCTTCCATGGTCGGCATCCAGTTGCCGAGAAAGACATCGATGTCCTTGTTCTTCAGTGACGCATAGGTCACCGGAACGGAAAGTACTTTTACGTCAGTCTCGTAGCCCATCGCTTCGAGTACCGTCGTGGTCGCAGCAGTCGTCGCGGTGATATCGGTCCAGCCGACATCGGAGAAGCGCACGGTCGAGCAGTGATTGTCGGCCATCGCGGCGCCGGATGACATGATTCCGGCCGCCAAGGCGACGGCGAATGCAGTTTTGGATTTCAGCATGATTGATGCTCCCTGTTTGGATTGCCCCCGTTACTTATCGGAACAAGCAAACATTATAGCAAATCCTGTGCAAGATTTTTATTGATTGAGCAGTCAATCAAAAATACGGTCGGGCCCGAAAGGACCTGCCGCCCATGCCCAAAATCGGAATGGAACCGATCCGCCGCAAAGCCCTGATCAATGCCGCGATCGAGGCTATTCACGCACGCGGATCCTTCGAGGTAACGATGAGCGAGATCGCCCGTCAGGCGGGCGTCTCGGCCGCACTCGCGCATCATTATTTCGGCAGCAAGGATCAGCTGATCGTCGCCACCATGCGGCATCTGCTGAGTGAGCTTTCGGTTGAGATCGTCGCGGCACTGCGCGCCTCTAAAACGCCACGGGAACGCCTCTCAGGCATCATCCAGGCGAACTTCGCTTCCGACCAGTTCCGGCCTGCAACCATCTCGGCCTGGCTCAGCTTCTATGTGAAAGCCCAGAGCATGGACGAGGCGCGCCGCGTCCTCTCCGTCTATGCAAGGCGTCTGCGCAGCAACCTGCAGCACGCACTGACACAACTAACGGACCGGGAACATGCCCAACACATCGCCGAAGGGACAGCCGCGTTGATCGACGGCCTCTATCTCCGGCACGCGCTGCTGGACAGCGATCCGGACCGCGCCGCCGCGATCAGGCTGACCGAAGATTATATCGATGCGCAACTCACTGCCGGGGGGAAGACGTGACGAAGCAGCCCAATATCCTGATCCTGATGGTCGACCAGTTGAACGGAACCCTGTTCCCGGACGGCCCGGCGGATTTCCTGCATGCGCCCGCTTTGAAGGCACTTGCGGCACGATCCGTCCGGTTCAGGAATTCCTATACGGGCAGCCCGCTTTGCGCGCCCGGCCGTGCTGCCTTCATGTCCGGCCGTCTGCCGTCCCGGACAGGCGTCTACGACAATGCGGCCGAGTTCACGTCCGACATCCCGAGCTACGCTCATCACCTGCGCCGGGCCGGGTATTACACCTGCCTCTCCGGCAAGATGCACTTTGTCGGGCCGGACCAGTTGCACGGCTTCGAGGAGAGGCTGACGACGGACATTTATCCCGCCGATTTCGGCTGGACCCCCGATTACCGCAAGCCCGGCGAACGGATCGACTGGTGGTATCACAATCTCGGATCGGTCACCGGCGCGGGCGTCGCCGAGATCTCGAACCAGATGGAATATGACGACGAGGTCGCCTTCAACGCGGAACAGAAGCTCTACCAGCTTTCCCGCGGCGGCGATGAGCGCCCATGGTGCCTGACGGTCAGCTTCACCCATCCGCACGACCCCTATGTCGCCCGCCGGAAATACTGGGATCTCTACGAAGACTGCCCGGAGTTGGAGCCGCGCGTCGGGGCCGTGCCGTTCGAGGATCAGGACGCCCATAGCCAGCGACTCTACCTCGCCAACGATTACAAGAATTTCGACATCACCGACGAAGATGTCCGCCGCTCCCGCCAGGCCTATTACGCGAACATCTCCTATCTGGACGACAAGATCGCGACGCTGCTGGATACCCTGAAGCGTTGCCGGATGGACGAAGATACCGTGATTGTCTTCTGCTCCGATCACGGCGATATGCTTGGAGAGCGCGGGCTCTGGTTCAAGATGAGCTTCTTCGAAGGCTCCGCCCGCGTGCCGATGATGATCGCGGGACCTGGCATCGAGGGCCGTACTGTTACCGCTCCGGTCTCGAGCATCGACATCACACCGACCCTTGCCGATATCGCGGGCGTTGACCTGTCCGAGGTCGCGCCGTGGACGGACGGAGAGTCCCTGAAGCCTTTGATCGAAGGCGGTGAACGCACTTCCCCGGTCCTGATCGAATATGCGGCCGAAGGCTCCTATGCCCCGCTGATCTCGATCCGGCGTGGCCGCTTCAAGTTCAATCACTGCGAACTCGACCCGCCGCAGCTTTTCGATCTCGAAGCAGATCCGGACGAGTTGACGAACCTCGCTACAGATCCCGCCCATGCCGAGACCCTCGCCGCCTTCGAGGCTGAGATGCGGGAACGCTGGGACATGGCGCAATTCGACCGCGAGGTCCGGGACAGCCAGGCACGCCGCTGGGTTGTTTACGAAGCCTTACGCAACGGCTCCTACTATCCGTGGGATTTCCAGCCGCTGCAAAAAGCGTCCGAGCGTTACATGCGCAACCACATGGATCTCAACACCCTTGAGGAGGCCGCGCGCTTCCCGCGCGGTGAATGAAGCCCATGCAAGCAGATTTCGTGATCGTCGGCTCCGGCTCCGCCGGCGCTGTGATGGCCGACCGGCTCTCAGCCGATGGCAAGCACTCGGTCCTCGTCGTGGAATATGGCGGCACCGATGTCGGCCCCTTCATTCAGATGCCGGCCGCCCTGTCCTATCCGATGAACATGAGCCGTTACGACTGGGGCTACGAAAGCGAGCCGGAACCGCATCTCGGCGGCCGCCGCCTGGCTTGCCCGCGCGGCAAGGTGATCGGTGGCTCCTCATCGATCAACGGCATGGTCTATGTCCGCGGCCACGCCCGGGATTACGATAATTGGGAAGAACAAGGCGCCACAGGCTGGGCATACAAGAACGTGCTTCCCTATTTCGAGCGCATGGAAACAAGCCATGGCGGGCAGGACGGCTGGCGCGGCACTAATGGCCCGCTGCATGTCACCCGCGGCCCCCGCAAGAACCCGCTTTATCACGCTTTCGTCGAGGCCGGACAGCAGGCCGGGTTCGAGATGACGGAAGACTATAACGGCGAGAAGCAGGAGGGCTTCGGGCCGATGGAGATGACGGTCCATAACGGCCGCCGCTGGTCCGCCGCCAATGCTTATCTGAAACCGGCCCTGAAGCGCCCTAACCTGACCATGGTGAGCGGCCTTGCCCGCCGTGTCCTCTTCGACGGCAAACGCGCCACCGGGATCGAGATCGCGCGTGGCAGCTCAATCGAGACCATCACCGCGAACCGTGAAGTGATCCTCGCCGCCTCCTCGATCAACTCGCCGAAACTGCTGAAACTCTCAGGCATTGGCCCGGCGGACGAACTCGCCGGTCACGGCATTGAAGTGCTGGCAGACCGCCCCGGCGTCGGCGCCAACCTGCAGGACCATCTCGAGCTCTATATCCAGCAGGAATGCACCCAGCCGATCAGCCTTTATTCGAAGCTGAACCTGTTCTCCAAGGGCCTGATCGGGCTCGAATGGCTGCTCTTCAAGAGCGGTCTCGGCGCCACCAACCATTTCGAAAGCGCCGCCTTCCTGCGCTCCAAGCCGGGCGTCGAATATCCGGACATCCAGTATCACTTCCTGCCGGTCGCGATCCGCTATGACGGCAAGGCGCCGGCCAAGAGCCATGGCTTCCAGGCCCATGTCGGCCCGATGCGCTCTAAGTCGCGCGGTACCGTCACCCTGCGCTCCGCCGATCCGTATGACGCGCCGGTGATCCAGTTCAACTATATGAGCCATGAGGATGACTGGGCGGACTTCAGGCACTGCATCCGGCTGACCCGGAATATCTTCGGGCAGGATGCCTTCACGCCCTATCGTGGCCGGGAGATCTCCCCCGGAGACGATGTGGCGAGCGACGAGCAACTTGACGAATTCATCCGCGAGGCCGTCGAAAGCGCCTATCATCCAAGCGGCACCTGCCGGATGGGCGCCACGGACGACCCAATGGCCGTGGTCGACCCGGAATGCCGGGTCATCGGGGTCGAGGGACTCCGGCTCGCGGACAGCTCGATCTTCCCCCGCATTCCGAACGGGAACCTGAACGGCCCCTCGATCATGGTCGGCGAGAAGGCCTCTGACCATATCCTCGGGAAGGTGCCGTTGGCCCCATCTAACAAGCAGCCCTGGATCAATCCGCGTTGGGAAACCTCGGACCGTTAACAAGACGTTCCCAAGCCGATACCGACAGAAGGACAGACCATATGCGCGCGCAACCGACCGCCTCCCACTTCATCGCCGGTAGCCCGATGGAAAGCCCCAAGGGCAAGAGCTTCCCCAGCATCCATCCGGCTACCGGGGAGATCATCGCGGAAATTCATGCCGCCGACGCCGCAACCATCGACAAGGCGGTTTCCGGCGCACGGGAAGGTCAGAAGGTCTGGGCCGCCCTCAGCGGCGCGGAAAGAGGCAGGGTGTTGCGCAGGGCCGCCGATCTGATCCGCGAACGTAATCGGGAGCTTTCGCTGCTGGAGACGCTGGATACGGGCAAACCGCTGCAGGAAACGCTGGTGGCGGACGCCGCTTCCGGCGCCGACTGCCTCGAATATTTCGGCGGCATCGCGGCGGACATCCACGGCGAATTTACCGATCTCGGCGGCTCCTTCGCCTATACACGGCGCGAGCCGCTCGGCGTCTGCGTCGGCATAGGCGCCTGGAATTACCCGATCCAGATCGCCTGCTGGAAATCGGCACCGGCGCTCGCCTGCGGCAATGCGATGATCTTCAAGCCGTCGGAAACCACCCCGCTGACAGCCCTGAAACTCGCCGAGATCTATAAGGAAGCAGGCCTGCCGGATGGCGTGTTCAGCGTCGTTCAGGGCTTCGGCGATGTGGGCGCGGCGCTGGTCAATCATCCCGGCGTCAACAAGGTGTCCGTCACCGGCTCCGTGCAGACCGGCGCAAAAGTTATGGCTGCAGCCGCCGAAGGTCTGAAGCCGGTTACGCTGGAGCTTGGCGGCAAATCCCCGATCATTGTTTTCGAGGATGCGGATATCGAGAACGCGATCTCTGGCGCCATGCTCGGCAACTTCTATTCCAGTGGCCAGATCTGCTCCAACGGTACGCGTGTTTTCGTGCAGAAAAGCATCAAACAGAAATTCCTCGACCGGCTGCGCGAACGCACTGCGAAGATCCGTCTCGGCGATCCGATGAATGAAGAGACACATCTTGGCCCCCTCGTCTCAAAGCCGCAATTCGAGAAGGTGCTCGGCTATATCCAGACCGGCCGCGACGAAGGCGCCCGCGTGCTGATCGGCGGTGACGCAGCCACTGTTCCCGCTTTTCCGAAAGGCTGGTTCGTCGCTCCGACCGTCTTTGCAGATGTGAAAGACAGCATGACTATCGCCCGGGAAGAGATCTTCGGTCCGGTTATGTGCGTGCTCGATTTCGACACCGAGGAGGAAGTGCTCGCTCGCGCCAACGCCACTGATTTCGGCCTCGCTGCCGGTGTGTTCACGAAAGACATCCAGCGCGGCCACCGTGTTGTTGCGGCGCTTGAAGCCGGCACCTGCTGGATCAACGCCTACAACCTAACCCCGGTCGAAATGCCTTTCGGCGGCGTCAAGAAATCCGGCATCGGCCGCGAGAACGCCCGCGCCGCGATCGAGCATTACAGCCAGATCAAGAGCGTCTATGTCGAAATGGGGGACGTCGACAGTCCCTATTGACCGACGTTTGGTTGCGCTCTGCCTGCACTGCCGCAATTATGCCCCCAAGAACTTAGGGGGAAGCGCCAATGCGCATAAAAATTATCGGCGGTGGACCAGCCGGGCTGTATTTTTCATATCTTGTGAAGCGTCAGAGACCTGACTTCGAGGTCACGCTTGTCGAGCGTAATCCGGAAGGGGCCACCTTCGGTTTCGGCGTGGTGTTTTCGGACCAGGCTCTGGCCTTCATGGCGGCGGACGACCCCGAGACTCACGATGCGATCCTGCCCGCGATGGAAACCTGGCGGAATCTGACGCTCGATCTTGAAGGCGAACGGATCGATATCGACGGGATGGGCTTCGCCGCTATCGGACGGCTCGAGCTGATCCAGATCCTGACGGAGCGGGCCCGGAGCGTCGGCATAGAACCCCTGTTCGAAAACGAAGCCGACGATCTGTCCCGGCTGGACGATGCGGATCTGATCGTCGGGGCGGACGGGCTGAATTCTTTCATCCGCGGCGATGGATCAGAATACGGCACGGAGATGCCGCAGCTGGAAAACCGCTTCATATGGTACGGCACGGACCGGCCGTTCGATACCCTCACCCAGTCGTTCCGGCGCTCCGAAGATGGGCCGTTCAACGCCCATCATTATCGCTACACCCCGACACTCAGCACCTTCATCGTCGAGACCGACGAGGACACTTGGCAGGCAGCCGGGTTTGAAGGCATGGGAGAAGCCGAAACCAAGGCCTATTGCGAAAACGTCTTCGCAGATGTGCTGCAGGGCCACAGCCTGATCACGAACAATTCCTACTGGCGCCGTTTCCCCAAACTGTCCTGCAAGAGCTGGCACAGCGGCAAGCACGTCCTCATCGGAGACGCAGTCCACACTGCGCATTTCAGCATTGGTTCAGGCACCCGGCTTGCGATGGAAGATGCCCTTGCCCTTGCCAAGGCTGTGCTCGCAACGCCCGATGACATCCCAGCCGCTCTCGCCGCCTACGAAGCCGCCCGCAAGCCTATCACCGAGAAGATCGTTCGCGCGGCGAATACCAGCGCGGCCTGGTACGAGGATTTCGCCAATCATATGGAGCTGGCTCCGGCCGATTTCGCTTATTCCTACATCCAGCGCAGCGGCCGCATGAACGACGAAAGGCTGCAACGCCTGGCACCCGAGTTTTTTGCCACCTACAGTCCGCACTGGAACGTTGATGCGGCGGGAGGCCAGGCATGACACCCGAACAAATTCTGGACCGTGTACCAAGAGACGCTCCGGAAACCGGCGAAATCGGTTTCTCAGTCCCGGATACCTACAACGCCTCCAGCCTGCTGTTCGACAATCTGGAGCGCGGCCGCTCGGACAAGATCGCTGTCTATTCCGACCGGGGAAATCGGACGTATGGGGAGTTGGCGGAGGATGCCTGCCGGTTCGGCAACGGCTTGCTTGCGCTCGGGCTGGGGCGCGGCGACCGGGTGTTGCTGCTCATGGATGACACCCCCGCATATCCGGCCGCGATTTTCGGCGCTATTCGGGCAGGCATGGTTCCAATCCTAGCCAACACCCTGTCGAGCCCCGATCTGATCTCCTTCTATATTGAGGATGCCGGTGCACGCGTCATGATCTTCGACGAGAGCCATGCCAGTACGGTGACGGCACTCGACGCGGCCGCCCTCGCCCCCGTCACAGCGATCTCGATCAACGGTGCTGGCCCTTCTGCCGTGCCGGAAGCCCGCGATGGCGCACGCTGGCTGGCGGAACAAAAAGCTGAACTCAAAGCGGCAGATACGGGACGGGATGACCCCGCATTCATGATGTATTCCTCGGGCTCCACCGGGCGCCCGAAGGGTATTCTCCACTTGCAGCACGACGCGCTCTACACGGTCGAGAGCTACGCGCGCCACATTCTGCATATCGGACCGGACGATATCTGTTTCTCGATCCCAAAGATCTTCTTCGCCTATGGCTTCGGTAACGCAATCGCTTTCCCGTTCCATGCCGGGGCCAGCGTTATTCTGTTCTCCGGACGCCCTAAACCGGATGCCGTTTTCGATATGGCCTCCCGGTTCAAGCCGACCCTGCTGTTCGGCCTGCCGACCCTCTATACCGCAATGATCAAGGACCCGTCTGCGGCAAGCGCGGACCTGTCCTCCGTGCGGATGTGCATCTCGGCGGCGGAAATCCTGTCGCAGGAGATTTTCGACGCCTGGAAGGACCGCTTCGGGTTCGAGATCGTGGAAGGCCTGGGCTCGACCGAAGTGCTGCATATCTATCTCTCGAATACAGAGACCGAGAAAAGGATCGGCTCCGCCGGAAAGCGCGTGCCCGGCTACGATGTCATGCTGACAACACCCGATGGCGCTCCCGCCGCTCCGGGAGAGGACGGCGTGCTGTCAGTGCGCGGCGATTCCAACGCACCCTGCTACTGGAACCGGCCCGACAAGACCGCCGACACCATGCGTGACGGCTGGATCTACACTGGCGACCGGTTCCGCTGCGACGAGGACGGGTTCTATTTCTTCCTTGGCCGGATCGACGATCTGGTGAAAGTGAGCGGCCAGTGGGTCTACCCGCTGGAAGTGGAACTCTGCCTGAACGAGCATCCGGAGATTGTCGAGTGCGCCGTCGCCGCGATCCAGCTAGCGGACCGCCGAACCGTTCTGCGCGCCTTCGTTTCGGCGACGAAGGGGACAGAGCCGGGCGGCCCTCTGACCGCCAGCCTGAAAACCTACATCCGGGAGACCCTGCTTCCGCATAAAGCGCCGCGCGACTTCGTTTATCTGGACAATCTGCCCAAGACCGGCACCGGAAAGATCGACCGGCAGGCTCTGCTCAGGCTCGAGACGAACGCCTGATCTGTATCCAGGTTGCGGCCCCTGCTGCAAGTGCGACAGCGCCGATCAGGAGCGTTGCGAGCGCATTGATCTCGGGCGTCACGCCCAGCCGGACCTTGGAGAAGATCACCATTGGCAAGGTGGACGATCCGGGGCCCGAGACAAAGCTGGCGATCACCAGGTCGTCCAGCGAGAGTGTGAAGGCAAGCAGCCAGCCCGAGGCCAGCGCCGGGGCCAGCATCGGCAGTGTGATCAGCAGGAAAGCCGTGATCGGGCGGGCACCCAGATCAAGCGCCGCTTCCTCGATCGAACGATCGAGCCCGCTTGCCCGCGACTGGACGACGATCGCGACGTAAGCCGTCGAAAAGGTAATATGGGCAATCAGGATCGTGTCGATCCCTCGCCCATGCGGCCAGCCGATTAACTGCTCCATGGACACAAAGGTGAGCAGCAGGCTGATGCCGATGATCACATCCGGCATGACCAATGGCGCCGCGATCAAGCCCGTGAAGAGAGCACGCCCGCCGAAGCGGCCGAACCTTGCGAGCACCAGCCCAGCCATCGTACCGAGCAGGGTCGCGCCGGTCGCGTTGATCATGGCGATCTTCAGTGAAAGCCAGGCGGCGTTCAGGATCTGCTCGTTACTGAACAGTTCCAGATACCATTTCGTCGACCAGCCGCCCCACACGCTGACCAGCTTCGAGCCATTGAAGCTGAACACCACAAGCACGACCAACGGCAGGTAAAGGAAGGCAAACCCGGCCGACACCAACCCCAGCAGCGCAATCTTGCCACCGCGCCGGCTCATGCCCGTTCCTCCCGCCGGGATTCGGCGATCTGGAACACCATGATCGGCAACACAAGCAACAACAGCAGCACCACGGCCAGAGACGACGCCAGCGTCCAGTCCCGCTCGCTGAAGAACGTGTCCCAAAGCATTCGGCCGATCATCAGTGTGTCGGAAGCACCGAGCATGTTCGGGATGACGAACTCACCCGTCGCCGGGATAAAGACCAGCATCGCACCGGCGATCATGCCGGGAACCGAAAGCGGCAGCGTGACCAGCAGGAACGCCTTCCAGGGCCGGCAGCCTAGGTCTTCCGCGGCTTCCACCAGCGACCAGTCAAGCCGCTCCAACGTGGCGTAGAGCGGCAGGATCATGAATGGCAGGTAGGTGTAGGAAATGCCGACATAGAGCGCGAAATCGGTCTGCAGCATACGGATCGGCGCATCGATCAAACCAAGATTGAGCAACAGCCCGTTCACCAGACCGGTATCGGCCATGATCGTCTTCAGGGCATAGACCCGAAGCAGGAACGAACTCCAGAACGGCAACATGACCGCCATCAGCAGCAGATTGCGCACCAGCGGCCGCGCTCGGGCAATGACATAGGCCATCGGGTAGCCGATCAATAATGTCACCAGGGTCGAGATGCCAGCGACCCAGAGGGAGTTCAGATAGGCCCCACGAAACAACGCATCATCGAACAGAAGCTGATAGTTGAAGAACGATCCCTGGTAGCTGCCGTCCGCACCGAACAATGGCGAATAGGGCGGCTGCGCGATCACCGGCTCCGACAGAGAGATCCGGAACACGATGGCGAACGGGACCAGGAAGAACACGAACAGCCACAGATAGGGAATGCCAGCGACCGCCCCTTTTCCGGAGAACCAGAAGGATTTTCCGGTCGCAACGGTGGAGGCCGGGCCGGATGCCGGTGCCTCCGCCATCTAGTCGGCTCCGAGCAGAAGCGCGTTTTCAGGTTCGAACCAGAGATCGACCTGATCGTCCCAGTCAACGTCGCGTTTGGCCGCATTCTCGCTGTTGGCCCGCGTCACCTCGACCAACGCTCCATGTTCCGTCCGCACCCGGTAAGAAGTGACGTCCCCTAGATACGCGAGGCCCTCGACCGTTCCGCCGAGCCGGTTGATCTGGCCTTCCGGCGCAGTCCCCTCACGTCCGATCCGGACCTTCTCCGGCCGCAACGCGAGCGCACCACGGGAACCGATCGCGACCTGACCTGCGGCAGCGAACAGCGGCGTGTCTAGGCCATCCACCTTCAGTTCAGCGATCCCGTCGCGGATTGCGGCGACTGTGCCATCGAAAAGGGTAATGTTGCCAAGGAAAGCGCCAACAAAGCGCGATCCCGGCCGTTCGTACAGCTCCGTCGGGGTGCCGACCTGCCGGACTTTCCCCTTGTCCATAACGGCGGAGCGGGTCGACAGCACCATGGCCTCTTCCTGATCATGCGTGACCACAATCATGGTGATGCCGGTATCGTCCGCGAGTTTGATCAACTGATACTGCGCATTCTCGCGCAGCCGCTTGTCGAGCGCGCCGAGTGGCTCATCGAGCAACAGAAGCTTCGGGCGCTTCACGATGGCGCGCGCCAAGGCGACCCGCTGGCGCTGCCCACCTGATAGCTGCTGCGGCCGGCGATTGGCGAAATCGGTCAGTTCCAGCTGCGCCAAAGCTTGCGAGACCCGGTCCTCAAGTTCCTGGCCGCGAATACCGTCGCGTTTGAGCCCGAAGGCGACATTGGCCGACACGCTCATATGCGGGAACAGCGCATAGCTTTGGAACATCATGTTGACCGGCCGCTCATAGGGCGGCAGAGCGGTCACGTCCTCACCATCGATTTCGATGCTACCTGCATTAGGCATTTCGAGCCCGGCGAGCATGCGCAGCAATGTGGTCTTGCCGCAGCCGGAGCCGCCGAGCAGACAGAAAATCTCACCGCGATAGACGTCGAGATCAACTCCGGCGACCGCTTCTACGCTGCCAAATTTCTTAACGATCCCGCGCAGGCGCACCACCGGCTCATGCCGGTCAGGAGCCTCCCACGGCCGCTCGGAATATGCATCAGTTGTTGCCTGATCGGACATGGCCCGCCCCGAAGCCGATTGTCTCTGAGCCCCAGAGTTTGGCCCAAAGTGAGCCTTACGGCTCAGCATCCTGCTGTCAATCGCGGCGCAAGGGCAATCCACCAAATTGTGCCTGCACCAGACAGGCGCCCCGTACCCCGCAAGACTTTGTTTTATGCGCCTACTGGGTCTTGGCCGACTTTCACGACCATTTTCCCAAAGTTCTTTCCCTTGAGAAGGCCGATGAAGGCTTCCGGCGCCGTCTCGATCCCCTCGACGATGTCCTCACGATACTTGACCCTGCCATCGGCGATCCAGCCGGCCATGTCACGTGCGAAGTCCGAATAGTCAGAGGCGAAATCGTAGACGATGAAGCCCTGGATACGGAGCCGCTTGGTCAACACCGCGCGCATCAGGGCCGGCACCTTTGTGTCCATCTCGGGAAAGCTGGTCGCATTGTAGAAGGCGATGGTGCCGCAGACCGGCATCCGGGCGAACTGGTTGAACAACGGGAAGACCGCGTCGAACACCTTGCCGCTGACATTTTCGAAATAAACGTCGATCCCGTCCGGGCAGGCCTTTGCAAGTTGTTCAGCAAAATCCGGTGCCCGGTGATCCACCGCCGCATCGAAACCGAGCTCGTCCACCAGATAGGCACATTTATCCGCGCCACCGGCGATGCCGACCGCCCGGGCGCCCCTGATTTTCGCGATCTGCCCGACAGCGGAGCCAACAGGACCTGACGCGGCGGCAACCACCACCGTCTCGCCCGCTTTCGGCATGCCGATATTTTTCAGTCCTGCATAGGCCGTCAGTCCCGGCATGCCGAGCACACCGAGCGCCGTCGAAATCGGCGCCGATCCGGCAGCGACCTTGCGCACCCCAGTGCCATCGGAGAGCCCGTAACTCTGCCAGCCAGCCCGGGCGAGTACGATGTCTCCGGGCGCGAAATCCGGATTGTTCGATTCCATCACCTCGGCAACGGTCTCGCCTTCCATCACGCCGTCGATCGGCACCGGCGCCGCATAGGATTTCGCATCGCTCATCCGGCCGCGCATATAGGGGTCCAGTGACAGATAGATCACCCGCAACAGCATCTCGCCAGCGCCGGGAGTCGGGATTTCGGCCTCGTCGAGACGGAAATTCTCCGGAACCGGAGCGCCTTCCGGGCGCGATGCCAGCAACCAGCGGCGATTTGTGGCAGTGCTCATGTCGGGACCTCCTGATCTTTAAGACGATCTTGGATACCGTCGCCACGCGCACCGGGTCCAGCGCCGATCCGTGTCCGCTTCATTCGCGATAAGGATCGGCTGCAAGAAATCAGCTGGCTTCGGCAAGCTCCACCACCGGCCCGCCCGCGGCTTCCGCGTCTTCGGGGTCGTGCGTCACCAGGATCGACGGCAGGGCCGCGTCCCGCAGCCGCTCGAAGGTGAAGCGCCGTATATCATCCCGCAGATGCCGGTCGAGCTTCGAGAAAGGCTCATCGAGAAGCGCCGCTTTCGGCTCCGACAGGAGCAAGCGGAGAAGCGCTACGCGGGACGCCTGCCCTCCCGAGAGCGTTGCCGGATCGCGATCCGCGAAGCCTTCCAGGCCGAACCGGTCGAGCGCCTCCCCGGCAGATGCAAGGCGGTCGCGGACTCCTGGCGGCATCCCGAACAACAGGTTTCCGCCCACACTCAGATGCGGGAACAGCATCGGGTCCTGAAACAGCAAACCGACGTGCCGGGCCTCCGGCAGCGCATCGGTGATATCGGCGCCATTCAGTACAATCCGGCCCTCTGCCGCAAACGGCGCTGTCAGAAAGCCGGCGACGAAGGACAACAATGTCGATTTTCCGGAACCGGACGGCCCCATGACAGTCAGCACGGTCCCTGGCTCGATCACACAATCAAGCGAAAGCAATGCCTTGCCGTCGAGGGTAATCCGAACATCTTTCAAACACAGTCCCGAAGTCACCGTGTTCCTCCTAACATTCCGCGTCGATTGCGCCAGATCAGGCGCGGTGCGGCAAGTGCCAACGCGAACCCCGCCACCGGCAGGATTGCCTGCGTCAACGCCCATGCCCCGATCAGGCGGCGGTCCCCGCCCGCGGCAAGCGCAATTGCCTCCGTTGTCACCGTCTCCACCCGGCCGGCGCCAAGCAGACGGGTCACCAGATACTGGCCGATGCTGATTGCAGCCCCGACGGCAAAGGCCGTGAGCAAAGGGGTCAGCAGCATCGGCAAACGCACGCGCCAGAACGCGCCCGCCGCGCTCTGTCCGAGTGTCCGGGCGATCTTCATCCAGGCCGGGTCCTGCCGACGGTAGGCTTCCGAAAGCGAGAGATAGACATAAGGCAGAACGAAAATGACATGGCCCGCCGCGACCAGCCCGCCGCCGGGAGGCGCTCCCGCCAGTTCCGCCAGCAGCACCAGACCGAAGATGAAACCGATCTGCGGCACCAGAAGCGGCACATAGATCAGGAACTCCAGAACCCGCCCCGACCGCGCGTCACGCTGGCGTTCGTTTTCAAGAACGCAAACCACGAGCACGAGGGACAGCAGCGTCGTCAGCAGCGCGATCCAGAGGGTCGCCACAACCGGGCCGCCCGCCGTTTCCGCGACGCTCTGCCAATGCCCCAATGTCCAGCGCCCCGGCAGCGCATCGGGAAAGCGCCAGACCCGGGCGAAGGCATTCAGGGCAAGTGCAGCTATGCCGAGGACCGAGGCAAGGATGAGCGCCGGAAACAATCCCCGCCCCAGCGTTGCAAGACCTGCATCGCCGGTGCGCCTTTTGCCAGAGACAAGCCAGCCGCGTGCCAGCCATCCGATGCATCGTTCGGCCAGGATCCAGAGAGCGATTGCCCCGGCCGTCACGGCGAATTGTAGGATCGCGCCGGCCGACGCAATCATCCTGAAATCGAGATCCGGATCGTTCGACCAGCGCAGGATCTGCACCGCAAGCGGCGGTGGCGATACCGGCCCGAGGATCAGCGCCACATCGATATTGGCCGAGGAATAGGCGATCACCGCATAAACCGGCAGCCGCAGCAGCGGATAGAGCGCGGGAACAATCGTCTTGAACCAGGCCGAGACCCGTCCGTATCCGAACGACCGGGCCAGTCGCATCCGGTCCCCCGCGTGGATCTGGGCAAGCGGCGCCAGCGCCATCAGCAGCAGGAACGGCACTTCCTTCATCACCAGTCCCGCCATCAGGGAAAGCCCCAGCTCATCCTGCACGATCAACAGGTCCGGCGGGCGCTGCCAACCTGTCGCCCAGGGAGAGAGAAGCCGGGCGAGGAACCCGGACGGCGCAATCAGGAAAGCCAGCGCGAACGCCGCTGCTGCATGAGGAACGGCCAGCATCGGTGCGATAGCCTGCCGCAACCAGATAAAGGCCTGGGTCTCGAAAAAGACGGCCAGAAACAACAGCGCCAGGAGAAGAGAAATCCCCGCCGTCACAATACCAGAGACGAACGACAGCAGGACCGAGCTCCCTATACCCGGCCAGTCGAGCAGAGCCCGCCAGGCATCCAGTCCGAATTCATCCTGCCCGAGCACAGGCAAGAACCCGAAAGACGGGATCAACGCTCCGAGCGATCCGGCAAGAACCGGACCGGTCAGGATAGCGGCAACCAGATATGGGGCTACTCTCAGCATGCAGTCGGCACCAACGATGAAAGCGTCACCGCACTCCGTACCGCCGCACCCACTCCGCCTCAAGCGCTTCGGTCCAACTCGGATGCGGTTCGGCCAGCATAGCCCCCAGCTTGTCCGCCGGAAGCGCGGCCGGGCCGAGATCAAGGCCGCGGAATGCATCCGCCTCCTCTTTCTTCAACTGACCGAGAGACAGAACCGTGGCGGACCCCCAATGTGCCGGGTCCTGTTTCCGCATCTGCGCCTCTGGCGAGAGCAGGAAATTCGCAAGCACCATGGCGGCGTCGCTGTGGGCGGCGTTGAACGGAATGGCGACGAAACTGACATTACCGATGGTGCCACCATCAAAGACGTAGTTGCGCACTGTCCCCGGCAACTCGCCGCTATCGATTCCCGCCGACGCCTCTGACTGGCTGAAGGCGAACGCGATATCGATTTCCCCGTCGCTCATCAGGCGGCGCATCCCGCCAGCGTTCTTCGGGAAACTGCGCGCCTGCCGCCAGAGGGCGGGATGAAGCTGATCCAGATAATCCCAGAGCGGCTGAGACACCGCGGCAAAATCACCCTCCGAAACCGGCTTGTAGAAAGCGGATTTATCGGCTGCGCGTTCGATCAGGATTTGCTTGAGAAAGGTCGTCCCGAGAAAGCTCGGAGGCAGCGGGTAGGTGAAACGGCCTCTATTCTCCTGCGCCCAGGCGAGCAAAGCGTCTGAAGTAGCGGGCGGTTCCGGCAAAACAGCCGTATCACGATAGAAGACCAGCCGGGCCCGCGCCCACGGCATCTCCAGCCCCTCGACGGGCACCCCGAAATCAAGGCCAAGATCCGGATTGTTCGCCGGGTCGGTCAATGCGTTATTGGGAAGCCTTTCGAGCCACGGCCCGAACAGCAAACCGTTCCGCTTCATCGCGGCAAAGTTCTCGCCATTGATCCAGATGAGATCGATCGCGCCACCTTCAGTGCGTCCGGCGGACTTTTCAGCCAAAACGCGGGCGACCGCCTCCGCCGTGTCCGTCAGCTTCACATGCACGAGCGAGATGCCAAAGCGCTCCTCAACCTGTTCACCGGCCCAATCGATATAAGCGTTGATTCGGGAATCACCGCCCCAGGCATTCCAGTAAACCGTCTGACCCCGGGCGGCATCGAGCACCGGCTTCCATTCCCTGGACGCATCTTCTGCAGAGGCCGGAGACAATCCACCCAAAAGCCCCAAAACCAGTGTAAGCGCCGCAAAGCCGCGTCGATAAAGCACGTGAGAAACTCCTTAGCTGACTGCAGATGTTAAGCGACGCAACGCTAATACAGCTCAATTGCAGATCGAAATGACATCGTCGCGAGCACAGAGTAGCTTCTCCCGCGTACGTTTTCGCGCCGTTTTCGCGACAACAGTTTCGACACGCGGAACTGCGTTCCGCAAATTGACCTTGGCGCACCGGGCGTGGCATATTTGAAATGAACCTGCCCACGAACGAGAGGCAGGGCCAGAGCCTCAAGGCTCTGGCGGTGAGATAGGAAACGGCCAGGCAAGATGCCCAACAACACTGATAATAATGATGACGATAAGGATCGCCAGTTCGTCACCGCCCTCGCACGCGGTCTCGAGATCCTGCGTGCCTTCAAGCCTGGTGACGGGGGTCTCGGGAACCAGGAGCTCGCGGAGCGCACCAAGCTGCCGAAGCCTACGATCTCGCGCCTGACACATACACTGACAAAGCTCGACTATCTGACCCTAGATGACAGCACCGGACTCTATCAGCTCGGCCCGAGCGTGCTGTCTCTCGGCTACTCCTTCCTTTCCAATCTCGATATCCGCGCCCGGGCCCGCCCGCTGATGCAGCAGATGGCGAATGATGTGGACGCGGCGATCTCGCTCGGCACGCGCGACCGGCTCGAGATGCTGTATCTCGAAACCTGCCGCGGCGATGGCGCATTGACGCTACGCCTTGATGTCGGCTCCCGCCTTCCAATCGCGGAAACCGCCATGGGCAGGGCTTTTCTCGCGGCTTTGCCCGCAGACGAGCGCGAATATCTGATGGACCACATCAAGCGCAAGGACCCGGAACGCTACGCCAAGGTAAAAGACGGTGTAGATCAGGCGGTAGAAGACATCGCCAAATACGGCTTCACGTTCTCGCTTGCCGACTGGCACAAGGATGTGCATGCCGTAGGCGTCCCCGTCATCATGCCGGACCGTTCTGCCGTGTTCGCCCTCAATTGCGGCGGCCCGAGCTTCCTGCTGTCCCGCGAGAAGCTTGAGACCGACCTCGGACCGCGTCTTGTCCGGCTCGCGGAAACCCTGACCATGGGAAGTCAGAGTATTCGTGTTGTCGCCTCGAACACCTGAACCAGTTCACCTGCCTCCAGCTTACCTGTCGACCGGACGGACCTGAAATGACCGAGAGTTTCGAACGCAGCTTTTCCAAGGGCTCGTACCTTCACGCGATCACCGACCGCAGAGCGGAAGACGCTGCAGATCGCATTCTCTTGAGCGATGCCGAAATCGCGCTCGACGGTCGTGGTCTTAAAGAGGCTGTCGACAAGGCCGCCGACGCGTTGGAACTCTATGGCGTGCGTGGCGGTGACCGGGTCGTGCTGGTGAACGAGAACGCCGCCGCCCTGCAGGTCCTGATCTTCGCGCTGTCCCGGATAGGTGCCTGGACCGTGCTGGTCAACGCCCGTCTGACTGGCAACGAAATTCGCAAGATCACCGAGCATGCGGGTGCTCGTACCACACTCTTCACCACCGGCGTCTCGCCGGACGCGACGGCTCACGCTGCCGCCGCCGGTGCTGTACCGTTCGATATGGCGCCCCTCACAGGCGTTCAGATCGCCCCGCTAAACGACGCTGCCGTTGCCGAGCCGCTCGGCCGGGACGGGGCCGACCAGGTCGCTGCTCTGATCTATACATCGGGCACAACCGGACAGCCCAAGGGCGTCATGCTGACCCATGACAACCTGCTGTTCATCGCCGAGGTCTCCGGCAGCCTCCGCGCCATCGGCCCGAAAGATCTCGCCTACGGGGTCCTGCCGACATCCCATGTGTTCGGGCTGGCCTCGGTCTTCCTCGGCACCCTGGCACATGGCGGACATCTGCACACCGTCTCCAGGTTCGCGCCTAAAGATGCAGCCCGGGCTCTCGCCGAGGACGGTGTCACCATCTTCCAGGGCGTTCCGGCCATGTATGCCCATCTGCTGGAACTCGCGGCCAAGAACGGCGCCCCCCTGCCCGCCCCCAAGCTGCGCTATCTCTCCGCCGGCGGTGCCCCGCTCGACCTTACGGTCAAGGCCAAAGTCGAAGCGATGTGGAAGCAACCTCTGCATAACGGCTACGGGCTGACCGAAACCTCGCCGACCGTGACCACCACACGTATGGATGATCCGGCGAAAGACGAAACCGTCGGCCCGGCAATTCCCGGCGTAGAATTCAGGATCGCGGACCGGGATACCGGCCTGCCGAAGCAGACCGGCGATGTCGGCGAAATCTGGATCCGCGGCCCCAATGTGATGAAGGGGTATTATCGAGATACCGAACAGACCGCTCAGGTCATCACATCTGATGGCTGGTTCAGGTCCGGCGATCTCGGGCGTGCGGATGCCGCCGGCAATCTCTATGTCGTCGGCCGCCTGAAGGAGCTGATCATCCGGTCGGGCTTCAATGTCTACCCGGCCGAGGTCGAAGGCGTTCTCGCCCAGCATTCAGACATCGCCCTGTCAGCCGTGGTTGGCCGGGTGTCAGAAGATAATGAGGAAGTGGTCGCGTTTATCCAGCCCGTAGCCGGTCGGACAATCGAAAAGGACGCACTCGAATCCCACATGCGGGCCAATCTCGCGCCCTATAAATGCCCCAGCCACTACGTTTTCCTGAAAGCTCTTCCGGCAACCGCCACGGGCAAAATCCTGAAGGCTGAACTAAAAAAACAAGCGGACATCATCAGCTCCGGATGATCAATCAAGGCCGTCCCGGACACGCCGCGCAATGCTGCATTGCGCAATCAATTCCTTGACTTCCTTCACTTTAACCATCACTTCTACTGCCAAGCGGGGTAATCGCGCGACGGTCTCAAGCGGACTTTCTGTTACCCTGCAATTGGATAAATCTCCGTTTGCTCCAGGTGCGCGTGGAAGACGGGCTAAGACGATGCCCTATCGATCGTCTCCGGACTAGATAGCGCTACGTTGCAATGGACCAAATGACTCTGTGACTAGTAAGACTTTTTCAGAACTCGCCTTGTGCGAGCCCATCCTGCGTTCCCTGACGGAAGCCGGATACGAAACCCCCACTCCAATCCAACAGCAATCGATCCCCCTGCTTCTGGACCGCCGCGACCTGCTCGCGATCGCCCAGACCGGAACGGGTAAGACGGCTGCATTCTCGCTGCCGATATTGCATCAGCTTGCTGAAGCCGACAAAGCCGGACGCCGCAAGACAGCCCCGAAAACCGTTCGGGTTCTGATTCTCGCCCCGACCCGCGAGCTCGCGGTTCAGATCGGCGAAAGTATCTCGACCTACACCCGGCACCTTCGCCTGAAGAAGGTCGTTGTGGTTGGCGGCGTTGCCTTTGGCCCGCAGAAAGCTTCCCTCGGCAGCGGAGCGGATATTCTTATTGCGACCCCGGGCCGTCTGCTCGATCTCGTGAACCGCAACTGCCTTATCCTCGACCAGGTCTCGCACCTCGTGCTCGACGAAGCCGACCGTATGCTCGACATGGGCTTTATCCATGACGTGCGTAAGATCGCGAAACTGATCCCAGCCTCCCGGCAGAGCCTGTTGTTCTCCGCCACCATGCCGCCGAAGGTCGAACAGCTGGCTCAGTTCCTGCTGAAAGAGCCGGCCCGTGTGGAAGTGACGCCGGAACAGCTGACCGTCGAGCGTATTCACCAGACGGTGCACCACGTACCGTCCTCCTCCAAGCAAAGCCTCTTGCTTGAGATTCTGTCGAACCCCGACTTCAACAAAGTCATCATCTTCACCCGGACCAAGCATAAAGCGGATCGGGTTTCGAAGATGCTCACTGCCTCCGGGATCGAATCCGAAGCCTTGCATGGAAACAAGACCCAGAGCGCGCGTCAGCGGGCTCTGCAACGGTTCCGTAACGGCGCTTGCCGAGCACTTGTTGCGACGGATATCGCCGCACGCGGGATTGATGTCAGCGACGTCACCCACGTGATCAATTTCGAATTGCCGAACGAACCCGAAAGCTATGTGCACCGTATCGGACGCACGGCGCGGGCCGGCACCGAAGGTTCGGCTCTGTCGCTCTGCGATCCGGAAGAATTCGCTTACCTGCTCGATATCGAACGTCTTACGGGACAACGGATCGAAGTGATCGGCGGATCGGCTCCCGAGCGGCATCACGCGAACGACGGTGGAAAGCGTCGTGGCCAGCGCCCGAACGGACCGGGCAAAGGCCGTGGCCAGAACCGGCGTGGCGGTCAGTCTTTCGCGAAGAAAGACGGCAATGGCGGCGGTAACGGTTCAGGCGAAAAGTCGGATCGCCGTCCGCAGAAGCCTGGCAACAAGCCGAAGGCTCCGCACGGGAAACCGAATGGCGGCGGGGGTGAAACCCTCCGGCGCAAACAATCGAAACGCCGCGAGGCAGCTTAAGCTGGCGTTCGAATCATAACCGGTCCGGGCCATCGGGCCGGTTATGAAACTGGCATTGATTTAGTAAGGAGATGAAAATGGCGACAGGGACAGTTAAGTGGTTCAACACCACCAAAGGCTACGGGTTCATTAAGCCGGACGACGGCGGCGCCGATGTGTTCGTTCACATCACGGCACTTCAGACCGCTGGTCTGGACGAGCTGCCTGACGGCACCAAGATCACCTTCGATCTTGAAGAAGATTCCCGCCGTGGCCGGTCTTTTGCCGCAAATCTGAAAGTCGACTAATCGACATTCATGTCCCCGACCCTATCTGGGGTCCGGGACGACCTTCTCCCGATAGCGTGACTTAGAGACCGGTCCGTTCCAGCAGGGAAAGCCAGTTCTCCGCAGCAATCTTGCGGATCAGCGTCTCTCCGTATCCCGCCTGCCGATATCTCTCTATCAGCCGGGGCATGCCAGCAGCATCTCCGAGCGCCGCCGGCACGGTACAACCATCGAAATCAGAGCCGAACGCGACACCGTCCTCGCCGAGCTTTTCCAGCAGGTGGTCGGTATGCGCGACGATCTGATCAAGATCGGTTCGCCTGTCCTTGGCGCCGTCCGGCCGCAAAAACCCGACATGGAAATTGATGCCGACGAGTCCTCCACTCTCCCGTACAGCTTCCAGCTGTCGGTCAGTCAGATTGCGTGGCGATTGACAGATCGCATGCGCGTTAGAGTGCGAAGCCACCAGCGGCTTGGTCGAAAGCCCCGCAATATCCCAGAAGCCTTTTTCGGTAATATGCGAGAGATCCACCATGATCCCCATCGTATTGCAGGCGCGGATCAGGTCCCTGCCCGCGTCGGTCAGCCCGCTTCCGGTATCGGGCGAACCCGGGAAATCCATCGGCACCCCATCCGCGAACGCATTTTTCCGGCTCCAGACCGGCCCGAGCGACCGTAGTCCCGCCTGATAGAGCGCGTGCAGGTTGGAGAGATCGGGGCTGAGGCATTCCACACCCTCAATATGAAGGACGATCGCCAGTTTGCCATCCGCCATCGCATGCCGGGCTTCGCTGACCGAACGGGCGATAACAACATCGCCGCCGGACAAGCGTTCGATCGAGAGCGCCATATCGATCATCTTGCGGGTAAAGGGCTCCGCGTTTTCCTGCGACACCGGAGCGAAATTAGCGGGATCGTCCGGCGACAGGTCCAGAGATTCGTCATCGCGCAGGCGGGATGGTGTGAACATGGCAAAGAGACCGCCGCAGAAGCCACCCTTACGGGCACGCGGAAGGTCTAGATGACCGCTCTCTCCCTCTTCGAAAAAGCTCTTCGCGTCCCGACCGCCTCCAGCCAGAACAAGTCGCAGGAGCGTGTCGTTATGGCCGTCAAAAACGGGGATAAGGTCGGCAGACATGGCGCTTCCTTCGAGGCAGGCGTTTTGGGTAACAGGGGCAGCAGGATTTTGCGGGCTACTTGTCCAAGGATTGGACGGCCGGTCCCCTCACGAAACTCTGGACGGCATATTCGCGTCCGGAAGGAATTTTTTCCAGTCGATTTCGGTCAGCCACATTTCCAGTCTTGGGCTGACTTCTGTAATTTCCGGGAAATTCTTGTGATTTTAAAACAAAGAGACATCAGAAAGTCACGTAAAAGCAATCACTTCGTTACGCGACTCACCTAGAGAGAACGGGCGGCGCGGCAGGCGGCGGATGGCAACGGAGGCGCAGGGTAAACCAGCACAAGCAATGCCTTTCGTCGCAGGACGGCTCCAAACGAGAGCCGTCCCCCGCCGCACCAATTTCCCGTGCTATCCGATAGCTGCTTCAGCTCTCCGCCGATTCATCCGGGCAAAGAGAAGGACAGGCACGCTGAGGGTTCCGCCGATGAGCGTCATGTGCAGGTGCGACAGTCCCGGAATAACGTCCCCCGGAGCGGCGAAGAACAATCCCCCCACCAGAAGAAGGCCCCGTGCCGCCATCGGCAGCATCCCGGACCCGATCGTACCAAAGCCCGCGACATAGCCCTGTAGCGCACTGCCGAGGAGGTAAACACCGAGCAGCGCGGTTGCCAGTACAACGATCACCTCCGCCGTATCGCCCTCACCGATCAAAGCCGGGTTGAGCACGAAGAAGAACGGCACGAAATAGATGATGCTGCCAAGCCGCATGGCTTCGACACCGGCGGCAAGCGCATTGGTCCGGGCCATGGTCGCAGCGGCAAAGGCACCGAGCGCCACCGGCGGCGTGATGTAGGACACCATTCCCCAATAGAGGATGAAGAGGTGCACGGCGAGCTCATTGAGGCCAGCCTTTACCAGAGCAGGTGCAAGCACCACGGCGAGGAAGATGTAGCAGGCAGTGACCGTCATCCCCATGCCGAAGATGAAGCTGGTGATTGCCCCCATGACCAGCAGCATGAAGACAGAGCCGCCCGCGAGGAAGATCAGGTCATTGACCAGTGTCCCGGCAAGTCCGGTCGCCGAGAAAGCGCCCACAATCAGGCCAATACCAAGCAGCACCGCGACCAGTTCGGTCAAACCGCGTCCGATGCTGTAGATCAGATTAAAGAAGCCCTTCACGTCGAACCTGTGCTTCTTCGAGATCTGGTTGATTATCAGCAGCAGCGCTGTCGCATAGAAAGGCGCCCAGGTTTCCTGTCGCAAGAACATCATCAGGAAGATCAGCAGGGCAAAGACAAAGAGATAGTACCAGCCCTCTTTCATGGTCTCCCAGATTGACGGCAACTGTTCGCGCGGAATGCCTTTCAGATTATGGCGGGCCGCATAGGCATCGATCTGGATGAAGAGACCGAAATAATAGAGCAGCGACGGAATGGCCGCGGCCGCCGCGATTTCCAGATAGGGCCGCCCCAGAAAGGACGCCATGACGAAGGCCGTGGTGCCCATGACCGGCGGCATCAGCACGCCGCCAGTGGAGGCACAGGCTTCTGTGCCGGCTGCATAGCGCGCCGGGAAACCTGTCTTCTTCATCGCCGGGATGGAAATCGCACCGGTCGTCAGCACATTCGAGATGACACTGCCCGAGAGCGAGCCCATGAAGCCGGAAGCAAAGATTGCCACCTTCGCCGCACCGCCGCGCAGGTTGCCGACAAGCGCCAGCGCTAGGTTGTTAAAGAACGCGCCGCCGCCGGTATATTGCAGGGCCGCGCCGAAGATGATGAAGCCAATCACCAGATTGCCGAAGGCCCGCATCGGAATGCCGAAGGAGCTCTCGGACGAAATGATGTGATACGGGATCACGTCGACGAAAGGCTGCGCAAAGCCCGATATCGGGCCCGGCATGACATCGGCAAAGGTAGGATAGAGCGAGAAGACAAAGACGATCAGGAAGATCACCAAGCCACCGGCGCGCCGGGTCGCCTCCATGATGAGCGCCCAGAACAGGAAAGAAATCCAGCGGGCCGTATCCGGCGGCGCATATTCCCATCCCTCTTCGAGGCTGAGGTCGGCCGTGTAGGCAAAATAACCGGAAACACCTGCGGCCAGTGCAGCCAGAACCCAGTCATACCAGGCAACCGAGGCGCCAGGCTCACCGCGCAGCGGGAACGAAAGGAATGTGAGAGACAGGAACAGTCCAGCGAGCAGAAAGAGATACCGTCCTTCCAGGATCACGACCCCGGCGAAGAACTGCAAGTTGAAGAGCTGATTGACGGACAGCAAGACAGCCGCCGCAGTGAACAGGATGAAAATCCATTTGGCAACGCCGCTCAGCGCGCGGGTGCGCTGCTTTTCCTCGACTTCGCCACCATTATCTTTGTCCGTGCCGGACGACGGGGAAACTTGCTCACTCATGGGGAGCGCCTCAACTCACAAATGCTGGATCTGAAATGGTCGGAGGACGACGCATGGTGCGCCGTCCCCTGACGTTAAAGGAAGGTTGTTGGACTTAGAATACCGCGTCGAGACCGGCGGCATTCAGTGCCGCATGACGAGAAGTGCGCCATTCGGCAGCCCAAACGTCTTCGGCAACATTCTTGGCGAGGAAGTCAGCCCAAGCCTTCTGCAGAACGTCCTGACGCTTCAGAAGACCGTTGTTGTGCGCCTCTTCGGCGTCACCCCATTTGCCAACCTCTTTGTAGAATTTGACGGCGCCAGCGTGATACGGCACGACCCATTTTAGATTCTGCTTGTCCAGCGCCCAGCCATTGATGCCCGGTGCCTTACCGGCATAATCGTCAAACAGCTCAACCATCGCCTTGGTCATATTGTAGACGAGGTCTTCATCCTGATCCGGATAGGCGATCAGGACCGGATACGGATAAGCGGCAGTCGCAATCGGGTTTTCTTTCTTGATGGTGGCGCCGACGCTAGCCATGGTCGGCTGGAAGAACGGCGCGATTTTGGTCATGCGTGACCAGCCGTCCGCATCGCTCGCCGGGACCGGCGGCCACAGCAGACCACGCGGGCTGGCTTCCAGCTCGTACGCCTTGCCGGAGCTGGTGGAGGCGAAGGCCGCGTCGACCTGGCCATTCACCATGCCGGCCCAGGAAGCCCCAAAGCCACCGAACTCGACCTTTTCAACATCATCCCAGGTCAGGCCGCCAAAGGCGAGATAGGCCTCGGTGTTGACGTTCAGGGACGGCGAGCCCTTGACCCAGGCAACGCGCTTGCCCTTCAGGTCCTTGTATTCCTTGACACCGATGTCGTTGGCAACACCAACAGCGAGGCCGATGGCACCATTGTTCATCATCAGTGCGCGGACCGGCTGCGGCCCCCAACGCTTGGAACCGAAATCAAAGGCGCCTTCCTGGGCCATGAAGCTGGCGCCAACACCCGTCGCGGAGAACTGAACCTTCTTCTGGCGCAGCGGCTCGGTCCGGGAAACGTCGTTCTTGCCCGGCAGGACACGCAGGTTAACGCCAAGCTTGGTTTTCAGCGCGCCGCCGATAGCGACAGACTGATTGTAACCGGCTGTACCGGTGCCGTAAGCCGTCCAGGCCAACTGGCTCGGCAGCTTGGCATCGGCCATGACTGTACCGGCAAAAGCGACGGTGAAAGCAGCTCCGGCGAGCGCAGCACGCCGGAATGAATGCAGAGTAATGCCCATGAAAATCCTCCTTTAGGCTCCCTGGTGGCCCGGTTTCACGATGACTTGTGGTCCGGACCCCTTTGCAAAGTGCGACTTATTGATGGCATCGCACTTTTGCGAAATTGCGTTTCGCAAACAAAATATCCGCAATTGGCAAGCGGTCAAGAGATTGCGTTCGCGGAGCAACAACATTCAGGAACGAGACTAATCCGGACGCTGCACAAGCGGTATCTCCCGGCCCCTTCCTCTATGCCTCGGGAAAGCCTAGAATCACGGGAAAAAGCATAATGGGAGGACTGAGCATGACATCCGAAACGACGTACCCTCCGAAAATAGTCATTCGGGCCGGCACGGTTGCCGACCTCAGAGCCGCGTTGAGCGATGGCTGGAAGGATTTTCTGAAAGCTCCGGGATTCGGATTGTTCTTCGGAGGCTTTTTCGCTCTCGGCGGCATAGCCATCCTGGCCATGACCTGGGCGCTGGGGCTGTCCTATCTTGCTTACCCGACCGCAGTGGGCTTTTCCCTGATTGGGCCGTTTGCCGCCGTCGGACTGTACGAGGTCAGCAGGCGGCTCTCCGCGGGTCAGGATCTGGTATGGAGAGACGTTCTTGACGTCATCTTCGCTCAACGGCGGCGCGAGATCGGCTGGATGGCTTTCGTGACCATGTTCATGCTGATCATGTGGATGTATCAGGTCCGCGTTCTTCTCGCGATTTTTCTCGGTTTTCAGTCATTTACAAGTTTTGACGGTTTCCTGACCGTGATCCTGACCACCTATGACGGCCTCGCGTTTCTTATTCTCGGCCACGCTTTCGGAGCCGTGCTCGCGCTGATCCTGTTTTCAGCCACCGTCATTTCTTTCCCGCTCCTGCTGGAGCAGGAGCATGATTTCATCACCGCGATGATCACCAGCTTCAAGACCGTCACGATGAGTCCGCTCGTCATGATCGGCTGGGCAGCCATTATCGGATTGACCCTCTATCTGTCGATGCTTCCGGCTTTTCTTGGCCTGCTGGTCACCCTTCCCGTTCTCGGGCACGCGACCTGGCATCTGTACAAGAGGTTGATTTCTTTCGAAACTTAAGCGTTTTCGATCAAATGCCGGTCGATCAGGAGCATTTCGGCCTCGATCAGGCTCAGCAACTCTTCCAACACGTCGGCGCACACCGCCGTGGATGAACCCGCGTCCTTGAAGCAACTCTCAACCAGTTTCGATTGCTCGAAGATATCGTTCAGCCGCAAATTGCCCGCAACGCCCTTGATCTGGTGAGCGTAGCGATGCGCATTCTCGTTATCGCCCGCATCGACATGCCCGGCAAAGACCGACCGCGCATCCGAAAAACTTTCCCGGAACTGGGCGAGGAAACGGCCCACCATGGAGGCGTCGCCGATCATCTCAGCAAGCGGCTCATAGCGCTTTGCAAGGTCGTCTGACGTCAGAGCGGTTTGGTTGTTCTCTTTGTTCACGGCACCCTCTTCCAAACCCGCCTGTACATTAAAATGCTTCGCTCCACCGTTAGTAACAAGCATCGAACCTTCATCGCCAATGTTGCACCACTTCCAGAGAGCAGCGAACAATTTCTTGTTGTCGATTGGCTTCGCGACATGATCCTGCATGCCGACAGCGAAGCATTTCTCCCTTTCGTTCGCCATCGCATTTGCAGTCATTGCGATAATGGGTAAATCATCAAATTCCGGATCTTCCCGGATGATTTCCGTCGCCGCATACCCGTCCATGACAGGCATCTGAATATCCATCAGGACGGCGTCGAAGGTCCCTCGCCCCCCGGCTCTCAGCAGGTTCAACGCCACCACCCCGTTCTCCGCCTGTGTGATGTTGATGCCAGCCTTGCCGAGAACTGCCTCTGCAATCTCCCGATTAATCGCGTTATCCTCAACCAGCAACACCCGCAGCCCCCTCAATCCATCAACGGGAACGGACTGACCTTTCTTCCCGGTCACGAGGTCTGTTTTATCGAACAGAAGAGCGGCGCCATCGAACAGGACCGAAGCATTTAAGGGTTTCGTCAAAACGCCCATCGCCCCAGCCTCACGCGCAGCATTTTTCAGAAGGTCAGTTTCATCGGCCGAAACAATCAAAATCCGGGGCTTACCTATGCCTCTAGCCTCGGCAGCCTCGCAAATACTCCGGCATGCCATCAGGCCGTCGACATCCGGCATCATGTAATCGATCAGAAAGGCATCGAACGGCCCACTGTCGGCAGCGGCGGCTATTGCTTCCGCGCCGCCCTCGACGACATGCGCCTCGATCCCCATCCGGGACAGCATCTCGTGCATCAACACCCGGGCCGTTTCACTGTTATCGGCCACAAGGACGCGTTTTCCCTTGAGACACTCAAACGCCTTGACCTGGTAAGGGGTGGTAGCGGTCCCGATCGCGGCCTGTAATCTGAGGTGAAACGTGCTGCCTTTACCCGGAATGCTCTCGACCCAAATCTCACCACCCAGCAGATCGGCGAGCGACCGGCTGATTGAAAGGCCGAGCCCGGTGCCGCCAAAGCGCCGCGTGGTCGAAGGATCAGCCTGAGTAAAGGATTTGAAAACATTCGCGGCCTGCTGGTCAGTCATTCCCACGCCGGTATCCCGGACAGCGAAATGCAAGGTAGCAGTGCCATCCGCGATGGCCTCTGTATCAATGGAGAGGACAACCTCGCCCCGTTCGGTAAACTTCACGGCGTTGCTGAGGAAGTTCAGAAGGATCTGACCTATGCGGACCGGATCTCCCTTGAGATTCATCGGTGTGTCAGGATCGACATCGATCCGGAAGTCCAAGCCTTTTTCAGCGGCCCGCAACGCCATCACGTCACTGATTCTCCGGAGCTCGACATCAAGGCCAAAATCGACGGCCTCAAGGGTCATTTCACCGGCCTCGATCTTGGAGAAATCCAGAACGTCCTTGACGATGGACAGCAAGCTTTCGGATGACGCCTCGATCTTCTCCATATAGTCGCGCTGCTTTTCATCAAGCTGCGTTTCGGCGAGCAATCGGCTGAGCCCAATAACTCCATTGAGGGGCGTACGAAGCTCGTGACTCATGTTAGCCAGGAACATCGACTTTGCGCTGGTCGCAATCTCGGCCACCTCACGGGCGCGGCGCAGTTCTGCCTCCTGCTCCTTCAATTCAGTAATATCGATCCGAAGCCCAACTCTGCTGCCGTCGCTCGTCGTGCTCTCGATTGCCCGCGCCCAGCCATCTTTGAATGCTCGATCGAACCGTACGACATCTGGCGAACGATGCAGTGCCAACCGTTTCTCTATCCATTCTTCCTGCGCACCCTCCGCGATATTGAACAACCCGGAAGCGGCAGCCTTGCGTAACCCATCCTCGTAGCTGAGCCCGACTTCGGCTTTCACACCGAAAGCTTCCATGAAGGTCGCGTAATGGGAATTGAACAGAGCAAGTCGATCGTCGGAATCGTAAAGGCAGAAACCGTCCGGCAGCGCCTCAATTGCGTCGGTCAATTGCCTGTGTGCCTCTTCCGCCCGGCGCTCGGCTTGCTTCAGTTGCGTAATATCCAGACCGAACCACGCGACGGCGCCATTGGAGAGTTTCTGCTGATGAATCATCATGTGCCGGTCGCCCGACAACTGCAGATAGTGTGAGTGTTCCGGCAACCGGTGCGTCTCAAGTCTCTGAACGATCCATTCTTCTTCTCGCCCGATCGCATCCATTACATGACCTTCATAGGCAACGGCGCGAAGAACGTCCTCGAAAGCAATTCCCGGGACCAGCATGGAGGCGAAGTTCTGGTTCAGCTTTATGTAGGCATCGTTGCAGACGACCAGACAATCGTCCGGTCCCCAGAGCACAAACGGCTCCGTGATCTGCAGAACCGCTTCTTTCAGGAGCCCAGCTTCACGGCGGACCATAATTTCCGCAGTAATGTTCGACGCGAAACCGCGATAGCCAAGGAAGGATCCCTCGGCATCAAAACGAGGGGCGCCGTTCGTCCTCAGCCAGAGCTCGCCGTACGATGTAGGTCTATGCAGAATGAAATTCTCGAATGGACGTCTGGCAGCCAGATTATCGAGGTGGGCCTGCCAAGCTTCGGGCTGCACGTTGCCGCCACCAACTTCCGCGCGAGACTTACCGTAGTGCCATTCCGGCGGTCTTCCTGCTAACCGCTCCACCGAGCGGGACATATAGATGAAGCAATGGTTCTCGTCCGTCTCCCAGAACCAACCGTTTGAGACGTCGGCGAACGCCTCAAGTCGAGCCCTCTCTTCATCCAGTTCATCACTTACCAAGAAAGAGTCTTTCTCTCGATTCATCACCTGCTCCGAGAATCTTAAAGGTTCTCGCACATCGGTATCCTCGATACCAATGGTCAGGAACAAAGCACTCTCCAACTTCACCCCACAAGAATAAAGGCATGTTCCTTAGCGTGGGGTTAAATTCCGCGATTTAGAAAAGATCTCAGCTATTGTTCTGCTGAGAAAACGATCTGTTCTGGCACAACCCGTCGAAAAACATCTATCGATGGCTGATATTAAGGACGGGGCAATAAATTGCCATGCTGTAAAGGTCGGGAGGACGCAATGATCAAAGGGCTTCACCACAACGCGTATCGCTGCCGTGATTCCGAGGAAACGCGGGCTTTCTACGAGGATTTCCTCGGGTTGCCGCTGGTCCATGCCTTCGAGATCAAGGAAACCAAGAGCGGACGGGCGACCGGCACACTGCACTCCTTCTATCAAATGGACGACGGCTCGGCCCTTGCCTTCTTCGAAGCACCCGACCGGCCTTTCGAGTTCAAGGAGCAGCATGATTTCGATCTGCACATCGCGCTCGAAGTCTCGCCGGACGATCTGAAAACCATGCATCAAAAGGGAAAAGACGCGGGAATCGAGACAAGGGGCGTCGCCGATCACGGCTTCATCGACTCGATCTATTTTCGCGACCCTAACGGATATGTCATCGAGTTAACCGCTAAGCGCGAGGGGCATGACGAAACAATGGCAAGCAAGGACCACGCTCACGCGACCCTGAAAGACTGGCAGGCCCAGAAGGCCTGAAGGTCACGCCAGCTCGATTTCTGCGGCAGGGATCACCCTTGCGGGGCCGATCGGAGACAGGAAGTCGGACCAGACCGCGTTGTGATGCTCGATAATTTTCGCGGCGGATAAGTATGGCCGGTCCGCAGTTGTATGCCCATCGGACGGGACCAGTGTCGCGTAGCGCCGGGCTAGCGCCGACCGGATCGTGGTGTCGATACAGAAATCCGATGCGCATCCCGTCACGATAACCTGCTCGATATTCTCCTGTTCCAGCAGGCTCTCGACACCGGTCTCAAGAAACGCGTCACAGGACGTCTTGCGCACGACCATATCGGCCGGAGCTTGGTCCAGTTCCGGCAAAAGATGCCAGCCGGGCGCATCCGGATGATGCGGATCGCCCACCGGGCCGTCATGCTGCACAAAGATAACAGGCATCCCACGCGCGCGGACCTTTGCCGCCAGCAGGTTGATGCGTTCAACAGTTCCCAGCGTGTCGTGGCGGGCGGAATAGGGCGTGAAGGATCCGAGCTGCATATCGATGACGATCAGTGCGGTTCTCATGCTCGTCCCTTTGGTGGCGATGCGCCTCAGACTGCGCCGCTATCCTTCAGATTTTCAATCTCGCCGGAAGAATAACCCAGTTCCGTAAGGATCTCATTGGTCTGCGCGCCAAGCTCTGGTGGCGGAGCGGCCACGCGCGGCGCCTCACCGTCTATCTTCACGCCCGGAACAACGATACTGACATCCCGACCAACACCCGGAACCTTTTCGAAGGTCTCTACCAGCCCCCGGTCAGCGACCTGCGGCACGGCCAGGACTTCAGGAACCGTCAACACGCGGCCGGCCGGCACACCGGCTTCGTTCAGCCGGACCTCCCACGCCGCCGCATCGTCCTGCGTGAATGCTTCCGTCAGGAGGGCCGCCAGAGCAACCCGGTTTTCCAGACGGGCAGACCGAGTGGCAAAACGCGGGTCGGATATCAGCGCCTCACGGTTCAGGATGCGGCAGGCAGCCTCGAACTGCTCCTGCTTGTTGGCCGCGATATTCAGCAGTCCGTTCCGCGTCTCGAACGTCCCCGATGGGCTTGCCGTCACATTGTCATTTCCGAGAGGCTGCGGCGGCCGTCCGGCAATCAGGAAATTGGACACCGCCCATCCCATGGTCGCGAGCACGGACTCGAGCATGGCAACATCGATGAAGCGGGGCTCCGTCCGGTTTTTCTCCGCCAGTGCCGCGGAAATCGCCATCGCCGCGGTCAGTCCGCCGATGGTGTCCGCAACCGGGAAGCCAACGCGATACGGCGCGGTATCCGGCGCGCCGGTAATGCTCATGACACCCGACATGCCCTGGATGATCTGGTCATAGGCCGGCAGATCGCGCATCGGCCCGTCCTGCCCAAAGCCGGAAATCGCGCAGTAAACAAGATCTGAGCGGGACTGTTTCAGCACCTCGAAGCCGAGCCCGAGGCGCTGCATCACACCGGGCCGAAAATTCTCGACCACAACATCCGCCCCGGCGACAAGACGGCGAAACACAGCCTTTCCATCCTCGGACTTCAGATTGAGGGTGATGGAGCGCTTGCCCGCATTCTGGGCCAGGAAGGAGACTCCCATGAGAGCCTCGTTCAGCTCCCTGTCGGCACCGAGCTGACGGGCCAGATCGCCGGTTCCCGGCACTTCGACCTTGATCACTTCGGCCCCGAGATGGGCGAGCTGATGACAGCAGAACGGTCCCGCCAGCACATTGGTCAGGTCAAGAACCCGCCGTCCGGCCAAAGGCTTCGGTGATGTCATGCTCTCCGCCCCAATCGGATCGCTTCAGCTACTTGGTGCCGTACATCCTGTCTCCGGCATCGCCGAGACCGGGCATGATATAGCCCTTCTCGTTCAGTTGCCGGTCGATGGAAGCGGTGAAGACAGGTACGTCCGGCAATGCTTTCTGGAAGGTTTCGATGCCTTCCGGCGCGGCCAGCAGGCAGACGAACTTGATGTTCGTTGCACCTGCGGCCTTGAGCCGCTCGATGGCTGCGACAGCGGAGTTACCGGTCGCCAGCATCGGATCAACGACGATGAAGAGCCGTTCGTCCCGATGTTCCGGCAGCTTCATGTAATATTCGACTGGCTCCAGCGTCTTCGGATCACGATAGAGACCGATATGTCCCACCCGTGCCGACGGCACCAGTTCAAGCATACCGTCAAGCAGCCCGTTCCCGGCGCGCAGGATCGAGACGAAGCAGAGCTTCTTCCCCTCAAGGCGCGGGGCCATCATGGTTTCCAGCGGGGTTTCGATCTCGACGGTCTCGACATCCAGATCTCGCAGCACCTCATAGGCCAGAAGATGTGCGATTTCCTTCAGCAGATGCCTGAACTTGGAGGTAGCCGTGTCGGCCTTGCGCATGATGGTCAGCTTGTGCTGGACAAGCGGATGATCAACGACGGTGACGGGATGTGCGCTCAAGGGTCTCTCCTCGCTTCCGGTTCCTGACCGGGAAATGTCATATTTCGCCCAGTCATACGCCGTCATCCGAAAAGGGCAAGCCCGCTGGCGCCGATTTCAGCTCTTCGTCCGGTTCGCCAGCGCAATACCGCCCAGGACAAGGACGAGCGCGGCGGCATGATACCAGGCGAAGACTTCGCCCAACACCACCACGGCGAGCCCTGCCGCGAAGACAGGCACAAGATTGACGAAGACCCCGGCCCGGCCCGGGCCGATCAGATCAACACCGCGCAGGAAGAAGATTTGCGCCAGGAAGGACGGGAACAGGGTAACGAACAACACGATTCCCCAGCCCTTCAGCGTCGGCCACTGGAAATCACCTGCGTACGCCTCGAGCGCAGCCAGCGGCAGCGCGGTAATAAAGGCTGCGGCTGCCATGATGGTGAACATGGCGATACCAGAAACGTTTGGCCGCTTCCGCAGCGCCACCGTGTATCCGGCATAGAGAGCGCAGGCCATCACCATCAGCAGGTCACCGTGGTTGAACGCGAGCGCCGCAAGTCGCTCCAACTCTCCATGGGAGGCAATCAGAATGATACCGACCATGGTCAGCAGTACGCCGCCGCACTGCACCAGGGAAACCCGCGTGCCGTAGGCGAGCAGTGCACCGATCAATACGAAGACCGGAATGGAGCCCTGCAGGATGCCCATATTGATCGCCACCGTGGAATGGGCGGCAACGTAGAACAGCCCGTTGAACATGGTGAAACCGAGAGTACCGAGAGCGAACAGGAACCAGAATCGCTCCCGCAATACGGGCCATTCCGCCAACACCTTCTTACGAGAAACGATGCCCATCAGAATCACAACGCCGGCCCAGCGCAGCAGAACCAGAGCCATCGGTGAAACTTCATCGATAGCAAGCCGTCCCGCAACCGCATTCCCGCCCCACATCAACGTGGTTAGTGCGAGCAAAATATAAGCGTTCCCGTAGAAGGCGGCGCTAAGGCCACCCGCTTTCGGACCCAACATGAGTAGGCTCCCGGATGAGTGGTCCGGACAGAACGCCGGATTGCCGCAACATTGATAAGAAACAGCCCCTGTTGCAACTCGTTTATGTAATAAAATTACTCACGCCGCGCGAGAGGAAACTTCCGTCATATAGGCTTCCAGCACATCGGCTTCCGCCTTCGAAAGCCGGAGCCCCAGCTTGCTGCGCCGCCACAGGATATCCTCTGCGGTCGCTGCCCATTCCCGGTTCATCAGGTAACGCACTTCTGCTTCCGTCAGACCGGCACCGAAATCCCGTCCAAGATCCGAGAGCGCCTTTGCATCTCTGAGAATCGTTTCTGCCAATGTCCCATACTGGCGTTCAATACGAAGAGCCGTGCCGTCATCAAGAAACGGGTACTTATTCTTCAGGGCCTGGAGTCTGGCTGTGAATTCCAGCACCGGAAAATCGCCACCGGGCAGCGGTTCCGATCCGCTCCATTCCGGCCCTTTCGAGCCAAGAGCAGCCTCGATCTTTTTCATGACCGAGTTGGCGAGCCGCCGGTAGGTCGTCAGCTTGCCGCCGAAGATGTTCACCAACACGCCATCCTCGGTCTCACCCTCCTCACGAAGCACGTAATCCCGGGTCGCCTCCTGTGCTTTCGAGGCGCCGTCGTCAAACAAGGGGCGCACGCCGGAATAGGTCCAGACGATATCCTCAACCGAGACCTGCCGTTTGAAATACTCACCGGCGGCAGCGCACAGATAAGCTGATTCCTCCGGCGTGATCGCCACTTTTGCGGGATCACCCTGATAGTCCCGGTCGGTGGTTCCGATCAGGGTGAAATCGCGCTCGTAGGGAATGGCGAAGAAGATCCGGCCATCGGAATTCTGGAAAATATAACTCCGGTCATGATCGTAGAGCTTTGGCACGACGATATGACTGCCCTGCACCAGCCGGACATTTCGAGCCTCGTTGTGCCCGAAGGTTTCGCCCAGCACCCGGTCGACCCATGGCCCGGCGGCATTGACCAGCAACCGTGCCTCGATATCCCGCTCGGCCCCGGTGCGAAGATCGCGCAGCGTCACCCGCCAATGCCCCTCTTCGCGAACCGCCTTAACAACCTGTGTGCGGGTGTGGATATCCGCACCACGGTTCGCAGCGTCGCGTGCGTTCAGCACCACCAGACGAGCATCGTCCACCCAGCAATCGGAATATTCAAAGCCTTTCCGGAATGCCGCTTTGAGCGGCTCGCCCGCTTCATCCGACGTCAAATTCAGCACTCGGGTGGGCGGCAACAGCTTCCGCCCACCAAGGTGATCGTAAAGAAACAGGCCAAGCCGGAGCAGCCAGGCCGGGCGCAGGCCGGAATGGTGCGGCAGGACAAACCGCATCGGGCGCACGATATGCGGCGCCATGGCCCAGAGCACCTCCCGCTCCCTCAGGGACTCGCGGACCAGCCGGAATTCGTAATGCTCAAGATAGCGCAGACCGCCATGGATCAGTTTGGTCGACCAGGAAGAGGTTCCGCTGGCAAGGTCGGACATCTCCGCAAGGCAGACTGAATAGCCGCGCCCGGCCGCATCCCGGGCAATGCCGCATCCATTGATACCGCCACCGATTACGGCGATGTCATACATTGGAGAACCCTTCTCAGCTTGGATCATTTTCGCCCGGCGCCCCGGGCGCGCTGGCAATTGTCACGCCGTGGAGCGCGCAAAGCTCCTGAACGCTCTCCGGTACATCGGCGTCGGTCACCAGGACATCGATGTCGCTGAGGTGCCCGATGCGGACCGGCGCGTTGCGATCGAATTTCATGTGATCGGCGACGAGGATGGTCCGCCGCGCGTGCCGGATGATTTCCTGCGCAACGCGGACTTCGCGGTAGTCGTAATCGAGGATGGCGCCATCCTCGTCGATCGCGGACGCCCCGATTACGGCGTGATCGACCTTGAACTGGCGAATGAAATCAACGGTCGCTTCGCCGACGATACCGCCGTCCGTCCGCCGCACCAGACCGCCTGCGATAATGACTTCCGTGGACGGCGATTCCCGCAGGATGTTCGCGACGTTGATGTTGTTCGTGATCACCATCAGGCCTTCACGCTCACGCAAAGCAAAGGCGACCTGTTCCGTGGTGGTCCCGATATTCAGAATGACTGAACTGTTGTCCGGAATCAGCGCTGCCGCAACCGCGCCGATCCGGCGTTTTTCCTCGGCCGCGAGCGAGCGCCGCGCATCGTAGGCGTAATTGATCGCACCGGACGGATATACCGCACCGCCATGCACCCGCTGCAGCAGGCCGGCATCACAGATTTCGTTCAGATCCTTGCGAATGGTCTGAGGAGTCACGTCGAACTGAAGCGCGAGATCGTCAACCCCAACACGCCCGGATTGCCGGGCCATTCTCAGGATATCGGTCTGCCGTGGCGAAACCGCATCCATCTCGCGTCCTTTCACTTACCTTCGATCGAAAAATTCAGCCGCTGGAATCACTGCCTGAATGTTCATATGAAAACACACCAAGGCAGCTTTCGCGCCCAAAATTATCCTACATTCGTTTTCTTTCGATTTCCAGAGAAGCTTTGCATACAAAATTTTCTACGTCATTACAGTGATCACGCTAATTACGATAGCCATATAAAAAGCTAATTATCTATTTTAATTAATATTTTTATAAACCAGCCAGCCCTGAGAGACACTACCCCGCCCTCAACGTTGACGGCATTTTACGGACATTCAATCAGCATCACTTGACCTTCACTTTTTTTCGTTTGATAGTCATAAAAGCTTTCAAGCTGGGAGGAAAAGATGAAGAAGACACTGATGGCCGCAGTTGCGGTCACGGCTCTTCTCGCTGTGCCAAACGTCGCAAAGGCGGGCATGGCAGAAGCCGAAAAATGGATCAATAGCGAGTTCCAGCCATCCACTCTCTCCAAGGACGCCCAGAAGTCCGAGATGGAGTGGTTCATCAAGGCGGCCGAGCCGTTCAAGGGCATGGAAATCAATGTCCTGTCGGAGACCATTCCGACTCACGAATACGAATCCAAAACCCTGACCAAGGCGTTCGAGGAAATCACCGGCATCAAGGTGAACCATCAGCTGCTTGGCGAGGGCGAAGTCGTTCAGGCCGTTCAGACGCAGATGCAGACGAACAGGAACCTCTACGACGCCTACATCAACGATTCCGATCTGATCGGCACCCATGCGCGTCTGCAGCTCGCCGTCAACCTCACGGACTGGATGGCCGGAGAGGGCAAAGGCGTCACGCTGCCGACGCTCGACATCGACGATTTCATCGGCAAGTCCTTCACCACCGGCCCGGACGGCAAGCTCTACCAGCTGCCCGACCAGCAGTTCGCGAACCTCTACTGGTTCCGCTACGACTGGTTCAGCAAGCCGGAGCTGAAAGCCCAATTCAAGAAAATGTACGGCTACGAGCTGGGCGTTCCGGTGAACTGGTCTGCCTATGAAGACATCGCCGAATTCTTCACCGAACATGTGAAGGAAATCGACGGCGTTCGCATCTACGGCCATATGGATTACGGCAAACGCGCACCCGATCTCGGCTGGCGTATGACCGATGCATGGCTCTCCATGGCCGGTGCCGGCTCGAAAGGTCTGCCGAACGGCCGTCCGATCGACGAGTGGGGCATCCGGATGGAGGAAGGCTCCTGTAACCCGGCCGGCGCGTCCGTCACCCGTGGTGGCGGAACCAACGGTCCGGCGGCTGTCTATGCCATCCGCAAATGGGATGAATGGCTTCGTAAATATGCACCTCCGGGTGCGGCCGACTACGATTTCTATCAGTCGCTGCCGGCCCTCAGCCAAGGTAATGTCGCCCAGCAGATCTTCTGGTACACCGCCTTCACAGCTTCCATGGTCGCGTCCAAGGCCGACGGCAACAACACTGTAGACGATAACGGTGTGCCGCTCTGGCGCATGGCCCCGTCCCCGCACGGCCCGTACTGGGAAGAAGGCCAGAAACTCGGCTATCAGGATGCCGGCTCCTGGACATTGTTCAAGTCCACACCGGTCGATCGCCGCAAGGCAGCCTGGCTCTACGCCCAGTTCGTGGTCTCGAAGTCTGTGTCTCTCAAGAAGAGCCATGTCGGCCTGACCATCATCCGGGATAGCGACATCAACGACAAATCCTTCACCGAACGGGCACCAAAGCTCGGTGGTCTGGTCGAGTTCTATCGGTCGCCCGACCGGGTGAACTGGTCGCCTACCGGCGTGAACGTGCCTGACTATCCGAAACTGGCCCAGCTCTGGTGGCAGCAGATCGGTGACGTCAATTCCGGTGCCTTCACCCCGCAGGAAGCTATGGATCGTCTCGCCAGCGAGATGGATCAGGTGATGGCGCGCATGGAACGCGCGGACAAGGCAAACAACACCTATGGCGGTTGTGGCCCCCGCCTGAACGAAGAGAAAGACCCGTCCGCATGGCTCGGCAAGGGTGGCGCGAAAGCGGCTCTCGCCAACGAGAAGCCGAAGGGCGAAACAGTTTCCTACGATGAGCTGGTGAAACGCTGGTCTCAGAACTAGGACCGCTCTCCCTAACTCGGAGACTTCACTCCTCCGGGGCCGCATCCCTCGATCCGGCCCCGGATTTTTTCTAAAGTTCCAGACATTGCGGAATCGCCGGGACGGCCCGCGCGATCATCCGCCGACCTCTCGAGAGGCCATGACACTTACACTCAAAGGCGTAACCAAGCGTGTCGGTAACGCGGTGCATATCCACCCGACCGACCTGACGTGCGATCCCGGCAGTTTCAACATCCTGCTCGGCTCCACGCTCGCTGGCAAAACCACACTCATGCAGTTGATGGCGGGCCTCGAACGCCCGCTGGAAGGCGAGATCTGGTTCGATGGCCGGGATGTCACCGGCATGCCCGTGCAGCAACGCAACGTCTCGATGGTCTATCAGCAGTTCATCAATTATCCGAACTACACGGTCTTTGAGAATATCGCCTCCCCGCTCCGGGTGGCGCGCGCGCCGGACGACCTGATCCGCAAGCGGGTCGGCGAGATGGCCGAGCTGCTGCGCCTGACCCCGATGCTGGACCGCCTGCCCGGCGCCCTTTCCGGCGGTCAGCAGCAGCGCACCGCGATTGCCCGTGCTCTGGTCAAGGACGCGGACCTGGTGTTGCTGGACGAGCCGCTGGCGAACCTAGACTTCAAACTGCGCGAGGAATTGCGGGACGAGCTGCCGCGCCTCTTCGCTGACCGCAACTGCATCGTGGTCTATGCAACGACGGAGCCGACCGAGGCTCTCCTCTTCGGCGGCAATACCGCGACGCTATTCGAGGGTGCCGTGACCCAGTTCGGGCCGACCCGCGAGATCTACCGCAAGCCCAACAGCCTGCTCAGCGCCCAGGTCTTTTCCGATCCGCCTATCAACGTGATGTCCTGCGAGAAACAAGGCGATCACTTCACCGATGCCGAGGGCGCACGCTGGGTTGCCAATGGCCCCGCCTCTTCTCTTTCGGACGGTCCCTACACACTGGGCATCCGGCCACATTTCGTGACTACTGCCGCGACAGGCGCGGACCCGGTGCCGGTTTCCGGCCGGGTCATGGTGACCGAACTCAGCGGCTCGGAAAGCATCATCCATTTCGCCAAGGGCGGGAAAACCTGGGTTTCCCAGTCTCACGGCATTCACGCCTTCGAAGTCGGCGCCGAAGCCCACCTGCACGCCGATTTCGCGCAGGCCATGTATTTTGCTCCAGACGGCGCGCTGGCTGCCGCCGCCTCGGCGCGAGCTTAGGAGAGAGACGATGGCGAAGATCACCCTCGACGATCTCCGGCACGCTTACGGGCCAAACCCGGAGCGACCCGAAGACTATGCGCTGCAACAGCTCGACTTCACCTTCGAGGATGGCGGCGCCTATGCCCTGCTCGGCCCGTCCGGCTGCGGCAAGACCACGCTCCTGAATATCATCTCCGGCCTGCTGACACCAAGTCACGGCAAGGTTCTGTTCGACGAAAAGGATGTCACGGGGCTTGCTCCGGATCAGCGTCATATCGCGCAGGTGTTCCAGTTTCCGGTCGTCTACGACACCATGAGCGTCTACGACAATCTGGCTTTCCCGTTGCGCAATCGCGGCGTCCCGGAAGCGGAGGTCGATGCCAAGGTCCGTGAGATCGCGGCCATGATCGATCTCGAAGACACCCTGATGAACCGCGCCTCGGGCCTGACCGCCGACGGTAAACAGAAGATCTCCCTCGGCCGCGGGCTGGTCCGCTCCGACGTGAACGTGATCATGTTCGACGAGCCCCTTACAGTGATCGATCCGCACCTGAAATGGCAGCTCCGCTCCAAGCTGAAGGAGCTGCACCAACGGGTTAAGCGGACCATGGTCTACGTTACACACGACCAGACCGAGGCCCTGACCTTCGCCGACAAGGTGGTGGTGATGAATGTCGGCCAGGTGGTGCAGATCGGCACGCCGGTTGAGCTGTTCGAGACACCGGGCCACGAATTCGTCGGTCATTTCATCGGCTCGCCGGGCATGAACATCCTCGACTGCGAGGTAAAGGGCGGTCAGGCATTCCTGCACGGCCAGCCCGTCGCGACAAGCAATGCCGGCGCGGTGAAGGACGGGGCTGAAGGGGCACTTCGCCTTGGTATACGGCCGGAATTCGTCGCCCTCGTTCCAGACGGTAAATCCGGGGACGGCATTGCCGCCGACGTGGTCAAGGTCAGCGACAGCGGCCGCTACCAGATCGTTGAAACACGGGTCGGCAACATGCCGGTGAAACTGCTAGTCAATGAAGGCGTGGAGATCCCAACCGGGAAAACAACCCTGTCCTTCCGCGCAGACCGGACACGGGTCTATCGCGACGGCTGGCTGGTGGCCGGAGGAGCGGAAGCATGAACAAGTTGCAGAACAACAAAGCCTGGTTCTTCGTCCTTCCGGTCTTCGCGCTGGTTGCCTTCAACGCGATCATCCCGCTGATGACCGTGGTCAATTACTCGATGCAGGAGACCTTCGGGAACAACGAGTTTTTCTGGGCCGGAGTGATCTGGTTCCAGGACATCCTGCAATCCGAACGCTTCCATGCCAGCCTCGGACGGCAGGCCATCTTCACCGCCAGCATCCTCGCCATCGAAATGCCGCTCGGCGTCGCCATCGCTCTGACCATGCCGCGCAAGGGTCCCTGGGTTTCCGTCTGCCTGGTGCTGATGGCCCTGCCGCTCCTGATCCCCTGGAACGTGGTCGGCGCCATGTGGAACATCTTCGCACTGCCGGATATCGGCTTCCTCGGACATATGCTGAATGCCATCGGGTTCGACTTCAATTTCACCCGACAGCCCGGCGATGCCTGGTTCACGCTGATCCTGATGGATGTCTGGCACTGGACCTCGCTCGTGGTGCTGCTGGCCTATGCAGGCCTGAGCTCGATCCCCGACGCTTATTATCAAGCGGCCAAGATCGACGGCGCCGGAGGCTGGGCGATTTTCCGCTTCATCCAGCTGCCAAAACTGAAGCGGGTCCTGACCATCGCCTTCCTGCTGCGCTTCATGGACAGCTTCATGATCTATACCGAGCCCTTCGTGCTCACCGGCGGCGGGCCGGGTAACTCGACCACCCTGCTCTCCATCGATCTGGTGAAGATCGCCCTCGGCCAGTTCGATCTCGGCCCGGCGGCGGCGATGTCGCTGGTCTACTTCCTGATTATCCTGGCGCTGAGCTGGGTCTTCTACACCGTGATGATGCGGAACGAGGAACAGTGACATGAACGCGAAGAAAACCGCCGGCTGGCTGGTACCGAGCCTCTATATCCTGTTCCTGATGCTGCCGATCTACTGGCTGATCAACATGTCGTTCAAAACCACGAACGAGATCCTAGGCAGCTTCACGCTCTATCCGCAGGAGTTCACGCTCGACAATTACATCACCATCTTCACCGACCCGACCTGGTACATGGGCTATGTGAACTCGATCACCTATGTGACCCTGAACACGGCGATCTCGGTCGCGGTCGCGCTGCCCGCAGCCTATGCCTTCTCGCGCTACCGCTTCATCGGCGACAAACACCTGTTCTTCTGGCTGCTGACCAACCGGATGGCCCCGCCGGCGGTCTTCGCCCTGCCCTTCTTCCAGCTCTATTCGGCTGTCGGCCTGTTCGACACACACATCGCCGTGGCGCTGGCCCACACGCTCTTCAACATCCCGCTCGCTGTCTGGATCCTCGAAGGGTTCATGTCGGGCGTGCCGCGCGAGCTGGACGAGACGGCTTACGTGGACGGGCATTCCTTCTGGAGCTTCTTCCTGAAAATCTTCGTGCCGACCATCGCCGCCGGGATTGGCGTCGCCTGCTTCTTCTGCTTCATGTTCTCCTGGGTCGAGTTACTGCTAGCCAAGACCCTGACTGCGGTCGACGCGAAACCCATCGCGGCGACCATGACCAAGACAGCGAGTTCGTCAGGCTACGAGCTCGGGTTATTGGCCGCGGCGGGTACGCTGACAATCATCCCGGGCGCCTTCGTGATCTATTTCGTCCGCAACTACATCGCCAAGGGCTTCGCCCTCGGGCGGGTCTAGGAAGGAGACAGCTCATGGGACTAAGCTGGATGGCCTGGACCTGGCCCACCGCCGCCTTCTTCATCTTCATCGCCTGCTGCCTCGGCACCATGACCATGCTGGAGCTGCGCAATCCCGGCGGTGCCCCGCGCGACGGCGTGCTTGGGTTGACGACAACGCGCGGCGATCGACTGTTCATCTGGCTGCTCGGGAGCGCGTTTATTTTCCTGGCATGGCTCGGGCTTGTCAGCACATTGCTTTGGGTCCCGCTGGGGATTGCAATTGTCTTCGGGCTGCTGGTGTTCCGGTACGTGTGAGGCAAAGAGAACCGGCCTACCCCTCACCCAATCGGTTTCTCATTAAACGGACAGCGTAATTAGCGATGCGGGCCACATTCAGACGCTGACACCGAAAAGCCAGCCGACGCCGGCCGTGACAGCCATTGCAAATACGCCCCAAACCATCACACGCAAAGTGGCGCGCAAAACGGGCGCCCCTCCCGCTTTCGCTCCCGAAGCGCCTAGAGCGGCTAAAGCGATCACAGTAACAACAAGGACAACAGGAACAATCGAATCTGCGGGTGCGAAAAAGGCGGCCAACAGCGGGATCGCCGCCACGACACAGAACGTCAGGCCCGAAGTGATCGCAGCTTGGAGCGGGTTGGCCGCGTGTACTTCCGACAGCCCCAGCTCGTCCCGCACATGGGCGCCAAGCGCATCTTTCTCGGTGAGTTCTTTTGCAACCAAAAGGGCTGTCTCCGGACTGAGCCCTTTCTCTCGATAGAGGGCCGCGAGCTCCGCAAGCTCCTCGTCCGGAAGATCCTGCAACGCCTCGGTTTCCCGAGCGATGTCTGCCCGTTCCACGTCCGACTGCGAAGACACGGATACGTATTCGCCTGCAGCCATCGACATCGCGCCTGCCGAGAGGCCCGCAATTCCAGCTATTATGACGGTGCTTGGATCGGGATCGGCCGCCGCCACCCCGACGATCAAAGAGGAGACGGAAACGACCCCGTCATTTGCGCCAAGCACGGCTGCGCGCAACCATCCGCTTCGCGTGATGAAGTGAGGGTCTCCCGGGTGGGCTGACGCTTGGGGCATATTGTTGCCTTTCCAAATTTGAAACTGAGTCTACATGTTTAACCAAACGGCTCGCCCGTGGAACTGGGAGCTGTGACCTCTGCCATGAGAGCTCCGGCCTAAAGGAGCCTTCTCAGCTTCGGCTTTCGGCACGAAAGCAATGCCGAGTGCTCCCTTCCCTTTAAGCCGATTTATCGTCCATCGTCTGAACCGACCCTCCTGTCCGCACCAGTTCTCCGGAGACTTTTCTGATGGACCGCCTTCCTAAACTTACCCCCGGCAATCTCGCTCCGAAACAGGCCGAACTCTATGAAGCAATCACCGGGGGCGTGCGTTTCAAATCAGGCCCGGGCATCGACATGATGGAGCAGAGCGGTGCATTGCGCGGTCCATTCAATGCCTGGCTACACACGCCGGAGACCGGAGAAGCCGCACAGGCGCTCGGCGTGAAGCTGCGGTTCGAATCCTCACTCTCCGGCGCAATGCGGGAAGCTGCGATCCTTACCGTCGCGAAACACTGGCGCTCCCAATACGAATGGTGGGCACATGAGCAGATCGCCCTGAAGGAAGGCATGACACCGGATGAGATTGCCGCCATCAAGCGTGGTGAGGCACCGGCGGACAATCCCGACCTCGGTTCAATTCAGAAATTTGTCGCTGAGTTGATGCAGGCGGGCGATGTTTCGGACGAAACCTATGCCGACACCCATGCGCGCATCGGCGACCGGGGCATGGCGGATCTCGTCACCCTTGCGGGCTATTACGCAATGATCTCGGCAAACCTGAATGTCTTCCGCGTCTCAGTTCCAGACGGAGAAGAAGAACCGTTCAAGGACTGACAGAAACGGCCGTCCAAATCGCGGGCACAAAAAAACCGCCTCGCGGGCGGTTGGGGGGATCTGATCCGAAACGATCCGGGCGCGGCTAACGCCGCGCCCGGATCGAAGGAAGAATCAGCCGCCGTTAACAGCGGTTTTCAGAGCCTGACCGGCTTTGAACTTCGCCTGCTTGGACGCGGCAATATTGATGGTTTCGCCGGTCCGCGGGTTACGGCCAGTGGTCGCAGCGCGCTCGGAAACGGAGAAGGTGCCGAAGCCGACAAGACGGACATCGCCACCGCTCTTCAGCGTATCGGTTACCGCGTCGATCACACCATTGACCGCTGCTTCGGCCTGAGACTGGGTGAGGCCGGTTTTGGTAGCAACCGCTGCGCTGAGTTCGGATTTATTCATGAACTGATCTCCCGTTGATGATGGCCGAAGTCTCTGGGATTCTCGTTCCCGCTGCAAGCCCCGGAATTGCTCAAAAATATGAGTTTTCTCACGAGATTCGCCGCTAATTTTCGACACTTGCCCGAACCAAATTAAATATCCCTTTAAATCAAAGCCTTACGGAAACCCGCGTTAAATCTGATGTGAACAACACAGCCAATAAGCGTGGCCAAAAAGTGGCAAAAAACCGCACTGGAGCGGCACTTTCGGCCCATCTGAACGGCCAAAACACACCGACTCAGGCAGAATCAATTGCAAAGCGGATTGGCGTTAACCCTATTCAACTTGAAAGTCCTGGCGCTCGGTCGGGAGTCCGAGCGAGACCAAAGTGCTTGAAGCACGCGTCCGGCCGGTTGCCGCGAGTTCATCGATAGAGACTGTATCGGGTTCATCAACGCTGGTATGGATCACCGCAAACTGGATATCGCCAGTGCCTGCCCGAAGATAGCCACTCAAAAGGATACACTTGATATGAACGAAGAGCGCGCACGCGCGCGGTTCGAGACCGCGCTTGCAACCTACCGCCAGGAGTTCGAGACCTTCTTTCTGGCGCGGTTGCTGGATCTCGGTTTCGAATATGAAGAAGAGCTCTGCCGGGTCCGCTTTCCCGTCGAGGATTTCCTGTTCAATCCCCAGGGCAGCCTGCATGGCGGTGCCATCGCCACGGTCATGGATATCTCCATGGGCCATCTGCTGAAACATATAACGGGCACCGGCGGCGCCACGCTTGAGATGAAAGTGCAGTATATGCGGCCGCTGACCGGCGGCATGGCTACCTGCGAAGGCCGGGTCCTGCGGCGCGGGCGGTCGCTTTGCTTTCTTGAGTCCCGGCTGTTCGGCGAAGACGACAAGCTCGCCGCCATGGCAACCTCGACCTGGAAACTGCCGTCACCGAAATAACCGCAGTGCGTCAGGGTAATTTCGCAGCCTTTATCATGATCATGTCGGAGTTGCGGCGTCCCTCTGGCCCAGGGGATTCCATCCATCTCGCCACCGTCACCCCAAGGAGGCCAGAGACCGGAGCTTCAGGATTGTCGGAGAGCGGCAACAACAGCCGCTCTCCGAACGCATAACGGTTCACCGTATTGTAGACTTGGCCCTTCATGCAGACGATCGCGCCATCCCGGATCACCGGCATCCAGCGTCTGGTCACAAAATCCTTTACGTCCGGCTTCAGGATATCGCCCAAGGTCTTCCCCTTGAGATTTCCGTGCCCGAAGTTCTCCGCAATCTCGGTACCGGCCACGCGATAGCGGAACACATCCGGTTCTTCAAAATCGACAGGATAGATGCAGGACAACAAGGCGCCTATTTCACTGGGGTCGATGTCCTGACGGGAAGGTGCAAGCCGACCGTCGCGTTTACCGCTCCAGTATTTCAGCAGATCCAGAAGACGCGGGTCCTCGATATAATCCGTCACGTCTTCCAAAGAAGACACCCACTTGTTCGTCATTCCGGCTTCCATACAGTCCATACCCTATAGGAGGCGTCATTCCCTGTTAGAGTGAGGCGCCTCGCCGCCGCCCGATCTGAGCAAGCGGCGTGCATTGCATTATCAATCCGCTTTCAGCAAGAACGGAAGCAACTGCTTAAGGACGATCTCCGGCGCTTCTTCCGGCAGGAAATGACCGCACGGGGCCGGACCGCCCTCCACCGTACTGCTGCTCCATTCCCGCCAGGTACCCAGCGGATCGGCAGTGCCGCCGGGGCCCCCGAAGCCCCTCACCGCACCGAACATAAACAGCAGCGGACAGGAAAGCGTCCGCCCTTCCTGCCGGTCGGCCCTGTCATGTGCCACGTCAATGGTGGCTCCGGCGCGGTAATCCTCGCAAGTGCCCTCAATAGCGGCCGGGTCCCGCATGGCTTTCAGATAAGCCGCCATCGCGTCCTTCTGAAAAGTAAAGTCCGGGGCCGCCCATTTGCGCATCAGGTAGCTATAGAAGAAGTCCGGATCATTACCGATCATGGTCTCAGGCACCGGCGCAGGCTGCGCCAGATAGGACCAGTGAAAGCCGCCGACCGCACCGGCAAGATCCAGTTTTTCCCACATGTTGAGGGTCGGAATGACGTCGAGTGAGCAGAACCGCGTGGCCTGCTCCGGGTGATCCATACAGAGCCGGAAGCCGACCCGTGCGCCCCGATCATGCCCTACGACGGCGAAACGCTCATAACCGAGCGCCGCCATCACCTCGACAAGATCCCGCGCCATTTCCCGCTTGCTGTGCGCCGAATGATCGGGCGACGGCGCGGGTTTTCCGCTCGCGCCGTAACCGCGCAAGTCAGGCACGATCACCGTGAACTTCTCAGCCAATGCCGGGGCGATCTTGTGCCAGCAATCGCCGGTCTGCGGAAATCCGTGGATCAGCAGCACCGGATCACCTTTGCCGGCAGACCTGACGAAAATCTCGGTTCCGCTGGTCGCTACTCTCTCCGTCTTGAAGCCCTCAAGCATCACTCTCTCCCGCTTCGAAGCGCACGGTTCCAGTGAGGAACGCGGCAATTTCTGTTGTCACTGTTTCAGCAGCTTCCAGGTGCGGCGAATGCCGGCAATCCGGGATCATGTGGATCGTCACCGGACCGCCGACACGTTCCGCCACCACCTCGACCTGGGCCCTGGTGCCGTACTGGTCCTGCTCACCCTGAAGGCACAGGACAGGGACCGAGACAGTATCCAGGAAGTGCCGGATATCCCATGATCTGAAACCCGGATCGAGCCAGGCATCGTTCCAGCCCCGGAAGGCCGTATCGACATGCGCGTGATATTTGCCAAGGCGGGAGCGCAGGTCTCCATCTGAATACGCCGTCCGCGCTTCCGCGATGGCATCGAGACCCATTGCTTCGGTGAAGAAATGCGGCGCCATCAGAACCACGCCCCGAACCCGCGGATCGCGCTGCGCCCCGGCATGAATAGCCGCTATGGATGCGCCGTCACTGTGGCCAATCAGGATACCGTCTGTGAATCCGATGGCACCCAGAACTTCCGGAAGCACGGCGACGGCCTCACGGGTCATATAGTCAAGCGGGCGCGGCAACGGACAAGCATCGGAGCGTCCATACCCTGCGCGGGAATAGGCAAACACGCCACATCCCGTTTCAGCGACGAGCTTCTCTGGGAAATCGCGCCAGAGATCGACACAGCCGAGGCCTTCATGGAGGAGCACAAGAGTCGGCGCCTGTCCCGGCGGCGGGCCGACCGTATAGGCCTCCAGTATCGCACCGCCGGCCTGCACGCTGCCTGCAGCGCCTGCTTCATCCCAGAAATATGCCTGACCGGCCATTACGTCCTCATCTGGATTTGCATCGCATCGCCCCGGTTAAACCCGCAACGTAAAGAAGGGAACACGCAACGGAATCTCGTTCAACCTCCGGAGTGGCATCATTGATTAAGTCCAAATGCACGAACGCTGTGCTGCACTTTTGGAGGTTGCGTTCACGCCACAGATCACAGACAACGTACACATCAATGCATACGTTATTTCTATTTGTGGGATGTGTTCGAGATGAGTAGCAACCGCGTCTATCGCATCGCCCTGTTCGACGGAGACGGTATCGGGCCTGAAATCATGGCCCCGACGCGGACCGTTCTGGATATGGTCTCGAAACGGGTTGGCCGCAAGCTGGAATTCGAGACCCTGCCGGCCGGCGCACAGCATTACGCGGAAACGGGCGAGGCGCTGCCCGCCTCCTCTATCGAGGCCGCTCGCAGCGCGGATGCTATTCTGCTTTCCGCGATGGGCCTGCCGAACATCCGCAAACAGGACGGGACCGAGATCACTCCGCAGATCGATCTTCGCTTCGCTCTCGGCCTCTATGCCGGTGTCCGCCCGGTGAAACTCTATAAAGGCCAGCCTACGCCGCTCGCCGATCCGCGCGCCTTCGAGACCGATTTCGTGCTGATCCGGGAATCGACCGAGGGACTGTTCGCCCACATGCATGAGGGCAAGGTTGTCGATAACAGCTACGCGACCGAAACCCTGAGGATCACCCGCGCGACCAGTGAAAAACTGTTCGACTTCGCCTTTCGTCTCGCCGGGCAGCGCGCCGCAAAGCGTGGCACACCAGGCCGGGTCACCTGCGTCGACAAGGCAAACGTCTTCCGGTCCTTCTGGTTCTTCCGCTCGATCTTCGAGGAGCGGGCAAAGGCTTTCCCGGATATTGCCGCAGACAGCGCCTATGTGGATGCCTTCGCCATGTGGATGGTGCAGAAGCCCTGGGAGTTCGATGTCGTCGTCACCGAAAACATGTTCGGGGACATTCTCTCCGATCTCGGCGCCGGCATCATGGGGTCTCTCGGGCTCGCCCCATCGGCCGATATCGGGGACGAAAATGCGGTCTTCCAGCCCTGCCACGGCAGCGCTCCGGATATCGCTGGCAAAGGCTTGGCAAACCCGCTCGCCATGTTCCTTTCCGCCGGCATGATGCTGGAATGGCTCGCCGGGGAGCATGAGGACAGCGCGCTCTCCGAGGGGGCGCAGATGATCGAGGGCGCGGTCTCTAAAATTCTCAACAGCGGCTCGACCCTCACCCGTGATCTCGGCGGCGAGGCGGGCACACAGCAAATGTCGGATGCGATAATGGGCTTGGTAAGCGCATGAGTTTCAAGGTCGGAATGGTCGGTGGCGGCTACTTCGGCCGCTTTCATATAAATGCCTGGCGGCGGATAACGGATGTCGATCTTGTCGGCGTTGCTGATTTATCGGAATCCCGACGCAACGAACTGGCCAAACTCTATCCGGGTCTCGCGCTGTGCCCCGATATTGATACGCTTCTCGCGGCGGGACCGCCCGACCTCCTTGATGTCGCAGTTCCACCAGCGCATCAGGCCGACCTGATTCGTCCCCTGCTGGGCAGAATTCCAACCATCATAAGCCAGAAGCCGTTCTGTCGATCACTGGCGGAAGCGGAAGATCTGACCCAAGCTGCCGAACAGGCAGGCACGACGCTGATCGTCCATGAGAATTTCCGGTTCATGCCCTGGTACCGGGTAATCCGGGACGAGATCGAAAATGATCATGTCGGAACTGTCCGCCAAGCATGCTTCAGGTTGAGACCGGGAGATGGCGGTGGTGCTGACGCTTACCTGTCGCGGCAACCCTATTTTCGCGACATGGAGCGTTTCCTGGTCCACGAAACCGGCATTCATTGGATCGACGTTTTCCGATTCCTGTTCGGCGATCCGAAGACGATCTATGCGGACCTTTGGCGCGCCAACCCAGCCATCAAGGGAGAGGATGCCGGCCTGCTGATCCTGACCTGGCCGAATGGCCTGCGGGCGACGCTTGATGCAAACCGGACACTCGATCACGCGGCGGAAAACCATCGTCTCACTATGGGCGAGTTCACCCTAGAAGGCGAAACCGCTACGATTACTCTCGATGGGAACGGACGCCTTGCATACCGGCCGCGCGGCGAGACTGCTTCTAGAGAGATCCCCTACGATTTCGAGGACCGCGACTTCGGCGGCGACTGTGTTTTCCACTTCCAGCAGCATGTCGTTTCACATTTACTGAATGGGACCCCTCTCGAGACCCTTGCAAAAGACTATCTGCAGAATATCCGTATCGAAGAAGCCGCCTACCGATCAGCCGAACAACGGCAGCAAATTGATTTACAGACACGGCGCCACAGATGACCAACGAGAAACATCCGAGCGCAGGCGCGAAGGCCTATGACGCGATAAAGGCGATGATCCTAGATGGTCGTCTGAAGCCCTCCGCGTCTTATCTGGAAGCGGAGCTCGCCGAATGGATCGGTGTGAGCCGAACGCCAGTGCGCGAGGCAGGTCTCCGTCTCGAGCGGGAAGGCCTGGTGAAGGTTCGGCCACGGCGCGGCGTTCAGATCCTTCCGATATCGGTCGAGGACATGACCGAAATATATCAGTTACTGACCGCGCTCGAACCGTTGGCCGCCGAACTCGCGGCGCAGCGCGGTCTCAGCGCAGCCCAGGCAAAGGCCATGGACAAAGCAACGACGCGAATGGAACGGGCTCTGGAAAAAGACAATCTCGTTGCCTGGGCGCAGGGTGACGATGAATTCCATGCACTGCTCGTCGAGGCATCCGGAAACAAACGCCTTATCGAAGCGACCGCGCGCTACAGGACCCAGGTTCACCGGGCCCGCATGGCGACCCTCAGCCTGCGTCCCCGGCCAGAGCAATCGACGGTCGATCACCGTGTGCTGCTCGACTGCCTGTTGAAGGGAGATGCGGAGGGCGCGCGCGCCATTCACGTCGCCCACCGGCAGGCGGCCGGACAGATGCTCGGCGAATTGCTAGCACGGCACCGTCTCGACAATCTCTAGACCGCATCGAGCAGCCCGCGTCCGGGTCCGGGTCAGATTGCGACCCTGGGAAACCTGAGTTCGATAGTGGTGCCCTCGCCGGGCTTTGACCGGCACGCGACACGGCCCCCGAGCCGTTGCGTGACAAGGTTATAGAGAATGTGCATTCCCAGACCGGTTCCACCCCGGCCCTGCCGAGTGGTGAAGAACGGCTCAAAGATCCTGCGGGCCGTCTCTTCTTCCATTCCCTTTCCGAAATCCCTGAACGTCATCACAATTTCACCGGAGTTTTCCTGATTGCAGATGATCTCGGTTTTGCCACCGGCCCCGTCGTCATATGCGTGTATCGCGGCATTCATCGCGAGGTTTGTCACAATCTGACCAATCGCACCTGGATACCCACTCAGTTCGAGCTCACGGTCTCCCTTGAGCTCATTTGTGATATTCCTCCGGGTGAGTTCGGGGCCCAGACTAACGAGCACCTCTTCGATGTAGTCGATAAGGGCAAAGTTGCGCCGTTCGCCACTGGTCTGGTCGACGGCAACCTGCTTGAAGCTTGAAATCAATTCGCCTGCCCGCTTGGCGTTGCGCACCACGAGATCGGCCGCACCGTCGATCGTTTCAAGCCTTGAGATAAACTTCCCGCGTGTAAGCTGCCCACTTTCAACAGCCGCTTTAAGCTCGTCGATCTTTCCTGTCATTGCCGAGGCCGAGGTCAGGCAAATTCCGATCGGGGTATTGATCTCGTGCGCGACACCGGCAACAAGACCTCCGAGCGACGCCATTTTCTCTGCTTCGACAAGTTCCTCCTGCGTTTGCCGCAGGACATCGACGGTTTTCCGCAGCTCGTTCTCGACCTCCTTCTGCTCGCTGATGTCATAGTGCCAGGTAATGACAGCAGGCTTGCCGTCGAACTCGATCCGCTTGGCGTCGATCACAGCCCACCAGGTCGAGCCATCGATCCGGCGGCGCATCTCAGAGCGGCGGCCCATTAAGTCACCGTCCCGCAGCTGCGTGGTGACTGCTTCTGCAATCGCGTGACTTTCGAATGTGTCCCGAAAGTCCACTGCATTGATCTCGTCAATCGTCTCCGCGCCGAACATCCTGAGGAAGACGCTGTTCACGTAGCGGCGGTCGAAGGTATCCACATCGAAGATCGATATCCCGGCCTCGCTGCTTTCGAGTATCTCCCGAAAGCGCCGCGCTCCAGCCTCGAGTTCCTCTTGAGCCCGCTTTTGCTCCGTAATGTCGTAATGCCAGACGATCGTCGCCATCTCACCGTCGAATTCTATCGGTTTGGTCTCGACCTGGGCCCACCATTTCGAGCCGTCGACCCGCCGCCTTTCCATTTCAAATCTCTGCTGACCCGCACCGGTCTGAAGGTGCTCGATGACCCAGTCTGCATCCGCCGGATTCACAAAGGTTGCCCGCAGATCCATCCCGTTGAGTTCTTCGTGAGAGGCAAGTCCGAAACGGCGCAAAAAGCCCTGGTTCGCATAAACCCGCTCAAGGGTACCGCGACGAAACACGGAGACCCCGGCTTCACTTGTCTCGAGCATATCACGGAGCTGGTTTGCGTGCTGCGCCGTCCTGTTTTCGGCGTCAACACGGTCTGAAATATCCGTGATCCAGGCGATGGTGGCAGGCTGACCTTCGAACTCGATCTCCGACGCCGTACCCATGATCCAGAAGCGGCTGCCGTCAAGGCGTACCCGCTCATAGATCGCATCCTGTCTGTATTGGCCCTGATTGTGACGGTCGCGCATTTTGGCGCCTTCATTTTGGTCGGCAAACGTGTTGATAAACCCGAAAGCGTTTAGTTCCCCGACATCCTTTGCCCCGAACATTTCCAGCATGCGGTTGCTCGCATAGAGATATTCGCGGTCCTCCGATACGCGGTGAAACACACAAACTGCCGTGGTACAGGATTCGAGGATGGCCCGAAGCTGGACCGCGCTTTGAGCAAGTTGTTCTTCCCGTGATTTCGCGCCCGAAATATCGTGAACCCAGACGAGCGCCGCATCGCGCCCGGCAAAGTCGATATTCCGTGTACTGACAGAACTCCACCAGAGCTCTCCGGTATCAGGCCGCACGCGTTGTGCGATGACGTTATCGCGCTCCACGCCCTGGGCCAGGTCATCCGCCATTCTCTGATAGTCTTCGGGGTTTACGAATGTCTCTCGCCCGGCTACTTCCTGTCCAGTGTCCCGCTTGTGGCCGACAAGCTCCGCAAAAGGCCGGTTCGCATAGTGACGCACGAACGGCGCGGTGCTGAAGATACTGACCCCCATTGGAGAATTATCGAGCACACTGAGCAATCGCTCCTCGCGCTCTTGCAGGCTGTCTATGCGCTCGTCCGAGATCAGGCGCACAACAAACAACAAACCAATCGCAATAGCGCAAGCGGCGGAGGCCCGGAACCAGGGCACCTCTATTCCGGTCAGTTCAGCGAACCAGAGTGTATTGACATGAGTGGCCGGAAAAAGATCAGACGGCTGTGCGACAAGCGTGAATAGTCCATAGACGCCGAAGGCTGCGGCAACCAGCCGGAACGCCACCTTCTGCCTTTTGAGATAAGAACCATGACCGGCCGGATCTGGCTGAAGACGGAGAAATGCTGCGACAGCCAGGAAGGCGGCAGGGCTGCCCAGCATGAGTCTGGTAACGACATCGAACTCTGGCGCCGGCGCCCCGGCGAACCACAGCGCCAACAGAGACAGCACCCAAAGCAGGATCAGAAATAGGCCGGCAAGCCACCACCCGCGCCCGCGCAGGAGCCGAACCGCGCCAATAGTAAGCACGACATAAGACGCTGCATTGACGAGCTCTCTCAACACGACTCCCGACTGCAGGCCGTCGCGGCTCACCTCCAGGAACGAGAACATCACGAGCCATTCATTCACTCCATGAAGCAGTCCGAAAAAGCCAATCCACTTCAGGTCGCGTAGTCCCGGCAACGAATGCGCACCGTGAACAAACGTCAGAACAGCGGTGCCCATTGCGAAGAACGCAAGACCGTAGATGAAATATAGGTGAACCTGACCCAATCGTGCTGTCCCCGCAGTTCAGCAACACGCTATTAAGCGAAGTTTAAAATTGAATGAATCAATCTATGTCCCGTCGCGTGTGCCTTAGCGTCCACCTGCTCCGAAAATCCGAAGAAAAGCATCCGTTGCCCGCTGCGCGCGACGTCTGGTTTCCGCCGGGTCAAGCCGCGTTTGCAGGCCAAGCAATGCCCGAACCTGAAGGTCACGGGAAAGCAACCCGAGAAACTGTTCTCCTGCTTCCACCGGATCGTCCATCTTGAGAACTCCCTGCTTCTCGTAGCGGCGCAGGGCATTGATGACGAGCGGGAAGGTCGCTCCACGGCCTGACCGTTCCAGGGCCCGCGAAAGCGTCATGTCCCGGCTTGCTTCGGAAATCGCAGCCCGGTTGATGGCGAGCCCACTCTCGGACAACAGCAGACTAAGGAGCGCCGCACCGAAATCGGTCAGGAAATCCTCCACCGGCCCCTCTCCCTCGAGAAAAGGCGCAATTGTAGCCTGCAGGCGCTCTGCATTGCGCTGTATCAGCGCCTCAAACAATCCGCTCTTGTCCCCGAACCAATTGTAGAGCGTCTCTTTCGAAGCGTTCGCGCGCCGCGCTACGGCAAGCATCGACGTTTCGCGATAGCCGCGCTCGATCAGGATTTCTATGGCCGCATCGAGGATCTCGTTCCGGCGCTCGATCCGGTTCTGTTCTTTCATGTCCCGCCTCTCCGCTTACACGATCTTCATCGCACGATGAGCGGCTTGACCGCAACCGTACCGAATGGTACGGAATTGCTACCGTACCCATCGGTACTGTTTTGGGAGTTCACATCATGACCAATGAACCGATCAACGAAACGCCGGATCGCATTGCCGGTGCAGCCCTTCTCGCATTGCTTGTTGTTTCCGCTGTGATGCTGCTTGCTCTGGTTACGAAAACACCACCGCATCCTCCTCTTGCGACACCGATATTCGCGCTCGGCCCGTTCATAGGAGCCTCGCTTGCGGTCGGCGGTGCAGCACTGTTCCTCAGCCTTACGGGCAATCCGGCCTGGCGCTACGCCGCAATTCTCTTTGCAGTCACCATCTTGCCCTCCTTCGGGCCGCAGAAATTCCTTGTTCCGGAATTTCCCGAAATCTGGCCCGCCGTGATCCTCGCCCAGATCTCGCTGGTAACACTGGTCGTGCGTCTGGTGTCATCCTTCCGGACCTCTCGCTGGGCAACAGCACAGGCCGAAGGGAAGCCAATCCGATGAGCGACATTTTCGAAATCATCACCGCCGACTATCTCCTGACCACCTTGCTCATCACGCTCGTTCCAGGCACTGGCGTGATCTATACGTTGTCTGTCGGACTCTTCGCAGGGCGCACGAGTATCTTCGCTGCCGTCGCCGGGTGTACGGCCAGCATTGTACCGCATCTGCTGGCCAGCATCTTCGGCCTCGCGGCCATCCTGCATGCTAGCGCCACCCTTTTTCACCTAATCAAATATGCCGGCGTGATTTACCTGCTTTATCTGGCTTGGGGAATGTGGAGAGATCGCAGCGCTATACTGTCAGAGGCAACAGCCCACGAAACGCCCGGCCTATCAAACGGCCAGCTTCGCGCCGTCGCCTGGCGGGGTATCCTGATCAACGTACTCAACCCGAAGCTAACGCTTTTCTTCCTCGCCTTCCTGCCGCAATTCATCCCGGCAGGGACGCGCGAGCCGGGATTCGCAATCTTCCTGCTCGCAATGGTTTTCATGGGCATGACGTTCGGCGTGTTTTCGCTCTACGGGCTGTTCGCCGCACAGGTTCGCGAGCTCGTGTTATCTTCAGAGCAGGTAGTCTTGTGGTTACGGCGGCTGTTCGCCGCGGGATTTGCCGGGTTCGCCTTGAAACTCGCGTTAACACAGCGGGGAGACTGACGGGATGACTCAGCTTTCCGACCGCCAGACCGGCAGCAGCTCGTAGACCGTACCTTCGACCAGTTTGCTCCGGTCCAGGGCCGAGAGACGGTTCACGCCGATGATCTGCCGGATCTCCTTGATGTAGTGCGCGCCGCGCTCGGAATAGCGCGACAGGGCCGTGACGAGTGATTTTCCGGAGATCGGTTTGCCCGCAGCGCGCGCAGCAGCGCGGTGTTTGCGGAATTCCCGATAGGCCCGGTTCGTGTTCAGGTTCCGCAGATAGCTACGAACAGAATGTAGGGGCGTGCGAAACGCTGCAACCTTGTGATCGCCTTTCTCCGCCCTTTGCTCTTCGGGCACCATACCCTTCCGGCCAAAGGTCCATTGTCCGAACAGGGCATTGCCCTCGACCGCAAAGCGCGACGTGCCCCAGGCGCTTTCCGTCGCCGCCTGGGCAAGCGCCAGCGACGGCGGCACAATATCGATGCGGCGCTCAAGCGTTGCCAGGAGCTTGGTTACCGAAATCGCGTCACCGTCCGCCGGCAGACGATACTTTTTGGCCAATGATCGGAGCTCATCCAGATCATCCGCGAGCGGGACGCGTGTCTCCGCGAGCCGGAGCTTCAGCCGCATCAACGCTTCGCGGTCGGACGCGACCTCCTCATTCGCGATCAGGACCAACGGCAGAACCATGCGAAAAAAAATGCGCTTTTTCTCGGCGACGGTCACCTCGTTGACTGTCACCGCTCCGAACCGCTCCGGAACCCGCAGCAGAACCAGCCGCGGGACCTCGGTCTGCCCCGCTTTCCAGGTTTCCGCCGTGTAATTGAGCTCTTCGGTCAGCGGCGCCAGATCTCTAAAGGCCACAAACTCAACCCGCTCGACCGGGCGGCCGTCATAAGTGACCCCCCAATCATCGATCGGCTCGATCATTGGCGCGGTTTGATTGAACGCAGCGCAAGCCACCAACACCAAAAGAGCGGCGAACAGCGCCGACCCGAAACGACCCATTGCGATATCCCTTGTTCGACGTTCGGCTCAAGAACACCAGGTCCGATCTCATTCGGCGGCACTCGTTATCCTCAAGCCAAGAACGTCAGGAAAGTGGGGAATACACTAAAACCAAGGCGAATTCGAGGCTCCTGAATATTGCAGCTCAAGCCGCGCTCGATTCCCTGGCCAGACCGCCTTTTTCCCGGATGAAAGCCGCGATCTCCGCGATGCCCTCGCCGTTCTTCAGCTGGGTGAAGACGAACGGCCTGTCTCCGCGCTGGCGCTTGGTGTCCTCCGCCATCACACCGAGATCGGCGCCGACCAGTGGCGCGAGGTCGGTCTTGTTGATGACCAACATGTCCGAGCGGGTAATGCCCGGACCGCCCTTGCGCGGGATCTTCTCACCGGCGGCAACGTCGATCACATAGATCGTCAGGTCCGCCAACTCCGGGCTGAAGGTCGCCGCCAGATTGTCTCCGCCGGACTCGATCAGCGCCAGTTCCGCTTCAGGGAAGGACGATACCATCGTATCGATGGCGGCAAGATTGATAGATGCGTCCTCGCGGATGGCCGTATGCGGGCAGCCGCCGGTCTCCACCCCCATGATCCGTTCCGCTGCAATCGCGCCGGTGCGGGTCAGGATCTTCTGGTCTTCCTTGGTGTAGATATCGTTGGTGATCACGAACATATCCGTGTCCGCGCTCATCTCCCGGCAGAGCATCTCGCAGAGCGCTGTCTTGCCTGAGCCGACCGGCCCGCCGATGCCAACCCGAAGTGGTCCCGTTGCCATTTCTTTCTCCCTCACGATCTGAACAGCCGGCCATCCATGGCCTCATGCTGCATCGAACTCCACTCCGCCATCAGCGCCGCCATGCCGATATCCTCGGTGCCGCGCCCTTCAGCCGCGTGCCAGACTTCATCGACACAGGCTTCCAATGCCGCGATCACCCGCTGACCGTCCGTCTGGCCGAGCGGTACCGCCCTGACAGCGGCTGAAACGATATTATGAACGAAGGCCTGCAAATAAAGCGGCCCGGCCAGCTCCAGCCCGATACCGGCCACGGCGGTGACGGCGCCATAGGCTACCGGTAGCGGAGGGGCCGGCGGCAGAACCATCTGCTCAATATCACCCCATGCTGCCGAAACGGTCTTCACGAAAGCCGTTCCCTGCGCGGTAGCCTCCAGCCGCAACTCGGCGGTCGGGATCAGGGCGGTGGCGAATTCCGTGAGAGCACCAAGAGCCTCCGCATCGCCAGCCGAGGCATGCCGCCAGGCTTCTGACAGCAGGATCGCATCGCTGGCCCCGGAGCCGAACCTCACCAAACCTTCGATCCAGTCGCGCAACGTCTCCGCATCCGTGACAAGCCCGGCTTCTATCGCCGCCTCGACCCCGTGGCTGTAGCTGTAGGCTCCGACCGGAAAGGACGGGGAAAGCCAGGATTGCAGGCGCAGCGCCGCCCGGGTTGCCGAAACGTCAGTCATGGTGGTGATGATCGTGGGAATGCCCCGCATCATGACTGTGGTCATGGCCGTGACCGTGATCGTATGCCCCGCCTTCCGGCTGGAATGGCCGCTCCGCCTCCGTCACCGTGGCGCCAAGCCCGCGCAGCATGTCCGCGATCACATGGTCTGGACGCAGCAGGATCGCGTCTTCCAGAATCTGGGCCGGAAGGTGCCGGTTGCCTATATGCCAGGCGAGCCGGAGCAGGTGATGTCGGTCGGTCGACCGGACTTCCATCACCGCCTCCGGTGCCGCCACAACACGAATCCAGCCGCCTTCTTCCAGCGTCAGACCGTCACCGTCAGAAAGGGCCACGGCACGGGGCAGATCCAGCAGCACAGTCGCCCCGCCATCCGTGTCCAGCCGGATACGGCGGCGATGACGGTCATCGAAAGCCAGTGTCACCCGGTCAATTTCGCCATCGGCATCCCAATGTCCGGACGGCGCATGTGCCACCGCCCGGCCAAGGTCTTTCCCCACGGGGTCCGCGTTTGCCATCAAAGTCTCAATACATGAAATAGCGTTGGGCCATAGGCAGCACCGTCGCCGGCTCGCAGGTCAGCAACTCGCCATCGGCCCGGACTTCATAGGTTTCCGGATCGACAGAAATATCCGGCATGGCATCGTTCAGGATCATCGACTTTTTCGAGATTCCCGCTCGGGTGTTCCGGACTGGCAAGGTCTCCTTCTGCAATCCGAAACGGTTTCCGACATTGGCCTCGAAACCGGCCTCACTGACAAATGTGACTGCACTCTTCGTCAGAGAGCGTCCGAAACTGCCGAACATAGGCCGATAATGCTGGGGCTGCGGCGTCGGAATGGACGCATTCGGGTCTCCCATGATCGCGGTAGCGATGGTGCCGCATTTCAGCACCATGTCCGGCTTCACACCGAAAAAGGCGGGAGACCAGATCACCAGATCGGCAAGCTTTCCGACTTCGACGGAGCCGACATGCATGTCGATGCCCTGCGCGATCGCCGGGTTGATGGTGTATTTGGCGATATAGCGCCGGGCCCGGAAATTGTCGTTGTTGCCTTTTTCCTGCGGCAGCGCGCCGAACTGCTTCTTCATCTTGTCGGCGGTCTGCCAGGTCCGGATCAGCACCTCACCGACCCGGCCCATGGCCTGGCTGTCAGAGGCGATGATCGAGAAAGCACCCCGGTCATGCAGGATATCCTCGGCGGCAATGGTCTCCCGCCGGATCCGGCTTTCCGCGAAGGCCACGTCTTCCGGGATACTTTTCGACAGGTGATGGCAGACCATCAGCATGTCGAGATGCTCGTCGATGGTGTTCACAGTGAAAGGCCGCGTCGGATTGGTCGAAGACGGGATCACGTTGGAGAGCCCGCAAACCTTGATGATATCCGGCGCGTGCCCACCGCCTGCGCCCTCGGTATGGAAGGCATGAATGGTGCGGCCCCTGAAGGCATCCACCGTGTTCTCGACGAAACCGGACTCGTTCAGCGTGTCCGTGTGGATCAGCACCTGAACGTCCATCTCGTCAGCGACGGAGAGGCAATTGTCGATGGCCGCCGGCGTGGTGCCCCAATCCTCATGCAGTTTCAGGCCGCACACCCCGGCGAGCACCTGCTCGCGCAGGCCTTCGGGCTGGCTGGCATTACCTTTGCCGAAGAAACCGAGATTCATCGGGAAGGACTCGGCGGCCTGCAGCATGCGCTCGATATGCCACGGACCCGGCGTGCAGGTTGTCGCGTTCGTGCCCGTCGCCGGGCCGGTGCCGCCGCCCATCATCGTGGTGACGCCGGAATTCAGCGCCTCGTCTATCTGCTGTGGGCAGATGAAATGGATATGCACATCGATGCCGCCGGCGGTGATGATCTTGCCCTCGCCCGCGATGGCTTCCGTGCCCGGACCGACGATGATGTTCACACCGCTCTGCACATCAGGATTACCGGCCTTGCCAATGGCAAAGATACGGCCGTCCTTGATGCCGATATCGGCCTTCACCACGCCCCAATGATCGAGGATCAATGCGTTGGTGATGACCGTGTCCACGGCCCCGTCCGCGCGCGTTGCCTGGGACTGCCCCATGCCGTCGCGGATCACCTTGCCACCGCCGAATTTCACTTCCTCGCCATAGAAGGTGCGATCCTCCTCGACTTCGATGAACAGGTCGGTATCGGCAAGCCGGACCTTGTCGCCGACGGTCGGCCCGAACATGCCCGCATAGTCCTGTCTTGAGATTCTGTAAGGCATGTCAGGCTCCTCCCCCACCGAGCGGCCCCATCACCGCCTGATTGAAACCGTAGACTTTCCGGTCCCCTTTGAACGGCACCAGATCGACCGTCCGCGTCTGTCCCGGCTCGAACCGCACCGCCGTGCCCGACGGAATATCCAGCCGCATGCCGCGTGCCGCTTCCCGGTCGAAGGAAAGGAGCGGATTGGTTTCCGCGAAATGATAGTGCGAGCCCACCTGCACCGGCCTATCACCCGTATTCGCAACCTCGATGGTGATGGCCTCGGCGCCCTCGTTCAGAACGATCTCGCCGTCGGCCGCAATGATTTCTCCCGGGATCATGGCGCCCTCCTAGCGGATCGGATCGTGGACGGTGACCAGCTTGGTTCCGTCCGGAAAGGTGGCTTCGACCTGGACTTCGTGGATCATCTCGGCAATCCCCTCCATCACGTCGGAGCGTTTGACGACACTGGCACCCGCCGCCATCAGGTCGGCAACGGAACGGCCGTCCCGAGCGCCCTCGACCACGTAATCAGTAATCAGCGCGATCGCTTCCGGGTAGTTCAGCTTCACGCCCCGCTCCAGCCGACCGCGCGCGACCATGGCCGCGACCGAAACCATCAGCTTGTCTTTTTCCCTCGGTGTCAGATTCACCCCAGCCTCCCCTCAGGCATCCACATCAAATTCGCCAGCTCAAATTCGCCAGATCACGGGCATCCGCGCCGGCAGCCCGAGCCAGCGCACCCGCGCCGCGCTCCAGAAAGTGCCGACCGCGTTGCGCAGCCGCATGGCATCAGGCCCAAGCCAGCGCATCGCCAGAAGATTGTTATCGATGGCCGTCACGCCGCAACGGATATCTCCCACTGCGCCTGCCTGCATATCGCGCGCCCAATCAAGATCGTCGGCCGCATCCGGCCTGGCGAACAACGCCGTAGCGAAACAGCTCACATCACGAAGTGCAGACGAAGCATCGGCGGCACCAGCCGGGTCCGCCAACTCGAACCGGTCAGCCCAGACAAGGCGCCCGTCCCGCGTCAGATCCCAATGCTCACGATAACGCCCCGACGCAAATGTCTCTCCCATCGCGCTCCGGCCAAGGATGGAAATGGCACCGGCGAAGAGTGTGCTGTCTGCGGCAAGATCGAACCGGACACGCTGCCGGAACAGCGCGCGGTCGAACAGGATGGAGCCCTGCGGCAGCCACTCAAGCACGCCCCCTTCGGCGACCTGCATTGTCAGACGGTTTTCCGCCTCCACGCCGGAAGATTTGTAGATCTTCTCAGCCGCCTGGGCCGTCAGGGTCAGGTTGGCGCCGACGCCGACATTGATATCCGTCTCATAAAGATCTCCGCCGACAATCCCACCAGAAAGGTTCGCCAGAACGGCGGTCATCGGCTCCCCGACGCCGGGGCGCGGAAGCAGAATACGCAATGGCTGGGCGGAATAGAGGTCCGACGTCGCGGTCCGCCCGTCGCGGTTTTCCACGGAAAGGCGTGCAGCTCCTGTCGTGCGGTCCAGCTGCACGGTTTCATCGGTATGAGCGAGCGCTAGACTCAATACAGCTCCCCTTTTTTGCGAGAACAATCGCAATCGCCGTGCCAAAGGGTACTCTGTTCTCTCGAGGAATTTTAGATGTTTGTTTTCAAATAGTTAGAAAACACCGTCACGATGGCTCCCGTTAGCAAGTCACCGATAACCGCTCACGCCACGGGCAACGCGCCCAATCCTGCTCAAATGTTGGGCAAAGAGGCCTATTCCGCCTCCCACAGCTTCATCTCCGCTGTGAGTTTAGGACAGTATTCCGCCATCTCCTCCGCCACCGCCTTATGTCGATAAAGGCCGTCACGATATTCGAGCACCGTCGCCGGTATATCTACCGAAAGGCCGAGCAGCGGGATCAGCAGATCAAGCCAGCAGAGAGTCACCGGGAAGCCGCAATCCCCCAAGGTGAGCATCTCAGACGGCGGAGCTTTCTCCAGCAAACGGCCGAGGCCGTCCAACCGATCCGTCAGCACGTCCGCATGACGCCCGGCCTCGAAGCCACTCCGCTTGCGTTCGGGCATGTACGGAAACAACGCCCGGACCGCCGGCTCAAGCCGGGTATCGTGGTAGCGGGAACGCTCCCGGATGATTGCCCTGCCGGCTGGTGTATCCGGAAGCAACGGAGGCACGGGATGCACCTCATTGAGGTATTCGGCGATGGCCTCTGAGTCAGCCAGCAACAAGCTCCCGTCCCGCAATGCAGGCAGATTCCCGGCGGGAACGATCTGCCGGTACTCCATCGAGCCGTAACCACCCGGCGGCGGAATTTCTTCCCAGATCAGTTCCTTATGCCGCAATAAAATCCGCAATTTCGCGGAATAGAGACTGACCGGGATGGCGTAAATCTGAAGCATGACCGTTCCCCGACTGAAATCAGGCTACCAGACGCAACCTGATACGACTCTGCGGCCTCCGACCTGATCACATCATACTGCCAGAGCTCATATCGATAACGTCACTTTACTTAATTGTGCGGCGCAGCATAATCAAAATACCCCTGTTTATCCAAGGTGACCTGATGTTCTCGCTTGAAGGTACAACCGCACTGATCGTTGGTATTGCGAACGATCAGTCCATTGCCTGGGGATGCGCCAAGGCGCTGCAAAACCGCGGTGCGAAACTCGCCGTCACCTACCTGAACGAGAAGGCCGAACCACATGTCCGGCCACTGGCTGAACAACTCGGTGCCGAGATCATCATGCCACTCGATGTGCGCAGCGACGAGCAAAGCGAGGCGCTGTTCAGCGAGATCAGAGCACAATGGGGACGCCTCGACACCCTGCTGCACTCTATTGCCTTTTGTCCGAAAGACGACCTGCATGGCCGCGTAATCGATTGCACGGCTGAGGGCTTCGCTGCGGCAATGGATATTTCAGTGCATTCCTTCCTACGCCTGATCCGACGTTCGGAGCCGCTTATGGGAGATGGCGGGACCTGCATGACGGTCTCGTTCTACGGCGCTGATCGCGTGGTCGATCACTACAACATCATGGGGCCGGTCAAAGCCGCCCTCGAAGCCGTGACCAGGTACGCAGCCGCTGAACTTGGGCCGAAGGGCATTTCGGTCCATGCGCTGTCACCCGGTCCACTCAAGACCCGGGCCGCCTCGGGGATCGACTATTTCGACGACCTCATGAACCAGGCAGCGGCCCGCGCACCGATCCACAAACTTGCGACCATCGAGGATGTCGGCGCATTCGCGACCTTCCTCGCCAGCCGTGAAGCCGCGAATGTCACCGGCGGAGTTCATTACATCGATGGCGGCTACAGCGTCGTAGCATGAGGTGACAATTGACGCTGGGGCCGTTAACGTTCCCGAACGTTACTATTCGTCCGGATATCCAGGCCGGATCGTCTTTTGCCGCTCCCCCACCTCCATCAATCTTGAGTTTTCAATCCATTACGTAGAAACTTATAGTACTCAGCTGGTCTCTGACCTTCAGTGAAGAAAGAGCACGATCTGTTCCAAAGTCTGAACCAAAATAACAAGCAACGACGTTCGTCCGTTCCCGGTAACGGCGCATCAACGTGCTTTCGGCCGAACGAGCCTGTCTCATGCGAGGCCAGATCATGAGCACCAGCTCCAAAAGTTCCTCAACGGTGAAAAGCGTCAGTGTTCATCAGGCACGGCTCGTCATCATCGTTGCGACACTTCTTGGCCTGACCATTGGCATCGGTGAGTCCGTGCTTGAGTATTTCGGGCTGCGGTCGGACTTGTTCGAAACCACGGAAAAGGCTGCACAGGCGTTTGAGCGAGCCGCCTCAATTGCCGTCGTTGACCGCTCCCCTGAGCTGGCCGCGCTAGTTGTTGATGGCCTGCTTCATTTCGAAGCGATCATCTCCGTGGAGCTGACGGACCGAACCGGGGCCATCATAGTCAGCAAACAGCGCACTCTTCCGACCTCGGAGGACAACTGGCATCCGGTCCTCTTTCCACCCGTCACACATGCGGTATCGCTTGAGCTCAGAGATCCGGCGACACCCGGTGCCGCGACAGGATATCTCAACATTACGGCCTCCTCCTGGCGCATGTCCGAGCAGTGGTCGAGCCGCCTTGCGGTGGCTCTTCTTGCCATGATGGCCGGCATAGCAACTCTTGCCGTAATCCTGTTCTATATCTCTCAGAGGTTTGTGACTCGGCCATTGCTGCGATTAGCTTCAGCCTATCGCCAACTGAATGCGGATGATCCGAAGCAGAGCCAACTGCCCGAAGCCGAGGATTTCGATTGCCTGGAATATCGGGAGATCGCGGCCAGCGGGGCCCGCCTGATGCGCGATATTACCCGCAATTCAGAAGTGAGGGACCTCACGGCCAGCGAGCTTTTTCGCAGCCAGAAGCGTTTTCAGGACTTCGCGGAAATCTCTTCGGACTGGTTCTGGGAAACCGATCGTGACGGCGGAATCAGCTACATCTCCGGCAGCTTCACCAAGACCCTCAACAAGCGGAGCGGTGAGATTTACGGCCGGACTCTGGCGGAAACAGCCTCGGAAGACACCGAAACGCCAAAATGGCATGGCTTCAATGAAATCATTGAACAGCGCCGGCAATTTCGTGATTTCCGCTATGATATCGAGTCACAGCCGAGCGTCCGCAAAACCGTCAGCATAAACGGCAGGCCGTTCTACGACGAAGCCGGTACCTTTATCGGTTATCGCGGGACCGGCGCAGACGTCACAAATGAACGGCTTATTGCCGAAGCCCGGAACGAAGCCCTGCAAAGGGCTGAACATGCCAATCGCACAAAATCGGAATTCCTGGCAACGATGAGCCACGAGTTCCGAACGCCGCTGAATGCCATCATCGGTTTCAGCTCCCTGCTCGCAATGCCGAACACCAGAGACATGGCGGTGGAGCGCCTGACTGACTATTCCGGCGCCATTCAGGAAAGCGGCCAGCATATGCTGGAGCTGGTGAATGATATTCTGGACATCTCCGCCATTGAGGCCGGCAAGCGCACACTGACGCTTGAAGAGGTCAGCGTCGGTACTGTCTTCACGCATTGCATCTCGCAAGTGAAAGGTCTGGCCAAAAATAAGGGCATCACTATCGCAACCTCCGTCGAGATGGCATCGGACCTGATGATCGCGGATGAACGCTCGATCCGGCAGATCCTTCTGAACCTGCTGTCGAACGCCGTAAAATTCACCCCCGGCGGCGGGACAATCCGCTGTGTGGCGGAGGCTGACGGAAGCGAGGTTGTTTTCCGCATTGAAGACAGCGGCGTCGGCATTTCAAAAGACCGGCTGCCGACAATCGCCGAACCGTTCTCTCACTCATCCATCCATCCTCACGTCGCCAAGGAAGGCACCGGTCTCGGGCTTTCCATCGTCCGGTCCCTGGCGCATTTTCTCGGCGGCAGCTTCACGATCGAGAGCGAGCTCGGCACGGGCACCTGTGTGACAGTCATCCTGCCCAGAGTTGGCCAGGACACGTCGCTGACACAGGACATAGACGCTGCCGACTGAACAACCTCAGACAGTTAAATGGCCTCGGACATCTTCTTCCGCGAGCGCCGTCTTCGCCCCCGAGAGCACGATTTCCCCACGGTCCATCACAGCGATTTCATCCGCCAGATCTCGGGCAAACTCGAAATATTGCTCAACCAGGATCACGGCCATATCCCCACGCGCCGCCAGCAGAGCGATAATCCGTTCGATATCCTTGATGATCGACGGCTGAATGCCCTCGGTCGGCTCATCCAGCACCAGCAGGCTCGGGCGCAGCACCAGGGCGCGGGCGATAGCGAGTTGCTGTTGCTGACCGCCGGAGAGGTCTCCGCCGCGCCGCTTCATCATTTTCTTCAGTACCGGAAAAAGATCGAAAATCTCGTCCGGGATCGAGCGCTTCGCGCGCGGTAAGGCGGCAAACCCTGTCTTCAGATTTTCCTCCACCGTCAGCAACGGAAAAATTTCCCGTCCCTGGGGCACGAAAGCGACACCGGCGGACGCCCGGCGATGCACCGGCAGGGCCAGCAAGTCGATATCGTCCCAAAAGATACTGCCCGCACTCGGGCTTTCCAGACCGGTCACCGCCCGCATCAGGCTGGTCTTGCCGACCCCGTTGCGGCCGAGCACGCAGGTTATCTTGCCGCGCTCCGCCACAAGATCGATGCCCCGCAGTGCGTGGCTGGCACCATAGTGGAGATGAAGTCCCGAAACTTTCAGCATCTCAACGTCCCAGATAGACTTCGATGACGTGCGGATCGTTCTGCACCTGATCCATGGACCCTTCGGCGAGCACCGATCCCTCATGCAGAACGGTGACCTTCACACCCAGGGCGTGAACGAAGGCCATGTCATGTTCGACAACCACGATGGAACGCTCACCGCGCAGATCCCGCAGCAACTCAACTGTCGCCTCGGTTTCGGCGTCGGTCATGCCAGCCACCGGCTCGTCCAGGAACAACAGCTCCGGGTCCTGCACCAGCAACATGCCGATCTCCAGCCATTGCTTCTGACCGTGCGAAAGCTTGCCCGCCATCTGGTCACGCTCACCGGCAAGGCCGATCCGCTCTAGCGTGCTTTCGATCTGCGACCTGCGATCCGTGTCCAGCCGGTCGAACAGGCAGGCGAATGTGCTCCGGTCCGATTTGATGGCGAGTTCCAGATTGTCGAACACAGAATGGTTTTCGAACACACTCGGGCGCTGGAATTTCCGGCCGATACCGAGGGCGACGACCGCCGCCTCGTCCCGCTTTCCAAGATCGATATCGCCTTTGAAGATCACCCGTCCCTCGTCCGGCTTGGTCTTGCCGGTGATGACGTCCATCATCGTTGTCTTGCCAGCACCGTTCGGCCCGATGATCGCCCGCATCTCGCCCGGCTCGACGACGAAACTCAGATTGTTCAGCGCCTTGAAGCCGTCGAAGCTGACAGTCACCCCGTCGACATAGAGCTGGGATTCTGAATATGAGGCTCTTCCGGAAACGCTCATTGGCCGGGCTCCTCTGCAAGGGGTGAGGATGCAGGAGGATTCCGTTTACCCATCCGTCCCTTCACCCAGTCGATCGCGGCAGGCAGGCTGCCGACCAGGCCTTTCGGGAAGAACAGGGTGACAGCGATGAACATGCCGCCAAGCGCGAACAACCAGATTTCCGGGATCACTCCTGTCAGCACTGTCTTCGCGTAATTGACCAGCACACCGCCTGCAATCGCGCCGTAGAGCGTGCCGCGACCGCCGATAGCAACCCAGATCACGGCTTCGATGGAATTGGCCGGAGCGAATTCGCCCGGATTGATGATGCCCACCTGCGGCACATAAAGCGCACCCGCCAGCCCGGCGATCATTGCAGAGAGGACGAAGACGAAGAGTTTGAAATTCTCCACCCGGTAGCCGAGGAAACGCACCCGCGCCTCGTCGTCCCGGATGGCGGCGATCAGGCGGCCAAGCTTTGAGGCGACGATGGCCCGGCACATCAGATAACAGCCGGCCAATGCGACACAGGTCGAGGCCAGCAGCACGGCCCGCGTGTTGTCCGACTGCAGATCGAAGCCCAGGAGATCCTTGAAGTCCGTCAGACCGTTATTGCCGCCGAAGCCCATGTCGTTGCGGAAGAAGGCCAGCATCAGCGCATAGGTCATGGCCTGGGTGATGATTGAGAGATAGACCCCGCTGACCCGAGACCTGAAGGTCAGCCAGCCAAACACGAAAGCCAGCAGCCCCGGCACGAACAACGCCATCACCACGGCGAAGGGGAAGAAGTCGAAGCCGTACCAGTACCAGGGCAATTCCTTCCAGTTCAGGAACACCATGAAGTCCGGCAGCTCCGCATTGCCATAGACGCCCCGGTCGCCGATCTGCCGCATCATGTACATGCCCATGGCATAGCCGCCGAGGGCGAAGAAGGCGCCGTGACCGAGGCTGAGAATGCCGCAGAAACCCCAGATCAGGTCGATCGAGAGAGCCAGCATGGCAAAGCAGAGATACTTGCCGAGCAGGCTGACGAGATAGGTCGGCACATGCAGGGCCGACCCCGGGTCCGTGGTTAGGTTCAGCAGCGGTACGAGGATTGCGATCGCGGCCAGGATGGTAAGCAGGATGGCGCTAGCCAATCGTCCCTTCCCCGGTTCCTGGGCCTGCGGCGCGTATAGGCGTTGCAACAGCGACATGGCTCAGGACTCCACGGCACGGCCGCGGAGCGCGAACAATCCGCGGGGCCGTTTCTGGATGAAGAGGATGATCGCTACCAGCACCAGGATCTTGCCCAGCACCGCGCCGGCCCAGGGTTCCAGCAGCTTGTTCACGACGCCGAGCGACATCGCGCCTGCAAAGGCGCCCCAGAGATTGCCGACACCGCCGAACACCACGACCATGAAGCTGTCCACGATGTATGCCTGTCCAAGATTGGGACTGACATTGTCGATCTGGCTGAGGGCGACACCCGCGATACCGGCAATGCCGGAGCCAAGGCCGAAGGTCATGGCGTCGACCCGGCCGGTCGGAATGCCCATGGCCCGCGCCATCTCGCGGTTCTGCGTCACGGCCCGCATCTGCAGGCCGAAAGCGGTCTTCTTCAGGACGAGAAGGACGGCGCCGAGCACACAGAACGAGAACAGAATGATCCAGAGTCGGTTATAGGTCAGCGTTATGCCAGCGACCGATTCCATGGCGCCCTGCATCCATTCCGGCGCCCCGACTTCCCGGTTTGTCGGCCCGAAAATCGAGCGCACGGTTTGTTGCAGGACCAGACTGATACCCCAGGTGGCGAGCAGCGTTTCAAGCGGGCGGCCGTAGAGGAACCGGATACATCCTCGTTCCATGGCAATGCCGACAAGACCTGAGACAAGGAATGCGGCAGGCAGCGCGACGGCAAGTGACCAGTCGAACAGACCCGGTGCGAAAGAACGGAACACTTCCTGAACGACAAAGGTTGTGTAGGCGCCGAGCATGACCATCTCGCCATGCGCCATGTTTATGACGCCCATCACACCAAAAGTGATGGCAAGCCCCATGGCTGCGAGCAGCAGGACCGACCCGAGGCTGATCCCCTGATAGAGATGCTCGACGGTGCGCCACATCTCCAGTCGGCTCTCCATCGAGGCAAGCGTTTTCCCTGCGGTCGCACGGACCATCTCGTCAGGTTCGCGCCAGACATCGCCGTCTTTCAGCAGCAGGCGGGAGAGCATGACCCGGCTTTCCGGATCGGTTCTGTCAGCAAGGGACTGCACCGCAGCCAAACGCTCTTCCGTGCTCTCTGACTGCAATTTGATTGAGGCCTTGGCCAGTTGCAGCGCGTTTTTCACCGCCGCATCCGCTTCCTTGGCCAGCGCCGTCTCGACCAGCGGCAGCATCGCCTGGTCGCTCGACTTCAGCAGACCGTCCGCCGCTTCCAGTCGGCGCTGCGGGTCCGGGCTCATCAGTGTCAGCGTGCCCATGACCGCTTTGACGGATGAGCGGAGACTGTTGTTCGTCTTGACCCGCTTCACCTCTCGCGAGCCGACGGTCTCCAGCTCTGCACCGGTCACGGGGTCGGTCAGGAGAAGCTTACCGCCACTGGCTTTTTGGCCGATGACCACCTTGTCATCGCTCTTGCGCGTATAGAGATCCCGCCCGACGAGCGCTTCCAGGATAGGCACCACCTCGGGCGCACCTGTCGCGACCATACGATCGACGACAGCTTGCTTCTTGGAAAGGCTCGCCGCACCGAGCTCGGTAACGAGCGTTCCGAGATCGTCAGCAGCCGACGCACCGGAATGCGGCACCAGAACCGCGAGTACCCAGAAAACCATTAAGAACCGGAGTGCGCCCCCGCGCATCCATTGCCTTAAGGACATTAAATTTCCTTCCCATCCCTGCGCGCAATTCAAACGGTTCCGGAGCGCGGGACATCCCGCGCTCCGGTCCGGAAGTTTTTAGAAGCGCGGCTTTTCGCAGTTGCCGCAGACCCACGGATAGGTCCAGTCAGCGGTCAGCTTGGCGCTTTCCGGGATGAAGTCGGACCAGGCATCGCCGACCACCACACCATCGGTGGCGGAAACGATTTCGAACTGGCCGTCCTCGAGGATTTCACCGATCAGCACCGGCTTGGAGAGGTGGTGGTTGGTATTCATCACCGCCGTGCCGCCGGTCAGGTTCTTGACGGTCTGGCCGTACATCGCCTGACGAACCGCATCGACATCGGTGGTGCCGGCCTGCTCGACCGCCTGCACCCACATCTTGAAGCCGATATAGTGGGCTTCCATCGGATCGTTGGTCACCCGCTTCTCGTCCTTGATGAAGGCGTGCCAGGCTTTGATGAACGCATCGTTCTCCGGCGTGTCGACCGACATGAAGTAGTTCCATGCGGCCAGGTGGCCGACCAGCGGGCCCGCATCGAGACCGGCCAACTCTTCTTCACCGACGGAGAAGGCGACGACCGGAATGTCCTCGGCATTGATGCCCTGGTTGGCCAGTTCCTTGTAGAACGGCACGTTGGCATCACCGTTGATGGTGGAAACAACAGCGGTCTTCTTGCCCTGGCTGGCGAATTCCTTCACCTGAGCGACAATGGTCTGCCAGTCGGAGTGACCGAACGGCGTGTAGTTTTCCATGATGTCTGCATCTGCGATGCCTTTGGCATTCAGATACGAGCGCAGGATCTTGTTGGTCGTGCGCGGATAAACGTAGTCGGTACCGAGCAGAACAACGCGCTTCGCTTCGCCGCCCTCTTCGCCGAGCATGTAATCAACCGCCGGGATCGCCTGCTGATTCGGCGCGGCGCCGGTGTAGAAAACGTTCCGGGAGGATTCCTCACCCTCATACTGCACCGGATAGAAGAGCATGCCGTTCAGCTCTTCAAACACCGGCAGAACGGATTTGCGGGACACGGACGTCCAGCAACCAAAAGTCACAGACACACCGTCCTTGGAAATCAGCTCGCGGGCCTTTTCCGCGAAAAGCGGCCAGTCGGAGGCAGGATCAACGACGACCGGCTCGAGCTTCTTACCCAGCAGACCGCCTTTTTTGTTCTGCTCGTCAATAAGCATCAGCATGGCGTCTTTCAGTGTAGTTTCACTGATCGCCATGGTTCCGGACAGTGAGTGCAGGATACCGACCTTGATCGTATCCGCAGCCTGCGCCGCCCCCATACCGGCCGTTGCAGCCAGCCCGAAGGCCGTTGCCGCAAGGGCGCTTTTCCACTTTATGAGCTTCCCCATTATTAGTTCTCCCAGATCCAGGGTTGTTGTTGCACCGCACACCAAACAGCAAGCGCTGTGCCACAGCTCCCTTATTTGGGATAAACTGAATAAAAACATTATTTATCAGTTATTTAGAAGAACGAAATCATGCCAGAAGAACTATCAGAAGATGAATTTGACAATAAAATTTGCACCAATATTAAGCACTGCCTGTTTTTTAATCTAACCGTAACAGAAGACCGGACATTGACCTTTTGACACGAAGACCGCATGTCCTGTTGGGGAATCCAGTTCCCCAGACGGGGTTGTTGTTGCACCACTCGACCCTGGCCCGTGCACCTTTCTAGGTGCACGGGTAGGGCCGGGTCAGCGCACACAGCGCACCCTCCAATTCAGCGCGCAACACCCGCAGATTGGAGGCCTTGAGACAGACACGGCAGAACCAATAGAAGGCGGCGCTCGCTCGCTCAGAGTCGAATTCGATAAAATCTCAAGAAATATCAACGAATAATCAACAATGTGGCTGCACAGGCGGAATCACAAAGTTATACTGCTTTCCGCACATGGATTTGCCCGACAGAACGCCTGGGCTGCGCGGGGCCATTCGAAGAACATCAGGGGGCCGCTTAAATGTCTTTGAATATGTCTACGAAACTCATGGCGCTGGTCGTATTTATGGCCACCGCCCTTTGCGCATTCGCGGGTTTTTCCATCTGGACGATGACCGCCGTGAAAGGTCAGGTCGACCAGATCATTTTGACCGACACACCGGTTTCCGTTCTGGTTGGCTCGATCGTCGAAAGCCAGCTCGAACAGGAAATGGCCCTGCATATCGCCATATCGATTGCCGCACAGGGACGCGGCGATGCCGCAGACGACTATATTGCGAAGTTCGCAGCACACGGCACCGCTGTCGACGAACATCTCTCCTCGGTAAACCTGCTGCTTTCCCCGATTGTTGAAGCTGGCGGCGACCGCGGCACCCGCTATGCAGAAATCCAGAAGCTGCTGGCCGAAATCGAAGAAGCGCACGACCACATCACGAAGACCGGCAACACTGTTATTGTTCAGCTCAAGTCCTTGATCAAAGCGGCGGGGGGACGCATTCCCCGACTGTCGCACCTCAGCTCTCATATGAACAAGATCGAAGAGACCCAGGTCATCGTCGGGTCACGCGTGCATGAACTGCTGAAAAAGGTCAATGGCATGTCACAGGGATCCGTCGAAGAGATCCAGGCCGCCGAGGAATTGGCAATCAGCAGCCTGACCATTGCTGCAATCGTCGCCGTCACACTCTCTCTGATCATCGGTATTCCGCTCGCCATCGGTATTCGCCGTCGCCTGAATGCCGCGGTCCAGACCGTTGACAGGTTCGCCGCTGGCGACCTCTCGGTGCCCGTCCCCGTATCCAATTCGAACGACGAAATCGGCCGGGTATTGAAAGCGATCGACGCCATGCAACGCAATCTGCAAGGGATGCTCGGCACCATCAAAATGGCATCCGGCGGTGTCACCTCTGGCAGCAGCGAGCTTCGTCAGACCGCACAGCAGGTGTCGGACGGCGTGAACGATCAGGCCTCCAGCGTGCAGGAAACCTCCGCTGCCATGGAAGAAATGACTGCCGGTATCCGCCAGAACGCGAAGAACGCTGAAGAAACGGAAAAAGCATCGGAGCGCATGGCCGGTGAAGCCGGGCGTTGTGCCGAAGCAATGACCCAAACCGCAGCCGCCATGAAGGATATTTCCGACAAGATCCTCGTTGTCGAGGAAATCACCCGGAAGATCGAACTGCTGGCCCTCAACGCCTCCGTCGAAGCCGCGCGTGCCGGTGAACACGGACGCGGATTCGCGGTTGTTGCCTCCGAAGTCTCGCGCCTGGCTGAAATCAGCAAGCAAGCCGCAAGCGAGATCCAGGACGCTTCCGCCGACGGCCGGGAAGCTGCCGAAAACACCAACCGCCTGCTGAACGACCTGCTGCCGGAAATCACCCGAACGAAGGATCTGGTTCAGGGCATCACCGCTGCCAGTGAGGAGCAGTCTGTCGGAGCGGACGAGATCAATGTTGCCATCCATCGCCTGAACACTGTGATCCAGCAGAACGCGGCGGCAGCACAACAGATGGCAGCGACCTCCGGCGCCCTCGCCGGCCGGGGCCGTGAGCTGCAGGAATCCGTCTCCCGCTTCAAGCTGAACGAAGGTGACGCGCCGGCCAAGAAGAAGCCGGCCGGCAACGCTTCAGCCCAATCCGAAGAGAACACTGACGAAGAGCGCGGCCCCGCGCAGGAAGACAAGATTACGTCCGGTGACTTTGGAAAGTACTAATCCGGTCACGGCGGAGTTCGACGAACTCCGCCGTCTGGCGCATCACAAATTCGGGATTATCGTTCCAGCGAATGCGGAAAGTTTCCTGGACTCGCGCCTGCGCGCCTTCATGAGCCAGACCGGTCATGAATCCATTCCGGAACTCTTGCGCGAAGCACGGAGCGACGGGCGCGAGGACATGCTGATCAATCTGGTCGAGCATCTTTCGACCAATCACAGCTACTTCTACCGGGAGCCGGCGCACTTCGAATTCATGGCGTCGACCTTGCTGCCGGAGCTCGAAGAACGGCTGCGCCGGGACCGCACAAAGGATATCCGGATCTGGAGCTCGGCCGCGGCGGCGGGCGAGGAAGCCTATTCCGTCATCATGGCAATGCGGGAGTATTTCGGAGCGCATTATCAGGATCTGGATGCCGGTGTCCTGGCGACGGACATTGCCAAAGCGACCCTGCGCCGGGGAGCCATCGGCGAGTACAGAGCCGAGGCATTTCGCCACATGCCAATGGCCTGGCAGCAGAAATATCTGGAATATCTCGGCGATAACACCTATCGCGTGGTAAAGCAGGTACGCGACGACGTGATGTTTCGGTGGCTTAACCTGACCGAACCACTCGAAATGTTGCGTGGCCGCTTCCATTTGATCTTGTGCCGAAACGTGATGATCTATTTCGATGACACGACCCGAGAGAACCTCGTCCGTAACCTGAGCACGATGCTCGCGCCGGGTGGATATCTCTTCATCGGCCACACCGACAATCCGGACCACGCACGGATTTATCTGGATCAGATCCGTCCCGCGATCTTTAGAAAGAAGGCCTCTTGAACGGACAAGACGGTATTCTCGTTGTCGCTTCAGACCCGCTGCTCCGCAAGGTCGTGACGGAAACGATAACGCCCCTTATCGGTGATACGGAAGTCATCGCGGTATCACAGACACGCGCCACCCCTGACCGCCTCACCGGCGCCGAGGTCGTGGTGCTTGCGGCCCGCGACAATGACTTCACCAGCCTCAAGAATGTGTTCGAGCTGACCAAGACCTGCGGCCGCCCGATTCTCCTGATCACCGCCGGAGAGAGTACCGAAGGCCGGACAGTCGCCGCACAGCTGAAAATACCCTCAGGGCAACTGATTTCCATTCCCGAGCTCGATATCCGCTCGGAACTGAAAGCTGCATCTTCCCGTATTGAATCCGCCCTGCGGCAGGCACGCGTGGATCGCCCGCGGTCCGCATCGGCGCCAGCCGCACCGCGCCCGGCTCCTGTGCGAACGCAGACTTCCGTCGAAACAGCGAAACCACGGCCACCGGAAGACCTCGGCGCGCCTTATCTCGGCACCGTGATCTGCATTGGCGCCTCTACCGGTGGCACGGATGCCCTGATGACGGTGCTTTCAGGTCTCGACAAGAATTGCCCGCCGGTTGTCATCGTTCAGCACATGCCGAAAGACTATGTCGAGGATTTCGCCAAACGACTGGATCAGTCCTGCGCGATTGACGTAATGCTGGCCTATGACAGCCAGCCCCTTCGCCCCGGCCTCGCTGTGGTGGCGCCGGGCGACCAGCAATTCCGGTTGCGCAAGGGAAACAAGGGAATCTGGACCGCTCTTGGCGAAAATGAGCGCATTGGCGGTCATTGTCCGGCGGTCGATGTGATGATGAAATCGGCAGCGCAGGAGTTGGGCAAGAGATCCGTCGGTGTGATCCTCACCGGTATGGGCCGGGACGGTGCTGCAGGCTTGCTCGAAATGCGCCGTGTTGGTGCACGCACCCTTGCCCAGGACGAAGCCAGTTCCGTCGTTTACGGCATGCCGAAAGTTGCCTTCGAAGAGAAGGCGGCGGACACCGTCCTGCCGCTGCAGAAGATCGCCGGATGGATTTCCGGCGTCACACTCAACATGCCTAAATAGATTGGCCTGAATAAAGTCAGGCTGCGTCTAGGCCCCCGCTATCGCAATCAGGGTTTCCGGATCGAGCACCAGCAACGGCTGGCCCTCGCCCATAACCGTGGCGCCTGCCAGAACATCCACCGCGTTCAAAGCCGGATGCAATTCCTTCATGAAGACTTCCTGACGCCGCTTGACCCGGGCAACCGCGACACCGACACGGCGCTGCGGCGTACCAATGATCACCACCGGGAATGCGGTCTGGTTTGCCGCAGCTTCAGGCGTGTCCCAGCCCAGCATGGTTTCGATCGCGCGCACCGGCAGGAAACCATCGCGGTGCTGAATGCCGGCAAACTCGCCAACCTCCTGGATCTGGCTGCGGGCGACCTCGATGACTTCGACGATCGAGCGCTCTGGCAAACCGAGATCCCGCTCGCCATCGGTCACCACAACAATCCGCTGCAGAGCGGCCGAGACCGGGAAGCTCAGATAGAATTTGGTGCCCTCACCCTCGACGCTGTCGATATCGATTGAACCACCAAGCCGCCGGATCGTGGTCAGCACCACATCCATGCCAACCCCGCGGCCGGATGTTTCGGTGATGGCCGACGCTGTCGAGAAACCGGGCGCGAAGATCAGGCGCTGGATTTCCCGCTCGGACATCCGTGCGGCATCCTGATCCGAAAGCAGATTACGCTCCATGGCCTTTGACTTGATCCGGGACGTGTTCAAACCGCGTCCGTCATCGGCAATCATGATCTGCGCGACATTGCCGTTCTGTGTCGCCCGCAGCGTCAGGATCGCTTTCGCGGGCTTTCCGAGGTTCTGCCGTTCTTCCGGAGTCTCGATCCCGTGATCCATGGCATTGCGGATCATGTGGACCAGCGGCTCCATCAGCGCATCCACCATCGACTTGTCGATCTGGATGTCACCATCCTCGATATCGAGGTCGACTTGTTTTCCGAGGCTGCGCGCAAGATCCCGCACCAGACGCGGCATGCGTCCGAGCACGATGCTTATCGGCACCACACGCAGCTGCAGCGTCACAGAATGCAGCATCCGGAGCGTAGTTTCCGCCTTTGCGATCTGGCTGGCGAGAATTTTACCCGCGTCATCGATATGACTGGCCGCGAAGCGCAACCGCTCCGCCTTGCGTGCGCCGGTCTGTTTTGCCAGAGACCGCAGCTCCGCAATCGTGCTCGCGAACCCGGCTTCCGATGCTCCCTGCTCGATCCGGGAAATGCAGAGCCGCAGCTCGGCGACAGTATCGAGATAATTGTCCACCAGTTCAGACGACACCCGGAGCGAACTTCCACCCCCTCCGCCGCGATTGGGCGCAGCGGCTTCCGACCGCTCTGCCGGAACTTTCGTGTCGGACGCAACCGGCTCCAGGGCCGAGGATGACGGTGGCGGCGGAACCGGTGCCGCCTGCGGCGGCGTCATCGGTGCCGCAGGCCGGGGCGGCGCTGCTTGCTGTACGGCCGCAGGTTTCGGCGCACTGTCGCCGTCAACCGTCCAGTCATCGCCGATATGCATGACGCCTGATTGTGCGTCGGCAGACGGAGCAGAAGGAGCAGGTCGTGCCTGCGCGGGTTGGGCCGGAGCCGGCTGTTGGGGCGTTGCCACTGCGCTCTGCACTTCATTGCTTGCCAGAATTTGCCATGACTGCAGTGCGGCGCGCGCGCCGTCGATCGCCTGCACGGCGGCCATCATCGGATCGGCAGGCCCGATAACGCCGACAAGGAATTGGTAGAGGTCCGGATGGGTATCAACCAGGACCCGGTTCGACATCACCTTTTCCTGATAAATCCGGCCCATGATCTGCTGTGTGGAGGCCGGACCGTCTGGCAGCATGGCCTGGATCTCGACCAGGTTGGCATTCGGCTGCTTCAGGAAGTCCGCAATCTGCTGACGCGCATCCGGCGACAGGCTGTTGAATATCTCGTCACCAAGAGACGTCCGCAGCTCCGCCACTGCCGCTTCGGCATTGGTCAGCAACAGGGCCATCTGGTCCCGGAGCCGGTCATAGGTGCCGCGCAACATGTCGAGAGAGGCAACATTCAGCCCCTCGATCCCGATCACCTGGCTCTCGCGGCGGATCTCCTCGACCACGGCCAGAGCGCCTGAACGGTCGCGCCAATCCGGCTCCGCGGTCAACTCGCTGGACAGTCGGGCCAAGGCCGAAATCCGCTGCACGCCGAGAGCGCGGGCAAGAATGCCGACCAGCTCCCAATCCTTCGTGGTGCCACCGCCCGCTGAAAGCCGGTCGACCACCTCACGCGCCTCACGGGAGATATGAGGCGACATTGAATCGTCCACATCCTCCATCGAGAGACCGGAGTTGGCGAGTTCCGACAACAGCCGCAACCGATGCACAAAGATACAAAGCCCACGGGTCAGCTCCGTCTTGTCGAGCGGATCTGAATCCCGGAGCAAGTCGACGATATCGCTCAGCACATCCGAAATGCCGAGATAGCCGACTTCGTTCGCCACTTCACGGATCGCGAGCACCGAGCCGGATATGGCCTGTGTGTCGAGCGCTTCCAGAGTCGGATTTTCCAACGCCTCGGCAAGCTGTCCGAGTTCGCTTCGCACCACCTCGTCAAACGGCCCTACCGTTTCCGGCTGGAATTCAGGCTCGGAGGGATCTGCCGGTGCCTGAGAGACCTGCATCGACATCTGCCGCGCGGCACCCGTGTCGTTAGTCTCGGCTGGCGCCTGCTGAACCGGAGGAGGAGGCGGTGGTGGCGCAGGGGCAGCCTGAGGCGAAGGCGCAGGCGCGGTTGGGACGACTGGAGCCGGTGCCGGCGCCGGTTGTTGCGGAGCGGCCTGCGGCGCAGGCGCGGCAACCGCGCCGCCACTTTTCAGCTGCGCTTTTGCTGCGGTCAATTGCGCGACCAGTTGCATGTCGGCCGGCGCATCGCTGGTGTTCGCGATACTCTGTTCACGCAAGGCAACGAGTGTATCGGCGGTCTGCAACAGAAGCTCGCGCGTCGCCTCGTCCGGCCGGGCTTCCCCGTTCCGGAACATGTCGAGCAGATCCTCGGCGTGATGTGCGACAAGCTCGATGCCGGTAAGGCCGAGCGAAGCGGAAACACCTTTGAGGGAGTGCATGGCGCGGAACAGCGCGCTCATGGTCTCCCCGTTCTCGAGATCGGCCGCACTGCCGGACAGGATATCCTCGATCTGACCGAGATAGTCCTCACTCTCCTGTTCGAAGAGTTCCCACATCGCGCCGCCGGCGCCGTCGTCGTCAAAACCGCTCATGCGCCTATCCTCTGCCGTCGCCGGAGCGGACAAAATCCGGCACCATCGAGGCAATCAGTGCCGGCACGTCTATTACCTCGTGGAACGCGCCCTTGTGGGATATGACCCGTGCCTGAGTGTCGTCATCGGACGGCCGCACAGGGCTTTCGTCAACAACGATGCCCAGCACCGTCTCCGTAGCGATTGACCATTTTTGACCGTAATAATTCACGATAATATGGATGGTCTGCTCTTCGAACCCGCCGCGAGACAGACGTAGAACAGGCATCACCGTGCCACTGACCTCAATGACGGAATCGAGCTTCACACCGGGCCGTTTGGGCAGCGGCGTTGTTTCCACCTCGTCAAGCGCCCTCTCAACCAGACTGGAATCGACGGCATAGAGATGGTCACGAATGGTCAGCGCCATGTAACGCTGGCGCGGACGTTCGACGACCTTTTCCTGCTCGTCGGCAAGCTTCATGGCGCGCTGATCAGAGATCAGCGGCAGGGCACTTTGCGCGTTGAACCAGCGGTCAGGGTCGACGGCCTGGACAAGATTACCGTCATCGTCGAGATAGGCATGCTGCGGCTGGTCGCTCGCCACCAGCCCCTTGGTCGGATGGGCCGGATCGAAATTCCGGATCCCGATGATCTTCTGCACCGCGAGGCCGATCACTGCATGGCCGCGCTGCAGGACAATACACATCGGCAGCTCGGTCTCGGGCTCCTTCGAGCCGGCACGAACCACCACCAACGGTATCGGCTCCTTCCGGAGCACCATGACGCCGATATACTCGTCCGGCTCGCCCTCGATCGGTTCCATATTCTCGATCTCGACGACTTCACGGACACCCGAGAGCCTTACGCCATAGCGGCGGCCGTCAGACTGAAACAGCAGAACAGGGATCTTGTGGGTCTCGAGGACACTTTCCACGGCGCTCATGCCAACGCCTCCCCGGCCGCAGCGTCAGGAAGCATCAGCCGGTTGATCGTATCGATCAGCAGGCTTCCCCCGCTCGCGTCAACGTCCCGGCTGACCGAGCCGGAGGGCTTGCCGATAACCGCGTCGGCACCGACCAGTCTGGCCTCCACAGCTTTGGGCGATGCCGGGTGGGTAAGCGATGACAGGACAATGACTTTTGCAGGAGAAAGAATCCGCAGGCGACGCAGGCATTCGATCCCGTTCATCACCGGCATTTCGATATCAAGGGTGACCACGTCCGGGTTCAGCTCCCTGGCGAGGTCGACGCCCTCCCGGCCGTTTTCGGCTTCCCCGACGACTTCGAATCCCTCTGCCCGATCAAGAATGGTCTTGATCGTCAGGCGGACCAGACGTGAGTCATCGACAATCAGTACCTTAGGCATGCTGAAACCATTTGCCAGGGGTGGAAACCATCTTCGAATCAAGGGGTTCATGGTTCCATATCAGCATGGCTTTGCCTACCGGCAAATTACCGGAAAACCAACTGCGAGGACGAATATTTCGCATCCCGCGACGGCTGGACATATTGGGTCGGCGGCGCCGTTCCATTCCCTTGACTCCCATAATGCGCGAGCACTTTGGATTTGTTGAAAGCAACGCGCCATCAAGCGCTTGCCCTGCGCCGAAGGCTATAGGACGATAGGGCCGAACCATGACACGCATCGCGATGGACATGACATGACGGAACAGAATGTTACCCCGAGCGGAACCCAGAACGGTTCCGGTGAACTGCTGGCCTGGCACTTCGTGGACGAAGCGCTGCGCGACGGTCGCCCCGTGCCGGCGGACGGTGAGAAACTCGCGCACGATGCGGCCCCCTCTCTTTGCGTTTCCGGCCTGCACGCGTCGGAACGCATCCTTGATGCCCTGAAATACGCTCCCGGAAACACGATCTGCCGGGTCGAGTGCGAGGATCTCGCGACGCGGCAGGACGACAAGCTGGTCTGCGCGACGCGCACCGTGCTGTGGCGCGTCGACGGAGAGGACCTGCTCAGGGAATTCGCCCGCAAGGTCGCACTCGACGTTGCCGATCTCTGGGATATCCCGAACGGTGTCCGCAAATATCTTGAAACCGGGAACGAAAACTTCCGTGTCGCCGCCAGGGCCGAAGCCCGGGACCTGTCCCGCGCCTATGCCCGGGATGACAATGTTCCCGCCGCAGCTGCGGCCGAAGCCGCGCGTGCTGCTGCTGCCCGCACGCATGCCGCCCGGGCGACCGGACTTGCCGCGGCCTGGGCCGCGAACCGGGCGCGCGGTGATGCCGAAACCTGGGAGCGCTACAATGCCCTTCTGGAAAGCCTCGTCGAGACGGCTCGAACTGCCGAGGATAGCGACGACGAGTGGGGCGACTTCGCCGACGAACTCGAAATGGATATGGGCTGACACGCGGTGATCACTCACCCGAAGAAGCCGCATCGATGCAGTTGCTCGTGGAACTTCCGCAGAGTGTTCGCCTGATCCTTGGGATCGGGAATTTGCGCGACCAGATCCGCCTCGAAATTCGGCCGCTTCAGATGATTGACGATGATTTCCCGCGCAAGATTTGACGCCTTTCCCTTCGGCAGCATTTCCGGCTGCACCATGCTCACCAGCATGAAAGCGCGGACATGGAGCGGCCGGTCAGACTTGTCGATCTTGTCGAGAATTTTGCCGTCCACGATATAGGTCGCGAGCAATTCGTCGATACGCGAGGTGAGCTGCTCTTTTCGATTTTCCGGCAAAGCGGACTTGTTGATCTGATTAAAGATCGACGTGATCTTTGCCATTTTCTTGTTCGGCGGCAGTTTTTCCCGCACCAGATGATTGACCGAAGGCGAACCAACAAGCAGTGCATCGAGATGATTATCAATCTCCGCACCGAGCACTTCCGCCCCCAGCTTGCTTTCCAGCAACGACAACAGATACCCGGCTTTGCGCCCCGGATCGGCCAGAGTCGGCAAGACGGAGGCCGCCGCCTCTTTCATGCCTTTCTGACCACCCTTGTTGATGATCGTCGACTGGCGGGCGGTTACCGCCTCCGCCATGTCAGGGCCGCCGACGATGTTGATGTCAGGAATCAGCTTGTCCAGCAAACCGTGGAACACCTCGCGTTCCTCTTCCCGGTCCCCCTTGGAGAGAGGGCTCAACCCCTCGAGCTGGCGCCGGACACGGTCCACCAGAACAGCCTTGCTCTCGGGAAGCTTGCCCGAGCCGATCAGCCTGTTCAGCTGGATGTTCGTGTATGCCGGATGCTCGATCGTCAGCTCTTCCGGCTCTTCGCCGATCGGCTCGCCATTCGCGAAACAGATCATCGTGATCAGCGCGCTGGCAAGATCGCGCTGATGCCCCAGCATGTCGCGCAACACATCGGCATTGTGAAGGATATCGGAAATGTAGATATCCAGCGCCGCTATCGTCGCCGGATCCTCGGCGATCACAGCCCAATCGACAGCCTGCCCCAGCTTGCCGACAAAACTGCGGTTCTCGACGAGCTCCGTCGCCAGCGCCGACCTGATCAGGTAGTCGAGTTCTTCCGGCGCGGCAGAGGCGTTCAGCTCGGCAACGCCCTCATTGAGCCCCACATCCCGGATGCGCGGCATCGGACGTTGCAGGGTCTTCTGTGCCAGATGATTTATCTGGTCGACAAAGGCAAACAAGGTATCGCGGCGTTCGTTCGCGTTCGTGTCTTCCAGCTTCGCAGCCTGGAACGTCGCGACTTTCGCCACGGCCGAGAAAAGCAGCGTGCCATCATCCAGCAGGCGCTTCATCTCACGCGCCGAATGCATGGCTTCGGTTGCCGTCAGATTATGTTTGTCGAGATATGCCCGGAACAAGCGGTTGATCGTCGTCCGGCCGTCCGTCGCATAGAAGTCCTCAAGCGTGTAGCAGACCGGCGCATCGTCGATATTCTGGATGAAGACCTTTTCATCCCCCTTCGGCTTGATTCTCTCGAAGAGGATGTCTTCAGGGTTCAGACTGTTGACAGGTTTGCCAGTATCGGAAACGACACGAACGCCCTCAATCCCGGCCTGGGAGAGGATCTTCATCGCTTCGGCCTGAGCACCATCCTTGGATGTCTCGGTGGCCATAATCGACCACGATCCATCACGGAGCGTCAGTATCTCGAATACTTTATTTGAACTGCCAAACACGTGTGTACCCGCACTTACTTTCTGTCTTCAGCCGGCCATTGAAGCGATTTTCTTTCGCAAGATTGGCCGATATTAGCGCGAATTTATTGCTAATAGAATTTTAACAGTCTTGTGCTTCAACTCAAGTGCGAAAGCGACCGAACTGAAGTAACGGAATAAAATGCAATTCCTGTGCCTGTTCGCACAACATTCAAAATTTCGATAAATCTCAGTCGATAGCGGCCGTACTCAGCCTTTTTGCCTCATACCCTCGTATTCTTGAGAGCCTGACGGCGGGGCTATTCCGCGAAGTGACAGGCAACTTTATGCCCGGTCGAAAGTTCACGCCAAGCCGGTATCTCAGCCGCACAACGCTCCACGGCGACCGGGCACCGCGTGTGGAAACGGCATCCGGAGGGCTTGTTCAGCGGGGAAGGAATTTCCCCCTCCAGCTTCTGCGCCGTGCCCCGGTCGTCCGGGTCGAGCGACGGGATCGCAGAGAGCAGGGCTTTCGTATAGGGATGCTTCGGCACGGTGAACAGCTCACGGCTCGGCGCCATCTCGACAATCGCCCCCAGATACATCACCGCCACATAGTCGCAAGTGTGGGCCACAACACTGAGATCGTGGCTGATGAAGAGAAAGGTGATGTCCATATCCTTCTGCAGCGACTTCAGAAGGTTCAGGATGTCCGCCTGAATGGACACGTCGAGGGCCGCAACACTCTCGTCGGCAACGAGGAACTTCGGCTCACAGACGAGCGCCCGTGCGATCGAAATCCGCTGACGCTGACCGCCCGAGAAGGCATGCGGGAAACGCCGCAAATGCTCCAGGTTCAGTCTGCATTTCGCGGCGATTTCGCGGACACGCTCATCCGTTTCCGCCCGTGACTTGGTAAGCTTCATCACCTCAAGCGGCTCAGCGATGATATCGCGCACCGTCATGCGCGGGCTAAGCGCCGCATAGGGATCCTGGAAAATGAGCTGGGCGCGCCGTCGGTATTCCTTCAGTTCGGTCTTGCTCATCGCCCCGATGTCGAAATCGACATCGTCGTCGCGATAGCGCACCTCTCCGCCCGATATCGGCGCCGCCTTCAGGATCGCCCGTCCAAGCGTGGTCTTGCCCGAGCCGCTTTCGCCAACCAGGCCGAAGAAAGAGCCGCGGGGTATCTCTAGCGATACCTCGTCCACAGCCTTCAGCACACTGCCGCCACCAAGCAGACCTTTTCCAACCCCGAAATGAACGGAGAGATGATTCACCCAGACATGGCTGTCCTGACCACTCACGATACGGCCTCCAAGACGGGCTCTACAGCGACGCAGGCAGCCCGGTGGCTCGCCGATACACTCACCTCCCCGGGCCGGGCCGTATCGCAGGTCCCCGGGATGAATTTCGGGCATCTAGTATGAAACACACAGCCGTCCGGACGCTCGAGCGGACTAGGAATATCGCCGGGCACAGGTGTCAGCGGCTCATCCAGATGATCGAGCTTGGGCAACGCGTTGAGCAGGCCCTGTGTATAGGGGTGGGCCGGCGTGCGGATCACTTCCCGCACGCTGCCGGTTTCCATCACCCGGCCGAGATACATCACCGCCACCCGGTCCGCCGTTTGCGCGATCACACCCAGATCATGGGTGATGAAGAGAATTGCCATGCCGAACTCCCCGATCAGGTCCTTCATCAGATCGATGACCTGGGCCTGGATGGTCACATCCAGCGCCGTAGTCGGCTCGTCCGCGATCAGCAGCTTCGGTTTGGTCGAGAGCGCCATGGCGATCATCGCCCGCTGCCGCATGCCGCCGGAAAACTCGAACGCGTATTGATCGATCCGCTTGGAGGCATCGGAAATTCCGACCCGGTCCAGCATTTCGATCGAAAGCTCCCGCGCTTCCTTCTTGTTCATCGAACTGTGCAGCAACAGTTGCTCGACCATCTGATCGCCGATCGAAATGGCCGGCGCAAAGCTCGCCATCGGCTCCTGGAAGATCATGGAGATCGCCCCGCCGCGCACAATCTTCAGATCCTTTGCCTTCTGCAGAGACAGGATATCGATCGGGCCGTCATCCAGGTTGAGCGTGATGCTGCTCTCCGGGCCATAGACCGTGTTGCCGGCATTCAGCTTCATCAGCGCCTTCGCGGTCACGGACTTGCCGGAGCCGCTCTCGCCAACCAGGCCAAGGACTTCACCGGCGGCAATATCGAAGGAGACATTGTCGACCGTGGTGATCAGACCTTCATCGGTCTTGAACTGCACCGTCAGATTGCGGACAGAAAGAAGGGGGGCCGCCATCATTTATGATCCGAATAAGGGTCGGCCGCATCGCGCAGTCCATCGCCGACAAAGACGAAGGCCAGCACCATGCCGACGAAGAAAATAACTGGGATGAAGTACCACTGGTAATTCAGCAGCACATCCGCGCTGGTAACGCTCTGCAGCAGCACGCCGAGTGAATTGACCGGCTCCTTCAGGCCGAGCCCGATGAAGCTGAGCGCTGTCTCGGACAGCACCATGTAGGGGAACGAAATCACCAGATCCACGATGATGTAGCTGGTGAAGCTGGGCAGGAGATGGCGCCGGATAACATGGTTGGCGGAGGCGCCGCACATCTTCGCGGCCAGCACATATTCCTGGTTCCGCTCGGTCAGCAGATGCGTGCGCACACGCCGTGCCAGCGTCGGCCAGCCGATGAAACCGAGAATGATGGAGATGAAGAAGAACCGCGCTTCCGAACTCCATTCGTCCGGAACGAACGCGGCCAATGCCATGAAAAGCGGGATGGCCGGTACGGTCCGGATCGCGTCCGTGAACATCTGCAGCACGCCGTCGACCCAGCCGCCGAAATAACCGGACGCTCCACCGATCACCAACGCCAGCACGAAACTGATGAAGACGCCGATGGTACCAACGGCAAGCGAGGTATAGATCGCGTGCAGGGTGCGGGAAAAGATGTCCTTGCCTGCATGGTCCGTACCGAAGAGATGGATGCCGCCCTTGTCCACACCGAACAGGTGCGTGGTCATCCGGAACCCAGGGATCGCGATATCCAGCGCCTCGCCCGGCAGGTTCAGCTCGAAGCTGAACAGCCGGTATTCCCAGCCGGTCGGGAACAGCTCGACATAGCGACGTTGTTCCGTGTTGATCTCCGTCACCCAGCGGAAGTTCGTCTTGATCGACCGGGTCCGCTCCAGCGTGTGCAGGAAGGGCCGCAAGGAGCAGCCATTGTGATCGCAGAACATCGGGATCTGCGGCGCGCCGTTCTGATATTCCTTGTCCCTTCCCGCGATGGTCGGGTCATAGGGGGACAGGAACGGCGCGAAGAAGCCCATGAGGATTATGGCGATAAGCACCATGCCGGCGACCATGGCCGCCTTGTTCTTCCTGAAGCGCGCCCAGACGAGTTGCATCTGGCTGGCCGTGAAATAGGCTTCCTTGGATTTCTGGTCCGCGCTTTTGACGGGCGCATCCATGGCTGTTTGATCGACCATCGCCCTAGCCTCCCATCACGCTTTTACGGACCCGCGGATCAATCAGCGAGAGCAGGATATCGGTCATGAAATTAAGCGACACGATGGCGGCGGTCAGCATGAAGATGATCGCTCCCGCGAGCTGCTGATCGTTCGACCGGGCCAACCCCTCAAGCAGCAGGGAGCCCGCCTCCGACAGGGTCAGGATCACCGCCACGATCGGCAGCTCATTGAAGACGCGGTTCAAATCGAAACCGAGAGAATTAATGATCGGACCCAAGGCATGGCGGGCCGGATAGCGCCAGAGAAGCTTGCCGCCGGTGACCCCGCGCGCCCGCGCCGCCGTGACATAGAGCTTGCCATATTCGTCCGACATCAGCGCCCGTACCGTCTGCAGGGCGAAGGCCGTGGCGGACCAGCCGAGAATGAAGATCGGCAACCAGGCGTGCGACAGAAAATCAATCACCCGGTCATAGGACCAGGGCGCGTCCCGGAATTCCTTTGAGAACATCCCTGTCAGGGTGTCGCCGAAGACCATGGTGGAAAACAGCATGATCATCAGCGCCAGCAGGAAATTCGGCAGCGCGAGTCCAAGATAGGAGACCAGACGCAAGCTGTTGTTCAGCCCCGGGCTCGACACCGTTGCCGATATGATACCGACGGGCAATGCGATCAGGTAGGCGACCAGAAGAGCTGTGAAACAGATCCCGAGAGAAATCCAGATCTTATCGCCCAGAAGCTGGTTGATATTGACGCGCAGAATGCAGCTGTCACCGAAGTCACCGCGCAGGAACACATTGCCGACCCAACCGGCCCAACGCTGAATATAGGGCTTGTCGAGGCCGAGACGCTGCTCTTCAGCCCGGATATTCTCGATGCTGATCTGCTCGCCCTGGGTGTTCTTGAAAGCGAGATACCGTTCCGCACAGTTCCCCGGCACCATCTCCATCAGTGTGAAGACAATAAAAGAAACCAGCAGCAGCGTGAACACGGCCATGGCCGCGCGCGTGCAGGCAAATTGTATGAATCGCAGCATATCCCGCCCCCGTCGGTCTTAGATCGACCGATCTATTCAGGTCATCGATCTAAAACCGACGCGGCGGGACCAGAGCAAATGCCCAGGCCCCGCCGCGCGGAGATCATCAGCCTTCGTCAGCAAGGAACCATTGCTGCGGACGATAGGGATAGGTCCGGTAATACTCGTAGGACCAAGTCTTGAACTCCGGGAAGTTCTTCAGCGCATTCCGATGATAAATCGGGTTCGGCGCCTGCACCGTGCCGAGGAAGAGCAGGTTCTCGGTCATGTTCTTCACAAGACGCTGTCCGATCTCGGCTGATTCCTTCGTGCCCACCGGAGCGGACTGGAAGGCATCGATGTCAGCCAGCATCTGATCGACATATGCCGGCGGCTTGACACCCTTGGTGCCCTTGCTGTCGACATATTCGGCCCAGAGCATACCGGTGCGGCCTCCGAAATAGTTCTCGAACGGCGGCTGGAACAGTTCGGAATTGCCGAGCACGATGGCAAGCGGCTGGCCTTTCTGCCACATCAGCACATCAAGCTGGTTGGAAGACTGAGCTGAACGATATTCGTCCGGGGTCACTTCCTTCACCGTCGCCTTGACGCCGACATTGGTCCACTGCTGTGCGACCAGCTCGGCGACCTGAGCAGGCATACCTTGTGTTGCGAACTGCAAGTTCAGCACCAGCGGAGCGCCATTTGGCAGATCGCGGGTACCGTCACCGTCCTTGTCCACTACGCCGATCTCATCCAGCAGCTTGTTGGCCAGAGCGGGATCAAACTGCGCGTAATGCTTTTCCCATTTCGGATCGACGAAATCCGGGGTCGGCGAGAAGGCGATATACTGCTTCGGCTGACCGAGATCGAAGAAGGCGACCTCGTTGATCTCTGCCCGGTTCATCGCTACCGACATGGCCTGGCGGAATTTCAAATCACCGAAGACCTTGCGCTTTTCCTCATCCGCCGACGTGACGTTGAAGGAGAAGGTCGGCATGGCAATGGTCGGCTTCAGGTCGACCGTGTAGCCGCCCTTTTCCTGATTCTCCAGCATGAGCGGCGCCGACGGAAGCTGCATGGACTGCGACTTGTAGTCGATCTCGCCGTTCACGGCCTTCAGGATGCGCACTTCGTTCTCGTTGATGTGCACTTCGTCGATTTCGTTGATGTAGGGGAGCTGGTTGCCCGCCGTGTCGACCATATGGAAATACGGGTTCGCCACCAGGTGACGGCCCTCGGTCGTTTCAGCCACGACGATGTGGGATTCCAGCGTCGGGTAAACGCCCTTCGGCATTTTCGGCGCTTTCGCCGGGTCCGACAGCATGATCGACGGCGTGTCGGTCCAGTCGGAGTTGCCGTAATAGGCGGAAATCACCGCGTAGCCATTCTCGAAGCCCAATTCCTTCGCCTTCTTGTCCGCATCCGGATTGTATTTCGGATGGAACATGCCGAAGAAATGCTTCGGCATGAAGGGCTGGGAATAGTGCGTCGCGAAGTGGGCAAGCAGGCCCGGCTTCGGCGCCGGCAGGTTGAACACCACGGTCTGCGGGTCCGGTGTTTCCACCGTCATCCGCTCACCGGCGACCAAAACGTAATCCTTCGGCTTTTTGATGATGTTCTCGTCGAACACCATGTCGTCGTACCAGAACTTGACGTCCTCGGACGTAAACGGCGCACCGTCGGACCATTTGTGACCCTTGCGCAGTGTCATGGTCAGCTTCGTGAAGTCGCTGTTCCATGCCCAGCTCTTGGCCACATTCGGCACGATCGTCGCAAGATCGTCACTGTAGCGCACGAGGCTGACGTGGCGGACGGAAAGCAGATCGGACGTACCTGCTTCCGGCGCGTTCGACAGGCCGTCGAGAACGCCGCCATATGTACCGATCTCGGCGTAGGGCACGACCACCAGCGGCTCTGCCGGGAGGCGTTCCGCGAGTGGCGGCAATGCACCGTTGCCCTGGATCTTGCCGTTCAGGTCCGCCGATTTCGGGTTTCCTGTAAAGGCCAGCGTGCAGCCAGCCGCAGCCTGAAATTCAGCCAGTTCATACTGTTGCGGAAAGGCTCCCGCCTTAACGCCTTTCATGTCGGCCATGGTCATCGGCGGGCAATCGGCCAGTGCCGACCCCGCGAAGGCACAGGCTGCCACGCCAGCTAGAAGAAGTGTTTTACGCATGAAGTCCCCCAATGATTTTGCATGCCGGGTTTCTCCACCCATCACCCGGACTGAGCGACGCTATTCCGCGTCTATTAATATTGCAATGCAGTACGATGACGCTTTTATGACAGTCGCGCCAGCATGAATTGTTGTCAATCTGAGTGCGTCGCACGCTCATAGGTAATTCTTTGACGCGATTTGGCTGATTTTCAGTGTGCAGCGCAACATTCACTTTCAAGCGAGAAACAGCCGCAGAAGCGAATGCGAAAGTGCGAGAGAACGCCTGTCCGCACTGGATCACCAGAGAGAGGCGCCGGTTGTCTCAGTATCGAATTTGGGCTGGCTGTTTTTCAGGAGCGGACTTTTGACGCGGCGGCCGCGAAACGATTGATCGTTGAAATCAACTCCGCCGCCTCGAACGGTTTGCCTATATGGGCGTTCATTCCGGCATCAAGGCAGCGCTCTCGCTCCTCGGCCAGCGCGTGGGCGGTCATGGCAATGACGGGCAGATCCGCAAATCCCAGTTCCTCGCGGATCTTACGGGTGGCCGTCAGACCGTCCATTTCCGGCATCTCGATATCCATGAGCACAGCCGTGTAGCGATCTGCACCCTCCCGCGTCAGGATCTCGAGAACCTGCACACCGTTCTCGGCCACATCCACCGTCATGCCGGCATTCTCCAGCACACCGACTGCAACCATCCGGTTCAGCTCGACATCTTCGGCCAGCAGCAAATGAATGTTCTCAGCAGCAGCCGTCGGATCCTGATTTGCGGCCCGACGGCGAGGAGCTATCGAGCGATGACCGGAACCGGCCTCGAAGAAGGCCATCATCGTATCGATCAAAAAGGAAGTGTTGATCGGCTTGCCCACACAATGCTCGATCCCGAGTGCCCGGAGTTCACCGGTAATCCCCTGCATATCTTCGGCGGATACCATGATGATGACCGGTATCGACGTCTCGCCGCTCTCCGCCTGAATTTGTCTGATGGTTGCGAGCCCGTCCGTGTCCGGCATCCGCCAATCCATTAGGACAACCGCGTAAGGTGACCGAGTCCGGGCCTTGTGATAGAGCGCGGCCGCTTCGTGCCCGGACGCCGCCACATCGACCTTGAAACGGAGACTGGTAAGCGCCTCGCTCAAAGTCTCGCGGACGGTCTCGTTGTCATCGACGACAAGAACCCGGGCCGCTCGCGGATCGATCCCATCGAAGGTCCGTCGCGGCGAGGCACCAGCGACGGGTTCATAGGGCACTCGGAAATGGAAACGGCTGCCTTCTCCAGGCGTACTTTCCAAACCGATACTTCCCCCCATGGCATGGACCAGCTGGTGCGAGATGGTCAGACCGAGACCCGTTCCGCCGTGGGTCCGGGTGGTCGATTGATCCGCCTGGGTAAATGGTTTGAAAAGACGTTCCATCTGATCTTCATTCATGCCGATCCCGGTATCGCGCACTGAGAAGACCAGCCATTCCTGGCCGTCTTCGGTCACGCGTGCGGCATCCACGACAATCTCGCCATTCTCGGTGAATTTGGCTGCATTTCCAGCAAGATTGATCAGGACCTGTCCAAGCCGCAACGGGTCTCCGCGCAGCGCGGACGGGATATTACGGTCGACTGTTATAATGAGTTCGTTAGCGTTTTCCTCGATCTTGGTGCTCACAACCGTCACCAGATTTTCAAGCACGTCATCGATGTCGAACTCTATGGATTCGATTTGCAGCTTTCCTGCCTCAATCTTGGAGAAATCCAAGACATCGTTGATGAGACTGAGCAAGGAACGTCCGGCCGTAGCAATCCGAGAAAGATGGCCGCGTTGATGCTCTGACAGATCGGTTTTGAGCACGAGGTCCGTCAGACCGATGACGGCATTCAACGGCGTACGGATCTCATGACTCATCGAGGCAAGGAATTGGGCTTTCGTCTTCTCACCGGCCTCGGCCGCCGCGCGAAGGGCCGTCTGCTCCTCGGCGAGATCGGCCAGCTCTGCATTGGAGTCCCTCAGACGGGCAAGGACCCACGCCTGTTCGCGATCAAGGGCGAGAATCTTCCATAGGCTCAGTGCGCCAGCGATCAGGACAAAAAGCACGACAAAACCGGCACTCCACCAGTTCTCCCTGTTCTCTGCATCCACCAAACCGGGCTCGACATATCCAACCAGCCGCCAAACCGATCCCGGAATATCGACGCTGGCCCGTATTTCGTTGATCTCGGCCGCGCTCAACGTGATCTCGCGGTGCCCCGCGAGCTCGTCCCTCGCCCCGTCCGCGTTGATTTCAATCAGATTGTCCCGCTCGCGATGCACAAGCGCCAGATAGTGACCGGGGCTTTGGTACGACCGGATCAGGGACTGCAGGACATTGGGATAGAAGCTGACAAAGAAAACGCCGTTCAAACGCTCGCCGCTACGCCACGGCGCCATGATGTCGAAATGGTAATTGTTGGCCTGGGGATGGATGACCGCTTCGTAACCCGCCTTGTGCGCATCGTCGGCAAGCGAGGCAACATATGACTGGATGTTTTCCTGACACTGCCGACCGACAAACCCTTCCAGATCATCGATCAGATCGACGCCGTCACTATCTGCAAGCGTAAACGTGAAATAGCTTGGGAACCAGCGCTGCAGGCTATCGTCGATCCGGGTCCGCAACTGCTCGTCAGCAACATCCTTCGCATATGCGGCCAGCAACGCCTGATTATCGAAAGCGTAGGCCTCTACAAGACGTTGACGCCCTGTGATGAACTGCTCAACGGCATTCGAAGCTTCCCGGACTTCGGATGTTATGATCTCGGTATGTCGATTTTCGTTCTCTGCATTCTGTAGGATGGCGAAATATATCGACGCACCAGCGACAAGCAGTACCGCCCCCACGACAAGAGCAATCGTCGCCCGCGTTCCGTTTCTCGCACCAGTGGCAAACGACTCGTTCTGATTGTCAGCCATTGAATGCGGTTCCAGCCCCAGAGTTTGATCATCCGCAAGAGCACGGCTGCTGAGCAAGGCGTTGACGACGGGTCAAACGCTCTACTCAGCAGAGCCGTATACAAGCGTAGAACTGTTAGGAACTCTAGGAAATTACTGCTAACCGATTGTTAACGACCGGCAAGACAGGTGGTTAGTCTTGCTCACCACCCGGCACTGACATGTGCTTGGCGATATAGGCCGGCTCGCCCATGCGAGCGATGAGATTAAGTTGCAGGTCGAGCCATGACATGTGGCCTTCTTCGTCCAGAGCTATTTTCTCAAACAGCACGCGGGAGCCGATATCGCCCTCTTCCGCCGCTTCACGAGCCGCTTCTGTGTAGAACTTGATCGCGCCCTTTTCATCATCCAGATCGGCCTGGAACATGTCGTTCAGGGACTGGGCCCTTGACGGCGCCTTCTCGAACTTCAGTTCCGGATTGCCGTTCAGGAACAAAATCCGTTCGATAAACGCGTCCGAATGCCCGAGTTCCTCCTGCATTTCCTCACGCATCTGGGCGGCAAGCCGGTCGATGCCCCAATCTTCGAGGACATGCGCGTGAAGCTGGTACTGGTGCGCAGCCGTGAGTTCCATGCCGAGCGCGGTTTGCAGGTTTTTCAGGGTTTTCTTGCTTGCCATGACGGCATATCCCTCCGGTTATGGGTGTGTTTCTAAAGGATGAATGCGCTGCCTTTGGAATAGTTCCATCAGCACCTCACTGCGCCCAGTTCAAATGGAGTGCGGCTGACATATTGCCATAGGTCAGATTGTCGCTGGCAGCCCGATGACCTCACCCGACCGCGTGACAGCCGGATCGTATGCCTTGCGCGCAAATACCGTCCTGACGTCGTCGGCAAAGGACTCGAGTGGATCGCTCTCATAGTCAGGGTCGAAACTCACCTGGTCCCAACGCTCACAGAAATCCGCGCATGACTGGAAACAGGGATTGTCTGCGAAACGGTCTCGCGCATTGCGGTCCCAGCCATAATGATGACCGAAATAATAACTCTGGAAGATGCCGTGATGCTCGACCACCCAGGACACCTCCTCGCGCACGAAGGGACGTAGAATTTCGGCCGCCATCCGGTCATGGTTCTGCGGCGCCAGCCGGTCTCCGATATCGTGCAACAGGGCGGCAACCACCCAGTCTATATCGGCACCGTCGCGACGGGCACGGGTGGCGGATTGCAGGCCATGTTCGAGCCGGGTGATCTTGTAGCCGGACAGCGTGTCATCCGCCTGGGCCGCAAGTTCAGCCAGCAAACGGTCGGCGGTCCCGGCCCGGTAGGGCTCCTCCAGTCGTTCCAGAAGCACATAATCTTCTTTCGTGCCGTCCTTCATCTGGCTGAAGGAAACCGTGGCTCCATCCGTCATGGTCATCACCTCTCATGCCCTACCTATTACGAGTCTCTCGCCAATGCCGCGCATTGGCAACCCAATCCGCGCGGCCAAAACAGCCGCTCAAACGCACTAGCAAACTGTTCCAAATTCGTGACAGCATATGCGCCATGCCGGGCTGGACCTACCCTTGCTCCGGCCACGGATAGCGAAAGGGTCAAACCATGCAACGCATTCTCAGAACCACCGCACTCGCCGGCTTCACCGCCGCCGCCCTCTCTTTCGGCGCAGCCGGCGCCGCGAACGCGGAAGACATCAAGGGCCATGACGGTCTGAACGCCACCTACTGGGTGCAGAATTCCGTCGAATACAAAGCCAATGCCTACGCGCTTTATCAGCTCGCCATGCTGCGCCTCGATCAGGCGCTTGCCGACAAGAGCTGGACCGCTGCTCTGGAGCAGACGGGCGATTACCAGTCCAAGCCTCCTGCCGTCATTCTCGATATTGACGAGACCGTGCTCGACAATTCGCCATATCAGGCCTGGATCGTCGAGAAAGACAAATATTACAGCTCCAAAACCTGGGCGCCGTTCGTCGAGAGCCAGACATCCCGTATCATTCCTGGGTCCTTGGAGTTCACCAAATACGCCAAGTCAAGAGGCGTGAAGGTAATCTACGTTTCCAACCGCAAGGCGCCGGGCGAGGACGCCACCCGCGCGAATCTCAAGAAGTTCGGCTATCCGGTCGACGAGGACACGGATGTGGTTCTGCTGCGCGGCGAGAAGGATGAGTGGAAATCCTCCAACAAGACCCCGCGCCGGGAGCATGTGGCCGCCAGCTACCGCGTGCTTCTGCAGCTCGGCGACAATCTCGGCGACTTCACGGATGAGAATGTAAAGGGCTCGCCGTCCGAACGTCTGGGTACCTATGAGAAACACCAGGCGATGTGGGGCAAGCAGTGGATCATGTTCGCCAACCCGACCTACGGCTCCTGGGAAGGCGCAGCAATCAACAACAACTGGAAAGCCTCCAGCTCCGAAAAGCGCGCCATGAAGCACGCCATCATGGATGAGTGGGAAGGCCCGAAGTAATCCATTCGATCACCGTCGAACAGCACATCAGCAGCCCGGCTTTGCCCGGGCTGCTTTTGTTTTGAGCCTCCAACATCATACAAAAACACCGGATCATCGGATTGTTGACAATCCTATAAGAGGACGCGACTATCCTGCCCGACTCCCTACACAGCTGGACCAATCATGCGTTCTTCCCAGATCCGATTTGTTTCCTTTGACTGCTACGGAACCCTCACCAACTTTGGTGTCGGCGAGCTGACGAAAAGCCGGCTGGCCGATCTTGTTCCGTCCGACTCCATGCCCGGTTTCCTGGAAGACTTCACGGCCTACCGGTTCGACGAGGTACTCGGGGAGTGGAAGCCTTACGCGGACGTTCTGCACCGGGCGCTGGAGCGCACCTGTCTCCGTTGGAACATCGCCTTCAGACAGGAAGATGCAAACGCCATCGTCGAGGCGGTCCCGACCTGGGGGCCGCATGCCGACGTGCCGGCGCCGCTTGCCCGCGTCGCAAAGGAGATCCCGCTGGTGATCCTGTCGAACGCCGCCGACAGCCAGATCCAGTCCAATGTCGACCTGCTCGGCGCACCCTTTCACGCGGTCCTGACCGCCGAGCAGGCCCAGGCCTACAAGCCGCGCCTGCGCGCGTTCGAATACATGTTCGACACACTCGGCTGCGGGCCGGAGCACATGATGCATGTCTCTTCCAGCCTACGATATGACCTGATGTCCGCCAGCGATCTGCGGATTGGTCAAAGGGTCTTCGTCGAACGCGGCCACGGGCCAGGCAATCCGGCATATGGCTATCAGGCGATCCCGGATATCGGCGGCCTGCCCGGCCTCCTCGGCATCGCATAAGGACGTCCGCAGATGGCCACTCCGAACCCCATAGAAAGGGTCACTCTTCCCGTCCAGATCGCCAACCGGCTGCGCACCGATATTCTGGCGGGCCTCTATCCGGGTGGCACCCAACTGCTGGAGGCCGAACTCGCCCTCACCTTCGGCGTAAGCCGAGGGCCGCTGCGGGAAGCAATGCAGCGGCTTGTGCAGGAAGGCTTGCTCCGCAGTGCCCCACACCGCGGGGTGTTCGTCACAGAAGTCGACGAAAAGGACCTGCTCGATGTGTATTTCGTTCGGGAGGCTCTGGAGACAGCGGCGATCCGAAAAATCTGTTCGGAAGGCCGGCAAGCTGCGGTTGCCGATGCCCTGGCGGCAATAGCGGAACGCATGGATAAAGCCCTCAAGAATGGAGACACGACGGCCGGAGGCGATCTCGATTTCGAGTTCCACCGCACCCTGGTCGACGCGGCGAAAAGCGAACGCCTGTCCCGCACATACGCCACCGTTCAGGCGGAAACCCGGCTTTGCCTCCACCGGCTGATGGGTGGCTATCGCAGCAGCAAGGACCTCGCCGAAGAACATTTCCGGCTGGCGGAGACAATCCGTTCCAAAAACATCAACACGATCCTGTCAGAGCTGAGACAACATTTCGGTGATCCCGCCAGCCATCTCCGCAAAGCGAGCGGAACCGCACTCACTTAAAGCCCCCCGAAGAAACGAAACGACATGTCCCTGATCTTCTCGCCCGTCTCTTCAGACGACCTCGGAACCATTGCCGGTCTGGTTCAGGCCGTCTCATGGCCACACCGTCCGGAAGACATAGATCTGATGATCCGGCTCGGAGGCGGGCGTCTGGTGCGGGACGCTAATGAGGGACACGCGCTTGGTGTCGGTCTCTGCTGGACCTTCGGGGACGCCCTGGCGCGGATCGGGCTGATCATCATCGCGCCGGAAAGCCAGGGGCGCGGCATCGGCCGGAAGCTTGTCACACGGCTGCTTGAAGACATCTCCCCGCACCCGGTCGTCCTGCTTGCGACGGATGCCGGGCGCCCGCTCTACGAATCCCTTGGCTTCACGGCCTTCGATACATCCCGGCAGTATCAGGGGGTCTATCAGGGCGCGCCGACCGAAGACCCGCGCCTCCGACAGGGCACAAATAGCGACCTTTCAAACATAGTCGATCTCGACAAGTCGGCCTTCGGCGCCAAGCGCGGGCATGCCCTCAAAAACCTCGCCACGGCGGGCGAGATTGCCGTGCTGGACGAAGGTGGAGCGCTGACCGGATATGCGATTGCCCGGCCCTTCGGGCGAGGAACCACCATCGGCCCGATCGTGGCCGAAAACGAGGCCGATGCCATCACTCTGTTCCGCTCTCTCGCCCGCCCCGGATTTGTCCGTGTCGACTGCCCTGGCGATGCCGCAGCGCTGATCGCGGACATGACCGGCTGCGGGCTTTCGGATGTCGGCGCATCCCCGGTCATGGCCCGCGGCGACTGGACAGCGCCGACGGGACCGCACCGGATCTTCGGCCTCGCCAGCCACGCGCTCGGTTAAGCGGGAGGAGAAATGATGGACCGTATCATCATCGTTGGCCGGGGCATGATCGGCAGTGCCGCAGCCAGGCATCTCGCGGGTCTGACCGATGGCATCGTCCTGATCGGCCCAGACGAGCCAGCAGACTTTGCCGCCCATGACGGCGTTTTCGCCAGTCATTATGACGAAGGCAGGATGACCCGCATCTCGGACCCCGATCCGGACTGGGCCGTGACCTCGAAAAGATCCATCGAGCGCTATGCGGAAATCGAATCAGAAAGTGGCATCCCATTCTTCACCAACTCCCGTTATCTCGGCATTGGCGGCACCGATACCAGCTACCTCGACCGCGCGGAAGCGGCCGGCCGTGCTCTCGGCGCCGATCTGACGCGACTGGACGCACGGGGTATCAGGGCGCTCTACCCGTTTCTCGCCGTGCCAGACGATGTGGACGGATTGCATGAAGACCGGAATGCCGGGCACCTCAATCCGCGCGCGATGGTGAAAGCCCAGACAGAGGCCGCCCGAAAGCGCGGCGCCACAATTGTCAATGATCGTGTAACGGCGATCCGCCCCGTCCCCGGCGGCGCTGAGGTCGAGCTGGCGGGCGACACCGTCCGGCAAGCTGGGAAAGTGCTGATTGCGACCGGCGGCTTCACCGACGCCTGCGCACTGTCGCCAGTGGACTTGAAACTGCGCGTCTTCGGACGGACTGTTCTGCTTTGCCGGATAGAAGGATCTGTTGCTCAAGAACTCTCAAACATGCCGACCCTCGGGCACGCGGAGACCGGCGCCTATATCCTGCCGCCCATCCGCTACCCGGACGGTCACGACTACCTGAAGATCGGCATCGGCACGACAGAGGACCCGGAGTTCAATTCTTTGGAGGAGCTGACCCGCTGGTTCAAGCAACCGGGATCGAACACCAACCAGAGACGGTTCCGGGCATTTCTTGAAAACCTGATCCCGGTGCTGAACGAGTGCCGCCACTGGCACACGGCCACCTGTGCAGTCACCTGGACCGCGACCGGCCTTCCCTATATCGACCATGTGCTGGACGACCGGATTGCAGTCGCCGTCGGCGGTAACGGAAAAGGCGCCAAATCATGCGACGATTGGGGCTGGATCGCGGCGCATCTGATTGCAGGGGTCGAATGGAAGCATCCAGTCGATCGCACCCGGCTTCGGATACCGGGACACATCGCCTCCTGACCAGTCTTCGAGCCCTCACTCTCCCGCAAGCGCCCGCAGAAACGATCAACGGTTCCGGTAAATCAGTGAACTGGCCGCATCCTTCGGACTGATATCTTTTGTCCGAGGCTCCACCGGAATGTTTCCCACCATGAAGCCGACACAAGCTCCCTGCTCATCTGCATAGGGAAGGATCATGCGCCGCCATGCTTTGGGTGCGAGCCAGCTCGGCGACATGGATTCCGTATAAATTGGCCGTCCCGCGCGATAGACCGCGAGATAGCAGGCCCGATACAGCAGAGCGAGCGGCGTCCTTGTTTCCCGGCACATTTCCGAGAGCGTTTTCCCGGTCCAGTCATGCCCGGCATATTCAGCGACACCGGTACCGTAGACCCGGTATCGCGCGTCGAATCCCTCGTCCAGAACATCCAACATCATGATGTTCCCGATCGCCTGCCGAAGCTCGAGAACGTCGATGTCCTTGCGTATCGGCAAGCGGCCCTCCGCCTCCCGGATCGCAGCCCAATACTTGAACAGGAACGCGAGTTTGGATTCCGGCACGACCGTTTCGGGGCAGACAAACGCGATCTCGGCACTGATATGATGGAATTCCGGAGTTCGCTCGCCATTGATAATACGATCAGCCGATGCCTCGATGGCTTGCGGCATCGGCTCCGACCAATCTGACTCACTATCGGGACCAGTATTGCCGCTGATCGCACTCACCCTCGAAACTCCCTATGTCTCCCGTGAACGCATCCTAACCGTGCGGCGGCCCCACCCCTACAAAAAACACCCGCAAAAAGCCTTCCCCAAAGGCTTCTCGCTTGTGCAGCATTTTTTACCATGCACCGCACAATTTTATAGCTCTGAAATCTTGACATCGGTCAAACCGTGATTATTTTCCGACCAGATGGAAATAAATGAGAATCCGTATAAACATGGTTGGACGCCCCAGATCAATAGACCGTGACGCCGTACTGGATGCGGCGCAAGCCGTTGTAGCCCGCGACGGCGCCGGACAATTGACGCTGGATGCCGTTGCGCTTGAAGCCGGCATCAGCAAGGCCAGCGTGCTTTATGACTACAAAACGAAACAGGCCCTGATCAAAGCCCTGGTCGAGCGGCGTATCGCTTCGGAAAACGCAAAGATCCAGGAAATTGAAACACGGCTCGGCCCGGTACCGAATATCGCGATCCGCGCACAATTGAGCTCAGAACTGCAGGAGCGCTCGGACGAGGATCGCGCCGTCATGCTCGGTCTCTGCGCCGTCGTCGCACAGGACGCAGACCTTCGGCATCCGGTGCAAGACATGATCGCGCAGCGCATCGCGCATGTGTCAGAAACCTCGGAAACACCGCGCGGCCCGCTGCTTGCGTTTCTGGCCCTGGAAGGCCTGAAAGCACTGGAGTGGCTGGGCCTTCATCAATGGCCGGTCGAAGAACGAAAACGGCTGCTTTCCGAAATTCGCTGGCTCGTCGATCAGACCCCCAAAGAATGCCCGTGCGACAAGGTGACGGATTCATCTTGAGTCAGCCTTCTTTTGTAAATCATCCATTTGCCCATAACGATCCGCAGCAAGCCTCCAGAATCTGAAGCCGGGTCACCCCACAGGAGTTCATTATGCCCTTTCACAAGATTTTCCGGGCCCTGGCTTTGACTATTGCGGTCCTGCCGGTCCTGGCCGCCTGTGATATTGATCCGACAGGGGACAAACCGGCGGCAACGGCTCCGGCGCGGCCGCCAGTCGCGGTCAGCATCATTACCGCCGCCGCCGAAGATATTCCAATTGTGAATGAGCTCCCCGGGCGTATTGCACCGACAAATATCGCCGAGGTCCGACCTCGTATTTCAGGATTGCTTGTTAAACGGGTTTTCGAGCAGGGTACCGTCGTCAATCAAGGCGACGTTCTCTACAAAATCGATCCGGCGCCGTTCGAACTTCAGGTCCAGAGTGCGCGCGCAACCCTGAAACGCGCCCTGGCAACACAAGAACAAGCCAAGCGAACCGCAGACCGGCAGGAGGAGCTACAATCACGCAAGGTTGCCAGCGCCCAGACACGCGACGATGCCGTCGCCGCCCTCGCCCAGGCTGATGCGGATGTCGCGCTTGCCCGTGCCGGTCTTGCCGCGGCTGAACTCGATCTCCACTACACAGACGTCAAGGCACCGATCTCCGGCCGGATAGGGCGCGCCCTGATCACAGAGGGCGCCCTTGTCGCCAGCACCAGCACCGAGAGCCTCGCCGTGATCCGGCAACTCGATCCAGTCTATGCCGACTTCACCCAATCGGCCAAGCAACTCCGGGAACTCCGCAAGGCCATGAAGGGCGGCGAAATATCGGTTTCGGCCGATGGTGCTGCAACAGTTCACCTGTTCTACGATGACGGCGTTGCATATCCGGAGAGCGGGCGCCTGCTCCTTCAGGAAAGCACGGTCAATTCGAACACCGGTCAGATCACCCTGCGCGGCGAGTTCCCGAACCCGGACAGCGCCCTCCTCCCCGGGATGTATGTGCGGGTCCGCATCGAGCAGGGCATCCGGCACAACGCGATCGCCGTGCCCCAGCAGGCTGTCCAGCGCGATACAGCGGGCAAGGCCCGGCTCTATGTCGTGAAGCAGGACGGAACGCTGGAACTTCGGCAGGTCGCACTTGGCGAGGCTACAGGCAACCGATGGGTCGTGGAAAGCGGCCTCGCTGTCGGCGAACAGGTTGTCGTTGAAGGCTTCCAGAAGGTCCGGCCCGGTTCGAAGGTGACACCACAGCCGTGGCAGCAGGCCGCAAATTCAAGCGCCCAGTAAGGCAGAGCAGACATGGCAAGCTTCTTTATTGATCGTCCCATCTTCGCGTGGGTCGTCGCCATCTTCATTATGCTGGCCGGCGCCCTTGCGATCCCGTTCCTTCCCGTCGCGCAATATCCAAATGTCGCGCCGCCGCAAATCACGGTCGGCACCAACTACCCGGGCGCGACCCCGGAAGATATGTATGAAAGCGTCACACGTCCGATCGAGAACGAACTGAACGGCGTTCCCGGCCTGCTCTATTTCGAATCGACATCAGACGCTTCCGGACAGATCAGCATCACCGTCACGTTCGAGCCCGGCACGGACGTCGCCGATGCCCAGGTTGAGGTCCAGAACCGGATCAGCCGGGTCGAAGCGCGCCTGCCGGAAACCGTCTCCCGTCAGGGTATGCGGATCGAGCGGGCTGGAACCGGCTTCCTGCTTGTCGTCACCCTCACATCGACGGACGGGACGCTCGACGCTATCGGGCTGGGAGACTATCTCAGCCGTAATGTCGACGGCGAGATCCGGCGGATCGGTGGCGTAGGCAACACGCGGCTGTTTTCCACCGAACAATCCATGCGCGTCTGGCTCGATCCGGACAAAATGCTCGGTCTGAACCTCACGTCGGAAGATGTGGTCAACGCAATCCAGGCCCAGAATGCCCAGGTCGCCGCCGGCCGTATCGGCGCAAAGCCGGTTACAAAAGATCAGCAGATTGCCGCCAGTGTACTGGTGAAAGGACAACTCAAGACCCCCGAGGAGTTCGGTGCGATTGTTCTTCGTGCCGAGATCGACGGCTCGACCGTAAGGCTGCGTGATGTCGCCCGCGTCGAGATCGGCGGCGAGTCCTACACCTCCGCCGCACGGCTGAACGGACAGCCCACAGCCGCCCTTGGCGTACAGCTTTCGCCGACGGGGAACGCACTCGAAACTGCCAATGCCATTGAAGCCAAGATGGAAGAGCTTGCCCGCTTCTTCCCGGATGGCGTGGAATACAAGATCCCCTACAACACCGCGCCATTCGTGGAGGTGTCCATCGAGAAGGTTCTCCACACGCTTATTGAAGCGGTTGGGCTGGTCTTCATCGTGATGCTCATCTTCCTGCAGAGCTTCCGCTACACGATTATCCCAACACTGGTTGTTCCGGTGGCTCTTCTTGGCACCTGTGCGGTGATGATGGTGTCCGGCTTCTCGATCAACGTGCTGACAATGTTCGCCATGGTGCTGGCGATCGGCATCCTGGTCGACGACGCCATTGTCGTGGTTGAGAACGTCGAACGCATCATGAGCGAGGAAGGCCTTTCCCCGCGCGAAGCAACCCGCAAGGCCATGAAGCAGATTACCGGGGCAATCGTTGGCATCACACTGGTGCTGATGGCGGTGTTCGTCCCGATGGCCTTCTTCCCGGGTGCGGTCGGCGTCATCTACCAACAGTTCAGCCTGACCATGGTTGTGTCGATCCTGTTCTCCGGCTTCCTTGCGCTGTCCCTGACCCCGGCCCTGTGCGCCAGCTTCCTGAAACCGGTCGAGGCCGGTCACTCAATGGCGAAACGTGGCGTCTTTGGCTGGTTCAACCGCGGTTTCGACAAGACCGCACGCGGGTACAGCAGCGTCGTCGGCCGCATGATCCATCGGACCGGACGGTACATGATCATCTATCTGGCCCTGCTTGCCGGGCTTGGGTATCTCTGGATGCAGCTCCCGACCGCGTTCATTCCGAATGAGGATCAGGGCTATCTTCTGGTCGACATGCAGGCTCCGGCGGAAGCCAGTGCCAATCGCACCCTGCAGGTGATCGAGCAGGTTGAGTCCACCTTCATCGGCAAGGAAGGCATCGCCGAGATCGTGACCGTGGCGGGGTTCAGCTTCTCCGGAACGGGTGACAATGCCGCTATCGCTTTCGTGCCGCTCAAGGACTGGAGTGAACGTGGACCAGAGAATTCCGCCACGGCCATCGCCGGACGGGCAAACGGCCAGCTGTTCCAGATCAAGGACGGCCGGACCTTCGCGCTGTCGCCACCACCAATTCGCGGTCTCGGCAATTCCAGCGGGTTCGATTTCCGGCTGCAGGATCGCGGTGGCCTGGGCCACGAGGCGCTAGTCGAAGGCACGAACCGGCTATTGTCGGAAGGCGCTCAGAGCCCGATCCTCCAGGGCTTGCGTATTTCCGGTCTACCAGATGCCGTGCAGGTCAATCTGGTCGTTGACCGGGAAAAGGCCAACACCTTCGGCGTTACCTTTGCCGACATCAACGAGACGATCTCAACCCAGCTCGGCTCGACCTATGTGAACGACTTCCCGAATGTCGGCCGCATGCAGCGGGTGACCGTGCAGGCCGATCATGACCAGCGGATGTCCACAGACGACATTCTCAAGATGACGGTCCGCAACACCCATGGCGGGATGGTCCCGTTGTCCAACTTCGTGACCGTGGAATGGGTCACCGGTGCGGCTCAGGTTGTCGGCTATAACGGCTATCCGACAATCCGTATCAGCGGTCAGGCGGCTTCCGGCTATTCATCGGGCGATGCCATCGGGGAGATGGAGCGCATCGCCAATGGCCTCGGCGCCGGGTTCGGCTATGAGTGGACAGGTCAGTCGCTGCAGGAGATCCAGTCCGGTGCCCAGGCACCGTTGCTGATCGCACTCAGCATCGTCTTCGTGTTCCTGCTGCTGGCAGCACTCTACGAGAGCTGGTCGATCCCGATCTCGGTCATGCTGGTGGTGCCGCTGGGCGCCATCGGCTCCGTCCTTGCCGTCATGTCACGGGACATGCCGAACGACGTCTACTTCCTGGTCGGCCTGATCGCCATCATCGGTCTGTCGGCGAAGAACGCGATCCTGATCGTGGAATTCGCCAAGGATTTGCGGGCAGAGGGGCAATCCCTGTTCAACGCGACGGTCGAAGCCGCGCGGCTCCGGTTCCGGCCGATTTTGATGACCTCGTTCGCCTTCTCCTTTGGCGTGCTTCCGCTCGCCATCGCGACAGGCGCCAGCGCGGCCAGCCAGAATGCCATCGGCACAGGTGTGCTTGGCGGCATGATTTCCGCAACCGTGCTCGCGGTCTTCTTCGTCCCGGTCTTCTTCGTCTTCGTGATGACGCTGTTCGGGCGGAAGACGAAAGTCGAAGAGACTTCCGAAGCGGCGGAATAGACCCACCAAGGAGATACTCCCGGGCGGCCGCGCGTCGCCCGGGTCACCCGCCTCGACCCGGCGGCACCGGAAGCTATTCCCTTATTCCTTGATTTGCCGAACCGTTCAGGCTGCCATGGTAAACATGGAGATGAGCCATCATAGACGTACGCAAAAAGCGGCGTTCTCAGGTCCAAGCCCAGTAAAACGTACTCCCGTGGGCGCCGATACTGACAAGCAAGCCACTTTTGTGCGTATCAACCGCCTGTTCAGAATCTGGAACGCTCTTCCAGGCAGCAAAAAACGCAAGGACCTCGATCCGGTAGCGATTGGTGCAGAACTGCTCCCGCATCTCTGTCTCGGTCACTATCTCGGGAACGGCGCAGACTTTCGGTATGACCTTATCGGCTCCGAGATCGTCAAACTGGCACCCCGCCTCTCACCCGGGTCGCTGGCGAGTGACACGATGCGGATACAGAATACCAATCAGGATCACATTTTGACGCTGTTCCTTGAAGCGGGTGTCGAACAGCGGCCAAAAATCCATGAAATTCGCTACAATTCTATCGACGACGTTCCTCTGAGAATATTCGCCGCGTTGCTGCCGCTGGGTCTTCACCAGAAAAAGAGTTGTGCGGAGGATCTGCTAGTGGCCGTCTGGCGAACCGCAGTGACGGGCGTGATAGAGAAAGACAATTCAACCGACTTGACCGGAGAATTTTTGCAATTCTCCGGCAGCACCGTCTGACAGTCCCATCACCGTTCCAATAGATTAGTTATCCGATGCCGGAAACTGCGGCAGGCCATCCTTGATGCCGTAATAATCGCCCTTGTCCGCAACATAGATGTGGCCGCGAACAGTCAAATCGGACGGGCCATCGAGTGCGCCAAGTGAGACGGAAATTTTTGAGCTGTCGGTATCCACGAAAAACAGCGCAGAGCCGCATTCCGCGCAGAATCCCCGGCGCGCCTTATCGCTCGAACGATACCATTTAAGGCCCCGATCTTCGGATATCCTGAGATCGTCCTTGTTCAGGGTCGAGGAAACCCAAGCCTGACTGGCCTGCTTTCGGCACATGGCGCAATGGCAGGCTACGGGCTGCTTCATCTGCCCGGAAATCTCGAAACGAACCGCGCCGCAAAGACATCCGCCTGCCCGAACCTTTTCTCCCACTTGCCTGCTCCCTTGTCGCAATGATGAGTATCTCGCGGGAATGTTCCTTTTTTGTTCCATAATGTCAACAAACGCCCGCAAAAGAAGGTCATTGGACAGCGGCGCCCGCAGCGCCTAATCATCGACACGCTCTTCACTCTCGCGGCCCAAGATCATGCATCCATCCCATAGCCTCTTTTCCGACACCTACTTCACGGCCCGGCAACGCTTCCTGCGAGCTGTCGAAGACAAGGGATACGCACTGGAAACCGCGCGTCATCCGTTGAGCTCACGATTTCCGGCCGAAATCGCGACCGATACGGTCAGGATCGGGCCGGATCGCGCACGCCGGGTGCTGTTCATCAGCTCCGGCCTGCACGGCACTGAACTGTCGGCCGGGTCCGGCATTCAGCTCGGTTTGCTGGATGAGATTGAGGCGTGGCTGCCGGCGGACACAGCCGCGGTTTTTATTCACGGCGTCAATCCGTACGGCTCCGCCGCAATGACGCGAACGGACGAGAACAATATCGATCCGAACCGGAACAACCTGGTTTCCTTCGATAGCCTGCCGCAAAACCCGGATTACGATGCACTGCATGACGCGCTCTGCCCGGCGGTCTGGTCGGGTCCGGAGCGGGACAAGGCCGAGGCCCGGATCGCGGCTTACATCGCGGAAAACGGCTTCGAGAAGTTCAGCCGGAAAGTTCTGGCCGGTCAGTATACCCATCCGGACGGCCTCTTCTTCGGCGGCACGTCGCGGAGTTGGACGATCGCGAACCTCGCAGGAGTCGTCGCCCGGCACGGTGCTGGAGCGGACCGACTGGCAATTGCTGATCTGCATACGGGGCTTGGGGAATACGGTGCTCTGGAAGCGATACGCCGAGACAAAGAGCCGAGGAAGGACGCAGCAAGCAGCCAGATCCGTCATGTCGCCTGCGACGTGCTGGACGATGTCGTCTGCCCTAAGCCCGCCATCAAGGTCATCCTGGAATTCGGCACCCGCCCGATAGACCATATCGTCACAATGCACAGGGCAGACACATGGCTTAAATTCCATGGCGATCTGCACACACCGCTCGGTCGCCGGATAAAGGCGGAGCTACGGGACGCGCTCTTCTGCGACGATCCGGCATGGCTGGAAGCCATCTACACACAGGGCGTATCCGGATGTCGCGCGATCCTCGAAGAACTCACGACTTGATCAGGTAGCGGTCCACGTTGACAGCGCGCGATCCCGATGCCGGAATGCCCCCATGTCAAAAGTTACGCTCACCTTCGATAACGGCCCGGAGCCGGAGATCACGCCCCAAGTCCTGGACATACTCGCCCGGCGCGGCCTCAAGACGACATTCTTCGTCGTCGGGCAGAAATTGCTGGACCCGGAACGGATGGAACTTGCCATTCGGGCCCGCGAAGAAGGCCACAGGATCGGCAACCACACCTTCACCCACACCACACCGCTCGGACAGATGGAAGATCCGTTGGCGGCGGTTGACGAGCTGGAGCGCACCGACACGCTGGTTGCCAAAACCGGCGAGACCGAAAAGCTGTTCCGCCCGTTCGGCGGCGGCGGCAAACTCGGCCCGCATCTGTTGAATCCGCAGGTGGTCGAGTTTCTCCACCGCAAGGCCTATAGCTGCGTCCTGTGGAATGCGATTCCGAGAGACTGGGCCGATCCTGAAGGGTGGGTCGAACGCGCGCTTGGGCAGATAGCGGCGCAGGAACACACCTTAATGGTGCTGCACGATATGCCGACCGGCGCCATGGAACATCTGGACGCGTTCCTTGACCGGGCCGAGGCCTCTGGCGCCGAGTTTCACAACGACTTTCCGAAAGAATGCGTCCCGATGGTTCGCGGCAAGGACGTGGTGTCCCTCGATCCCTACGTCGCGGCAGCGTAACCCTCAATATCCCCTAAAGTTTTCCTCTCCCGGTTGCCCTGTCGCCTGCCGGAAGAACCTCCGGCCTCGCGCTATCGGCGCGTGCTCTTATCCAGCCGGATGACAATCACGGTTCAGAACAGGTCGGAAATTTTATAGCGCCGAAAAACCCGGCACGACCAAATGACAACGCAACATTGCAACCCATTTCCGAGGACCGAAAACTTTCGTTTACGCCATCAGGTACTTGGTATACCAATATACCAAGAACAAAGGTGACAGGCCCGTTTCGGGGCCTCGGAAGCCGCACCACGCCAGGGGAGGTCAAAAGACCATGGTCATGTCCGATATTGAAATCGCCCGCGAAGCGAAAATGAAACCGATCATGGAGATCGGCGACAAATTGGGGATCCCATCCGAATCGCTTCAGCCTTTCGGCCACACAAAGGCCAAGATCGACCTCGACTACATCAAGTCCCTTCAGAGCCGCCCCGACGGCAAGCTGGTGCTGGTTACGGGTATCAACCCGACCGCAGCCGGCGAAGGCAAGACCACGACGTCTGTCGGCCTCGGTGACGCGTTGAACCGGATCGGCAAGAAAGCCATCATCTGCCTGCGCGAGCCGAGCCTCGGCCCGTGCTTCGGCATGAAGGGCGGGGCCGCCGGCGGCGGATACGCCCAGGTCGTGCCGATGGAAGACATCAACCTGCACTTCACCGGTGATTTCCACGCCATTGCCGCTGCGAACAACCTGCTCGCCGCGATGATCGACAATCACATCTACTGGGGTAACAAGCTCCAGATCGACCAGCGCCGGGTGACCTGGAAGCGCTGCATGGACATGAACGACCGGGCGCTCCGGCAGATCACCAATTCTCTCGGCGGTGTTGCCAACGGCTTCCCGCGCGAGGACGGCTTCGACATCGTCGTCGCCTCCGAGGTGATGGCAATCTTCTGCCTGTCGACCGATCTTGAGGACATGAAGCGCCGCCTCGGCAACATCATCGTTGCCTATACCCGCGACCGGAAGCCGGTCTTCGCCCGCGACGTCGATGCCAACGGCGCCATGACCGTGCTGCTGCGCGATGCCTTGGCCCCGAACCTGGTACAGACGCTGGAAAACAACCCGGCCTTTATCCATGGCGGCCCGTTCGCGAACATCGCCCATGGCTGTAACTCGGTGATGGCCACCAAGACCGCCCTCAAGCTCGGCGACTACGTGGTGACTGAAGCCGGTTTCGGTGCCGATCTCGGCGCCGAGAAATTCTTCGACATCAAATGCCGCAAGGCAGGCCTGAAGCCGTCCGCTGCGGTTGTTGTCGGCACTGTCCGGGCGCTGAAGATGCATGGCGGGGTCGCCAAGGAAGATCTCGGCACGGAAAACATCGACGCCGTGGTCAAGGGCACCTCGAACATCAAGCGCCATGTGGTGAACACGAAGAAGTTCGGTGTGCCGGTCGTGGTCGCACTGAACCGCTTCATCACCGACACGGATGCGGAAATCAACGCCGTCCGTGACGAGCTGGCCTCCGTCGGCGTCGACGCCATCATCTGCACCCACTGGTCCGATGGCAGCGCCGGCACCGAGGATCTGGCCAAGAAGGTGGTTGAACTGGTCGAAGGCGGCAGCGCCAACTTCAAGCCGCTCTATGATGAAAATCTTGGCCTGCTGCAGAAGATCGAAGCCATCGCCAAGAACATCTACGATGCGGACGGTGTGGTTGCGGACCAGAAGGTGCTGAACCAGATCAAGGATTTCGAAGCGCTCGGCGCCGACAAATTCCCGGTCTGCATCGCCAAGACGCAGTACAGCTTCTCGATCGACCCGAACGCGAAGGGCGCCCCCAGCGGCCATACGCTTCCGATCCGGGAAGTCCGTCTGTCGAACGGTGCTGAGTTCATTGTTGCGGTCTGTGGCGATATCATGACCATGCCGGGCCTGCCGCGTGTCCCGGCCGCCGAGAAGATCACGCTGAACGATCAGGACCAGATCGAAGGCCTGTTCTAATCAGATACGGCGCGGGGGCATTCCGCTCCCGCGCCTTTCAATCAGCATGTCCGCCCGGGGCGCGCCGGGCGGTAGGGAGGGAGCACAATGCGCATTATCCTGAACGGACAGCAGGCCTTCGGTAAGGCCGCGCTGGAAGCCATTCTGGAAAAGGGCGAAGACGAAATCGTTGCCGTCTACACGGCGCCGGACAAGGAAGGCCGACCGGTCGACCCGGTCAAGGAAGCCGCCCTTGAGCACGGCCTGACCGTGTGTCAGCCCGCCGATTATTCCCTTCCCGAAGTGATCGAGGAACTGAAGAGCTGGAACGCCGATCTGATGATGATGGCCTATGTCATCATCTTCATACCGGAAGAAGCCCGGAACGTGCCGAAGCATGGCTCGCTCTGCTTCCACCCGTCCCTGCTGCCGCTGCATCGTGGCCCCTCCTCCATCAACTGGCCGATCATCTGGGGAGCGGACAAGACCGGTTTGACGATCTTCTATCCGGACGACGGCCTCGACGAAGGCGACATCTGCGTCCAGAAGGAAGTCGAGATCACCCCGGACGACACGCTCGGCTCGGTCTATTTCGACAAGGTCTTCCCGCTCGGCATCGAAGCGGTGCTCGAATCCATCGACCTGATCCGCGCCGGCAACCCGCCGCACACGCCGCAGGACGAGTCCAAAGCCACCTACGAAGGCTGGTGCCGCAAGGCGGATGGCGAGATCAACTGGAACCGCAGCCAGAGCGAAGTCTACAACCAGATCCGCGGCTGCAACCCACAGCCCGGCGCCTGGACGACGCTGAATGGCAAGGAGCTGCAAATCTTCGACAGCCAGAAAGCTGACGGCTCCGGACGGACAGGTCGGATCTGCGCCATTACCGATGATGGCTTCGTCATCAATGCGGGACGCGGCGGCATTCTCGTCCAGCGCGTGCGCTATGACGGCGGCAAGAAAATCTCCGCCAAGGATTTCATCGCCGAACAAGGCCTCGAAGTCGGAGCCCGCTTCGGCACCTGAACACGCATAACTCCCTGAAAGAACTGCTACCCAATGCACTCTCGGCCCCGCCACAAGCGGGGCCGTCTTTCTATAAGCGCCGTCGCACGGACCAGCTCAGAGCACCAGCGCCAACCCGTCTCGGCGCGGATCGGATGCAGCGAGGTAGCTGCCGAACGCGCTTACCTGAATGGCTCCAGCGCTGGCTCCACCAGCCCAGCCCCCCACTTTCTTCAACGGATGGCCACGTCCGGTCAGATCCCCGAACACCGCATCTCCGAGGCGGGATTCGCCGATCATGCCGTCCACGCTCGTGTGTGGAAACTGCGAGGTCATCCCGGTCTGGATATGCGTCCATCTCGGCGCGTGTATCGCCTCCGCCACGGTGAGACCGTGATCATAGATCGACGAGATAAGCTGCATGTTCACCTGAACCTGCACGTCCGCACCGGGCGTGCCGCAGCAAAGGTTGAGGGCGCCTCCCTCCTCGACCGCCCCATCGAAGACCATGACCGGGTTCATCGTATGACGGACCCGCTTGCCGGGTTGCAGCCGGTTCGCGTGCCCTTCATCCAGGTGCCAGTAATTCATCCGGTTGTTCAGCAACATACCGGTCGACGGACAGACGATCTGCGAGCCGAAATGCCCGGACAGGCTCTGCAGTCCGTCTACCGCGTTGCCCCAACGATCAATGACGCAATAATGCGTGGTATCCGATTGCGTCTCTCGGAGCCCTGCTCCCGGGCGCGCGCCGTCCGGGTCACCCGCCTGATACTCCCAAGGGTCGCCATGCATTACCTTTTCGGCCGCACGCTGGATATCGATCAGCCGCACGCGCTCGGCCGCATAATCCTTGGCAAGCAGTCCTTCGATGGGGACATTGACGAAATCCGGGTCCCCCAGAAACGCCTCCCTGTCCGCGAATGCCAGCTTCTTCGCTTCCACCATCACATGGATTGCGTCGGCCGAATTGAGACCGAGCCTCGCCATGTCGAAATGCTCGATCAGGTTCAGTTCCTGCAGCAGCACATGGCCGGAGGAGTTCGGCGGCGCCTCGTAAACGCTGCGGCCGCGGTAGGTCGTCGAAATCGGCTCCTGCCATCCCATCCGGTAGTTGGCGAAATCCTCCTTGGTCAGGATGCCACCGGTCTGCTCGGAGAACGCAACGATGGCGTCGGCGAGAGGGCCTTTGTAGAACGCGTCCCGCCCATGCTCAGCTATCAACTTGTAGGTTTTGGCGAGATCCGGATTGCGCCTGATCTGTCCCGGCTGTAACGGCACGCCGTCCGGCGCGAAGATCGCCGCCGATGCGGGAAAGCTGTGCAGAAGGTGCTGGCTCTCCGCCAGCTTGTACTGGAAATAAGTCTGCGGAACGCCTTCCAGACAAAGCTCGATAGCGGGTTGAATACAGTCCGCCAGCGGCAACCGCCCATGACGTGCGTGCGCGGCGAGGAGCGCGTCGCAGATACCGGGCACCGAGACGGAAAGAATGCCGCTGGTCTCGATCCCGCCTGCGAACCGTTCTGGCGTCGCCGCGAGGGGCGCGGTGCCGGTGCCATTCGCGATGGAGATGGACCGGTCTTCCTTCATGTGGATCATCATGAAACCGTCGGCCGCAATGCCGGAGCCCTGCGGCTCGGCGACGCCCAGCGCAAAACCGATTGCGACTGCCGCATCGACCGCATTGCCGCCCCCCGCCAGGATGCGTATGCCCGCCATCGAAGACAGGGGATGGTTCGTCACCACGGCTCCCTGCGCCCCCATCCGAACAGGTGCCCAGGCCTCGGTTTTAATCCCCGCCGGGGTTTCCATCTCGATACCCTCCATATGCTAACAGCGTCCCACCTCTTCTATACCCTTGAAAACAAGCCGCTAATCGAGCTGATTACGAACGAATGCCTGCCCTGTTTCCAGCCGGTGGGCACAAACACCATCGCGACAGCCCAACAGCAGGTTTCCTCCGGCGCAAGGAAGCCTCATAAATATGCTTGTGAGTTCACGCCCAATCTCGAATTTCAATAACGGAGAAGTGCAATGAAGACCGGCCCGGATGTCGCGCTGATCGTGATCGACGTGCAGAACGATTTCTGCCCCGGTGGAGCCCTTGCCGTCGCTGACGGAGATGCCGTTGTACCGGTTGCGAATCGGCTGATGCAGCGTTTCGATCACGTGGTCCTGACACAGGACTGGCACCCGGCCGATCACAGCTCCTTCGCCGCCAACAACCCGGGCCACGATCCCTTCAGCCTGATCGACATGCCATATGGCCCTCAGGTCCTCTGGCCGGTCCATTGCGTGCAGGGTTCCAAAGGCGCCGCCTTTCACAACGACCTCGAGACCGATCGCGCCAACCTGATCATCCGCAAAGGCTACCGGAGCGAGATCGATTCCTACTCCGCCTTCTTCGAGAACGATCACACCACAACCACCGGACTTGCAGGCTACCTCCGGGAGCGTGCAGTTGAGCACCTGATCATGGTCGGGCTCGCCACCGATTTCTGTGTCCGTTTCTCCGCCGTCGACGCTGCGAAACTCGGCTTCAGGGTCACCTTGCTGGAAGACGGATGCCGGGCCATCGATCTCGACGGCTCTCTTGCTGCCGCCAGAGCTGAACTGGCAGAGCACGGCATTACAGTGACAACATCCGATGCCATCTGAAACGATGCAGATTCTCGTCATAGAAAACTATAACGGCACCGATGTCGGCGAGATGGCAACCACCTTCGCTGAACGTGGCATCACGCTCGATGTCGTGCAGGCCTTCAACGGGACGCCCCTGCCCGCTGGTCCGGACAATCATGACGGCATGATCGTGCTTGGCGGCGACCAGAATGCGCTGGACGACACAGGCTCTCCCTACTTCCCATCGTTGTTGGAGCTGATGCGTGCCTTCGATGCGGCACGCCGCCCCGTACTCGGGATCTGCCTGGGCGCACAATTGCTCGCCCGCGCCCACGGTGGCGGCAATGTCGTCGGGCAACCGCTGGAATTCGGTTTTGTACCAATCACGCCGACAGCCGCTGGCCGGACAGATTCCCTGACCGGTACTATCGATCCGGATGTTCCTATTTTCGAATGGCACAGCGATACCTTCACCCTGCCGCCGGGAGCCGTTCATCTCGCAACAAGCGCGGCATATGAGAACCAGGCCTATTCAGTCGGCACCGTCAGCTATGGCACACAATTCCATTTCGAGGTTGGGCGCACCCTGGCGGAACGCTGGAGCACCGCACATTCCGGCTATCTCGATGCGAAGCGCCCCGGGTGGCGCCCGCAAATCGCAAAGGAACTGGAACAGTACGAAGCCGGAGCCCGAGCTTTCTGTGCCGCTTTTACCAGTCGATGGATCGATCTTGTAGCCAATGCCCGCATCATGCGGAATGCATGAGGGATCGCGCTTGACCGGCCGGAAAGCGGCGGCGAAGGTGACCCGAGAATTGTGATGAAAAGTGGAACACGGGCGTCCGATGGGCAAATTCGAGCTGAGAGACAAGATCGTGCTGGTTGCCGGAGCCAGCTCAGGCATCGGCGCCGCAACCGTGGAGCAGCTTCTCGGGGAAGGTGCGCGCGTTATTGCAGCCGCCCGCCGGATGGAGCGCCTGCAATCTCTTGCGAAAGATCGCCCCGGCCATTGCCTTCCGCTGCAACTGGACGTCGCGGATCCGGCTTCCGCCGCCTCGATGGTCGAGCGCATGCCAGAGGGCTGGCGCAACATCCATGGCGTCGTCGTCTGTGCCGGTCACGATGTCGGCGGCCGTGCCCGCTTCGATCAGGCCGATGCGGATACCTGGACGGATATTATCGACACCAACGTAAACGGAACCATACGTGTCTGCCGGGCGTTGATCGACCAGATGGCGGCGCGTGGGACCGGTCACATCGTCACCCTCGGCTCCACTGCCGGCCTCCGTGTCTATCCGGGGGGCAGCATCTACAATGCCTCGAAATTCGCCGTCCGCGCCTTCACCGACGGTCTCAGAATGGATTTCGCCCAGACCGATATCAGGGTGACAGAAATCCTGCCGGGCCTGACCCGCACCGAATTCGCGGAAAGCCGTTGGGGCGACGGCGGCAGGGCACGGAATTTCTATGACAATGCGCCGGGGACACTCGCACCGGAAGACATCGCGAATGCCATCGTCTATGCGATGACGGCTCCCGCCAACGTCAACGTCTCTCAGCTTCTGGTCGAACCGACACGGGCTTGAGCTCTACCGGTGCGCCCATAGTTCGCTTTGGGCGAACTGAGTTTGACTGTTAATTTGTCTCTTCCTTTTATGCAGAATCGGCCAAGCATATGAACGAACAAGCTGTCATTGAGATTATTCTCTCGAACCTGATTGCGTTTCTTCTCGTTATCGGAGCCGTGATCGTCATCTGGAAGGGCGTGAAAATCGTCCCGCAGAGCGAGATATTCGTGCTTGAGCGCTTTGGAAAATTCACGCGCGCGCTAAAGCCGGGGCTTAACTTCATCGTACCGTTTCTCGACGCAGTGGCACACCGTGTCTCCGTTCTGGAGAGACAGCTTGAAGCCTGGGACATCAGTGTCATCACGAAAGACAATGTCGAAGTAGAGCTTGAGACAACAGTCTTTTATCGGGTGCTGGACGCTTCTCGTTCTGTTTACCGCATCAGAAATGTCGACCGAGCAATTCACACGGCAGCGACCTCCATCGTACGATCTGCGGCTGGAAAGCTCGAACTGGACGAGCTTCAGTCATCCCGGGAGTCAATGAACTCGGAGATTGAAAAGAATCTGCAGAATGCTGCGGAAGTCTGGGGCATTGAGATTACTCGAACAGAAATCATCGATATAAAAGTCGATGGACAGACCCGTGAGGCCCAGCGGCACCAGTTAAGCGCCGAACGGGAGCGGCGCGCTTCTATAGCCCGGGCTGAAGGTGAAAAGCGGTCTGTCGAACTTGCCGCCGAAGCCAGACTCTTCGAGGCACAACGTGAGGCAGAGGCTCGAATAACACTGGCGGACGCCGATGCCTATACGGTCAAAGTTGCTGCCGAAGCCGAAGCCAACCAAATCCGCGCGGTCGCAGCGGCCCTTCAGGAGAACGGAATGCCGGCCGCCAATTACGAAATCCTGAAACGCCAGATCGGCGCACTCGGCGAGGTCGCGTCCTCTGATAATGCCAAGACAGTCATCATGCCGACCGAGATCTCAGGCGTGATCGGGTCTCTTACGGCACTTCTGGAATCCCTGCCGCGGGGCCAAACCCGATGACCTCCCATATGACGATCCACTATTGGGTCTTCCTCCCAGAAGCATGGGTCATCTTCGGCATTCTGTTAATAGCCGCAGAGTTGTTTGATGGAAATATGATTGCCCTGCCGCTCGGCATTGCGGCACTGGCCATCGCCCTTCTCGTTTATGGACAATCAGCGCTCTGGTTTAACGACACCGTATTATTCGAGACTTGGCGGCAGGTATTGATGATATATGCAGGGATCGCCGTGATTATGGTGGCGATCATCCGGTTCGTCTTCCAACGGCGGCGCAAAGCGGAAGAGGAAGATGTGAACGACTATTAGGCAGTTGTCGTTCTGCAAGGACATCCTTCAATAGAACCGCCGGACCTGCGCAGACAGGTCCGGCGGTAAAAGTGGTTATCAACCGCGCGGCTCGCTCATAAGTCCTTTCACGAGGGAGACGCAGCCCAGCAAGAGGACTACTGCGAAGGGCAGGCCGGTCGAGACCGACGCCGCCTGAAGGGCGCCGAGACCGCCGCCGAGCAGCAGTGCCACTGCGACCATGCCTTCGAAGGTTGCCCAGAACACCCGCTGTGGCACGGGTGCGTCGACCTTGCCGCCAGCCGTGATGGTATCGATCACCAGCGAGCCTGAGTCGGATGAGGTAACGAAGAACACGATCACCAGCACGATGCCGATAAATGACGTGATGCTGTGCAGCGGCAGCTGTCCCAGCATGGTGAACAGCTTCAGTTCAAGCCCCGCATCTGCGATCTCCTGATGACCCGCCTGCAAGAGGGACAGTGCCGTTCCGCCGAATGCCGTCATCCAGAGCACGGAGACGACTGACGGGATGATCAGCACGCAGATCAGGAACTCGCGCACGGTCCGGCCCCGGCTGACCCGGGCGATGAACATGCCGACGAACGGTGACCAGGAAATCCACCAGGCCCAGTAGAACGAGGTCCAGCCCTGGGAGAAGTTCGCGTCTGAGCGACCGAACGGGTTTGACAGCGCCGGCAGGTATTCGACATAGGCCAGCAGGTTCGCGAAGAATCCTGTGGCGATCGCCAGGGTCGGCCCGACGATGATGACGAACCCAAGGAGTAGAATCGCCAGCACCATATTGATCTCGGACAGCCGTTTCACGCCGGCTTCGAGGCCAGCAACGACCGATACCAGTGCGAGGACGGTAATGCCGGAGATCAACACGACCTTGGACGTATCGCTGACCGGTATATCGAACAGGAAGTTGAGACCGGCAATTGCCTGCTCCGCGCCAATACCGAGCGATGTCGCAAGCCCGAACAGGGTCGCGAAAACCGCCAGCGTATCGATGGCGTGTCCTGTCCATCCCCAGACCCGCTCTCCGAAAATCGGATAGAAGATCGACCGGATGCTGAGCGGCAGGCCCTTATTGTAAGAGAACAATGCCAGGGACAACGCCACAACGGCGTAAATCGCCCACGGATGCAGCCCCCAATGGAAGATCGTCGCTGCCATGCCGAGCCTGTGGGCTTCGGCCGGGTCGCCTGCCGCACCGGCAAGCGGTGCCCAGCTATCGGGCGAGCCCGCGCCATCAGCGACGGACGAGGAAAAGTGCGAGATCGGCTCCGACACACCATAGAACATCAGGCCAATACCCATGCCCGCGGCGAACAGCATCGAGAACCATCCGGTGTAGGAATAGTCGGGCTTTGCCTCGGTCCCCCCGAGCCTGATTTTACCAAGCGGCGAGACAATCAACGCCAGTGTCAGAATGACGAAGATGTTCCCCGCCACCAGGAAAAACCAGTCGAAGTTGGAGGTCAGGGTTGGCCTCAGCCAGCCGAAAAACGCACCAGCCTGTTCCGGCAGGGCCAGCGTGTAGAAGACCAGCAGGATAATACCGCCGGCCGAGATGGCGAACACCGGATTATGGATGTCCATCCCGAACCGGCCGATCTGCGGTTGGATATTATGCTGGCCGATTTCGTATTCTGTATCGATCACGTTCGCATCCCCGTCAGGGGTGCGGTCAGCTACTTCGCTCATAATGCCTCCCTTGGCTCCCACCGTCGTAGCGGCAGGTCGGATTCATTGAAGTCAAAGTCTTGTCCGCAAAGGATTCCCGGACAGGCACGTCGTTTTTTCACGCGCTCTCTTTGCTATCTATTGTTGTCACACAGGATGAGTGAGAGCAAATCGGCCCAATGTCCGGTTTGCGACATTAACTCGATCTGGGGCGCCCAAAATGTACGCTAACGGTGATTGATATGGGTCAGATTATGGCGCGAGCGCCTTGTCGGAATAAGACGCCCGCCCGCCCGGCTGGGCGAGTTCGGTCATTACCCAGGCCTCGAACGACCGGATCAGAGGGTCGGTCGCCTTCGAGTGCGGATAGACCAGATAATATCCGGCATCTTCCTCGATTTTCACATCCGACAGAGCAACCAGCATTCCGCTGCTGAGCTCCGACTCGGCCAGTGCAGGCCGCGCCAGGACCACCCCCTGCCCTGCAACGGCGACGTTCAGGATAGAGGCCGCGTCATGGAACACCGCGCCGCTTCGAAACCGGAGCCCGGGCGCCCCCGCTGTCTCGAACCAGGTTCGCCAGTATTCCGTCGAATCCTCGTGATGCAGAGGCAAGTCGGCAATCTGCTCCGGCGTCAGCGGCAAGTCGGCAAGCGCGTGACCGGCGCTCTGGAGCAAGGACGGGCTGGCGAAAGGCTGTGCAAAACCCTCCATGATCCGCTTCGAAACTGTGCCCGGCCAGTTCCCCCGGCCGAAACGCACCGCCACATCGACCCCGTCCGAAACGAAATTGGACAATGTCACGGAGTGATGCAGATGTACCTCGACATCCGGTTCCGTCGCCGCGAAAGAGCCGAGACGCGGCACCAGAAGCTTGTATGCAACCGATGGCGCAGCGGAGACGGTCAGGACCTTTAGGTTTGCATCCTCACAGACCAGAGCAACGGCACTCGCGATACCGTCGAAAGCCGCCGAGACCGGCGAGAGCAGCTTGGCTCCGGCCTCCGTCAGGCGGATTTGCCGGCCCGCCCGGTCGAAGAGCGACAGCCCGAACCAATCCTCAAGCGCGCGGATCTGGTGGCTGACCGCCGCATGAGTGACGTGCAGCTCATCCGCCGCCTTCGAGACGCCGCCCAGACGCGCCGCGGCCTCGAAGGCCCGAAGTGCCGTCAGAGGGGGTAATTGCCTGCTCATTAAATGTAAATATATCTAACATAATAGGTGAGAATCAATCATTTGTCCTCGCAGCGTCAAGAGACGACATTCCATTCCAACAAGGCATTTCGATCATCAACTGACAAGTGAGGAAAAGTTATGGAACACGCGATGTTTCTTCTTCTGCAGGGTGCAGGCGGTCTGACCCACGATGTCGCCATTTGGGAAGACTATGCCCGGCACCGGAGCCAGACCCGAAACCATGCGGGAGTACCCGAAGAGGTTCCGGCGAAGAAAACCGGGCTCAAGGATGCGGCCGATCAGCTCCGCCGTCTTTCCCGCCAGGCGAAACTCAGCGCACAGGAAGCAACACTGCTCTGCAAAGCGTTGACCATTGTCGAAACAGAAGCCAGTGCCCGCGGCCAGACGTCTTAGAGCCTCTTGGGGTCTGGCTGCATTTGCGGGCGGGGCCAAGGCACCGCCCGTCTTTTTACCGTTCCATGAAATCAGCGTTTAAGCGTGCGCAGTTCGCAGAATGGCGAATGCTTGGCTACGACCGTTTCAGAGGCCCGCGACAGGATATCGGCCTGTGCCACCGTATAGCCCTCGGCCTCGACCAGCTTGACGATTTCCAGCAGATAATCGAGATCCGCCTCCACATGGGAGAGCCGGCCCGCAGCCCGGACCAGGGCTGTACCGGCTTCGCTCAGGCGGTAGCACGGCAATGTCAGATCCGCCGCAGGGTCATCGTGGCTCACCCGGACAACCTTGTCCGCATAGAGCAGGTTGGTCGAGAAACTGTCGGTCTTCTGCGATGAAAAGACCTTGCTGAGGTCGCGATTGGTCCGCAGCAGACCATATTCCTCAAGCAGCAGAATGCAGTCGCCCGTCAGCTCGCGCTCACCGAAGAACTCGTCAGAGAGCCTCACCAGGAAATTGTTGATCCGGAATTTCGCCAGGATGGCGACCCAGCGGATCATTTTGCGATTGAGCGTGCTCATGACCCGGAAGGTGACCTGCGGTACCGTTCCGCTTTCCTCGGCTTCCAAAGTGAGCAGCGCCGCCCACATTTCCTGACCGGCCTTGTCACCGCAATCGGACGCCGCCTCGATAAAGCGCACGCACCAATCCGGATCCACATGCCCGTCCTGTGGTGTGTCGCTCTTGAGCATGGTCAGGGCGAGAGAGAAAATAGTCTCGATATTGCGCTGGCGCAGAATATCACGTTCTTCGACCCGGGACCGGGCGCGTTCCGCAAGCCCGGCATCCTCGTGGTCATCGCCCTTGCGCACGGCGTCCAACCAGGAACGGCCGCTTGATCCGAGTCCATAAGCAAGCATCTCGCTAAAGCGGAGGCAGGCCGGATCATAGGCCTCTACATCCGCGTTCTTCGAGCGGTGCGACCTTGATTTCTCGTCAGAATTCTCGCGGTTTTCTTCTGTCATGACACCGCCTCTTATTCACAAAAACGAGCCTATCACGGTTTTTCCGCGGCAATTAAAAATTCCTGATTTCCATCATTTCCGAATATCGGCGACTCCGCCTGCCCCAAAAGCGTCCATCCGGCATCGTTCTCGAGCCAGCTCACGACATCCCGAAGGGCATCGGCCCGCGCCGTCTCATCCCGGACAATACCGCCCTTGCCGATGCGAGCCGCCCCGACCTCGAATTGCGGTTTCACCAGCGCTACCAGCCGGGCGCCCGGTGCAGCGCAGGCGAGCGCCATAGGTAGCGCCAGCCTGAGAGAGATGAAGCTGACGTCGGAAACAACCAGTCCTACCGGCTCCCCAATCATCTCGGGCTGAAGATGTCGCGCGTTCAGACGTTCGTAAACATGAACCCGTTCATCCTCGACCAGACGCGGAATCAGCTGACCGTGGCCGACATCGACGGCATGCACCCGGAGCGCCCCCCGGTCTAACAACACATCGGTGAAACCGCCGGTCGATGCCCCGATATCGAGGCAGACCAGTCCGGCCGGGGCGATGTTGAAAATATCGAGCGCATGTTCAAGTTTCAGCCCGGCGCGCGACGCCCATTTGAGCGCCCCGTCATCGAGCTTGATAATGTGGGCTTCGGTTGTTTTCGCCGCGGGCTTGATCACGGTGACACCGTCGACCGTCACCTGTCCCGCCTCGATCAGATGCCGGGCCCGGCTTCGGCTTTCGGCAAGCCCCCGCTCAACCAGGGCAAGGTCGAGACGTTCCGATGCCATGGCCGGTCAGGCGCGGACCGGCGCCGAAGCCTGGTCAACACCGAGTGCACCGAGGACCGTTGTCACGATGGCAGCGGCATCGAGCCCCGCCTCGTGATATTGCTTCTCCGGAGTGTCATGATCGAGGAAACGGTCCGGCAGCACCATCGGGCGCACCTTCAATCCGGATTCGAGCAAGCCGTCTTCGGCCAGCGCATGCAGAACCTGGCTGGCAAAGCCGCCGATGCTGCCTTCCTCGATACAGACCAGCACCTCATGCTCGGCCGCAAGGCGGCGCAACAGGTCCCGGTCGATTGGTTTGGCGAACCGGGCATCGGCCACGGTGGCAGACAGGCCACGCATGGAAAGCTCGTCGGCTGCCGTGAGGCATTCCTGGAGCCTGCACCCGAGAGACAGCAGCGCGACATTAGAGCCTTCGCGGACAATCCGGCCTTTGCCGATTTCCAGCACATCGCCGCGCGCAGGAAGCTCGACACCGACACCCTCCCCGCGCGGGAAGCGGAAGGCACTCGGCCGATCGTCGATTGCAGCGGATGTTGCCACCATGTGCGTCAACTCGGCCTCGTCAGACGGCGCCATCAGGACGAAGTCCGGCAGGCAACCCAGATAGGCGAGATCGAATGCCCCGGCGTGGGTCGCGCCATCGGCGCCGACCAACCCGGCCCGGTCAATGGCAAAGCGCACCGGCAGTTTCTGGATCGCCACGTCATGAACGACCTGGTCATAGCCGCGCTGCAGGAAGGTCGAATAGATCGCCACGAACGGCTTCATGCCCTCACAAGCCATACCGGCAGCGAAGGTGACAGCGTGCTGTTCGGCGATGCCAACGTCGAAGCTGCGCTCCGGGAAGGCCTTGGAGAACTTGTCGATACCGGTTCCCGACGGCATCGCTGCCGTCACCGCGACGATACGATCATCCGCCTCGGCTTCCTTGATCAGCGAGTCAGCGAAAACCGATGTGTAATTCGGCGCGTTCGAGACCGGCTTCTTCACTTCGCCTGTCACCACGTCGAATTTCGGCACGGCGTGATACTTATCCGCCGCCTGCACACCGAACGGATGGCCTCGGCCCTTCTCCGTCACCACGTGGAGCAGCACCGGACGGTCCCGCTTCATGTCCCGCACATTACGCAGCACGGGCAGCAGGTGGTCCAGATTATGTCCGTCCACCGGGCCGACATAGTAGAAGCCGAGTTCCTCGAACAGCGTGCCGCCGGTGACCATGCCCCGAGCAAACTCTTCGGCTTTACGGGCGGTTTCTTCCATCGGCTTCGGCAGGTGCTGGGCGATCTGCTTCGCCAGCTCCCGCATGCTGCTATAGGGCTTGGAGGAAATGAGTTTTGAGAGATGAGCGCTGAGCGCGCCGACCGGCGGCGCGATCGACATATCATTGTCGTTCAGCACCACGATCATCCGGCTCTTCTGCGATCCGGCATTGTTCATCGCCTCGTAGGCCATGCCCGCGCTCATTGCGCCGTCACCGATCACCGCGACGACGTTGAAGTCGTCCCCCTTCAGGTCCCGCGCCACGGCCATGCCGAGACCGGCAGAGATCGAGGTTGAGCTGTGCGCGGCACCGAACGGATCGTATTCACTCTCCGAGCGTCTGGTGAAACCCGAAAGCCCACCAGCCTGACGCAGCGTGCGGATACGGTCCCGGCGGCCGGTCAGGATCTTATGCGGATAAGCTTGGTGGCCGACATCCCAGATCACCTTGTCGCGCGGTGTCTCGAATACGTTATGGATTGCAACCGTCAGTTCGACCACACCAAGTCCGGCCCCGAGATGACCGCCGGTGACTGAAACAGCGTCAATGGTCTCCCGGCGCAGATCGTCGGCGAGTTGCTTGAGCTGCGCATCAGTCAGCGTGCGAGAGTCAGCTGGTAGTGTGACTCTGTCCAGAATCGGGGTTCTGCGTTCAGTCATAGGTCCAATTCAGCCCTGGGGCTCAGTGCGTGCGGTCGACCACGTAAGCGGCTACCTGTTTCAGAAGGTCTGCCCGCTCACCGAATAAATCAAGGGTGCGCGCCGCTTGTTCAGCCAGCAGCCGGGCCTGCGACCGGGCTCGTTCGACACCGAGAATGGAAACGAAGGTCGCTTTTCCGGCGGCGCCATCCTGGCCGACTGGCTTGCCTGTCGTGTTGGAATCTCCAGTTTCGTCAAGCAGATCGTCTGCAATCTGGAAGGCGAGCCCCAGTTCTTGGGCGAACGAATGCAGGGCATGGATATGACGCTCGGACGCATGCCCCATGATCGCGCCGGCTGTGGCGGCAAAGGCGAAAATCGCGCCGGTCTTCATCCGCTGCATGCGGGTGATCGCGCCGATATCCAACTCATGGTCTTCCGCCAGCAGATCGATCATCTGGCCGCCGACCATACCTTCTCCGCCAGCCGCTTTCGCAAGCCCGGCGACCAGTTCTGAACGTACGAAAGCATCGGAGCTGGTTTCTTCCGCCGCCAAGACCTCGAATGCCAGCGCCTGTAATCCATCTCCAGCCAGAATGGCAGTCGCCTCATCGAATTTCTTGTGGCAGCTCGGCCGTCCACGGCGCAGGGCGCTGTCGTCCATCGCCGGCAGATCGTCATGGATCAGGGAGTAGCAATGCAGGAATTCGACAGCCGCGCCGACCCGAAGAGCGCACCGTTCATCGACGGCGAACATCTTGGCGGATTGGGTAACGATGAACGGCCGCAACCGCTTGCCGCCACCAAGGCTGGAATAACGCATGGCCTGAAACACCCGCGCCTCGGCGTCATCCGCTTTCGGCAGCAGGAAATCCATTACGCGCTCAACTTCGCGCGCGGTCGTTGCCATCGCGTCTTTAAGCTGGGTCATAAGTGGCGGTGATCCTGATCAGTGTCGGAAAATTTGAAGCTCACGCTTCGAAAGGTTCGGCAGACACGGCGCCGTCAGCATCCGATTTCCGGATCTTTTCGACCTTCATGCGCGCTTCGTCCAGCTTCTTCTGGCAATGGGATTTCAGCTCCGCCCCACGCGCATAGGCGTTGATGGCGTCGTCCAAAGTCCCGTTCCCGGATTCAAGCTTGCCGACGATCTCTTCAAGCTGCGTCAGAGCCTCTTCGAAGCTGAGGCCTTTGATTTCGGGGGATGGTGTCTCGCTCACGTCGGTCTCCTTCGGGCCAGTGCCCGACAATAGGCGCGGGACGCCCCCGATACAAGGGAGCCCCGCCCGCTTTTCGATGTCAGGCGGCACTCATCAAAGTGCGCACATGAGCCGCCGCCGATTCTGCCAATGCCTCAAGGTCATAACCGCCCTCAAGCGTGGAGACGATCTTGCCGTCGCAGACAAGATCAGCCACCCGCATGAGCTCCTCGGTCACCCAGGAAAAGTCCTCTTCCGTCAGGCAGAGCGAGGCCAGAGGATCATCTATATGGGCATCAAACCCAGCAGAGATCATCAACAGTTCCGGCTGGAATTCGATCAGGGCCGGGGAAATGATTTCAGTGATGGCCGCCCGGAATTGCTCGCTACCGGACATCGGTGGCAACGGCACATTCACGATATTGCCGACACCGCGCTCGCTCTGATGGCCTGTGCCGGGAAACAGCGGCGACTGATGCGTCGATGCATAGAACACACCGCCATCCGCTTCGAAGATCGCCTGTGTCCCGTTGCCGTGATGCACATCGAAATCGACAATCGCAACGCGTCGGAGTCCGTGCGCCGCGCGGGCATGCTCTGCACCGACGGCGATCTGGTTGAAGAAGCAAAAGCCCATCGGCGTGCGCGGCTCGGCATGATGTCCGGGCGGACGCATGGCGCAGAATGCATTCCGCGCTTCACCGCCAAGCACGGCGTCAACCGCCGCGCAAACCGCCCCGGAGCTGCGCAGGATGGCATCGCCGGTGCCGGGTGACATCACCGTGTCACCGTCAATCGACCGCTCGCCAGTCTCGGGCACGGCCTCCAGGATCGCTTCCACATAGTCGAGAGGATGTGCCCTGGCGATCTGTTCAACGGAGGCTTTGGGTGCCTCCCGACGCTCCAGCCCGTTGAACTCCTCGGCGGACAACGCAGTCAGCACGGCTTTCAGGCGCGCCGGATGTTCCGGATGCATGCGTCCCGGGTCATGTCCAAAACTATCCGCATGGGTATACAGAATTGTCCCCACGTCGTTTCTCCCCCAACTTTTTCCGGTCACCAGCGACGGATTTTATCTCGTCCTTCGTTCTTACCAAGAAGGTCGGAGTTCCATCCAGCATCAACTTGTCGAGATGCGCACCGATCGCTCGTTGATTTATTTGCGATTGGTATAGATACCCGGCAAAATAGGCATATCTTCGCTACCTCCAGAGCAACCAGTCTTGATTTCACCGACGCGGATCTCGTGACTTCTTGGCATCAGAAGGCGTGCGCTAAATGCCAGCAATGTTGATAAACCTGCCTCGAGTCCTTCTCTGCGCGGTGCTCGCGGCCACGCTGACCATCGGCATGTCAGACCTTGCCCGCGGGCAAGGAAAGGCCAGCCCCGTAGAGGTCGACAAGGTCCGCGAAGAGGCCCTTACCCAGACAGCTCCATTTACGGCACAGTTCGTCGCCATCCAGCTCGGCCCCGTCGCGACCCGGATTTCTGAGCGGGTCGCCGACGTTACGGTCCGAGCGGGCGAGCGGGTCGAGAAAGGCGCCATACTGGCCCGGCTTTCCGACAACAGGCTGCGTGCGGAACGGCAGCTGCGGGCATCGGAGCTGAAGAAAGCGGAAGCCCAGCGCGAGCGAGCAACGGCGAACCGGGCCAAAGCGCAACAGGCACTGGCTCGGACAGAGCAATTGCGCGGCTCCAATGCTTTTCGCAAAAACGCCCTGGAAGACGCACAACGCGACCTGGAAGCCGCGATCGCCAGCTCCACGGAGGCCGAAGCGGAAACCGAACGGGCGCGGGCTGACTTGAACCTGGCTGAAATAGCCCTCGCCGACGCCTCGATCCGCGCGCCCTATCACGGCGTGGTTTTGGCACGGCACGTCGTCGCGGGCGGCTATGTCCAGGCAGGCGATGCCATCGTCACCCTGATGAATGACAAGGACCTGGAGATTGAGGCCGATGTCCCTGCACAGAGGCTCTCCGGCCTGCATCCCGGGGCTCCGGTTAAAGCCGTGCTGCAAAACGGGCAGACGCTGACTGTCGAGGTAAGAGCGGTCATTCCCGAGGAAAACCCGCGCACCCGCAGCAGGGCCGTCCGGTTCTCGGCGAGCTTGCCAGAAGGCGCCTCGCAAATTGCCGAAAACCAGAGCGTCACCGTTCACATCCCCATCGGCCTGGTGCGTCAGGTGATCAGCGTTCACAAGGATGCCCTGCTGCTGGATGGCCGTCAGCCCCGGGTCTATGTGGTGATCGACGGCAAGGTCGAAATGCGGCCGGTCACCATCGGCGAATCTCTCGGCAACCGGTTTGAAGTGTTGGACGGCCTGTCTGTTGGCGAGACCGTGGTGATCAAGGGCAACGAACGCCTGCGCCCCGGCGAGCCGGTGGCCGTCCAGGCCAAGGGCTGAGCAGATGGACACGCTGATCCGGCACTCGATCCAGCGACCCGTCGCAGTTCTGGCCATCGTCATGATGGTCGTGATGTTCGGTGTCGTTGCCCTGCAAAGCATCCCGATCCAGCTTGCTCCGGATGTGAACAGGCCGGTTATTACAATCACGACCAACTGGGGCGGAGCGGCCCCCGCCGAGATTGAACGCGAAGTCGTCAACCGTCAGGAAGACGAGCTGCGCGGTATCGAAGCGCTGGAATCGATGATTTCCAGCTCCGAGGACGGACGCGGCCGTATCACGCTGGAATTCTCCCCCGGCACCGATATGGACAAGTCGCTGCTGCTCGTCTCCAACCGACTGGACCGGGTCGGCAATTATCCGGATGAAGTGGACGAGCCGACCTTCCAGACGGCTGGCTCTGAAGACAACGCCATCGCTTGGGCCGTGATCCTGCGCAAGGACGGAAACGACACACCGATCCACACATATGGCGATTTCGCCGAAGATTACGTCAAAGCCCGGATCGAGCGGATTTCAGGGATCGGCGAGGCCCGCATCTATGGCGGTGCAGAGCGTGAAATGCGGGTGGAAATCGACCCGCAGTTGCTCGCCCAGTATCAACTGACCATCCCGGATGTGCTCGCCTCCCTGCGCTCAGCCAATGCGTCGATCTCGGCCGGTGCTGTCGATGAGGGCAAGCGCCGCTATGTGGTCCGCACGGAAGGCGATTTCGAGAGCATGGAGAATGTGCGCGGCGTCGTGCTGCGCTCCATCGAGGATTCAATCTCCGGACGGGTCGCCCGCGTCACCGTCTCGGACGTCGCCACTGTAAGCATGGGCCACAAGGACCCGGTTGCACGTATCCGGCAATTCGGGACACCTGCGCTCGCGGTACCGATGTACCGGGAGACCGGTGCGAACGTGATCGAAGTCATGGCTGAGGTTCGCCGGGCGATCGGCGAGCTAAACGACGGATACCTTGCCGCGCGGGATCTGAAGATGATCCAGGTCTATGACGAGACGACCTATATAGACTCGTCAATTGACCTGGTGCGCCAGAATATCTGGGTCGGCGGCATCCTGGCCGCACTGGTGCTTTACCTGTTCCTGCGCAGCGGCAATGCCACGCTGGTGATTAGTCTGGCTATCCCGGTTTCCGTCATCGGGTCGTTCGTTGCCATGGCGGCACTCGGCCGTTCCATCAATGTCATCTCGCTGGCCGGCATTGCCTTCGCTGTCGGCATGGTGGTCGACGCCGCAATCGTCGTGCTGGAAAACATTTTCCGCCTGCGGCAGCTCGGCCACGAGCCAAATGAGGCTTCCTACCGTGGCGCCCAGCAGGTTTGGGGTGCTGTGCTGGTTTCCTCGCTGACCACAGTCATGGTGTTCATCCCGATTTTGGTGATGGAACTGGAAGTCGGGCAGCTGTTCCGGGATATCGCTGTTGCCATTTCCGTCGCGGTCTGCCTGTCGCTGGTGGTTTCCGCGACGGTCGTTCCTGCCCTTGCGAGCCGCCTCCTGAAAAACGAGATCGGCGATCTGAGCGCAACCCGGCGCATTCCGGTGATCGACTCTTTTGCCCATGGCTTCCTGACCCTTGTCATGAAGCAGACCCGTGCCGTGGTGAAAAACCGCATCCTCGCCCTCACCGTCATTATCGGCATGACAGTCGGCAGCATCGTGGCTACCTGGGCCATGCTTCCCGAACTCGACTATCTGCCGGAAGGCAACCGGAATCTGGTTATCGGCTTCGTGAAGCCCCCGCCCGGCTACAATCTGGACACCATGTCCGAGATTGCCACCAAGCTTGAAAACGCGACCAAGCCGATATGGGATTTCTCGGAAACGAAGAAAGTCATGGAGGATGGCACCCCGACCATGTCGAGGTTCTTCTTCGTCGCTTTCCGGGCCAATGTCATCGTCGGTGCCGCGGCGGCCGACCCGACCCGGGCAAAAGACCTGATACCGGTGCTCCGGCGCTCGTTATTCACGGAACCCGGAACATTCGGATTCTTCCGCCAGAGTTCTCTCTTCGGACGCGGCGTAGGGGGAACCAGCTCGATCGATCTCGATATTTCCGGCGGTGAGCTGGAAGGGCTGACGGAAATCGCCCAGAAGACCTTCTTCAGGGTCGGCAAGGCTTTCCCAAGGGATGAAGGCACGCAGATACGCCCCTTGCCATCCCTGTCGCTCGGCGCACCGGAAGTGCGTGTTGTGCCTGACCGCACTCTTCTTGCGGACAATGGTGTCACCGCACGCGATCTCGGCTTTACGGTTGACGCCTATAACGATGGTATCCGGGTGGCAGAAATCACTGTGCAGGGCGAGCGTATCGACCTAACGCTGACCGGCCCCGAGAACCATATTCTTGAGACCCAAGGCATCGCCGACCTGCCGGTTGTCACGCGGGAAGGCAAGATCGTCCCCGCAGGTTCCCTCGCCAGCGTGGTGGTGACCACCGGCCCGACCGAGATCCGTCATGTCGGACGGGAGCGGACCATTACCCTTGTCGTCTCTCCTCCTTCCGGCATGCCGCTGGAAGCAGCACTTAACAAGATGCGGGACGAGGTTATCAGGCCGATGGAAGAAGCAGGCCTGCCACCGGGCGTCAGCATCCGCATGTCTGGCACGGCGGATAAACTGGCGCAAACCTGGAACGAGATGGTGCTCGACCTGGTGATGGCACTGGTCATCGTCTATCTGGTCATGGCCGTGCTGTTCGAAAGTTTCTTCTATCCTCTGGTGATCATTTTCTCGGTACCGCTGGCCACAGCCGGCGGCGTGGTCGGACTGGCTACCCTCAATCTTTTCATCCGCCAAAATCTCGACATGCTGACTCTGCTCGGCTTCGTCATCCTGATCGGGATTGTGGTGAACAATGCGATCCTGCTGGTGCATCAGACCCTGCATCATATCCGCGAGGACGGCATGGACTCCGGCGCCGCGATTGTCGAGGCGACCCGAAATCGTATCCGGCCAATCTTCATGTCGACACTGACAAGCGTCCTCGGGATGCTCCCGCTTGTGGTGTTCCCCGGCGCCGGCTCGGAACTCTATCGCGGCCTCGGCTCCGTGGTGATCGGTGGCCTTTCCCTTTCAGCCGTGCTGACGCTCGCCATCATCCCACCCTTGCTGTCGCTCTGCCTCAGCCTCGTGGAACCCGGAAAACAGACGCCGGATGAGTCCTCCAAACGCCAACCAGACGGCTCCGCCAGTCAAGCAGCCGAGTAAGGCCGTACCGACAAGCCTACAAATCCAAGGGGAAGCTCAAAAACATCTGGAATTTTTGAGTAAATTTTACCTACATTAATATCGGGTACTAAATGCACTGTTCCATTTGGGAATGCGAAGTTGCCCTTGGTTACAGATTACCTCTTGGCGCTTCCACATATGCTCCCTGACGGCTATTGTTCTGTGTGGAATCAACACAGTTTTACAAACACTCAAGAAAGAGCGTCTTGATCATGGGCATGGTTCACTGAAATGACGCCTCAGGAAATCGCGAATATCCTGGACGAGCATGAAAAATGGCTGAGTCGCGCCCATAGCGGGTCTCGGGCCAATCTGGCGCGCGCCAATCTGGCCGGCTTCACGCTCGAAAAAGTGAATCTGAAATCTGCGAAAATGTCCGGCGCCAATCTGCAAAAAACCATCCTGGCAGGCAGCAATCTCAGCCATACGGACCTGTTCTGCGCTGTTTTGGACGGCGCCGATTTGCGGGATGCTGACCTTCAGAACGCGGATCTCCGTGGTGCGTCCATCCGCAACGTTGCCTTCAAGGGCGCCAATCTTGTCGGCGCCGACTTCCGCGGCGGCACGCTGATGTTCGGCACCGATGATGACGAGGGCCAGCGGGACGGCCCTACTTCGAACCAACAAGGCGCCGATCTCAGCTATTCGGCCATGCCGAATGCCAGCCTGGCGGGCGCACAACTGGCCGGCGCGAACCTCTCCGGCGTAAACCTGCGCAAGGCAGACCTCAAAGGAGCCAATCTGTCCGGCTGCGTTCTGGTCGAGGCGGATCTTTCCGGTGCTGACTTGCAGGATGCCAATCTGTCTGGCGCCCTGCTCGACAATACAATCCTGAAACATGCCAATCTGTCGGGAGCCAATCTGGACGGTTGCGACCTGTCCGGAGCGGACGTGACCGGCGCCAATATGGTCCGTAACGAGGACTCGCTGCCTTTCGAAGTCCGCGAAGTCCTCAACATGCATTATGTCTGGATCCGGGAAGACGGACGTCTGGGTGACCGCGCGATCCTCAAGAATGCCGACCTCAGCTTCATCGACCTTGCGGCAGTCAACCTGTCCGGCGCGGACTTACACGGGGCCAATATCAGCGGCGCAAATCTCTCGAACGTGCTGCTGGTGATGTCCGATTTGTCCAACACCAATCTGAAAGGGACCAACCTTAGCGGAGCAACCCTGGAAGGGATTAATCTCGCGCATGCGGACCTGACCGATGCAGATCTTTCGCATGCCGTGATCGCGCCGGTCGATCTGAAAGATCAGAAAGGCCAGCTTACAGGGCGGAAATGGCCGGCCAACCTGTCCGGCACCAAGCTGGTGAATGCAAACCTCAAGGACGCTGATCTGAGGAACGCAAACCTCGCCGGGGCGGATCTTTCTGGTGCCGATCTCTCCGGCGCGGATCTGACACGGGCGAATTTGACGGACGCGATCTTTAAAACCGAGCAACTTGCAGGCGCTAAAACCGATGAGAAAGTCGGCGATAGCTAATCTTGAAAAATCACGAAATCAAGCGGCACAACGACTTCGCACGGCCAGTTTCCAAGGAAATTCTTCTTGACCCTAGGGCATGGAAACGTGCGAATGCTTCGCTTGAACAAAACGTAATGTTTTACTCTACAGACTGGCCATTCGGGATTGCCCCGCATTGATTGATGAAGAGCAAAAAGCCGAGCAACTCACCCAGCTCAGCAACGAGATCGAAAAGCTTATTGATCGCGTCGCCGATGATGTGAGGGAGCAGAGAGGCGCAGAGGAGGAACGACGGGCGAGCGGATTCGTGATCTATCTGCTAAGAAATACCGAGAACGCGCCGTTTCAGACTCTTCTGCTCAAGAAAGTGGGTATCGCCACGAACGATATAGCCCAAACTCCGGGCTTCACAGCCCTCAAGGACTATTGCGAGCGCCTTAGCTTGCAGGCACGTGTCGAGGATGCCATCAGGCCATCTCGTGAATTTATCAATCCGTGCCTTGGTATTATCGTGGACGGTTGGCCATGATCGTTGTTGAGCTGAACCGGACTTTCGGGGGGGCTCTATACTGTCCGTTTATTGGCGACCCCGTACTGATGGAAAGAAATCTTAGTCGATGACGCCGGACGATATCCTTAAAGCCATTGAGAGCCACGAGCGCTGGCTGAAGCGAAAGCCGGGCGGCGTGCGCGCCGATCTGTCCGGCCTCGAGGTCACGGGCTTTCAACTGGCACGCGTGAACCTGCAGTCCGCGCGTCTGTCAGGCGTCAATTTCTCAAACACGCTGCTGTCCGGCGCCGACCTCAGTTATGCAGACCTGTTTTGCGCCAATCTGGATGATTCGGACCTGACGAACGCTGTCCTGATGCGTGCCGATCTGCGCGGTGCGAGCATCCGGGGCGCAAATCTCGGTGGGGCCAATCTGAAGGAAGCCGACATGCGTGGCGGCGCCATCATCAATGACCTCACAGGCGAACGGCCGACCTTTATCCGCGCCGATGCGTCCTCCTCGACCATGGATGACGCCGACATCAACAACGCCAATCTGTCCGGAACCAACCTGTCAGATTCCAGCATGATCGGCGCCAACCTGGAAAATACCCTTCTCTGCGGCGCAAACCTCAGCGGTGTAAACCTCGAAAATGCAAACCTGACAGGAGCGGATCTGTCCGGCGCCAACCTCGCGAATGCAAAGATTATCGGCGCGAATCTCAGAGGCGCGAACCTGCGCGGCGCCCTGATTTCAGAAACTAGCTTTGCCGGATCCGACCTCAGCAGCGCAATTCTTGAGCGCGTCAATCTTTCGACCGCAAATCTCAGCGGCGCCCAATTGGTGACGGAGTCAGGAGACCGCAGCCGCTCTCTCCGCGACATCGTCAACGATCATGAACTCTGGATACGCGAACAAGGACGCGGCGGCACTCGCGCGCAGCTCGCCGGAGCGAACCTGAAAGATGTCGATCTGAGCGATATCAACCTGTCCGGCGCTGACCTGCGCGACGTGGATTTGTCCGGCGCCAAGATGCGCCGCGCCCAACTGGTGATGACAGACCTCACCGGGGCCAAGCTCAACCGGGTCGATCTTCGGGATTCGGATCTCTCCGGCACGAAGCTGATGTCAGCCGACCTTACGGATGCACAGCTTAATGGCGCATTGCTTTATCCGGTGGAACTGAAGGACGCCAATGGCAATCCGACCGGACGGTTCTGGCCGTCCGACCTGGAAAGCGCCCTGCTCCGCAATGCCGATCTCTCGGGCGCCAAGTTCAAAGGCGCCAATCTTACCGGAGCAGACATGAAAGGTGCCCGGACGGTCGGCACCCAGTTTACGGACACCGACCTTGAGCAGGCACTGACGGACGCCTGAGGCTACTTAGGCCGCTTCCATCACAGCCTTGAGTGCCGTCAACGCAAGCTCAATGCCGCTGCGTGTGACATCGATATGGGTCACGGCGCGCATACGGCGCGGTCCCATTGAGCCGATCCGCACCTTGTGCTCCCGCATCAGGCGCTCGGACAACCCCGCGGCATCGAGATCCGGTGCTGTCACATCGAAATACACCATGTTGGTCTCGATCTCGTCGAGCGCGACGGACAATCCCGGGATCGACGCAATTCCTTCGGCAAGATAATGAGCGTTGGCGTGATCCTCGGCCAGCCGGTCGATATGGTGATCGAGAGCATAGACGCCGGCGGCGGCGATAATTCCTGCCTGCCGCATCGCTCCACCGAACTGGTGCTTGAAGAGCCAGCTTCGATCGATGAATTCTGCACTGCCGGCCAGCACGCCCCCGACCGGGCAACCCAAGCCCTTCGAAAGATCGATCCAGAGAGAGTCGCACAGAGCGCCATAGGAGGATGCCGGCGTCCCGGACGCAACAACCGCGTTCAGCAGCCGTGCACCATCCATATGGACCTTGAGCCCGTGCCCACGCGCACAATCGGCAACTTCGGCAACGGTTTCGAGCGGCCAGACAGCGCCTCCGCCGAGATTGGCCGTATTCTCGATATTCACCAGTTTCTGGCGCTGACCGTGGTGGCCACGCGGCGCACGAATGACGGTCTCCAGGTCGGCCGCATCGAAAATACCGCGGCGCCCTTTCAATGTCCGTACCATAGCCCCCGCAAGAGCTGCGGGTCCGCCCGCCTCGAAATGCAGCGCATGTGCACTCTCTTCGAGGATGATCTCCTCTCCCCGGTCGACCCAGACCCTGTAGGCTATCTCGTTGCACATGGTTCCGGACGGAAGGAACATCGCGGCTTCCGTACCCAGCAAGGCAGCGACGCGCTCACACAGAATGTTTACGGTCGGGTCTTCCATCGCCTGCTCGTTTCCCACTTCCGCCTCGGCCATCGCCTGCCGCATCGCCTCAGTAGGACGCGAGACCGTATCGCTGTACAGATCGACCGCCGGGCGGCTTGCTTCGTTCGTCATCATTGATACGTTTCCTCACCGGCCGCCCCAGCGACGCGCCTATTGAATGATCAAGTTATCGATCCAACGTTAAGAGCGTCATCCCGAAAGGGAAAGGAACAGGACTGCACATGGCCGAAACAAATCCGAACAACAGCAATCAAGTCACCCGGCCGCGAACGCTCCCGTTCTCCCTCGAGCTTTCGGAGAACGACCGCCTCGCCGTCCATATTGTCTACGGGCTCTATGGCGCCGCGATCGTCTTCGGCTTGCCATCCGTTTTCGGTGTCATTCTCGCGTATCTGAAACGCCGCGATCTGGACGGCACAGAACTGGCTGGACACATCACTTGGCAGATCCGCACCTTCTGGATACAGGTCATCACCATCGTTCTGACAGCAGCTTTAACGGCAACATGGATACTGATCCCGTTTGCCTGGCTGGTTGGCGGCCTCGGCTGGCTCTGGTTCGTCTACCGCGTGGTCAAAGGCTGGGTCCGGCATTCGAATGACCATCCGATACGAGACCCCTACGCCTTTTTCTAATTCTGCATAGTATTCCCGCTCAGGTCCATCGCCAGAAGAGAGACTTCCTTGGTCCCACCTTCCGTTTCCTGACGGCCGACCTCTGTGAAGCCAAATGCATGGTGAAAGCGGAGGGAGCCCTCGTTTGGCGGCCGCACATTGACCTCACAGGTCAGCCGCTCAGCCCGGCCCTCCGCGAATTTGGCAAAATCCTCATAGAGTTTTCGCCCGACGCCCAGTCCACGTGCTGCAGGCGAGACAACGATCCGGTCCACATAAAGAAATGACGCATACCTGTCCCTAAACCACCGATAGTTGAGGCTGTCATAAGCACGTCCGGGCAGGAAGCCGATGAGGAAACCCGCAACCGTGTCACCGTCCCTGGCGACACGAAAATAATCAGCCGTCTCCAGGAACCAGATAAAACCGCTATTATCGATACTGTTGACATGCGGGATCTCGGCTTCGTTCAGAATACCGACGAGGGCCAGATCTTCTCTCAGAGCGTCTTCTACGCGCATTCTACGTCCTTTTTTGAACAGTTGCGGATCGGCGGAATTCCGCTCTCACACCAGTCGATTCGGTTCTCCGGCACACTCGATGTCGCTAATAGATAAATTCTTTGACATCGGCATTACCCGTTGCTCATGATGACTATTAAATAACGAAACGCAGCGTCTTTGCGGTCATTCGAACATGAATGCATGCCGTGCTAACAGTGTTGAATCTGCGTTCGCAGTCGAACAGTGAGAATAATATAGAAATGAACAAAGCTCGCTCACACGTTCGATTTCAATGGATCTGAACAGGAGGCGAAATACCGGCAGGAATGTTCCGATAACCTTGAACGCCTGCTGCAGCGTTATTTAGCACTACTGGCCATCAAATGTTCCACAAACGACACTTTGTCTGTCGCCTTGAGAGCATTAAGATCTGCGCCACGCGTGCTCCGGCGCACCATTACAAAACTGGGAGACAAAAATGAACAGGGAATTCAAAGACCGTTCTGGACGGCCGCTGCACCATATGGTCAGCAGCTGGGCGACCGACACGAAAAAAGGCAAGATGGACCGGCGCGAATTCCTCGCGCTTGCCAGTGCGTTCGGCGCGACAACGGCAACCGCTTACGGCCTGCTCGGCATGGCGGCACCCAGCACAGCGCAGGCCGCTGGCAAGAAGGGCGGCACGCTGAAGGTTTCCATGTCTGTTCGCCGTGTGGTTGATCCCCGGATCTTCGACTGGTCGGAGATGGGCAACGTCGCGCGGCAGGTTTGTGAGAACCTGGTAAGCTACACATCGGCTTACACTTTCGAGCCCGCGCTGCTTGAAGGTTGGGAAGTCAACGAAACCGCGACCGAATATGTCCTGAAGGTCCGCAAGGGCGTTACCTGGAACAATGGCGATGCATTCGATGCGGATGACGTCGTCTATAACATCACCCGCTGGTGCGAAAAGGACGTCGAAGGCAACTCGATGGCCGGCCGCATGGCAACGCTCATCGACCCGAAGACAAACAAGGTACTCGACGGGGCTGTGACCAAGGTCGACAGCCACACAGTCAAACTCACCCTGCCGAAGCCTGACATCAGCATTATCCCGGGCATGACTGACTATCCGGCGCTGATCGTGCATCGCGACTTCGACAAGAACGGTGCAGATCTGTCCAAGGCTCCGGTCGGCACAGGCCCGTTTGAGCTGGACTCGCTCGAAGTTGGTGTCTCTGCCCGCTGCGTGCGGCGCAAGGATGGCAAATGGTGGGGTGGCGAGGCCTATCTCGACGCCATCGAATGGACCGATTACGGCACCGATCCGGCGGCCGAGGTCGCAGCCTTCGAAGCAGGCGACGTCCACGTCAACTACCAGACCACGGCGGATTTCGTCGAAATTCTCGACAGCCTGGACCTGAAGAAGTCGGAAGCGATCACCGCGGCGACCATCGTTGCCCGCATGAACGTCTCCAACAAGCCTTATGACGACGTTCGCGTTCGTCAGGCTCTTCAGCTTGCCGTCGATAATTCCATCGTCCTGCAGATCGGGTATGGCGGAGCCGGCAGCGTGGCCGAAAACCACCATGTCGGACCGATGCATCCGGAATACTTCAAGCTGCCGATGATCAAGCGGGATCCGGAAGCAGCGAAAAAGCTTCTGGCAGATGCCGGTCAGTCCGATTTCGAGCATGAGCTGATCTCCATCGACGATGACTGGCGGAAGAACACCACCGACGCCATCGCCGCCCAGATCCGCGATGCCGGCATCAAGATCAAGCGGACGATCATTCCGTCATCCTCGTTCTGGAACAACTGGACGAAATATCCGTTCTCGACGACCAACTGGAACATGCGCCCGCTCGGCGTGCAGGTTCTGGCGCTGGCCTATCGCTCGGGCGAAGCCTGGAACGAAGCCGGCTGGTCCGATCCGGAGTTCGACAAAACACTCGAAGAAGCCCTGTCCATTGCCGACGCCGACAAGCGGCGTGCGGTGATGGAGAAGCTGGAAAAAACGCTCCAGGATGCGGGCATTATCATCCAGCCTTACTGGCGGGCGCTCTACAAGCACATGGCCGAGTCCGTTCAGGGCGATGCGATGCACCCGACCTTCGAGATGCATTTCGAAAAAGTCTGGCTCGACGAAGCCTGATCCGACATTAACGAGCCCGCCCCGGCCTGGACCGGGGCGGGCTTTTAACTCCCGAAAAGGGAGAAGAATAAGGGCAAACAAGGCCCGCCCGGAACGGGGCACACGGGGGCAATATGCTGCTATTCATCCTGAGACGACTGGGGGTCATGGTCGCGACCATGATCTGCCTGACGTTCGTGGTTTTCTATCTGGTCAATCTCGAGCCCAACCTGAAGAAGCTCGCGCTTGAACAGAACAACAACCGCATGACCGAGGAAGCCGTCGAAAGCTGGCTGCTGAAGGAAGGCTACAGACGGCCTATCCTGGAGCGCTATGCCGTATGGATTGGTAACGCGGCAACAGGCGATTTCGGCCACTCCACCCGCTTCCGCAAACCGGTCGCAGAGGTTCTCGCTCCCCGTATCGGATATACCGGAACCCTGATGTTCTGGGTCATGATCACCATGGTGCCATCCGCCCTCGTCATCGGTGTGCTGGCAGGGATGAGAGAGGGATCGAAAACAGACCGGAGCCTCTCGGTCGTGGCCATCGCCTCGACGGCGACGCCCGAATATGTCTCGGGCATCCTCTTTACGGTTCTGTTCGCCTCCTGGCTCGGCGTCCTGAAAGGCGTCTCGAAAGCCGGCGGCATCGACTTCAACAATTTCGCGCTGCCCGTCATGACCATGGCGATCTACGGCACCGGATATATCGCCCGCATGACCCGCGCGTCGATGGCAGAAGTCATGACGGCGCAATATATTCGCACGGCGCGTCTCAAGGGATTGTCATTCCGCGCCCAGGTGCTGCGCCACGCGCTCCGGAATGCGCTGATTGCCCCCTTCACCGTTATCATGCTCCAGTTTCCCTGGCTCCTGACCGGTGTTGTCATCGTTGAAAAACTCTTCAACTACAAAGGCTTCGGCTGGACCCTCGTGGAAGCTGCAGACAATAACGACATTGATCTGCTGCTTAGCTGCTCATTGGTGTCGGTCGTCGTCGTGCTGCTCACGCAGCTTATTTCAGATATCGGGTACGCCTATCTCAACCCGCGCATTCGCGTGAATTGAGGGGGGAGATAAGGCAATGCTGGAATATATCGGATTCTTCGAAATCTGGGGAACAGTGATCAGCCAGTTCTGGCCGGTCTGGCTGTCTCTCGCGGTCATCCTTTCCGTCAGCTACTACTTCCGCCACAGCCTCAACCTCTACGGTCGCCTGTTCGGCAGCACCATCGGCATGGTCGGGCTTGTGATCGTACTGTTCTGGGTCATGACGGCTATTTTCGCCAACTGGGTCGCGGTCTTCGATCCGTTGCAGCAGTTCGCCATGCTGAAACGCAAGGCGCCCGGGGTGATCGACGCTGAAACGGGCAAGGCCCTGCTCTTCGGGGCAGACAATCTCGGGCGGGACCTGTTCAGCCGGATGGTGCATGGCTCCCGTTTTGTGCTCATCATCGCGCCGGCGGCAACGTTGTTCGCCTTCATCGTCGGTATTACCATCGGCCTCCCGGCTGGCTATTACGGCGGCAAGATCGATGCGATCATGTCGTTCCTCGCCAATCTGGTGCTGGCTTTCCCGGTGATTCTGCTGTTCTACCTGCTTGTCACACCGGGCATCCGGGAAACCCCCATTCCTGTGGCCATGGCCGGGTTCTTCTTCATCTTCCCGATCATATTCTTCAGTGTGCTGTTCTACAGCCGATACGCTACCCGCCCCGGATTGCTGACGGTCCAGCTCATCTGCGTGCTTCTGATCGGCGGCTGGCTCTATTCCGGACTGGTCTTCAATGCCGACCCTCTGAGCATCATCACTCTTGAGCCGAACGAGCTGAACATCTTCGCCTCGGTCGTCTTCGTGAATGCGCCGACAGTGTTCCGTATCGTCCGCGGCATCACCATGGACATCAAGACACGTGACTATGTCGCCGCCGCCCAGACACGGGGAGAGAACGCCTGGTACATCATGCTCTGGGAGATTCTGCCTAATGCTCGCGGCCCGCTGATCGTCGATGCCTGCCTGCGGATCGGCTACACGACGATCCTGCTCGGCACCCTCGGCTTCTTCGGCCTCGGCCTTGCGCCCGAAAGCCCTGACTGGGGATCGATGATCAACCAGACCCGGGCCTTTATCCGGATCGTTCCCACCATCGCCCTGCCTCCAACCCTGGCCCTCGCAATTTTCGTCCTCGGACTGAACCTGCTGGCCGACGGACTGCGCGAGCAGTCACTGAAAGATTGAGGGAGGCACGACAATGACAGAACCGATCCTCGAGATTACGAACCTTTCGATCTCCTTCTTCGTTCGCGCCGGCGAAATCCCGGCCGTGATGGACTTCTCCTGCAAGGTTATGCCGGGTGAAGCCATGGGCCTGGTCGGTGAATCCGGTTGCGGTAAGTCCACAGTCGCCCTCGGCGTCATGCGGGACCTCTCCAACCGGGGAAAGATCACCGCCGGGTCGATCAAGTTCAAGGGGCGCGAGCTGACCACCATGAGTGAGAAAGAGCTGCGGAAAATCCGCGGCTCCGAGATTGCCATGGTCTATCAGGAACCGATGGCCAGCCTGAACCCCGCCATGCGGGTCGGCAAGCAGCTCATGGAAGTGCCTATCCTGCATGAGAACGCCTCAGTGGACGAGGCCTATGACCGGGCTCTGGAGATGATGGAACTGGTGCGGTTGCCCGATCCGGAGCGGATGATGGATTCCTATCCACATCAGCTTTCCGGAGGCCAGCAACAGCGCATCGTCATCGCCATGGCGCTTCTGTCGAAACCGGCCCTGCTGCTCATGGATGAGCCGACGACAGCCCTCGACGTGACGGTCGAAGCGGGTATCGTCGATCTGGTGAAAGAACTCGGGAGCCGTTTCGGCACATCGATGCTGTTCATCTCCCACAATCTTGGCCTGATTCTCGAGACCTGCGACCGGATCACGGTGATGTATTCCGGTGAGGCAGTTGAGACCGGGTCCGTGAAAGATGTCTTTGACCGGATGCGGCATCCCTACACCCAGGGCCTATTCCGATCGATCCCGCTGCCGGGCGCGGACAAATACTCTCATCCCCTGGTCGCCATTCCCGGTCAATTGCCACTGCCGCACGAGCGGCCGAACGGCTGTAATTTCGGACCACGCTGTTCCTTTTTCGAAGCCGGAAAATGCGATGTCGGCGAGATCCGGATGCACGATACCGGCATGGCTGAATCCCACTTCACGCGCTGCGAGCGGGTGTCGGAAATCGATTGGGACGCGCCGCTTAAACACGAGGGCGTCGTCGAGGCAACGGTTCCGGGAGAGACCATCCTCTCGGTCGATGGCCTGAAGAAGTATTACGAGGTTGCCGCGAACCAGATGTTCGGCGGCGGCGAGACCCGCGTCGTGAAAGCCAACGAGGAAATCACCTTCTCGGCCCGCGAGGCGGAAACCGTCGCAATCGTTGGCGAGTCCGGTTGTGGAAAATCAACACTCGCCAAGATCCTGCTCGGCCTTGAGACCGCGACGGAAGGCACCGTTACCCTCGGCAACACCGATATCGGCGGCACCGATATCGGCGACCGGGACACCGGCACCATCAGCTCCATCCAGATGGTGTTCCAGAACCCGTTCGATACCCTGAACCCGAGCCACACGGTCGGCTCCCAGATCGTCCGCACGCTTGAACGCTTCGGCATCGGCAGCACCCCGAAAGAGCGCGAAGACCGGATGCTGGAGCTGCTCGATCTCGTCAAGCTGCCCCGTGAATTCGCCAAGCGTATGCCGCGACAGCTTTCCGGCGGCCAGAAACAACGGATCGGCGTGGCCCGCGCCTTTGCCGGGGCGCCGAAAGTCGTGGTAGCGGACGAGCCTGTATCCGCCCTCGACGTTTCCGTTCAGGCGGCCGTGACGGAGCTGCTGATGGACATTCAGCGGGCTTCGCGCACAACAATGCTGTTCATCAGCCATGACCTTTCCGTCGTGCGCTATATCGCTGACCGGGTGGTCGTGATGTATCTCGGCCATATCGTGGAACAGGGCACGACCGAAGAAGTCTTCTCCCCGCCCTATCATCCCTATACCGAGGCCCTGCTTTCGGCGATCCCGATCGCGGACACGAAGGTGGTGAAGAAGCATATCGTGCTGGACGGGGACATCCCGTCGGCCATGAACCCGCCGTCCGGATGCCCGTTCCAGACCCGGTGCCACCACAAGAGTGAGGTCCCCGGGAACAAGTGCGAGACGGAGCTCCCGGCAACGCGAACGCTGGCCGGCGGTCACCGGGTCAAGTGCCACCTGGCGGACGACATCCTCGACAAGATGGAGCCGGTTGTCGCCCTCGCCTGAGCCAGAGCGCTGAGCCGCGATGCGACCGAAAAAAGAAAGCGGGCGGCCAATGGCCACCCGCTTCTCTCGTTCAAGGGCCTGTTTCCAGGCCTTTGGAACTGTTTATGCGTCGCCCGGCAGAGCCTGGGAGACGGACTTCACCATTTCGGTGATGCGCTTGCGCACACCGACATTGGTGATGTTGTAGTAGGCACGAACCAGCTCCAGCGTTTCACGCCGCGCCATCGGGTCGTTCGGCTTTTCCTCGTACTCGGTCGTCGAAGAACCAGACCGCACTTTGCGCGGAGAGTTCGCCGCCGTGTCGTCCGTCATGTCATCAAAGAAGAAGCTGACGGGAACGTCGAGGATCTGCGCGATGTCCCACAGGCGGGATGCGCTGATGCGGTTGGAGCCACGCTCGTATTTCTGGACCTGTTGAAAGGTAATATTCAGCGCCTCTCCCAGTTGTTCCTGGCTCATGCCAAGGAGAGTGCGGCGCAACCGAACACGCCGTCCCACATGGACGTCAATCGCGTTGTTGTTCGTAACGCGATAGTTCGGATCATCACTACCATTCAGTGCTTGCTTTGCTGCGGCCATTCTCAGTCTCTAGCGGTTGAGTGAAGTTGATTCTCAGTCACGATATTCAAACATAGGACCGAGAGTGCCGGGTTTCTACAACGCCTCGGTGTTATTTCCAACAAAAACTAAAGGATTCGTAGAATAGTATCTGGTGACAACCAAATTAACACTAAACAAAATTAACTATAATTCTTAACTAGGTTTAAAAGTTTCACTTACAACTCAAAAATAAAGAAAATTACTCTTAATTTATCTTTGCTTTTTTTACGTTACCGCAACGAACGCCCGATATAGCGCGGTTTCACAGGAAGTAGAAATCAAAAATAGAGAGAAGAGAAATCTGAACGATCATTTCTTCATTCTGATTTCCATCACCTCTCGTTCCAAATGCGACCACCGGCATTAACGTTTTGTCGCCGCATGGCTAGACAGTTACCCCCTCAAAATGGGCACCATTAAGGCAATAAAAAGGTCTTTTTGGAGGCGCCAATAACAATGACCGAAGCTCCGAACCGTACAAGAAAGCGCGAACGAACAAGAAAACGCTCGGATTCGGCCGTCACGGATCGGAAAATCAGACAAGCTGAATGGCACCGGCTTCGCTCCCCCTATCCCCCGATGGGTATCATCTCGGAGGATGAGCTGGAGGCCATCCACACCACGTCGCTCCGCATCCTGAGCGAGATCGGAATTGATTTCCTCGACCAGACGGCACGCGACATTTTGAAGCAGCACGGTGCTGAGGTCGAAGAAGGCTCAGAGCGCGTCCGCTTCGATCCGGGGATGGTGCTTGAATATGTGGCCAAGGCTCCTTCGGAATTCACGCTTCATGGAGGCCGGCAGGAACGGGATCTCGTCTTTGGCGGCAACAACATCAATTTCGCCAGTATCGCCAGTGCCCCATTCTGCAGCGATCTCGAAGGTGGGCGCCGGGACGGCAATTACGCCGACTTCCAGAACTTCGTCCGCATGGGCCAGACCGCGAACATCATCCATCTGTTTGGCGGCTATCCGGTCGAACCGGTAGACCTGCCGCCCCAGACCCGGCATCTGGATTGCCATTATTCCTTCCTGACTCTGTCAGACAAGGTGCATCACGCCTATTCGCTCGGGCGGCAACGGCCGAGCGATGCAATCGACATGCTGTGCATCGCCCGCGGAGAAACCCGCGACACTATTGTCGACCGGCCCGGTCTGCATTCCATCATCAACACCTCCTCGCCTCTCCGGGTCGACATCCCAATGCTGCAGGGCCTGATGGAGATGACCAGTCATGGCCAGGCGATCTGCGTCACCCCATTCACCCTGTCAGGCGCAATGAGCCCGGTGACCATCGCCGGCGCCCTTGCCCAGCAGAATGCGGAAGCTCTCGCGGTCATCGCCTTTACCCAGATGATCCGCGCCGGTGCCCCGGTGATCTATGGCGGCTTCACCTCGAACGTGGACATGCGCAGCGGCGCTCCCGCCTTCGGGACACCGGAATATGCCAAGGCCGCTTTTGTCGGTGGCCAGCTTGCCCGAAAATACGGACTGCCCTACCGCTCGACAAACGCCAACGCCTCGAATGCCGTCGATGCGCAAGCAGCCTGGGAATCCATGATGTCGCTCTGGCCCGTTGTGCTCGGGCAGGCCAATCTGGTGATGCATGCCGCCGGATGGATGGAAGGAGGCCTCACCGCCTCGTTCGAGAAGTTCGTGACCGACCTTGAACTCCTCCAGGGTATGGCCGCGTTCCTGCAACCGCTGGAGATCAACGAGGCGAGCCTCGGCCTGGATGCGATCCGCGATGTCGGCCCTGGCGGGCATTTCTTCGGTACCGCGCATACGCTGGAACGCTATGAGACAGCTTTCTACCAACCGCTGCTCTCTGACTGGCGCAATTACGAAAGCTGGGAGGAAGCCGGCAGCCCGGATGCGTTGACGCGAGCGAACCGGACCTACCGCGCCATGCTGGAAGAGTTCGAGGCACCGCCAATCGACCCGGCGATAGACGAAGAGCTGAAAGCTTATATGACCAAGCGGCGGGAAGATCCCCGGATCGAATAAAGGTCCAATAAAAACGGCGGCATTCAAATAAATCCGCCGTTCTTTACTGGATCAATAATGAGGGTGTGCCGGGTGTTCTTTCGGCCGGAACAGCCACCGACGCGCCACGTCCCGGTATCCTCGATAGACCCGCTCCTCGCGGCGGCCAGTCAGACGTCTCCGGAGCACTTCATAGCGCGGCAGCGCGTACCAGGGCACGCCCGGGCTGGCATGGTGCGCGACATGTAAATTGTTGTTCAGGAAGAGCAGCGCCAGCGGCGCTTCCGCTTCGACAATCGCCGTCCTGTCCACCGCTTCGGGCGCCGCGTGATGTTCGGCGAACGAGCGAAGCAGCAACACCCCCGTCCCCGGATAGGCAAAGCAGATTACATAGAGCCAGAGCGGCATGTCGCAGACCCCGACAATCCAGACCGCAAGCACGGCCAATCCAATGGCATGGCCGGTCCAATCCTTCAGACGCCCCTTTCCTCGCGAAAAGTCCCACGCCTCACGCCAGAGAAACAGGCTTGCGACAAAGAGCGGACCGAGCACAAGCCGTCCAGCGAGCGTGTTCACGGCGCGATAGACCATCCGCCGCGGCTCGGAGAACCTGCTCCATGCTTCGGGCGTGACGTAAAAGGATTCAGGATCCTCGATCGGATCGGTCAGATATTCGTTACGGTGATGCTTGAGATGGCTGTCCCGATAGATGCCAAACGGCACCCAGAGTATCAGCGGCAGCCCGGCAAGCAGGGTATTGAGCCAGCCAATTCTGGTCGGATGACCGTGAATTGCCTCGTGCTGGTAACTCGCATGCCAGGCGACCACCGGCGCCCCAAGAAGGGGCAACAGCCATATAGGCAGTGCAGCATGCCAATAGGTCAGCGCGGCGAAAAGGCCGTGAATAACGCTCCAGAGTGTGACGGTCTGCCACTCGACCGACGGGATGGACAGCGTAAAAGCGGAGTCAACATTACCAGGAGAAACAGGTACTTCCGGGACTTGCTGAGAAATCTGTGCGGGATGACGTTCAAACATGCCGCAAAGCTATGCTGCACCGCACAGCCGCAACAACGGGTGTTTGCGCTATTTTTGCAGCGTTTGTTGACTATTTTCTCAATATGCAGATAAAACACAACATTGCTTATTTTCCCATCGGGAACTGCCTTGGACCGCCGAGACACAGTCGAAATCTTCCGGACCCGCCTCGCGGAAAGCATGGAACGCGCCGGTGTGAACCGGTCCGGCCTTGCCCGGCGTGTCGGCGTTGACCGCTCGACACTGTCCCAGTTGCTGTCACCCGACAATGAACGCCTGCCCCGCGCGGATACCGTTGCGGCGATTGCCTCGGCACTGCAGGTCAGCCTGGACTGGCTGCTCGGTCTGACCCAGCAGGAGCAGCTCGGCGCCGAGATCCTGCAGCGCTCTATCCACATCACCGAAGCGTCACGGGCTGCCGTGGATCGAAACATCGCGGAATGGCATGCGGAAGCCGCCGGGTACAAGATCCGCTATGTCCCGAGCAACCTGCCCGATCAGGTAAAAACACCGGAGATCCTGGCTTACGAGCATGGCGTCGTTGAGGCGTTCGAGCGGGACAGCGCGCTGGAACGGACACAGGACCAGCTCGCCTACACACGCCGCCCCGAAACCGATATCGAGATCTGTATGTCGCGGCAGGCTCTGGACGATTTCGCCGCCGGGGCCGGTATCTGGCACGATCTGGCCCCGGCGCTCCGATACGAGCAGCTGCGGTACATGCGGCAGTTGCATGACGAGCTGTATCCCAGAATGCGCCTCTACCTGTTCGACGGACGTAGAGTGTATTCCGCCCCACTGACCATCTTCGGCCCGCTGCGCGCCTCACTCTTCCTTGGCCAGAGCTTCTTTGTCTTCAACACCACCGAACATATCCGCACCCTGACCCGCCATTTCGATCAGCTGATCCGCGACGCGGTCGTCCAGAGCCATGACCTGGACGACTATATCGAGGGCCTGCTCTCGCGCTTTCCGGAACACACCGCCTGATGATCGCCACGCTCGACATGTACGACTTTCCGGAAACTCGGGAAGCGACGAACTCTTGGTGGGAAGCACTGGCGCGCGGACTTGCCGCCGAAGGCCTGTCCGGAATTCCGCCGCACCGTACGCGCTCACCGGAAGAGAGCGCACCATGGTCGGCGCCGAACCTGTTCTTTACCCAGATCTGCGGCTATCCACTGCGCAAGCGGTATCGTGACGCGCTGCGCGTCGTCGGCACGCCGTGCTACCGGGCAGAGGGTTGCGACGGGCCGCGATACAGCAGCGTGGTGATCGTTCAACGCGGTGCCGGGATTACGTCGATTGAGGCTCTTGAAGGTGCACGGCTGGCCTATAATGGTGCCCTTTCACAGTCCGGCATGAGTGCCTTCCGCGCCCTGCTTGCGGACCGTGGGATCGAGCCCGGTTTTTTTGGCGACGCCGTATGCAGTCGCGGTCATCGGGCAAGTGTTTCGATGGTCACCTCGGGAGAAGCCGACACGGCCGCAATCGATTGCGTCACCTGGGCCCTGCTGCAGAAACATGCCCCACAGGAATGCGATTCGGTCGAGGTTCTTGCCAGGACACCTAATGCGCCGGGCCTGCCCTATGCAGTCCCCGCCAGCATCGATGACCAAACGCTCGCTGCCTACCGGCGCGGAATCGAACGGGCGATCGCCGACCCGTCCGGACAATCCGCCCGCGATGCGCTCCTGATCGACGGATTCTCTCCGTTGAACGATGCCGATTACGAAGAAATCGACGCCATGGAAACACGTGCGCGAGAGCGAGGACTGCCTTCCCTCTTCTGAGCTTGTTGCATCGCGCCCGGCACGGCAAGATCGCCACCGGAAAGACAATCGCCGCTTGTGAAGGAAACACACCATGGCCATTACCTTTTACGATCTGTCCGCCAGGAATGGTGCCCGCTTCAGCCCCTTCGGATGGCGTGCCCGCATGGCCCTGGCCCACAAAGGCCTCGAGGCGGATGCAACGGTCGAACACGTTCGTTTCGGAGAAAAGGACAAGCTGGAATTCAGCGGTCAGAAACTCGTCCCGGTTCTGAAAGACGCCAACACCGTGATTTGCGATAGCTGGGACATCGCCTGCTATCTCGAGGAGAACTATCCGGACAGCCCCAGCCTTTTCGGCGGCGAGGCCGGTCGCGGCGCTGCGCTTTTCATTACCGAATGGACAAACCGTACCATCAACCCGTTGGTTGCCGGCTGCATCGTCCATGACGTCTACCTCGCCTGCGACGAGCGCGATCAACCCTATTTCAAGGAATCTCGCGAGGCCCGCTTCGGAAAATCGCTGGAAGAAATACAGAAGGGGCGTGAGGACAGGCTTCCCGATCTGCACAAGGCCCTGGCTCCAGCACGGGCCGTGATAGAGAAACAGCCCTATATCGGCGGCACGGGTCCGAGCTTCTCGGATTACGCGCTCTTCGGAACGCTCATGTGGGCGCGGATATCCAGCCCGTTTGAGCTGCTTGCCGAGGATGATCCTCTCTGGGCATGGCGCGAACGGCTGCTCGACGCCCATGATGGGTCCGCCCGCAAGGAAAAGCTCTGCGCCGACGCCGCCTGAGCCAAAACAAAGAACTGGAAATCAGCACCATGTCACGCGTACCCGCCCTCAAGCCCGAGGACATGTCCGACGCGCAGCGGACCATCCACGACGCCATCGTCAACGGCCCCCGCGGTCGTGTCGAAGGTCCCCTGAAGATCTGGCTGCATAGCCCCGCCCTGGCCGACAAGGCACAGCAGCTCGGCCAGTTCGCGCGTTTCGACAGCACGCTCGAACCGCGCCTTTCCGAGCTTGCCATTATGATCACGGGCCGGTTCTGGGGAGCCCAGTTCGAGTGGTCCGTGCACAAGCCTTTCGCCCTGAAGGCAGGCATCTCGGAGGAAATACTGGACGCGATCCGGGACAGGAAAACGCCACCCTTCAAGAAGACGGATGAGCGGGTCGTCTATGACGTTTCCCGCGCGCTGCATGAAACCCATAAGATCGGCGACGCTCTCTATGCCGAAGCTATCGAGATACTGGGTCAGCAGCGGGTCATCGATCTTGTCGGGTTGCTCGGCTATTACACTCTGATCTCCATGACAATCAATGCTTTCGAGGTTCCTCTCGAAGGCGATCAGGTGGCCGAACTCGATTAAACCCAATGCCTTGCAGGGCGCAAATGACCAACGCGCCCTGCAATCACGGTAAAAGCCATTATTTTAATAGTAAATTATTTTTCAATTTTAGAACTGGTTAATATTGCATTAACTCCCGGCCCACGATAGCATTGTCACCAGTGAGTAGGAGAGTGCACATGATAACTCTTGCGATGGTGATAGTGACGTGGTGCGTGGTCGCACTTGTCGGTGGCGTGCTTCTCGGGCGCGGTATCCGCGAGAACTAATCGCGAATTAAGCTCCAGTCTCCTGTTCCAGGTTTCCATACCCGGCTGCCGATTCCTGGAACGCTTCCTTGATCCTGATCGCCTCAATCCCGGTCTTCTTTGCAGGCGGGCTCTTTCGTCAAAGAGGCCCGGCTCTCAGAACGATTTCAATTCCAATGATAATCGCGGTCAGCATCGCCAGATAGCCGACGAACTGCGCGTGATCCTCACCATCGATCACCACCTTGCGCAGCCGCGCACCAAAAATATCGAACAGTGAGACAGTCGCCAGAATGATCAGCAGGATCGCGGCGCCTGAACCATAGTCGAAGCCCCGCAAGGATTCAGACAGCGACATGCCAATGCCTCCTGCCCCGACGATCCCCAGCACTGTGGCCGAGCGCACATTCGCTTCGAACCGATAGAGCGAAAAGGAAATCCATAGTGGCAGAACCTGCGGGATCACCCCGAAGACAATTTCATGCAGGCTCGTCGCCCCGGTAGCCCGGATACCTTCGACCGGTCGCGGATCGATGGCTTCAACCGCCTCGGAGAAGAGTTTGGCGAGTGTGCCCGTTGTATGAATGGCCAGCGCCAGCACCCCGGCAAGCGGGCCGAGCCCGACAGCAGCGACAAAAACCAGTGCGAAGACCAGCTCGTTGATAGCCCTGAACGCATCCATCAGGCGCCGCACCGGAAAACTGAGCCAGGTCGGAGCCAGGTTTGACGATGCCATCAGACCAAAGGGGACCGCGAACACGACCGAGAGGAACGACCCCCAGACCGCCATCTGCACGGTCTCCAGCATCAGATCGAGATAACTCCGCCAGTAACGGAAATTGGGCTCCAGAAAATCGGACAGCAACATCGCCATGTTACCGCCGCCGCTGAACACATCCCCGATACGATTCATGTCCGACGGCACGAAGCTCCAGACCAGCATGATCAGGAAAGTGCCCCAGAGCAGGTAGTCGAACGCCTGCTCCTGGCGGCCACGGCCGGGCACGACGATGTCCTCCAGGCGGGGCTGGGTTCCGTTGGCGGCACTATTATTCATGGCTGACACTCATGGGACTTGGTTCCCGAAAAGAAGCGGGGGCCATGTGGCCCCCGCATATCGGCCCGGCGAAACACCGGACCAGGATCTGGGTTACTTGCGAGGGCGAGCCTCGGCGGCGCGGCGGATATCCGCGATCTTCTCGTCGATCTTGGCGATCTTCTCTTTCTTCTCGGACTGGGAGAAAGTGTCGTCGCCCTCGATGGACATGCGCTGACGGATTTGGTCCATCTCATAGAATGGCCAGAGCTGGGCATTCGAGGACGGCACGAACGGGCCCATATCGATCATGGCGAGGATTTCACGAGCCGTGGTCACTTCCGCATCGCTGCCGAGGCGGCCATAAGTCATGAAAAAGCTCATGATCTTGGCTTTCAGACCCTTGTTCAGTTCCGGGCGCCAGGCCATCGGATCGGACGCGATCAGCGGGGAGCGCCAGATTTCCTTGATCTCGGCAAACAGTTCCGGTTTGGCGAATTTCAGACGCTTGTAGAGGCCACCGGAGGACGCAACGGCCGCATCGACCTGCTTGGTCGCGACGGAGATCAGGTTGGTCTCATGGTTTGCATTGCGGACAATCTTGAAGCATTCCTTCGGATCAACGCCTTCCTTGGCGAAGATAAAGGTAGACGGCACCAGGAAGCCCGAGGTTGAGTTCGGATCGCCAAGGCCAAAATTCAGGCTCTTGTCGCACTTCATGACGTCTTCGTAGCTCAGACCAGAATCCTTGTGCGTGACCATGACCGACCAGTAACCCTGATCGCCGTTGGATTCGGTCGTCTGTGCAAAGATCTCGGCACCGGCGCGGTCGACAGCGACCATGCCGGACTTGTTGCCGTACCAGGCGATATCGACCTTGTCGAAGCGCATGGCCTCGATCACACCCGCATAGTCAGCCGCGAAGAACGGCTTCACCGGCATGCCGAGATCCGCTTCGAGCGCCTGCAGGAACGGCCCCCACTTCTCGCGTTGGGCGGAGCTGTTCTCCGTAGCGATGATGCCGAAGTTGATTTCCTTCGGGTCTTCCCTGTCGGCCAGGGCCGGCACCGCGCTTGCGGCAAGGCCTGTGGCCAGAACCGCGGCGGCGGTCAGGCGGGTGAAGATGGTCATGGGATCAGCTCCTCTTGATGCTGGAAAATGGTTTCAGGCGGACACAGCAAGCCGCTGCTCCGCCACTTCATGTGCCTCTGCGAAATCCTCGGCATCGGGGAGGATCAGCTCTTCGCTGGCCTCGCCGTAGATTTCACGGAGAAAAGCAGTGGTGAGATCGTGGGACGGCCCGTCGAAAACGACCCGGCCGTCCCGCATGGCGATAGTGCGCTTGCAATAGCGCCGGGCGTATTCGACCTGATGCAGCGAAACGAGCACGGCCGTGCCTTCCGTCCGGTTGATATCGGAGAGCGTCTCCATCACCCGGCGGGCGGAGGCCGGATCGAGAGAGGCAATCGGCTCGTCGGCGAGAATGGCTTCGGTTTCCTGCACGAGACATCGGGCGATGGCCGCACGCTGCTGCTGCCCGCCAGAAAGCGTCGCCGCGCGCTGCCGCGCCGTCGCCGCGATGCCAACCCGCGTGAGTGCCTGCATGGCGCGCTGCTTTTCCAGTTGGGAGAACTGCATGAAAACGCCGCGCCATTTCGGCATTCGGCCGAGACGGCCTGCCAGCACATTGGTCAGCACCGTCAGACGCGGCACCAGATTGAATTGCTGGAAAATGACACCCAGGCGGCGGCGCACCTGCGACACGTCGCCGGTCAAGCGGCCACCGGCCTGCACCTGATCGCCAAATACAGCGATTGAGCCCCCGTTATCGCCTTTATTGGCGACGATCAGGCCGCCAATATGCCGGATGAGTGTCGACTTACCGGAGCCGGAGGCTCCGATCAGCGCCACCATCTCGCCCGCTTCGAGCGCAACCGAGACTCCGTCGAGCGCCCGGCGCCCGTTCGGAAATGTTTTGGAGACGTTCGTGACCTGAATAACAGGTTGGCTCTGAGTATGTGACATGCGGCCCCTTCCCAAGGACCGCGACATTACTCAAGAGCGTTGACCGGCATGCCGCAGAGTTATGACGATTTCAGGACTCCATCGTGACTCAATCCCCACAAAAAGACGCGGAAGAGTCCCTGATATGTCATGTACGGCCGGACAATCCATAAACTGAATCATTTCAGCCAAGAGACTTAATGGTTCTATATTGGTAGAATTAACTCTCTCTTAGGGGGTAATTTCATGGAAAATTTGGCTAAATTCGTGTTCGAACGCACTATGATAAACATTGTGCCGATTCTGATTGGTGTATTGGTTGGCATCGCAATAGTCAGGGGTGCTCTCGCCAGTCGAGGCTCGATATTTAGATCCATCGTTGTTGGGGTTTGCGGGTATTTAGCTGGTGTCGTCAGCTATTCAGTTTACGATATTCCAGAGCGCCCTATAGAGCTGGTTGAAGCGCTTACGCTTTCGATAGGAATGTTTGGGCTGCCATTCCTAGTCGCATTGATGATCTTCCGAAAACGCAAAATAAACATTGCGTCAGACCAGTAACGCCAAAATTAATCACCTTTTCCTCGGCAAGAAACGATCTGCGGGCACTCCATCGTCATGACCGCTTCGCCATCCTGATTGAACGTCGTGTATTTGAACCGGACAAAGCCCCTGTCCGGTTTGGAGCGGGACTGACGTTTCTCCAGCACTTCCATCTCCAAGCTCAGAGTATCGCCCGGCCGCACCGGTTTCAGCCAGTTCAGCTGATCGATGGTTCCGGCACCGAGATTGGTCGCCTGCAGTCCGTTCGCCTGCCAGGCCAGCCTGAAGCTGACGGCAAGGGTCTGGAAACCGCTGGAGATGACGCCGCCGAAATGGCTCTCCTCGGCATCCGGCACGCTGATATGGAAGGGCTGCGGGTCATACTTCCAGGCAAAATCGATGATCTCGGATTCCGTCATGGTCTTGCGCTGGGAACGGAGGACCTGGCCGATTTCCAGGTCCTCGAAATAAACAGGAGACTGCATAAGCTCAGTCCCGAAGCACGGCGGCGATGGCATCGCCAAGATCGGCTGTCGTGGCCTGACCGCCAAGATCCGGGGTCTTCGGCCCACCACCTGAAATCACCGTCTCGCAGGCAGCAACGATGGCGTCCGCCGCTTCCTGATGCCCATGATGCTCCAGCAGCATGGCGCCGGACCAGATCTGGCCGATCGGGTTGGCAATCCCCTTGCCGGCGATGTCCGGGGCAGAGCCATGCACCGGCTCAAACATGGAGGGATACTTCTTCTCCGGATTGATGTTCGCGGACGGCGCGATAGCGATGGATCCGGCAACGGCCGGGCCGAGATCGGACAGGATATCACCAAACAGGTTGGAGCCGACGACCACATCGAACCAGTCCGGATGCAGCACGAAATTCGCGACCAGAATGTCGATATGATACTGGTCCGTCGCGAGATCCGGGTATTCCTTCGAGATCGCCGCGAAGCGCTCGTCCCAGTAAGGCATGGTGTGAATGATGCCGTTGGATTTGGTCGCCGAGGTTACCTTCTTCTTGCCGGTGCGTTGGCAAAGCTCGAATGCGAAACGCATGATCCGGTCGGTTCCGGTCCGGGTGAAGACGCTTTCCTGCATCGCCATCTCACGGTCCGTACCCTCGAACAGGCGCCCGCCAATGGACGAGTATTCGCCCTCGTTATTCTCGCGCACGACATAGAAGTCGATATCTTCCGCCGTCCGGTTCGCCAGCGGACAATTCATGCCCTTGAGCATCCGGATCGGGCGCAGGTTCACATACTGCTCCATCTCCCGGCGGATCGGGATCAGCAGGCCCCAGAGCGAAACATGGTCCGGCACACCCGGAAAACCGACGGCGCCGAGGAAGATCGAGTCGAATTCCTTCAACTGCTCGATCCCGTCGATCGGCATCATCATGCCGGTCTTCTTATAGCGCTCGCAGCTCCAATCGAATTCGGTGAAATCATACTCAATGCCGAACTTCGCCCCCGCTGCCTCCAGCACCTTGATGCCTTCCGGAATGACCTCCCAGCCGATACCGTCGCCCGGGATCACCGCGATATTGATTTTCGACATTGGGTTTTTCCTCCGCATCAGATTTTCTTGTTGGCCGCATAATAGGCTGGGGACGCGGTCGGACAAACCACTCCGTGGAACTAATCCGGTTCAATCTGCTCACGGCTTCTTCCCCGACCGTCTCTTGACAAGTTTATGACCGGGCCGCAGGTTGGCCTCGTGATGCTGGGGTGTTTCGGAATTCGTAGCCGGAACTGAGAGGATACCCATCGAACTTGATCCGGGTCATGCCGGCGCAGGGAGACGTCACGAGACTGCAGATGCGGTCGCGTTCATTCCTCTCGCCCCGATTTTGAATCTGCCGTTCCGTCGAACGGACCTATTGGAGTGCCGGGAATGTTCCTGAAAACCGCCGCCGTCGCGCTGACCGCGCTTATGGCCATAAGTCTGACCGCAAAAGCCGAGACAATCCCCGTGCTGGTGCCGATCACCGGCTTCCTGTCTCTTGAAGGAACATCCCAGCGCAACGGCGCGGTACTGGCCATCGAGCGTTATGGCAAGGATCTCGATCTGGAACCCGAAGTGACCGACACAGGCACCTCTCCAGAAGGTGCCGTCACCGCGTTGCGCCGGGCGCTGGAGGGCGAGCCGAGTGCCGCCGTTGCCTCCATGCTTGGCACGCAAATGCTGGCCATGCTGCCCATCGCCGGTCGCGCCGGCGTTCCGCTGCTCACCGTTTCCGGCACGGCGAAGATCACCGAGATCGGCATTCCCTGGGTGTTCCGTTTCTTCCCGGGCGACAGCGTGGTGAAGGTGGCGCAGGCCCGGTACGCTATCGAGGAACTCGGCGCCAAACGCCCGGCTCTGCTCCATCAGACCACTGCCTACGGGCAGAGCGGTGCGGAGCATTTGCGCCGGATCATGAATGATCTCGGGGCGCCGCTGGTGTTTGAGGAAGCCATCGACGTCTCGGTGAAGGACATGCTGCCTGCCCTGACCCGGATGCAGGAGGCCAAACCCGACCTGATCCTGCTGCACCTGCATTCCGGCTCTACCGCTTTGGTGATCCGCCAGGCCAGGGACCATAACATCGCCCTGCCGATCCTTGCCGGCTCCGCCATGCACCAGCCGACCACGGCCGCCCTGCTGGACCCGAAGCAGCTCGCCGGTGTTTGCGCCGAAAGTGCGTCCTCGCCGATTTCTGAGCCAGAAGGTCCGGTTGAGGATTTTACATCGGAATATCGAGCCCGTTTTGGAACCGAGCCCGACGCTTTCTCGCTGGCCCAGTATGACGGCGCGGCCATGATGATCGCGGCGCGGAATTCAGGCGCCAGAACCGCAGAAGAAGTGCGAGACTGGCTGGCCAGCAACAGCTATGACGGGCTCGCCATGACCTACAAATCCGACGGCGAGGGCAACATGGCGCATGACGCGGTCATCGTCTGTTACGATGGCAAAAGCGCGGTACCGGCGATCAAGCGGCGCTACGAGAATGTCAGCGGCGTGAAATAGAGCCGCACCCGGCACCCGCCCCAGCCATGTCAACCATTGCTCTCACCCAGATCCTGCTGAACGGTCTCGCCCTCGGCGCCGCCTATGCCCTTATCGCGCTTGGCTTCGTCATCGTGCTGAACGCCGTGGGGGCGGTGAATTTCGCCCAGGGCGAGCTGGTCATGGCGGGCGGTTTCGCCGCCATCGCGCTCGCCCCGTTGATCGGCGAAGCGACGGCGCTGCCAGGGCTGCTCCTGCTGCCGCTGGTGATGGGGCTGATGGGACTCGTCGGGGCCGGCTTCGCCTGGATTGCCTATTTCCCCGTGCGCAAACGCCATCAGGTCGCGGTCTTCGTCAGCACCATCGCCGCCGGACTGGTGCTGCAGCATCTGGCGAACGCCCTTTTCGGCGCCGCGCCCCGGGCCGGGCCTCCGCTCATCGCGGGCGCCCCTATGACCATTGGCAGCCTGTCCATCTCGCTGCAGCAACTCGCGGTGATGGCCTGTGCAGCCGCCCTGATCTCCGGGACTGGCCTGTTTCTCGGCCGGACCCAGACCGGGCGACACATGCGCGCCGTGGCACAGGATTCTGAAATGGCGGCCGCCATCGGCATCCACCCGAAGCGTATGATCACCCTCTCCTTCGCGCTCGCCATCGCGCTTGCGGGCGCGGCCGGATTGCTGCTGTCCAACCAGTTCTTCGTCAGCCCTAACGATGGCGGATTGTTCATGCTGAAAGCCTATATCGCGGTAACCATCGGCGGCTGGGGCAGGCTCGACGGGGCGGTGATCGGCGCAATGTTGATCGGCATTTTCGAGACCCTTGTCGCCGCGCTTACCTCCTATCTGGTAGCAGAGGCCCTGCTCTATGCGCTGCTACTGGTCATGCTGGTGTTCCGACCGTCGGGGCTTCTGCCGGAGCGGGCACGCGCCCGTGTCTAACCCGCGCTCCCGTCTGATTCTCGGCGCCGTAGTTGCCGCGCTGGCGCTCTATGCCCTGTTCTACGCAGGCGATTACGCTCTGCATGTCCTGACCCGTGCCGGGATCTATGCCATTGCCGCGATTGGCTATCAGCTCATCTTCGGCCGCCTTGGTGCACTGTCACTAGCTCAGGGCTGTTTCTTCGGGCTTGGCGCCTATGCGGCAGGTCTTGGTGCGCTGGAACTCGGCCTTGGATTCCCCCTGACACTGGCCGCAGGCATCCTGTTGCCGAGCGTTCTGGCCGCCCTCATCGCAATTCCCGTGCTCCGTCTCGCCTCGCACTATTTCGCGCTCGCCACCCTCGGCATCGCCCAACTCGCCCTCCTCGTCGCCACGAACTGGACAGAGGTCACCGGCGGCGCGAACGGCCTGTACGGAGTGCCGCCCATCGAGATCGGCTCGGTTTCCTTCGGGCACGGCTTGCCGCTGACCATACTGGTCTGGGCCTGTGTCGGCCTGGCACTCCTTATTTCGCACAGGATGACAGCCGGACGGCTTGGGCTGGCGGTCGAGACCCTGCGGGAAGCGCCTCTGGCCGCCACCACGCTCGGTATCGACGGGGCGGCAATCCGTTTCCGATTCTTCATCGCCAGCGCGGCTTTTGGCGGACTTGCCGGAGCGCTGCAGGCACACGCGGTCGGCGTCGTTTCACCGGACGTCTTGCAGTTCCACGTCCTGGTACTGATCCTCGCCATGACCGTGATTGGCGGACGCACCTCACCCGTCGGGGCCGTGCTTGGCGCCCTGCTGCTGGTTCATCTGCCGGAGTGGTTCCGGGATTTTGCAGATTATTATCTTGTGGTCTATGGCGCGGCCCTGCTCGCCGCCATCGTCTTCCTGCCGCGCGGACTTGCCAGTCTCTTTTGGGAAAGCAAGGCATCCGCAATCGTAACAGGCGACGCTGCGGCACCGCATGCGCCCGCTCCGCTCAGCCTGTCCGTGGAGACTGTGTCCAAACAGTTTGGCGGCGTAACCGCGCTGGACGGCGTCTCCCTCACCCTCGCCCCTGGCGAAATTCTCGGCCTCATCGGCCCGAATGGCTCCGGTAAGACGACATTGGTCAACCTGATCTCCGGCATCGAGAAACCGGATGGTGGGCGAATCCGTCTCGGCGACAGTGACATCACCGGCAAACCACCAGAATTCATTGCCCGCGCCGGTCTCTGCCGCAGTTTCCAGCATCCGCAGATCGCACCGGACCTGACCGTGCTGGAGAGCGTTGAGGCGGTTGTCTCCGAAGGCGAGAGCCCTCAGGCCCGACTGAGCGAGGTCGGCCTCTTAAGCCGCGCGAACGAACGCGCAGGAACCCTGCCACCGGCGGCCCTGAAGCATCTCGAAATCGCCCGCGCCCTTGCCGCTGGCGCCTCCGTCCTCGCTCTGGACGAGCCGGCCGCCGGGATGAACGAGGTGGAACGCGCGGAGCTTTCAGCTTTGCTGAAGCGGCTGGCGGATGCGGGCCATGGCATCCTGCTGATCGATCACGCGATGGATTTCCTGCTGCCCCTGGCGGACCGGGTGATCTGCCTCAGTGCCGGACAGGTCGTCGCCGAGGGAATGCCCCGCGACGTTGCCCGTGACCCGGCGGCCATCAGCGCCTATTTCGGGGAGAGCCCGCTGTGAGTGCCGCGCTGCTCTCCTTCCGGAATGTTTCCGTACGGCGCGGCGGCGCGATGGCGGTGCGCAACCTCACTCTCGATGTTGCGCCAGGAGAGATCGTTGCCCTGATCGGCCTGAATGGCGCCGGAAAATCGAGCCTGCTGCGCGCCGCCATGGGCCTGGAAACGCTCACGGATGGAGAAATCCTGTTCCGGGACCAGTCACTCTCTGGCACCGACACACCGGACCGGGCGCGGCTCGGCATCGGCTATTGCCCCGAAGGACGCCGCCTGTTCCCCGGCATGACGGTTTCGGACACCCTGCATGCCGCAATGGCTGCATCGCACGCCGAACGCCTCGGGCGGATTGCCGAACTCGGCGCCCTCTTCCCTTTGCTCGGCACCATCCTCGAACGGGAAAGCTGGAGCCTCAGCGGCGGGCAGCAACAGGTTGTCGCCATAGCGCGCGCGCTGATGCAGCGCCCGGAAATCCTGTTGCTGGATGAGCCATCGCTTGGCCTTGCCCCCGTTATCTGCCAGGAGCTGTTTCCCGCCATTCGCCGGCTTGCGGATGATGGTGCCGCTGTGCTTCTGGCGGAGCAGAGCACAGCCACGGCCCTCTCCGTGGCCGATCGGATCGCGGTGTTGCACCGGGGCACTCTGGTCCTGAATGAGCCCGCAGCCGCACTTTCTCACGAGCGCTTGAAAACAATCCTGCTTTCCGAGGGTGAACAGCGCTGACGCTTGGTTTATGCTCGCCGAAAATCGCCTAGCCCGCCTTTGGAGATCCCCGTCGATGGACGAGAGCACAACCCCCGACTTCCGCCAGAGCATCGCCGAGACCGCAGCGAATATCCTGCTCGAGATCGAAGCCGTGCATATCCGCCCGGAAGAGCCGTTCACCTTCACTTCCGGTCGGCTCAGCCCGGTCTATGTAGATTGCCGCAAGATCATCAGCTTCCCCCGCGCCCGGAAGCAGCTGATGGAGATGGGCGTCGAACTGCTTGCCCAGAAGGCCGGGTTCGAGCAGTTCGATGCCGTGGCCGGCGGTGAGACGGCAGGCATTCCTTTCGCCGCCTGGATCGCCGACCTGCTCGGTTTGCCGATGCTCTATATTCGCAAGAAGCCGAAAGGTTTCGGCCGCAACGCCCGGATCGAAGGCACATTCGAAGATGGCGCGCGCATCCTTCTGGTCGAAGACCTGGCAACGGATGGCGGCTCCAAGCTCTCCTTCATCGACGCCATCCGCGAAGCCGGTGGCGAGGTTGCTCACTGCTTCGTGGTTTTCCACTACGGCAACTTCCCGCAAAGCACCTCCTCCATGAAAGAGAAAGGCGTCGATCTGCACGGTCTCTGCACCTGGTGGGATGTGCTGGCGGCTGCGGAAAAGCGCGGCTTCACCGAAGCGCAGCTCAGCGAAGTGCGTCAGTTCCTGCGCGATCCGGACGGCTGGGCCGCTACCCGCGAAACCGTCGACGTCTAATAAGAAACCAATCTGGGGGAAGAGTGATGCTGAGGATTCTCGGCCGTAATAATTCGAGCAACGTGCAGAAGGTAACCTGGCTCTGCGAGGAGCTGTCGATACCGAATGAGCGCGAGGATTTCGGCGGGGCCTTCGCCAACACGAAAGACAGTCATTACCTCTCCCTGAACCCCAATTCCCGGGTTCCGACGATCATCGAGGACGATTTTGTCCTCTGGGAATCGAACGCCATCGTTCGCTATCTCTGCAACAAGTACTCGGCTGGCGACATGGCGCCGGCAGACCCACGCGCCTATGCGGATGCGGACCGCTGGATGGATTGGCTGCAGACTACCGTTCTGGCCCCGATCACGGTGATTTTCTGGGGCCTGGTCCGGACACCTGAAGCAGAGCGTGATCTGGCGGCAATCGAAGGCGCGCGGGATAACATGATCCCGATCTGGAAGATCCTCGATGAGCGGCTGACGGGTCGCGACTACATCATGGGCGACAGACTGACAATGGCGGACATCGCGATTGCCATCAATTGCTACCGCTGGATGACCCTGATCCAGGACCGGCCGTCCATGCCCGCTCTTGAGGCTTGGTACGACCGGATCGCCGCGCGTCCAGCCTTCAGGAAACACGTGCTGGATATTCCGCTGACCTGATTTATCAATACCGGAGCGCGGCGCTGGAAATCCCCCGCCGCGCCTCTTATTCTTTCAAGATCAATCCACCGAGACGGAGACAGCCCCCGATGCGACGATCCGCCCGCGTCCTGACCTTCTGGCTGCTCCTGTTTCTTTCCGCACTTTCCCTTCCCCGCCCCGCAGACGCGCGTGAACAGCTCGTCATCGGAATAACCCAGTTCCCGACAACGCTGAACCCGATGATCGATTCCATGCTGGTGAAGACCTATGTGCTCGGCATGGCGCAGCGGCAGATGACAATCTTCGGGCATGACTGGGAGCCAATCTGCCTCTGGTGCACGGAACTGCCGACCTTCGGGAACGAGCGGGCGGAACGCTTTGCTGTGCTCGACGCGACAGGGAAGGAAACCGGCCGTGAGGGCGTGCGCGCGACCTACACGATCAAGCCGGGCGCCATCTGGGGTGACGGCACGCCAATCACCACCGATGACGTCCTGTTCAGTTGGGAGGTCGGGCGCCATCCGGAAACCGGTGTCGCGGATGCCAACAGCTACCAGGAAATCCTCGATATCGAGGTCGAGGACGACCGTATTTTCACCATCGTCCGGGACAAGATCGACTACCGCTACAACACGCTTGGCGATTTCCAGCTCCTGCCCGTCCATCTGGAGCGCGACGCTTTCGCCAACCCGCGGGAGTACAAGAACCGAACCCTCTACAAAACCGCGCCCGGCACGCCCGGCCTCTATAACGGCCCCTATCGGGTCACGGAGGTGAATGAGGGCGCCTATATTGTGCTGACCCGGAACGAGCACTGGCAGGGCAAGCAGCCGGTCTTCGAGCGTATCGTGGTCAAGACCATCGAAAAGACGGCGGCGCTCGAGGCCAACCTGCTTTCCGGCGCCATCGATTACATCGCGGGCGAAGCCGGGCTCACCCTCGACCAGGCGCTCGGCTTCGAGAAGCGGCATGGCGATACGTTCGACGTTATCTACAAGCCCGGACTGATTTACGAGCATATCGAGTTCAATCTCGACAATCCGGTGCTGGCCGATATGAAGATGCGCCGCGCCCTGCTTCACGCCATCGACCGCAAGGCGATCTCGGACAAGCTGTTCGCCGGGAACCAGCCGGTGGCCCACGGCGCAGTCAACCCGCTGGACTGGGCTTACCATGACAATCTGCCCCTCTATCCCTATGACCCGTCGCGCGCCAAGGCGCTGCTGGAGGAGGCTGGCTGGACAGAGATCAAGAATGGCGTTCGCCACAAGCCGGACGGCACGAAACTCAGCCTCGAGATCATGACCACCGCTGGCAACCGGATCCGGGAGCTGGTCGAGCAGGTACTACAGGACTACTGGAAAAAGGTCGGGGTCGAGGTGACGATCCGCAACGAGCCGGCCCGGGTGTTCTTTGGCGAGACCGTCCAGAAACGCAAATTCCCGGCCATGGCCATGTTCGCCTGGCTGTCCGCTCCGGAATCCCTCCCGAAAACCACGCTCTATTCTACGTCCATCCCGACCGAAGCAAACAACTGGTCTGGTCAGAACGTCACCGGCTACAGCAGCCCGGAAATGGACAGACTGATCGATGCCATAGAGGTTGAGCTCGACCGGGAAAAACGCCGGGCGCTCTGGGCCGAGCAGCAGACCCTCTATTCCACCGACCTGCCGGTCCTTCCGCTCTATTTCCGATCCGATGCCTATATCCTGCCAAAATGGCTGAAAGGGCTGAGACCGACCGGACATAAGTACAGCTCCACCTATTGGGTCGAGCAGTGGCGCGACGGATCAAGTGCGAGCCAGTAACGCCATGCCAGTAACGTCATGAGAAATCCCGGACCGCCATGACCGGATTTCTGGTTCGCCGTACTCTTCAGGCCTTGATCGTGCTCGGGGTCATGTCCTTCGTGACTTATGGGTTGTTGGCCCTGATGCCGGGCGATCCGATTGACCTGATGCTGGCCGGCGATCCGAACATGACATCCGCCGATGTAGCGCGCCTGCGCGCCCTGCACGGCCTCGACCGGCCCTTTCTGGAGCGCTATGGCGATTGGCTGGCCGGCGCACTCAACGGCGATCTCGGTTATTCCAGGCTGTTCGGTGCACCGGTTCTGGATGTCCTGGCACCAAGGCTGCTCAACTCCCTGCTGCTGATGGGACTGGCATTCCTTCTTGCCGTCTCGATCGCCCTGCCTGCGAGTGTCGCTGCTGCGCGCCGTCCCGGAAGCCTCACGGACCGTTTGATCAACCTGCTCTGCTTCGCCGGGATATCCGTTCCGGCATTCTGGCTCGCACTGCTGATCATCCTGCTTTTCGCCGTCACGCTCGGCCTGTTCCCGGCAAGCGGCATGAAGACAATCGGCGATGGCGGCTTCGTTGACCGGGCAGCCCATCTTGTACTTCCCGTCATCACGCTCGCCGTCGCCAGCATCGCTCAATATACCCGCCACGGCCGGGCGGCGATGATCGAGGTATTGCGTGAGGACTACATCCGCACGGCGCGGGCAAAAGGCGTCGCCGAACGCACCATCCTCTGGCGCCACGGCTTCCGCAACGCGCTGATCCCGGTGGTTACAATCATGGCGCTCGATTTCGGTGCTCTCTTCTCCGGCGCCCTGATTGTCGAGACAATGTTCGCCTATCTCGGCATGGGAAAGACGATCTACGATGCGGTGATGGGCAACGACTACAACCTCGCCCTTGTCGGCTTGCTGCTGGCCACCGCCATTACCCTGGCCGCGAACATCGCCGCAGACATCGCTTACGGCCTGATTGACCCGCGCATCCGGCTGAACGGAGGGCGCCAGGTATGAGCATCGCCCCCTTCCACTTCCACCTGCTTTCAAGGCGCCGGCACAGTCTTTTCGCGCGACTGGTGCGCAACGGCTCTGCTGCTGCCAGCCTGACCCTGCTCGCAAGCCTGCTGCTTGCCTGTTTCAGCGCGCCATTGATCGGCGCCATTTTCGACATCAACGCCACATCCATCGACCTCTTCAATATCTCCGCGGCTCCGTCCGCCGCCCATCCGCTCGGTACGGACGAGATCGGCCGGGATCTGCTGATGCGGCTGCTCGACGGCGGCCAGGTGTCGTTGACGGTCGGGATCGCCGCCGCACTGAGCGCCACCGCCATCGGCACAGTGGCCGGGCTGATCGCGGGCTATCGCGGCGGCATTGCTGACGCCGTGCTGATGCGGCTCGCCGACGGGGTAATTTCCCTGCCCTTACTGCCGCTGCTGATCGTGCTTGCGGCCATAGATCCGGCGAAGGTCGGCTTGCCGCCGGAGTTGGTGAAGTCGGAGAGTTTCAGCCTGTACCGGATCATCGCCATTATCGCCCTTGTCGGCTGGACCACGACGGCGCGGCTGGTGCGCGGCACGATCCTCAGCCTACGGGAACGGGATTTCATCGAGGCTGCCCGTGCCCAGGGTCTGCCAACATCCCGTATCCTGTTCCGCCATCTGCTGCCGAACGCGGCATCGCCCATTCTGGTCGCCATGACCCTGACCGTCGGCAACGTGATTCTGTTCGAAAGCGTGCTCAGCTTCCTCGGCCTCGGTATCCAGCCGCCCATCCCGAGCTGGGGGAATATGCTGACCGGCGCGCAGGACCTGATCTCAGCCGCTCCCATGCTCGCCATCTGGCCAGGCCTGCTGATTTTCGCCGCCGTCATCGCCTTCAATTTCCTCGGCGACGGACTCCAGGACGCACTAAATCCGCGGGCCCGGAACAGACGCGGAAGATGAGCTGCCGCGCCGCATTGACGCCTTGCCACCCCGCCTCTAGCTTGGCGCCATGAACCGCATCCGCGCCCTCTTCCTCATGCTGATCTTTTTTGCCGCATTCGGCCTTGCGGCCTGTGAGGAAGAGCAAGCGACCGTGCTCAATCGACGTGATGGCAAAGCCCCACCCGGCGCGGGTCAGACCGGTGAGCTTTGCGTGCTGGTGCGCAACAGGGCTCCCTTCACCATCACCGGCCGGGTCCAGCTCAAGACCCGGGAGCGGACCAGCTTTCGTCTGGCACGCAACGGTCGAACCAAGATCTGTCTGGCGGGGACACTGTACGGTGGCGACACGGTCTCGCTGGTGCTGACCAATTTCATGACCCTGCCGCTGTTCTCTTGCTATGTGCGCTTCGATCAGTCGATCGACGTCTATGCTCGGCCGCACCCCGATGGCGGCTGGCTCTACAACGCCCCCTGCAGCTAGTCCGGCAGTAAGGACCTAGAGCAATCCGTCTTTACGTCCGGTATCCACCGGTATCGACGAGACCGGAATGTTTCCAACGATGAACCGCTCGCAAACATCCCCGCCGTAAGAGACCGGAAGAACCACACGGCGCCAGATCTTTCCGCTGAGCCAGATAGGCGCCAGGTGCTCAGAGTAAATCGGCCGGTTCGACTCATAAACAGCCAGATAGACAGCGCGATACATCAACGCCAGCTCGTGCCGGGTTGTGCGGTTCATTTCGGAGACTGTGCGACCGGTCCAGTCTTTTGACGACGAGTCTGAGATTTCGGTCCCGTACAATCGGTAGCGGGCGTCGAGACCATACCGGAGCACGTCCAGAATCATGATGTTGCCAACAGCAGGCAGCATGGACAGCATATCGAAATCGGCACGATTATGCAGACCTGTCTCCGGATCGGCCTTGTCGAGCCAGAGCTTGTAGAGAAACGTGAGCTTCGACTCAGGCAGACTGTCCATCTCCTCAACGAAGCTGATCTTGTGGACGTCGCAGCCGAACTCTGCCCGGAACTGCCCATCGAGAATGGCGCGTCCGGCCCTACGGATCTCATCATCCGTAAGCTCTGGTTGCTCTACCTGTGAGTGCATTGAATTATCTCGATTTTTCATATGCCTACCGTGGCAAGAGCGCCAAAAAATGGAAATCGATTTGCGCCCGGATTAAACAAGCGGTTTTGAAAAGCGGATCACATCCCCGCTGCTTCCTGCACTACTTTCAAGTGGCGGCGGACAGCCTGTATTTCGTTGATATCACCAATCGCCATGAAGTCCACCGGCGGCTTGCCTTGAAAAGGATCGAGCCGGTTATTCGCTGTCGGCCAGCTTTCGCCGTTCGTTTCCCCGAAAATCTCGGTCAAACTGCGGTAGATCGCGACGAATGCGGATGTGCGCTCAAGCTGTTCAGCCGAAAGAATGCCTTTCCAGCTGCCCTCGTCCATAGCAGCCCAGGTCGCCTCATCGACATTCATCAGCTTGGCGGCCTTGCGCTGCGGCAACGACCAAAGATCGAACAATGTCGCCACTGTCTTGACCGCGACTGGTGTCAGTTCCTTGCGATCCTTGGTTCTTTGCAGGCGATCGTTTTGCGACCTATCGCCATGGTCCCCGGAAATGTGATTCATAGTCCAATAAACCCTTGCCGAAGTATTTCGTGTCGGCTCCCCTGCGTGCGCGGTGGCACATGCCCGCCGTTCAAGCGGCAGGTCAATCTTTAGAAGTCAATAAAAGCACAGCACTCATATCATTGTCGTAACAAATATACTTCATGCGACCTTAAATTCCAAGTATCGCACATCTTAATTAAAATAAAACTTTACCGAAATTCAGTGAAAAATTTTCTAAACAAATACTATATTTCGTCAATCTGACGCCATATCGGTCAGCCTGTCCAACCTCAACCTGTGACGATGATCAGAAAGGCGCCGACTGATGGCGAATACAGCCCCGGTAACTCCAATTGCCGTTGCCCCGGCGATGAGGAACATGACCAGAAGCTGATACTTCACTGCCTCGACCGGGTCGATCCCGGCTAGGATCTGACCGGTCATCATCCCGGGCAGAGACACCAGGCCCGTCGCCGCCATCGAATTGATGGTCGGGGTCATGGCGGTCTTGAGCGCGGACCGGACCATTGGCTGCGTCGAAAGCCGGAATGATCGGCCAAGAGTCAGCTGCGCCTCTACGGCATTCCTGCCATCAGCCAGCGCGCCGGTTATCGACCGAATGGCCAGCGCCACGCCAGTCATGCAATTGCCCAGCACCATGCCGAGCAACGGCAACAGATATTGCGGGTGATACCAGGGGTCGGCCGCAACCTGTGTGATCAGGGCAAAACTCATCACCAGCAGGGCCGCCAACGTCATCACGCCGGCACCCAGGCCATAGGCCCAGAAGCCTTTCAGACGCCGGTCCTGCCGCGCCATTGCCTCGTATCCGGCGAAACCAAGCATCACCAGCACGGCAAACCCGGTCCAGAAAGGCGAGACACTGGCCAACAGGAAGTCGAGGATCAGCCCGATCAGCAGGAGCTGCACAACCATCCGAGCCGCAGAGATGGCAAGGCTTCGCGCAAGACCGAGCGAGAGGGCGACAGAGATCGCGCCGTTGATCAGAAGCAGGGAGGCCGCCAGTGCAAGATCGGCATAGTCGAGCGTCACGTAATTCATGCACCGCTCTCCGGAACCAGCTTGCCCTCTTCAAGACGATAGCCTTGCCGGGCGACGCGGGTGAATTGCCTGGGATCGTGGGTCACAAAAAGACAGCATCCGCCAGCCTCGCAATGCTCTCCGACAAACTCCTCGACCACCGCCGTTGCCGCTTCGTCGAGAGCGGATGTCGGCTCGTCCAGCAACAGGCAGCGGGGACGGTTCTCCAGAAGTCGGACGAGCCCGAGACGCTGACGCTCCCCGGAGGAGAGGCGGGAGACAGACCAGTCTCCCGCTGCCGGGTCCAACCCCAGCCGTTCGGCCATGGGCTGACAGGCACTCCAGTCGGTAAAATGCGCCGAGACACGGTCAGCCCACCAGCCGGGCTCCGCAGGCAGATAGCCGACCTGCCGCCGCCAATCGGGCGCCGGCATGCTGTTACGGTCCTGGCTGTCCAGTGCGACAGTTCCGTCAGCGGGGTCGAGATCCGCAATCGTCCGGAGGAAAAGCGATTTCCCGGAGCCGGAGCGGCCATGCAAGGCGACACATTCTCCCACCCCTATTTCCAGATCAAGCGGTCCAAGGTGAAGACGTGTCAGGCCCTTGATTACCAGCATTTCGAAGGCTGCATTCAGGCGGCCTCGATTTTTCCTGCGTCATAATCTTCCATGGCGGTCAGGACCTCTTCAAGCGACCGACGCGCTCCCGTCTGCAGATATTCCATCGCCCGCAGTGAGGCCTCATGGGCTTCCGTACTGGAGCCGGCAACGCAATCCTCGATAACGCGGCAGAAATAGTCTGACTGATGGCCGTCGACAAACGTGTAATGCACGCATACATCGGTCAGACCGCCGACCAGAAGCAACGTGTCCACCTTCAGGCCCCGTAACAGGATTTCGAAATCAGTCCCGAAGAAGGCGGAATAGCGACGCTTGCGGATGAGATAATCCTCCGGACGAAAATCCATTTCCGCAACCGCGATGTCCGTATTGGGGTTTCCCTCCAGACAGTGCACGTCCTCGTCGCCATCCAGCTCACGTTCGAAATCTACAAGGTCCGGACGATGCACTTCCTGGATGAAGATCACCGGAATATTGCTCTCCCGCGCCTTATCGATCGCGGTTCGGGCAAGAATCATCCGCTCCTTGTATCCGGGCATGTTGTCGATCGAGCGGACTTCACTGTCGTCAATGAAAGTGCTCGCCTGAATGTCGATGACGATCAGGGCCGGCCGGCCCTCGATCAGGCCGCGCTTGGACTTCACTGCATTGGCCATGGCTTATCCTCGGAAGGGCTGCTGCTCTGGACTATCCTTTCAGCCCGGCGCCGCTTGCGCAATGCCTTGCTGAGGCTCGGCACCAAGGCTAAACTCAGCGATGCAGGACGACCTCCCCGCATCGGGCAAATTCATCGGGACGACCCGATCTAACGGGAGGCAGAGATGCCTTGGATTCTCCTGGCACTTGCCGGACTTCTCGAAGTGGTATGGGCTTTCGCCATGAAGCAGTCCGACGGATTCACGCAAGTGGTACCGACAACCATCATGGCCATTGCCATGGCCGGTTCCTTTGCGCTTCTGGCTATCGCCATGCGCAACCTGCCGCTCGGCACCGCTTACATGATCTGGACAGGCATCGGCGCCATCGGTGCATTCCTGGTCGGCGTACTGATCCTCGGAGAAACTCTCACCCCGATGCGCGCGGCTGCGGCATGTCTGATTGTTTCCGGAATGGTCATGATGAAAGCGGCTGAGTGACCGCAGCGACTTAACCCGCCCGCGGCAACTGATCCTCGACGAGCTGGCTCCAGTAGCTGGCACCCCAGGGCAAAGCCTCATCGTTGAAATCGTATCCGGCATTGTGCAGCATCTTGCCCTCGCCGCCACCGCCATTACCCATCCAGATATAGCAACCCGGCTTCTTCTCCAGCATGAAGGCGAAATCCTCGCCGCCCATGCTCGGGGTCGGGTCGCGCACGACCATCTCGTTGCCGACCAGACGCTCGGCGACCTGCGCGGCGATCTCCGACTCGGCCTCGGAATTCACGGTCGGCGGGTAGCGCTTTTCATAGCGCAATTCGGCGGTCGCACCGAAACCGGCGCAGACACCATCGATGATCTGCTTCATCTTCGGCTCGATCATGTCCCGCACTTCCGGCCGGAAAGACCGGGTGGTACCGGCGAGCTGAACCATGCCGGGGATGACGTTGTAGGCGTCGCCACCATGGATCTTGGTGACGGAGACCACCACAGCATCCATCGGATCGACATTGCGGCTGGCAATGCTCTGCAGGGCCGTGACCACCTGGGCGGAGACCAGGATCGGATCGATACCGAGATGCGGCATGGCGCCATGCCCGCCGACACCCTTGATGTCGAGTTCGAACATGTCATAGGCGGCCATCATCGGGCCCGGACGCACCGCGACGGTGCCGACCGGCATGCCCGGCCAGTTATGCATGCCCCAGACTGAATCCACTGTGAATTTGTCGAACAGGCCTTCCTCGACCATCACCCGGCCGCCGCCCTCGTTCTCTTCAGCCGGCTGGAAGATGAACTGGACTGTGCCGGAGAAGTTCCGGGTTTCCGCGAGATACTTGGCCGCGCCGAGCAGCATGGTGGTATGCCCGTCATGGCCGCAGGCATGCATCTTGCCGGGATTTTCCGAGGCATACTCGGCACCGGTCTGCTCAGTGATGTCGAGCGCGTCGATGTCCGAGCGCAGGCCAATAGCACCGCCCTCGCCATTGCCTTTCAGCGTGCCGACCACGCCGGTTCCGGCAAGTCCGCGATGGACCTCAATGCCAAAGCTTTCAAGCTTCTCGGCGATAAAGGCCGCGGTCCAATGCTCCTCGAAAGCTGTTTCGGGGTGCCGGTGCAGCTCACGCCGCCACGCAGTCATTTCCTCGTGGAACTCGGCGATCCGATTATTGATGGGCATTGGATAATCCGCTCCGTTGGTTGAATTCAAAAGGCCGCGTTTGCGGCCCAAGTTCAGATCAAAAAGCCGCGTTAGCGGCCGAAGCAAAGCGGAGCACATTGTCCGCAGGGCTGCGTGTCTCGTGCTCGGTGGAGTCAGTCCTGATCCGGGCCGGAACGCCATTCTTCACCACCATACGATGGTTGGCCCGATCCGCAACCCGGTCGATATCGGCCAGCGGATCGCCATCGACGATCAGCAGATCGGCATGATTGCCTACGGCGACGGTGCCGCGTTCCTCCAGCCCCATAAGGTCGATGCCGTTGCGGGTGGAGAAGATAATCGCGTCCATTGGCGCAATACCGATATCGACCATGTAACGCAGCTCCAGAGCGTTCTTGCCGTGCTTGTTGAACGGCGTGCCCGCATCGGTGCCCATGGCGATCTTGCCGCCCGCCTTGTAGAACATCTGGATCGACTGGATATGCCGTTCCTCGACCCGGATGGCCTTTTCCACGGCTTGAGCCGGGATGCCGTTATCCTTGTTGGAAACGATGTTCTTCACCGCCGCCAGGGTCGGCACCAGATAGGTCCCGGCCTCCAGCATTTCCTTCAGGCACTGCTCGTCCATGAAGATACCGTGCTCGATGGAGGCAACGCCGGCGCGGACGGCGTTCAGGATACCAAGACCGCCCTGGGCATGGCTGGCGGCGCGCTTGTGGAACCGTTTGCCTTCAGCCACCCCGGCGGCCATTTCCTCGGCCGTGAAATGCGCATCTTCCGGACTGACACCCGGGGTCATCACGCCGCCGGTCGCCATCAGTTTGATCAGATCAGAGCCGGCATGGATCTGCTCGCGCACGGCCTTGATCACCTCATCCGGCCCGTCCGCAATGCGGCCGTTGCGGTTGCCGTGTCCGCCGGTCATGCAGATGATCTTGCCGGAACAGAGAATGCTCGGACCGATCTGGGCGCCGCTATTGCAGGCATCGCGCACCGCGAGCTCCAGATAGTCCTTGCCGCCGCAGTCGCGCAGCGCGGTGATGCCGCCCATCAGCGAGATCTGCGCGTGCTTGTAAGCCGCCATGGTGATCTGGCCCGGCGTCATCATCGACTGAACCGAAACCGGGTTGCCCTCGCCGCCCATGCAGAGATGCACATGACAATCGACCAGCCCCGGCAGCAGCGTGCCGCCGGTGAAATCAACCCGCAAACCGGTAAAACCCTGGAAACGATCACGCGGCGCCACCTCGGCAATCCTGCCGTCACGCACCATCACGCCGTGATTTTCGAGATTAGCGCCCTCTCCGTCGAGAATTGCACCGCCCTCATAAAGGGTTTCAGTAGTCATGATTTATCCTCACCGGGCCTGTCGGGCCCGCTCTTTGTTCGCTGCGTTTGTTGTCGTCTTTAGACGTGTAATACGGAAGGCAGGTCGGCCAGGGCCGCGTTGATCCGTGCCTCATTCAACTCCGGAGACTGGGCTCCTGGCAAGGTACAGATGACACCGCTCGCAGCCGCCGCGCGCCGCGCCGCGTCCAGCAAGCTCGCTCCCCGATCCAGTGCGGCAGCCAGAACGCCGCAGAACGTATCGCCCGCGCCCACAGTGTCGACCGGCTGAATGGGCAGCGCCGGCACCTGGAAACAGTGTCCTTCCGACGCGACGACAACGCCTTGCGCCCCGATGGTCATAATTCCCGTGCCCCGGCAGAGCCCCGCGAGACCGCGGGCGAGATCCGCGTTCTCAAGTCCGGCGCTGGCCCCGAGCAGGCCCATAGCCTCCTCCTCGTTTGCGATAAGGATATCGACATCGGCGATAGCAGCCGTTGAGAGCGGACCAAGCGGGGCATCGTTCAGAATCACCCGGCATCCCCGTGTTCGGGCACGCCGGATTGCTATTTCGGTATCAGCCTGAGGCAATTCCATTTGCAGAAGCAGGGTTGCTCCTTCGGCCAACAGATCGTCCGACAGCCAATCCGCCGAGGCCTTCATGTTAGCGCCGCTGGCAACGAGGATCTGGTTCTCCCCGCTCTCCTCGACCGAGATGACTGCTGTGCCGGTTACGCCTTCCACGGCATGAATGCCGGAAATGTTCACACCGGCATCAGCAAGCGCGTCCAGACAGGGCGCCGCGTTCGCATCCTGCCCGACAGCACCGACAAAGCGGACAGCGGCACCGTCCCGGGCAGCGGCGGCGGCCTGATTCGCGCCCTTCCCGCCGGGGCAGAAAGTGAAACTGTCGGTCAGCACGGTCTCCCCGCGCCGGGGTAATTTGGCAAAGGAAAAGAAAAGGTCGGCGTTTATGGATCCGAACACGACGATCATGATCTGCTTCCGTCCGGTGCTGTATGTTAGTAAGTCTTTCTAGATACAGAAATTGCGAAGTTTACACATGATTTATCCAGTCATTCTTTCTGGCGGCTCCGGCACGCGGCTCTGGCCTGTCTCGCGCGCACTCTATCCGAAGCAACTGCTGCCAATGCTGTCCGACAAGACAATGCTGCAGGAAACCGCGCTTCGGTTTCCGGAAGGCACGGGCTTCGGTGCGACCTCCGTGATCTGCAATGCCGAGCACCGCTTCGCCGTGGCGGAGCAACTGCAGAGCGCCGGTATCAAGCCCTCCGCGATCATGTTGGAGCCAGAGGGCCGGAATTCCGCACCTGCCGCCGCGATCGCCGCCCTGCATGTGCAGAGCATCGATCCCGAGGGACTGGTGCTGCTGCTCGCCTCCGATCACCGGGTCGAGCGGCCGGAAGCATTCCGAGCGGCCGTCGAAACCGGCGCTGTTGCAGCCCGCGCCGGACAGATGGTCACCTTCGGCATCACGCCTGACCGGCCTGAAACCGGCTATGGCTATATCCGGCGCGACGGCACGCTGGACGGTATGGACGGCTGTTACGCCATTCAGGGCTTTGTCGAGAAACCGGATCGTGGGACAGCGGAAGCCTATCTCGCTTCCGGAGATTATTACTGGAACAGCGGCACCTTTCTGTTCCGCGCCACCGATTTCCTGATCGAATTGAAACGCCTAGCGCCGGATATCCTCAAAGCAGCCAAAGCAGCGCTGGACAAGGGGCTCTCCGATCTGGACTTCCGCCGGCTCGACGCAGACGCCTTTGCCAAGGCGCCTTCTATCTCACTCGATTATGCGGTGATGGAAAAAACCGACCTCGGCGCGGTTGTCCCTCTCGACGCAGGTTGGTCCGATGTCGGTTCCTGGAGTGCCCTCTGGGCCGTACAGGACAAGGACACGGACGGTAATGCCGTGCAAGGCGATGTCTGGCTTCACAATACGAGGAATACACTGGTTCGAGCGGAAACCCGGCTGGTCACCGTGATCGGTGGCGAGGACCTGATAGTGGTCGAATCCCCCGATGCCATTCTGGTTGCGTCGATGGAGGCGGACCAGGACGTCAAGCTGGCGGTCGAGGTGCTGAAGGAAGCGGGACGCCCGGAGGCAATCAGCCATGCAACAACGCACAGGCCATGGGGTAACTACCGGAACATCGACAGCGGTGACGGGTACCAGGTGAAGCGGATCACCGTCACACCGGGCGGCCGTCTCTCCCTGCAGAGCCACAAACACCGTGCCGAGCACTGGACGGTGATCAAAGGCAAGGCCCGGGTCACGCGGGGGCCGACGATGGACCGACTGGATGTGGTTCATCTCGATGCGGACCAGTCCATCGACATTCCGCTCGGCTGGATCCATCGTTTGGAGAACCCGACGGACGAGCCGCTGATCATCGTCGAGGTTCAGTCCGGCTCCTATCTCGGCGAAGACGATATCGAACGCTTCGACGATCAGTACGGACGATGACCGGCGAGGGCCGAGTTCCGGAATTCGACGCCGCCTTTCGGGCGCAGTTCGAGCAATTGCTGCGTTGGCGCCGGGATGTTCGGGCCTTCCTTCCAAATCCCTTGCCTGAAGGTGCATTACAGCGGCTGGTGGAGATCGCTTCGCTCGCCCCATCTGTGGGCTATAGCCAGCCCTGGCGCTTTGTCACCGTCTCCGATCCCGAACGCAGGAAGATCATCCGGACCGCTTTCGAGGATGCGAACAGAGAAGCGCTTGAAGGCTATGACGGCGAGCGAAAGCAGCTCTATGCCCGCCTGAAACTTGCCGGGCTGGATCAGGCGCCGGAGCAGATCGCCATCTTCACCGACCATGGAACCCCACGCGGTCATGGTCTTGGTCAGCAAACCATGCCGGAGGTGCTGGATTATTCGACCGTGAACGCCATCCACACCTTCTGGCTCGCCGCCCGCGCAGAGGGTATCGGCGCGGGCTGGCTTTCGATCCTCGATCCGGTCAGCGTAACCGAGGCGCTGGACGTACCGGAGGACTGGTCCCTCACCGCCTATCTCTGTGTCGGCTATCCGGCGGAAGAGTCGGAACGGCCAAAACTGGAACAGGTCGGCTGGGAAGAGAAAGCGGGCGAGAGCAGCACGATACTGCTCCGCTGATCGCTCTCAGAGATCCTTGATCATCAGGACCAGATTGTCGCCCTCGACTTTCCAGCCATCCTTCACGATCGGCCTTTCGGCAACCGGACAGAACCCGACTTTCCGATAAAGACGCTCGGCCCGAATATTCCCGTCCGTGACAATGATGCTGAGTTGCACGAGGCCCACAGCACGCGCCTGACGGGCAGCCGCCTCCAGAAGCGCCTTACCATACCCGCGCCCCTCAAACGGGTCGTATGTCGCCAGCACATTCACGTACCAGGTGCACAATGCCTCGTTCTCCAGCTCGAGCATGGGAACGAAGACTGGAGGCGTGTCCGCGTCGATTGGCGTGGGTTGCGCCCCGAGCGGATACCCGATCAGAGCAGCCACGATCCCGGTCCCGACGACCGCGACCGTAGCATTGCGATACGAGAAGCCGCCTTCTTCGCGCTGTGCCCTGCGACGTCCCACATCCCAAACGCTCTCGCCCTCTTCCGCCATCCAGCCCCAGACTGTCAGTGGCAGTCCCTCTCCGGCACGATTGATCAGTTCCGCGAGGGATAAGGCGTCGCTCGCCTCAGCCCGGCGCAAAATATATTGATGCTCTTTCATCTTTCGATCTCCGGAAATTATCGCTTCTGTTTCGGAAGCGCGGAGCATCGGGAAATACCGGGGATCGGCATAGTGAACGCGTTGTGCGGTTTCTCTCTTAATTTTTAGGCTGAATTTCAGGTAGTTAGTCTTGGGCACTGCGCACCTTTGCGTAGAGCGGCAAAAAAACCGTACTTTCAGTCAAGTATTCGAGAGGAGCAACAGTCATGCGGAAAGGTGAAAAGACCCGTGAAAGGCTGATGGATATCGCCGAGTCCTCAGTTCTCGCCAAAGGCTTCTCTGCAACCTCCATCGACGAGATCATTGCCGAGGCGGAGATCACCAAGAGCGGATTTTTCTACCATTTCAAGGACAAGAATGAGCTGGCCCAGGCTCTTCTGCAGCGCTACGTGGAGCGGGAGAACGTCCTGCTCGACAATTTGTTCAAGAAGGCAGCAGATCTTCATGACGACCCGCTGCATATCTTTCTCATAGGGCTGAAACTCTTCGCCGATCTGATGGCGGACATGCCGCAAGGACACCCGGGGTGTCTGGTTGCCACTTACTGCTATCACGAGCGGCTGTTCGACGCGAAAGTGATAGAACTGAACCGTCAGGCTGTCCTGAACTGGCGCCGCCGGTTCGCCAAGGCCTTCCAGGATATCTGTGACCGCTATCCCCCGCGTGACGACGTCAGCGTGGACGCGCTTGCCGATATGGTCTCGAACACGGTCGAAGGTGCGATCGTGATGTCCAAAGCGCTGAAAGATCCGAAAGTGATGGTGGAGCAGATCCTGCTCCTCAGATCCTACATCAAGCTGTTGTTTCAGCCGGTACCGGGGTGATTGCCGATCGCTAGCGCGTCCGGAAGCGCGTGGGCTGGATCACCGCAACAACGATTAACGGAAGTGCCAAAGTCAGAATTGCAACGGTGATCAGCAACATCCCGAGCTCGCTATAATCCGCTGGAACCTGGATTTCCCCGGTCGCCCTGTCCCGCACCTCGCGCGTAACCAGGAATGTCTGGTTCAGATATTTCGTGCCGAGGGCACCAGCCGAGAGGCCCAGATTGATGAAGGACGCCATGATGGCGAAGAAGGTTGCCTTCAGATGCACCGGCGCGGTCTTGGCAATCCAGGCGAGCACGGGGATCAGCGACACCTGCCCGAGCGGTGATTCAATTGCTGTATCGATCAGGGCGATGAACCGGGCATCGACCACCCCGCCGGTCAGCGGCGCCGTCCATTCGTGGATACCGTAGTAGAGGCCAATATCGGGCAGGGACAATATCCCGGCGAACAACGAGAGCAGGACGACAATATAGGCAATTGACCGCGTTGCCATAAGCGGTCGCAGGACCACCATCCCGACCATCGCAAGACCGGCGCTGATCAGCGTGAGAACCGAGAAGAACTGCTGATCGAAGCCAAGCTCGTCGATGTTGAACCAGGCCGAGCCCGCACCCGGCGAAGGAATGGCGCGGAATACGAAGACGATAATCGCCGTCCCGACAAGTGCGAGCCGCTGGGCTGGCTCAAGCTCGGGCAGCAGCCGGGTAATCAGGAAACAGACGATTGCCATCGATCCGGCGAAGACGACCTCCTCCGAATACCCGAAACCGCTAAGACCAACACTGATCGTGAAGGCGGCAAAGACCAGGCTTCCGCCGAGGATCCACCAGTTCGGATCAGCCTCTCCGTCCGGCCGGAACAACATTGCGTCAACTTCGGATGGCGGCACGCCAGTCGCGATCAGATCACGTGCCCGCCGGCGCAGCATGACACCGCCGAGAATAACGCCCACAACCGATATCACCGGCACGCCAAGCGCGAGCAGATAGATATCGGCATAGATGCCGACTTTCTCCGCCTCGCTCATGGCTTCCACACCGTCGAACATCGTGATGTTGACCACCGCCACCAGCGCGATCCCCCCGATCAGCGCAAACCGACCGAGCATCTGCATGGTGGTGTGCATGGCCTTGACGTCATCTTCCGCGAACGGTTCCCCATGCTCGTCCAGGGCCGGAACCGCTTCCACAGTCATGGCGTCGGCAACCGCGTCCTGCAGGATGTATCCGGTCGGTGACAGCAGCGCGCTCAGCACAAACCAGGCTGTCGTCGGCATGACGGCTGCCATGGCTGTGGTATGCGCGATAAGCCCGTACATGATCAGCAAACTGACCGAGACCAGAACTGCGCCGAGATAGACGAGAACCGACTTCCACTTCCAGATGATGTCGACCAGGTGACCCACCGGCATTTTCAATGCCCAGGGAATACCAGCCCAGAACCCGAGGGCAGCAAGGAATGCCGCAGAAAGGTCGAGATATTCCTTCACGAAGAAGGTGCCAACGATCGACGTCAGGCCGGAGATGCCATAGGCGAGGTAGACCATCAGGGGCGGCAGATAGGACCAGCGCATCTGCTCCAACAGCCCGATGATGACCTCGTGCAGCCAAGTCTTTCTCATTTGCATCGCCATGTCTGCCTCAGTTAATCCTGTCACTCTGCCCGACGCCGAACATCGCACCTAAGCCTTTGTGAGCCTGCTCAAGGCCACCTACTTTTCATTCGCGGGATTGCACCCAAGCGGACAGTTCAGACTGAACCTGTCGGAAAACGGTTTTCCAGTCGCCAGGCACCGGTTGCCTGAACAGGTGGGCATTGGGATATGCCGGTGTCCGGCTACCCTTCCGCAGCCAGATCCAGCTCGGGCCAAGTCCAGAAGCGAGCAGAACCCAGACTGGTGTCGTGGTCCGGGCGGCAATATGGGCCGTCGTATTGCCGACCGTAATCACCAGATCGAGTTCAGCAACTCGTTCCGCAAAATCGAGCGTCTGACTATGGGGATCGAAGCCCGGTATGGATTCGATCTCCTGGAACATCTTCCGATCCCGCGCGCCTTCACCATATTGCAGCGAAACGAAGCGGCATCCCGGAGTCTTCAGAAGTCTCGCCCAATCCTCAAGAGCCGTGGATTTGAGGCCACCGATAATTGGAGCACCAGACCACCAGGAAATGCCAATGCGCAGCTGATGACTGTTCCGGCGCGGCCTCTGAAGAACCCGTTCCCTGCCACATTCGCTCAAGTCCGCCGGCCCGCTCGCAAAAAAACGCCCAACGAAATCGAACGGGTAGCAGGCTGTTGCCCGCCACTCCGCGCCACCAGTCAGGACTTCATCGATTGAATCGATCACCCTGACTTCAGGATACAGTTCTCGAAAAAGCGCGCGGTTCCTAGGGTCAATCAGGAGCGTAACCCGACCCGCGGCCTCCACCACCCGCTGCAGGAAAACCGAGAACTGCAACTCGTCACCAATCTGATCCATGCTCCAGAGGAGCAAAGACCCATTGGCGAGCGGGCGGCCGTCCCATTTAGGGAGACCTTCAGTCGGCGGTAGCCATGCGGGTAGCCTGAAATACTCGAGACGGCGCCAACCTTCCTGAAGAGCGCCTACAATCATCAGAGCGCGCCCCAGTTCGCCTTGCGCTTCTCTGCTCTGCGGATTAACGACGACCGCGCGCCGGAACCAACCGACTGCCCCATGAGGGTCGTTTTTTCGCCGATGCCAGAGGCCGCAATTGCGCAGAGATAAAAAATCGGCAGGCGTCGCACTCAGAGCTCTACGAACCGCCTCTTCGGCATCCTCGCCACCCACAATCAACGCTTTGAGGCGCGCTATATTACCTAGTGTTCCGGTGTGCAGCGGGCGTGCGATCTGCGCTCGTCTGAAGTTCCCGAGCGCGTCCTCCGGCTGGTTGGCCCTGTCATCCGCGTTGCCGAGATTGTAGTGACCGTCGCCGTTTTCCGGTGCCATAAGCGCCGCGCGCCGGAGCATGGAGATATTGTCCTCCGAGAGCCCGGCCAGCGTGAAAAGCTCGCGGTGCAATGGAACGACGGATCGTCCCGGAAGTGCCGCTGCCGCCCAATGCGCAAAGCGGCCGGAATCCGATGAAGCGCCAATGGTTCTTGAGGAAAGGCTGAGATAGTAGCAACTCGCCGGGTCGAAAGGCGCCAGCAGCAATGCCCGTCGCGCCGCTATCAGGCTGGCCGTCGATTGACCCGCTACGGCGGCCTCAGCGGCCTTCTGGCGAAAATGCGCCGCGTGACGCGTGTCAGCCTCCACCATGCCCGAACAACATAGTGATATTGATCCGCCGATGGATATAGCCGTCCTTGAACTTGAAACGGTCTGTTTCGTGGAACAGCCGCGAGTCGAACAGCAAGGCCCGATTCTCACGGTTAGGCACCCGAACCGGGTTATCCCTCTCATCGCCGAGGAAGTCGTAAATCTCTTCCGCCGGTGCAGCATTATAGCGCTCGAAAGTCCAATCTTGCGGGGCTGGTTTCCGGAACACCAGCAGACCACCGGTTTCGGGCTCCAGATTGGACTCTGCGTGATTAATCCAGAAATTGACGTTCACGGCGGCAAAATCGGCGTGTGGATTGATGCCGGCCATGTGCTGATCGTATTTGTAGGCCCACATCATTTTCAGATTATGTGGACCAAGAATGCGCGGCAATCGTTCGCGCAAGCCGCGCCCGATGGCGAACAACAATGGATCGTTGAAGCCGGAGCGGTAGTAGGCACCGAGATAACCAGCGCCTTTCAGCTGATGCCAGATCGTCGATTCGAAACAGAACCGGCGCAGCCGGGCGAGAGCGTCTTCACTCAGCAAGGCATCGATGGCAATCGCACGTGGATCGCCATCCAGATAGCTTTCTTCAATCTTGTTCCAGTCCAGGTCGGCGTTGAGAGGATCGGTATCCCCCCAGCCCGACGCGGCAATATAGACGAGACGATTGTAAGATCGCTCAATCCGACCATATTCGGCATCATCGAGATTGAAGGAAATTGCCCCGCGCTGCTCCTCGCTCAACCCGTCCAGAAGAGCTTGGTAGGCTTCCCATTCCGATTTGAAATTGTCCGGCAGAACGTCACGTTCGGACAAATAGCGGTATTGCTCGGCATCATGCTTCAGACGATGGCGGGCACAGGTCCGGTCTACCGGTTGTACCGGCATCAAGGGCATTTCAGCGTATTCGGGAGCATCCTCTAGCGGACGACCGTGAACAAGCCGCGCGCGCCGGGCATAAGGCTCGGCAGCAGCCTCGAACCTGCCCTCATCGATAAGCGTGACTCCGAGATTGAACCAGATGTCGGGATTGTTCGGCTCCCGCTTCAGCAAAATCCGGTAGAGCGCCTCAGCCTCGATGTTTCGGCCATTCTGCTGCAGCAGAAATGCGCGATGCATACTGGCCCCGAGATCCGAAGAATCCGCATTGAGCAAGCGATCCGTTGCCCGCTCGACAAGAACCGCGTCGCCCGCGCCCTGTGCAGCCCCCAACAGCAGGCCGCTCTGCTGATCCGGAGCGATGGCAAAGGCGCGTCCTGCCGCCAACAGGGCGCCAGCCGTATCGCCCTCGGCAGTAGCAGCTTCGCTTTGCAGCGTATAGGGGCCGATGCCTTCCGGCGCCAGAACCTGGGCCTTGACCGATGCAAGCCGGGCAACCTCCTTGCTGCCCGCCCGATGGGCCGCAAGAGCCAAATTCGAATGCACGGCAGCCACCCCCGGAAGCCCTCGGGCAGCAGCGGCATAAGCTCCTTCGGCCTCCTCGTTTCGTCCCTGCTTCAGGCGAATAATGCCGAGATAGAACTGCGCTGCCGGCTGGCGCGGGTTTTCCGCAACAATGGCAACAAGACCCGGCTCGGCGGCGTCAATGTCGCCCGCCTCCACCTGCTTAATCAAAGCGTTAATATCGTGGCTCATGCATCGGTCATAGCGCGTTCAAGGCTTGGCGCCAACTGGCGACATCATCCTTTATCGCCGATTTCGTTCAACCGAACGGAAGGCCGACATAATTCTCCGCGATGGTCTTCCGGCCCGCTTCCGAGCTCGTGAAATAGTCGAGGTCGGCAATCTGGATTGCCTCATCGAACGGCTCTCCGTCAGGGAACTTGTGCAGCAGGCGGGTCATGAACCAGGAGAACCGCTCTGCAGCCCAGACACGTTTCAGCGCAGTTGCCTCATACGCATCCAGCAAATCAGTTGAACCGCTCTTGAAGAAGGCCACGAGCGCATCGTTCAGCACCTTCACGTCACCGGCGGCAAGATTGAGCCCCTTTGCTCCGGTCGGCGGCACGATATGCGCGGAGTCACCGGCCAGGAACAGACGGCCATGGCGCATGGTCTCGCAGACGAAACTCCGCATAGGGGTTACATCCTTGCGCAGGATCTTGCCTTCGTTCAGGCGGAAGCCGTCTCCGGATTCCAGCCGTGTGTGAAGCTCGCTCCAAACACGCTCATCGGGCCATTCATCAAGGTTCTCTTCCGGATGGCACTGCAGATAGAGCCGCGTCACCTCCGGCGAGCGCATGCTGAACAGGGCGAAGCCGTTCTGGTGATAGGAATAGATCAGCTCATCCTGGGCTGGCGCCGCCTCGGCCAGAAGACCGAGCCAGGCAAAAGGATAGACTTTCTCAAACAATTTCAGGCGGTCCTGCGGAATGGTCTGACGTGAGACACCGTGAAAGCCGTCGCACCCGGCGATGAAATCGCAAGTCAGCACAACATCCTCACCGTGCCGGGTAAAGCTCACCGACGGACTGTCGCTCTCGATATCATGCAGCTGGACATTCTCGGCCTCGAAAAGGATCTGCCCGTCGAAATCCTTCTTCAGCGCAATCAGGTCTTTCACCACCTCCTGCTGGCCGTAGACCGTCACTTTCTTGCCATCGGTGAGTGAGGGAAAATCAATCCGGCGCTTCTCACCGCGGAACACAATATCCACCCCTTCATGAGGCAGGCCCTCGCGTCCGAGACGGTCTCCGGCGCCGATGGAGTGCAACAGCTCAACCGTCGGGTGCTCAAGGACGCCTGCCCGGATCCGGCTCAGCACATACTCTTCCGAGCGAGCCTCGAGAATCACGCAATCGATGGCATTTTGGCGCAAAAGTTGAGCCAAAAGAAGGCCGGCGGGACCGGCTCCGATGATAGCGACCTGTGTTTTCATTCTCTGGATCCTCCTGAATATCTTGAGTTTTATCCGGGAATTAGAAACCCGCTAAGAGAGGTTCAGGACAAAGAATTGCACTTTCCGGCCAAACTGATCTTTATTAGAAGCGAGCGCGCTAGTTTTTTGAGCACCCGGAACCGGCAATTTTATTATGAACTCCATTCCCTCCTTCAATCTCTATCTCGACGGCGATGGAATTGTAGAGCCACGGTTCCTGCATATCGAAACGATTCCAATGCGCAGCCGGGAGAACGATTGGACAATCCGGCCACACCGACATCCGGAGCTCTTCCAATTTCTGCTTCTCACCGCGGGCGCTGCCGACATGCAGCTTGAAGGCTCGACGGCACGCCTCGTCGCGCCCGCCTTAACGGCCGTCGCGCCGAACGCCATTCATGGCTACGTCTTCCGGCCAGACACTGAAGGCTATGTTCTGACAATCGCGGAAGCCTACCTGACCGAACTGGTCAAACATGCTGATGATGCAGCGGCGCGGGACGCTGTTCGAACGTCAGCGATTGTGCCGCTTGCCGAAGACTTGCGAACGGTTGAAGAGATACGTCTTGCCTGCGAGCGGGTGATACTCGAAAGCCGGCGGGAACAAGCGGGCAAAAACGCTCTGGTAGCGGCAGATTTGCTCCGCATCCTCGGCCTGTTCATCCGCCTCACCGAAAGCGCCAGAGAGTCCAAGAATGCCGCCGCTGTACCGGACAATTTGTTCGAACGGTTCCGGACACTGGTGGAAGAATGCTTCCGCAACCAGCTCACGATTAAGGATTATGCAGAACGTTTGGCAACGTCCGAACGGACCCTCCGCCGGGCAACACAAACGTGCTCCGGACGCACACCCCTTGAGATACTAAAACAGCGAACCTTGCTCGAGGCGCAGCGCGACCTGCTCTACACGGCAAGGTCCGTCGCTGAAGTCGCCTACGGCCTCGGATTTGAGGACCAGGCCTATTTCAGCCGTTTCTTCGCAGCAGGAACCGGCCTGACGCCAACCCAGTTCAGAAAGCAGCACAAATCGTATCTGACGGCCACGCCGGAACCCGATACGGCGAATGTCTGAGCAAATTTTCTAGGCCGGGCGCTCGACTGCATGCGCTTCCGCGGCATGTACTTCCGGCTCCCCCACAACCGCACCCGTTTGCCCGCTGAACTCGGGCACAAGCCGGGCCAACAAGCCAAGAACCTGCGCGCCATTGCGCTGCCGCCCACTCACCTCGATCTCATCGAGCACCCGGGACAACACCGCCAGGTCGGCGGTGCGCGGAGAAGCGCGATGAATGCCTTCTATCTCTGTTGCGATCAGGGCCTCGGCGTCGTGGAACAGCTCCTCAAAAAGCTTCTCGCCTGGACGCGGCCCCGTATAGGTGATCTCGATATCGATACCGGGGGTAAGGCCGGACAAACGGATCATCTGTGCCGCCAGATCGGCGATCTTCACCGGCTCACCCATATCGAGGACGCAGATGGCGCCACTTTCCCGTGTCTCGGCGCTTGTCCCCGCATCCATGGCCGCGGCCTGCAGCACCAGCTCCACCGCCTCGCGCACTGTCATGAAATAACGGGTCATGTCCGGGTGGGTAACGGTCAGCGGGCCGCCCCTGGCCAGCTGGCGCTTGAACAGCGGAATGACCGAACCTGTCGAGCCCAGCACATTGCCGAACCTGACAGTGACATAGCGCGGCCCGCCCCGAAGCGCTTCTTCACGATCCTTGGCCTGGCAGTAAGCCTCGGCTGTCCGCTTGGTAGCTCCCATGACATTGGTCGGGTTCACCGCCTTGTCCGTGGAAATCAGCACCATCTCGCCCACGCCGTGCCGCGCGACGGCATCCGCCACATTGCGCGTGCCGATGACATTGGTCATCACCCCGTCGGTCGGGTTTGCCTCGACCAGCGGCACATGTTTCAGCGCCGCCGCATGAAAGACGATGTCAGGCGCGAAGGCAGAAATCCGTTCATCTACTGACTGGGCATCGCGGACATCGGCGAGCAATGCCTTGCGAGGCAGGTCAGGGAACTTTTCGGAGATTTCGAGGTCGATCTGGTAAAGCTGGAATTCACCGGCATCAAGCAAGGCGAGCTCCGATGGCCCGAGTGCAGCGATCTGGCGCGCAAGCTCTCCGCCAATGGTCCCGCCGGCGCCGGTGATCATCACTTTGCGGCTGCCGATCAGATCAGAAACCCCTTTGCGGTCCAGAACCTTCTGCGGCCGACCGAGCAGATCTTCCACACTGACGGAACGTACTGTGTCCACCGATCCGTCGGCGCCTTCCAGCGACGCCATCTTCGGCATCCGGCCAACGGCGAGGCCAAGATTGTTCGCTCGATCCAGCAGATCCCGGATCACTGCGCCCTCGATGGACTGCCGGGTGATGACGAGGCGCTGCGGCGCTGTATCCCGCTTGCGCAGGTCGGCTACGACCTTATCCAGCTCATCCAGAGTGCCCAGCACCGGTACACCGCGGATCATGCGGCCAACACGACCGCCAAGATCGTCAACAATCCCGACAACCCGGTACGGCGCATCCTTCTCGCGGCCCATTTCACGAATAAAGGCATCCGAGCCGTCCCCGGCCCCGATCAGCAACACCGGAACACGATCCGCAGCGTTTCGCTCGAACAGGCTGGAGAAAGCTCCGTCCTTGACCAGCCGGTAGGCGAAGCGCGGCCCAGCGAGCAGCAGCGTCAGGACGAAAAACTCGATGATCAGGAAAGAACGCGGGAAATCGTCCAGCCGCGTAGCGAGGAACTGCACGACAAGAAACAGCGCGATGCAGACAACCACCGCCCGGACGATCCGGCTGAGGTCGCTCATCGAGGCGTAGCGCCAGACTGTCCGGTCGAGGCGCATGGAAAAGAACACAACGGCCGCAACGCCGGTAAAGGCGACCAGCCCGAACCCGACCACCTCACGCGGCCAGACCAGAATGTCCTGGCCAAGCCGCAAGGTCAGCGAAATCAGAAAGGATAGAGCCGCCATTCCGACATCGTGCAGGAAGGTCAGGAAACTGCGCCTAGAGCCGAACATTGTCACCGTTCTCAACTTCCCCGCCCAACGGGCCCGAAACGCCAATGACCATAAACCAGTTGTGCCGGGGCGTCTGCCCCTGCCGAGCCGCACACCGTTTCAGACCGCTTGCTCCACCTTCCGTCCGCCCCGGCGGAAGAGAAGGCAAAGCAAGATAACCGCGACCAGCCCTGCAAGCACGGAGAACACCGGATAGGCCGGTGCTACGAACAGGGCCAAGGTAATCAGGATGATATTAAGCGCCAGAATGGCCAGACAGGCACCGGCATGACTGAAGCCTCGCTGCGTTGCCTGCTGATAAAAATGCTGACGATGCGCCTCGAAGATATTTTCCCGCCGGAGCCCGCGTTTGACCAGCGTGAAGGTCGCATCGAACAGATAATAGCCCGGCAGCAGCAACACCACTGCCCAGCCTGAAGACCCATCCGAAGCGGCGCCGGTCTCAAGCAGCATCCAACCGGCGAAGAAGCCGAGTGGGATGGAGGCGACATCGCCGATAAATATCTTCGAGGGTTGCCAGTTCCAGACCAGAAAACCGGCAATCGCCGCAACCATTGCCAGCGCCGGAAGCTGAATAAAGGCGCCAATCCCGCCAAGCACGGACAATCCGAGCAGACCGCCACCAATGCTGATCGTCTCGATCCCGGTAATGCCGTCGATGCCGTCCATGAAGTTGAACAGATTGACGAACCAGAGCCAGGCGAAACCCGCGATCGGAAGCTCGACCCAGACCGGCACCAGCCCGTCGGTGAACCCCGTGTCCGGGACCGTCACCAGCAACCCGGCAGCAACGGCCACCGCCTGCACCAGCAACCGGAGACGGGCCGGCAGGCTTTTCAGGTCGTCGATGAAGGACAGCACGGCGAGGCCGACTGTCAGTCCGGCAAGCAGCAGGGATTTACCATCGAGGCTTCCCTGCAGCGCCAAACAGCCGATCCAGCCGACAAGCATCACCGTGACAACGGCAATCCCGCCACCACGCGGCTTCGGCACGACGTGGCTGCTGCGCTCGTTCGGAACATCGATCACGGCGCGGCGCGTCAACAAAGTGATCAGCGCGCGTGTTCCCAATAGCGAGGCAGTGAACAGGACGGCGAAAAGGATAAAGGCTGTAAGCAGTTGCATGGGCGCTCTTATAGCTTTCCGGCGGCCATAAGGGCCAGCCGATTGTCAGCCCGCCGTCTTGCTGTCTTCGCGCTGAAGGGCCCAACGGATAGCGACCTCCCCGGTCGCCCGGATATCATCCAGCGGCTCACGGATCACCAGTTGCTCGCAACGCTGGAACTGACCGCCCCGCCCAAAATAGACGCTCTCATTCAATGCCAGCCCCCGGTCGCAGCGCAAACGCCAACCAGAGCCGCTGCCGAGCCTGATCAATGCCGCAGATCCGCCCTGGATGATGGAGGCGCGGACTTTCGGATGCAGATGCAGCCGAATGCAGGCTTCCTTCGGCAGATCACCGGGATCGCCGGTATAGACCAGCCGGTCCTCGACCCTGAGATCGTTCCCGGCATGGGACAGATAGACACGGCGGAAATGTTTCAAGCCATGGGTCGGCAGATAGCCGTCATGCTCCGCCTCGATCAACAAGTCCCCGTCATTTTCCGAGCGTCCAGCCCGCACGTTCGCCGGTCGAGCGCCGGTAACGCCGTCCGACTCGATATCGGCTGCGTTGCGATCATCCACAACCAGTGTCGAATGCGCCGCCGTGGCACGGAGCGCACCGTCCCATTTCGGATCCATCGGGCTCGCGCCGCAATTCACGATCATCCGCTGCTTGCCAACACTGAGCTCGAAGGAGAGCATTCCCGCATGGGCGGTGTGATCGGCAGGCGAAGGCTTGCCCGTGTCCATGATCAGACAAGTACGCCCGGCAACAAGGCGTTCAAAACCGCTGTCCGGAGCGGAGGCCAGCGACTTCCGCTTGGTTTCGGCCTGCGCGATCAGACTGTCGATGAACCAGACATCTCCTTCGGTCGCATGATTGAAAAGGGCCAGCCCGCCATCGCCATGCCGCAGCAAGCGCAGCATCGCCGTCATCATGGAGATGCGCTCGTCCAATGCCTCGTCAGCATGTTCCGCCAAACGCAGCGCTTTCCTGATTTCGACCAGATCAGCGAGTACGGAAACCTGCATGGCAGGTGAGCGGGAGACATGCCCGCCATCTGCTGCGACCTGCCGGTCGAGCTCGCGATGCAGCCATTGCAGGGCCTGGGATATCTTGCCCTGACCTTCACCAATCACAGCCATCGCGGCGAACATGCCTTTCGCCGCAAGCAAACGCCGGGCACCCGATGCCGAGGCCTCGATATCGCCGACCAAATGCCTGTATTGGCGGCCGATGGACTGGAAGAAATCGGCGCGGAATTCATCATCGGCGGAGCCGCCGAAGAAGTCGTAATTGCCGATCCAGGAGGACAGGCGTGCGCCGAGAATGTCAGGACGCCAGAGCAGAGCATCCCATTCGTCATACCGGGCGAGCCAGCCATCCACCAGATCGCGGGCCCGCAGCCGGGCAGCTTCACCGCCAAGTTCGCGAAGATCGCGCAGCCAGGAAAATCCGTGCAAATGCTCCAGCGCGCCGGGCTCTCCCGGCTCTGCGTTCCATGGATCTTTCTCAAGCTTGAAACTGCCGAACGCATAGGGCATGCGCCCGTCGAGGATCGCACGCGCGATCGACGTATCGCCCGGCAAATCGTCCGAGAGCCGGTCCTTGAAGCCAAGCAACGGCTTCGCAGCAAGGCGCCAGCGATAAACCGGCGAGGCGAAATAGAGTTCCTTTAAAGTCCGCATGCCCGCCCCCAAAGGCTCAGCAGAAACTCAGCTGTCACCGCGAATGGCCGCTATATTCGCGGCATAAGCATCCGGACCGCCCTTGAAGACTGCGGTCCCGGCAACCAGCACGTCGGCACCGGCGGCAATGCAGCCCGGTGCCGTCTCAATCGTCACCCCGCCATCGACCTCGAGATCGATGGTCCGGCCGGTGGCGTCGATTTTCTTCCGCACAGCCTCGATCTTGCGCAACTGGCTGTCGATGAACTTCTGCCCGCCGAAACCTGGGTTCACCGACATGATCAGGATCAGGTCGCAAAGGTCGATCAGATTGTCCACCACCTCGACCGGCGTGCCGGGGTTGAGCGAGATCCCGGCCTTCTTGCCGAAGGATTTGATCAGCTGCAGCGTGCGGTGGGTATGCGCGCCCGCCTCCGGATGCACGGTAATAATATCCGCGCCGGCATCGACAAAGGCTTCGATAAAGGGATCGACAGGCGAAATCATCAGATGCACGTCAAACGTCTTCGCCGTGCGGCCGCGCACAGCCTTGGTCACAGCCGGGCCGAAAGAGATGTTCGGAACGAAATGGCCGTCCATGACGTCGACGTGAATATAGTCGGCGCCGGCCTTGTCGATGGCTTCGATTTCCGCTCCGAGCCGGGCGAAATCCGCCGCCAGGATGGAGGGTGCTATTCGTGTGTTCTGCTGCATGGCTTTCACCTAACAGGTTGCCTGACGGGGGACAAGTATGGGCACTGAAACAGCTTATACCCGCTTAAACCGTGCGATGAAAAATCCGTCGAAGCCACCCAACTCCGGATAAAGATGCGGGCCGGTACGGACGTCACCGTCCGGGGTCAGCAGCTTATCGAGCCCGCCCAGCTCTTCAGCCGTCACCGGATCGCGTTCCAGCGGCAACTCAGCCAGTGCGCGGGCGACCTGTGCCTCACCCTCTTCCGATTGCTGGGAGCAGGTGCAGTAAACCAGGCGTCCGCCCGGGCGCAGCATTCCGGCGGCCTTGGCCAACAGCTTCGCCTGCAAGGTCGTCAGCTTGTTGAGGTCACCGATGCCCTTCGCATGCAGGATATCCGGGTGGCGGCGGATGGTCCCGGTGGCCGTGCAGGGCGGATCGAGCAGGATGGCGTCGGGCGTGTCCGGTGCTGTCCAGCCAGTGATATCGGCGACGGCGACGCCCGCGCGGAGCCCCATGCGCTCCAGGTTACGTTCCAGCCGCTTCAGCCGCTTCGATGAGCGATCAACCGCCAGCACATTCGCCCCCATAGACGCGAGCTGCAGCGTCTTGCCGCCCGGAGCGGCGCAGAGATCGAAAACCCGTTTGCCTTTGACATCACCAAGCAGCTTGGCCGGCAGCGCGGCGGCAGCGTCCTGCACCCACCAGCCCCCTGCGTCAAACCCCGGCAGGCCGGTGATCGCGCCGTCGAACTCTCGGCGGAGCGTGCCCGTAGGCAGCAATGTGGCTTCCAGCTTTTCCGCCCATCCTTCCGGATTACTTCTGACGGAAATATCGAGCGGCGGCTGGGTCAGGGAATATTCGGCAATCGCATGCGCGACCTCGACACCGAAGGAAGTCTGCCAGCTTTCGATCATCCAGGGCTGGTAGTTCATTTCGACCGGAAACTCTTTCAAGCGCTCCGCCCCCTCGCGGGAAACCCGGCGCAAAACGGCGTTGACGAGACCCTTGAATTTCGGGTGCCCCCGGCTTTCCACCATCGTCACCGCGCTGTCGACTGCCGCATGCGGCGCGACATCAAGGAATAACAGCTCGGCCACGGCAAGCCGGAGAACGTCATTCACAACCGTCGCCTGACGCGGCAGGGGTTTCTCTATCAGGGTTTCGATCAACGCATCGATCTGGCCGAGCCGGCGCAATGTCATACCGACGATGGTGCGGGTGAATCCCCGATCCCGGCGCGGCAGCAGGTTGAGGCCGTCATGTACGGCCAACGCATCGTCCAGCGGAGTGCCCTTGGTCAGCACCGCGCGGAGAATATCGAAGGCGACGCTCCGGGCTGCGGAGACGTCCTGTTTTCGCTCTTTTTCCATGCCCGTCGCTTACCCCAGAGCCCGATTTCTGACCAGCATTTTCACCGCAGAGCCGCCATGCAGCCTCGAAGAGACCGCCTGCGCGTTCACCGAAGCATCACTGCCAGATTAAGCGCGGATACGTTTGGTATTTCTTAACCAAGACTGGCGATGATGGGGGAAGGCTCCGAAATGCGGGAAGGAAAAGGCTTTGACCGAGACCATCGCACTGGACGACATCGTACTTTTGCCGGACTCCTTTATCGATGCGCTGCTGGCCCGTCGCGCGGATCTGCTTGAGCCCTATTTTGGCGATCGAACGGCTGAAGTCTTCGCCTCTTTCCAAAACCACTCGCAAGATGCTGAAGGCCAGCTCAAGCGGTGGGTGGAGATGTCGATGACCGCAAATGACAGCGTGCGTCAGGTTGCCGAGATGACCCGCTCCGTCAGGGAAGTCGACTCCCGCACCCAGTCCATCGCCTCCGCGGTCGAGGAGCTTTCGGCTACCGTGAGCAGTATCACCGCGACCTCCGAATCCGCGGCAGCGGAAGCACAGGAAGCCGTTGCGGTCTCCGATACCGGTAAACAGGCCGCCGCCAGCGCGGTTTCCGCCATGGGTGCGGTCTTCGAGGTCGTGCATTCCGCCGTGGACAAGGTTGGAGCGCTGGCCGAAGCCTCGAACCGGATCGGAGAGATTGTCTCCACGATTGAGGCGATCGCCAAACAGACCAACCTGCTTGCCCTGAACGCCACGATCGAAGCCGCCCGGGCCGGAGAAGCCGGAAAGGGATTTGCTGTCGTCGCGGGCGAGGTCAAGACCCTCGCCAACCAGACGGCCGAAGCCACGGACGATATCCGCTCACGTATCACAGAACTTCGGTCGGAGATGGACACGATTGTCACCGTCATGAAATCTGGCGCCGAAACGGTCGATACCGGTCGACAATCCATCGAAACAGCAGGCTCGGAAATGGATCGCCTCGCCGTCGGCATTACCTCCGTTACAGACCGCATGGAGGAGATTTCCGGGATTCTCATCGAACAACAATCCGCGACCGAGGAAATCGCAGGCGGTGTTGGCGTCATCGCCCGGATGAGTGCGGAAAACGTGTCGCTGATCGACGGCGCTATCACGTCGCTCGAACAGACCGCGCCGATTATCTCGACCAGCATCGACGCATTCGTGCAGGACGGAGCCCCGAACGCGACGATCCATGCGGCGAAGTCGGACCATATGATCTGGATGCGCCGTCTCGCCCAGATGCTTGCCGGCAGGGCATTCCTCAAACCCGATGAACTGGCGGATCATCATAGTTGCCGGTTGGGGAAATGGTATGACGCGCAGACTGATCCGAAGCTCACTCGCCATCCAGCATGGGCGGCCCTTATCGAGCCACACAAGGAAGTCCATCGCGCGGGGATCGCCGCAGCCGAGACCTTCATGACGGGCGACATGGACGGCGCCATCAGACTGGTCTGGGATGCCGGTGAGGCGTCCAAAGACGTCATGCGTCTTCTGAACGAATTATCCGGTCACGTAACGGAAAGCGCTACCGAAACGGATTAACCAGACCAGGCGGTCAGCCCCACGGCCCTCTTTCTGTATTCGCCATCCTCTGCAGGGCGGCGATCCGGTTCTGCGTGTTCGGATGGGTGGAGAACAGGCTGTCCACCGCGTGGGCATGCAATGGATTGATGATGAACATATGAGCGGTCGCCGGATTGCGCTCGGCGGCGTGATTGTCAATCGCGGCCGCGCCTTTCTCCAACTTGCCCAGAGCCGAGGCTAGCCAAAGCGGACGGCCACAGATTTCGGCACCGAGCCGGTCAGCTTCGTATTCACGCGAACGGCTGATCGCCATCTGCACCAGCATGGCCGCCACCGGCGCCAGGAACATCATCGCCAGCGTGCCGATCAGCCCGAGCGGATTGTTCCGGTTACCGCCGAAGAACAGCGCGAAATTTGCCAGCATGGATATGGCACCGGCGATGGTCGCGGTGATGGTCATGATCAGTGTGTCATGGTTCTTCACATGGGCCAGTTCGTGCGCCATCACCCCGGCGACCTCTTCGCGGCTCATCCGCTCAAGCAGGCCGCGCGTCGCCGCAACCGCCGCATTTTCAGGGTTCCGCCCGGTGGCGAAGGCGTTCGGCTGATCCTGTTCGATCAGATAGACCTTCGGCATCGGCAATTCCGCCCGGTGCGCCAGCTGCTGGATCATGTCGTGGAACCATGGCAGGTCGGCGCGGCTGATCTCCCGCGCGCCATACATGCCGAGCACCATCTTGTCGGCGTTCCAGTAGGTGAAGAGATTCATGCCGGCGGCAAAGACCAGCGCGATCATCATTCCCGCCTCGCCGCCAAGCATGTAGCCGACGCCGAGAAACAGCGCCGTCATTCCGGCCAGAAGCAAAGCAGTACGAGCGTAGCCCATCCAACCCTCTTGAAGGTTTCCATTATCCGGCATCATGGCCGGAACGATTATTAAGTGGGCATCTGGAAAATCGGATCAAGACTTGGCACAGCGCCAATCAAGGGCATATATGGTTTTATGAGCGATACCAAACGCACCTTCACGCAAGTCACCGTCAGCGGTATGAAACCCGCGCCGAAACCGGTCGCTTCCGAAGCCTTCGTCACACCGCCGCAATTGAAGCCGGAGACGAAAGGCACACCCGATCAAGACGAGATCGGCGGCTATGACGGACCCGAGCCGACCCGCTATGGCGATTGGGAACATAAAGGTCGCGTCACCGACTTCTGAGCAACCGACCATTGCTTAGCGGCTGATCAGCTGACAGATTCCCGGTGCACCACACCCGTAAGGCAGCCCATGGCGCCAGCGGCTTTCACCAGCTCCGAGCAATCCACGGTCACGCATTCGACCCCGGCATCCTCATAGACTTTCTGAACGGAATCATATCCGGCACACATCAGGACCTTGCGCGGCGCCAGGGTGACGATGTTCATCGCCCGGTTCAGTTCAAGGTCCGGTCCTTCCGGCAACCAGATGATCTCGTAACCGCGCTCCTCCAGCGCCCGCACCGTGGCGTGCGGCGTGCGGCGCCACCAGCAGACGGCGAGATCCTTATCGATAATCCGGAGCAGTCCCATGAAGTGCATGCACCCGAAAGGCATGTCGACGGGGATTACCTCCGCGCCCATACCGGTCAGCACGTCATCAATCTGTGCCACAGCCTCGGCATTGGTCCGTTGCCCCATGCCGACCATGACCGTTTCCGGGTCAAGCCACATCGCATCCGCGCCCTCGAACAGGGCATTGCCGCGCAGGGTGCTCTGGATCGGCACGCCGATATCAGCCAGCCTGCGCGCGATCAGCCGCTCTTCGCCAGCCCGGACAGTCGAGGCAGGGCGGGCCAGGATGGCACCTTCCGGCGTCATCACGAACAGATCGGCACAGAACATCTGGTTCGGAGAGGGCGTCGCGGGCGGGTCGACATAATGAACCTCGACGCCGTTCGCGCGGTAAGCTTCAGCAATCGCATCATGCTGGGTACGGGCAAGAACCAGATCAACCGGCGCCAGCATCTGCACGGCATCGGGATCGTTGTGGGAGATATCCAGCTCGGCACCCGGACGGTGCATGATCACGCTCTTCAGCGGCGCCCATTCGGTATCGATACCCGACGGCGCCCAGAGATCGCCGATCTCTTCACGATGGGTGCGTTCACGCCCGGACCAGCCCGGCCCGCCATAGGCCGATGTATTGAACAGCCCCTTCCGATCGCTCATGCCGCTTTATCCTGTTTTCTTGACAGATGGTGTTAGCGCCGCCAGCACCTGATCCGTATCGCCACCAAGGGACGGGACCGGATGGCGCAACCGTGCCGGTGTGTCCGAGAGTTTAACCGGGAACCCGGTCATGCGAATGGTCGTACCGTCGGGTTGTGCCACATCCAGAACCAGATCCTGCGCAAGCACCTGCGGGTCGCTGAACACTTCCTGCAGATCCATCACCCGGCCGCACGGACAGCCGGCCTTGTTGATCGCCTCGATCCAGTGATCCACCGGCTGTTCCGCCATCCGCGCGTTGATATGCTCGTTCAGGGACGGCCGGTTCCGCACCCGGCGCTCGTTCGTCGCGTAATCCGATTGCTCCAGCAGATGCCCGAGCCCGATACATTCGAGGAAGCGAACCACAAAGGCATCGTTCGAAGGTGCGACGGCAACCATGCCATCGGACGCGGTGAACAGACCGTAGGGTGCAACGATCGGATGGTCGTTACCGGTCCGCTTTGGCACCTCCCCGGTGGCGAAATATTCCGCCGAGAGATAGCCCAACATACTGATCAGGCCGCCGGTAAGGGAAGATTCCACCCGCTGCCCCTTGCCGATCCGCTTGCGGGCATGTAGCGCGGCAAGCGTACCGAACGCGGCATAAAGCCCGGCAATCAAATCGCTCATCGGCGGTGCCGCCCGCATCGGATCGCCGCCATCCGCGCCGTTCACGCTCATGAAGCCACTCATGGCCTGGGCAATGAAATCGAAGGACGGCCGGTCGACATAGGGTCCAGTGGAGCCGTAGCCATTGACGCTGGTGACGACCAGATCGGGGTTCAGCGCATCGAGACGCGCCTGATCGAACCCCATCTTGTCCAGAACGCCCGGCCGGTAGTTTTCAACCAGCACGTCCGCATCCTCGATCAGCCGGGCGAGGGTCTGTTTCCCCTCGTCCGTATAAAGATCGAGGACTACCGATTTTTTGTTCCGGTTGAACTGGGCGAAATACCAGCTCATGCCGTCGCGGGTCACGCCCTGCTCACGCACCGGGTCACCTGCAGGCGACTCGATCTTGATGACGTCCGCACCCATATCGGCCAGCAACTGGGTGCAGAACGGCCCGGCGAGAATCCGCGTGAGGTCGATAACCTTAATGTCAGAAAGCGGCATGAGATCAGCCCACAGCCGTCTGAACGTCCCCCATGGAATGCAAGTCGAGCCGCGGCCCGGCTTTCATCACCTGCCCCGGCAGCGGATGCCCGAGGGCTTCTTCTACAACGCTGGCAATCTTCATCAATTTGCCAAGATCGATACCCGTCTCGATGCCCATTTCATGCATCAGGTAAACAAGATCCTCGGTACAGATGTTTCCGGTCGCCTTAGGGGCGAACGGGCAACCGCCAGCGCCGCCGAACGAGCTGTCGAAATGCGTGACACCTTCATCGAGGCCGGCCACCACATTCACGAGGCCGATACCGCGCGTGTTGTGAAAATGCAGATGGATCGGCAGGCTCGGCACATGCTCTTTCAGGTAGCGCACATTCCGGGTCACCAGCGGCGGCGTCGCCATGCCCGTGGTATCCCCGAGCGCAACGCCCTGGAAGCCGAAATCGACAAAATGCTTGGCGATATAGCCGAGCCGCTCGGCTGGAACGTTCCCCTCGAACGGGCAGCCGAAAGACGTGGCAATCGCGGCCGAAACCGGGATCTTTGCTTCCTCGGCGATCTTGGCCACCTGGGCGAAGCCGGCCAGTGACTCATCGACGGTGCGGTTGACGTTCTTCTTGTTGTGGCTCTCGGAGGCGGAGACAAAGACGATCATCTCGTCGACACCGGCTTCGGCGGCGCGGATCGCGCCCTTCACGTTCGGCACCAGGGCTGCAAGCACTGCGCCCTTGGACCGGTCGACGCCGTTCAAAACCTCAAGAACGTCCGCCAGCTGCGGCACGGCGCGCGGCGAGACGAAGGAGGAAAACTCCATGCGCTTGACGCCTGCATCGACCAGATCGTTGATCAGTTTGATCTTCAGTTCCGTCGGAACTAATTTCGGCTCTGCCTGAAGGCCGTCCCGCGGCCCGACCTCAGTAATTTCCACCCGTGTCGGCCTTGCCATTTTTTTGCTCCTTTTGAGGGTCATTTACGACCAATTAGCATTTTGACGGCATCCTAGCGAATTCGGCGGTGCAAACCAGCTATCGTGTCGGAACCAATCCTGTTCCGGAATCCGGAGATGGAACGGGCGTTTAGGAATTGGTAACGAAATTCCCGGATAGTGATTCTGACAATAATTCGCGAGTACCAACGATGTACCGAAGCCAGAGTAAAACCCGTCGAATCAACGGGGTTGCGCCGTTTATAGCTGCATTTGTTTTCGCAGCCCTTTTCTGTTGCGCACAGGCATTTGGTGCCTCTCCAGACCTCAATCTGGACAGCAATGGCCTTGCGCTTCGCGGCTACGACCCCGTGTCCTATTTCTCCGACAACCGGGCGGAGCGGGGAAAATCCAGTATTAGCGCTGAGCACGGCGGTGCCACCTACTACTTCGCCAATGAGAATAACCGGGACAAGTTTCTCAGGGAGCCGAGGCTCTATGAGCCTCACTATGGCGGCTTTTGCGCTTATGGCGTTGCCGTTGGCCAGAAATTCGACGGAGACCCGGAAGTGTTCGTGATTGTCGAAGGCAAGCTCTACCTGCAGCTGGACAGGGCCACGCAGACTCTGTGGAAAGCCGAGCTCAACAAGAACATCGCAATCGCCGACCGTACCTGGCCCGTCATAAAGCCGATCCCGGCCGCGGCTCTCAATGAGTAATCCACACTCACATCCCGACTGGACCGTGCATCCCGTTCGCCTGACATCCATCAGCACGCGCTATCTGATGCGCTTTGTGCCGATCATTCTGGTGATTTTCACGATCCTTATTTCTATATACGGCACAATCGCTTACCGGGAAGCAATCAGCAGTCTCGAATCCAAGCTCGACACGCTGGTCTCCCGGCAGTCCCTGCTGATGGGCGAAGCCGTGGCGGAAAGCAGGAATGACCGCATCGGACTCCTTGTCGCACAGACCATTGCCGATCGGGATGTCGCCACGATTGCGGTACTCGACAATAACGGCGCCGCGCTCAACAAATATGGCAACGTGCCTGATGCAAACGCCCCGCTCACCCGCGCAGTTGCCATCAATTACATGGGTGACAACAGTTTCAAAAGGGTCGGCACGCTCGTCATCAGCATGAGCAAAGAGCCCGCCGTGGAGCGGCTGACATACACTCTGTTTTGCATCGCTCTGCTCGGCATTGCCTTGCTCGCTGCAGCCTCGGTCGCCGCCCACCTGGTCTTGCGAACAACGGTGAGCCAGCCGCTGGACAAGATGCTGACGGCTATCCGCATCCAGCGCGAAAGCGGTGCGCGCATCCCGATCGACTGGGACAGCGAGGACCAGATCGGCCAGGTCGTGTCCGCCTATAACGCCCTGCAGCTGCGTCAAACGAAGACGGAAAGCGATCTGACCCGTTTGCGTGTGAAAGCCGAACGTGCGCACCAGTCCAAATCCGATTTCGTCGGCCGCGTGATCGACGAACTCCGGACACCGCTGAACTCAATCGTCGGGTTTTCCGAGATCGTCAGCAGCCAGCGGTTCGGACCAGACACAATCCACCGGTATCTCAGTTATGCCGGCAACATCAATCAGGCGGCGCGGCACCTGCTGTACCTGATCGAGAATGTTCTGGATCTTACACGGCTTGAAGGTGGTGAAGTCGAGCCTGTCTTCGCCCCGGTGAAAGTCGAGATGCTGTTGCGGCGTGCGGAAAACACTGCCTCTTCCCTGTCGCGCAACAAGGGCGTGCGCCTGACCGTCAACCGTCCGACACCCGGCTATGCCCTGAATGTCGATGCGGAACTTATCGGCACGCTGCTCGGAAAACTACTGGAAAACGCGCTGCGTCACACGCCCGACGACGGGAAGGTAGAGCTTACCTTCGTCGTTTCCCCTGGCGGCACGGCATCCTTCACCGTGCACGATACCGGCAAGCCGATTCCCGAGGCGGAAATAGAGCGGCTGCTCATTCCCCTTGCTGTCTCCAGCGAGATTGACGAACGCCGCTTCCATGGCACAGGGCTCAGCCTGCCAATCTGCAAGATGCTGGCTGAAATGCACGGCGGCACGCTTGAAATCACCAACCCGTCGACCGGTGGCTCGGCCGTTTCGCTTCTCCTGCCGCCGTCTCGGGTAACGGAAACTCCGGAGATCGATCCCTCAACGGGTGGCGATGTAAACCCCAGCGCCAATCATCGCGCTTCCAGCGCTTCTGTTCAGCACCTTCACGGCCCGGCCTGACCGGAAGACCTTCCGAGCCCTGGCGGCCATCAATCCGTAGAAATTGTTCACCACCAGAATTGCAGCGACAACGATCACGGCAAGAATGGTGATATCAGGCGCCGTCAGCGTTTCAAGATCGACGAAGGTGGGCAGCAAAGCCCCGTAGAACAGGATGACTTTCGGATTGCCGAGAGTGATCAGGACACCGGCCATGATCTCCCGGAACAGGCCTTTCGATGCCTGCGGTCGGGCGTCCAGAGGTTCCGGCTTGGCGAGCCACAGTTTGGTGCCAAGCCAGAGCAGATAAGCCGCCCCGACGAACTTCACCGCAATGAATATCTCACCAAGCAATTCGGCAATGATCTGCAGCCCGAATATGGCCAGCATCAGGAAGATCAGATCGCCTATGCAGACGCCGATATTGTACTGAAAACCGGTCCAGAACCCGGTGGCGAGAGACTTGGCGATGGTCGTCAGCATGGACGGCCCTGGCGTCAGCATCAGGATGACCATGCCGAGCGCGAAGGCGAGCGCAGTTTCCAGCGTCATGTTGTGGTTCCTATCGGAAGAATAGAATTTGCTCGATTGCACGGTCCGCCGTCGCTGGCCGATACTTTCCCAAAAACCATAACAAATGTTGGGGAAGGAAGTACAAGTGTCAAAAATCAGGATCATCACCGACGGGCTCATGTTTCCCGAAGGCCCGATCGCCATGCCCGACGGCTCCGTCATCCTTGTCGAGATCGGACGCGGCACGCTGACCCGCGTCTTTCCGGATGGGAAGAAGGAGATCGTGGCCGAACCCGGTGATGGTCCGAACGGCGCCGCCATCGGGCCGGATGGGCACTGCTATGTCTGCAACAACGGCGGCTTCGCATTCGAGCGCGGCCCGCGTTCCGGCAACATGCGGTCGATCGGACAGTCTGCCGATTACAAAACCGGCAGGATCGAGCGGATCGACCTCAAAACCGGCAAGGTCGAACGACTTTACGACAGTTGCAACGGACGGCAATTGAAAGGCCCGAACGATATCGTTTTCGACCGCAATGGCGGATTCTGGTTCACCGATCTCGGCAAGGTTCGGGAGCGGGAGACGGACCGCGGCGCCGTCTATTACGCAAAATCCGACGGCAGCATGATCAAGGAAGTTATCCAGCCTTTCCTGACGCCGAACGGGATCGGTCTTAGCCCCGACGAGAAGACCCTGTATGTCGCGGAGACGGAAACGGGCCGGCTCTGGTCCTACCCGATCACCGGTGAGGGCGAAGTGTCCAAGGTCGACTTTCCGCCATCACTCAATGGCGGCTCCCTTGTCAGTGCCGAAGCCGGCTGGCGGCGCTTCGACTCACTCGCGCTTGAGGAGAACGGCAATATCTGTGTCGCCACCCTGATGACCGGCGGCATCACCGTCGCCAGCCCGAATGGAGGGATGGTCGAGTTTTTTGAAACGGGCGACCCATATACAACCAACGTCTGTTTTGGCGGACCCGATCTGAAAACCGCCTACATGACGCTCTCATGGGCCGGACAACTGGCTGCGGTGGATTGGCCGCGGGCCGGATTGCGTCTGAATTTTCTCAACAGATAGTGGCGCTTGGCGAGCCCTGAGGGGTTCGCCTTGACCCCTCCGCTCATGAGGTCTAAAGACAGCCTATGGAAACGAACCTGCAGGCTCTTACGGAACGAATGACCGCGTAGCTGGCCCACCGGCCCGCGCCGTCATCCATTGTCTATTCCTTTTGAGCCTGAGTTGTTTTCATGTCCGTTCCTCACTCCCGATCTGCCCCCATGACCTGGCGCCGCGAACTGGCAGCCACCTTCAGGCTTTCCTGGCCTCTGGTCCTGACCCAGCTCGCCACAATTGCCCTGACCACGGTCGACGTCATCATGATCGGCTGGCTGGGTCCGGACGAGCTGGCGGCGGCAACACTCGCCACATCGCTGATCTTCCCGCTGACCTTCTTCGGTATTGGATTGCTGGCCGCGACCGCGGCCATGTTCAGCCAAGAAATCGGCGCCATCCGGCTTCGTGGCGTGCGCCGCACCTTGCGGCAGGGTTTCTGGGTCGCAATCTCGCTTTGCCTCCCCTGCCTGGTCTTTCTCTGGAATGGCGAGGCCCTGATGTTGCTGATGGGGCAGGATCCATGGCTTGCAGCCTCTGCCGCCGGATATGTCCGCCTGGCAATGTGGGGACTGCTGCCGCTGATGTGCTTCACCGTGCTGCGCAACCTGGTCACCGCCCATTCCCGGCCACGCTCCTCATTGATCATTCTTCTTCTCGCCATCGGCGTGAATGCGGTGGCGGACTATGCGCTGATATTCGGGAATTTCGGCGCTCCGGCTCTCGGTCTGGAGGGCGCAGCGCTGGCCACCCTGCTCGTCCAGTGTTTCATGCTACTGGCGCAAACCTTGTTCGTCGTGACCGACCGGAAGTTCCGCCGCTATAATCTGTTTGGCAGGTTCTGGCGGCCTGACTGGGTCCGTTATCTGGAAATCATGAAGATCGGCATTCCGATCGGCCTGACCGTGCTTGCGGAAGCCGGCCTGTTCGCTGCAAGCGCCTTCATGGTCGGCCTCTTCGGGCCGGACCAGCTCGCCGCTCATGCCGTGGCCATCCAGTGCACCTCGGTCGCCTTCATGATCCCGCTTGGCGTCAGCCAAGCAGCCACCATTCGCGTCGGCCTTGCAATGGGCCGGGACCGCCTTACAGATGCGCTTCTGGCTGGCCGGGTATCGACCTTCGTCGGTATCGGTATCGCAGCTCTGACCGCGCTGACCTTCTGGCTCGCAACCGAACCTTTGGTTGGGCTCTATCTCAGGCAGGAAGATCCGGAGAACGCGATCCCGATTGCCCTGGCGGTCGAGTTCATCAGAATTGCGGCGGTCTTCCAGCTCGTCGATGCCGGGCAGGCCGTGGGCGCGGGTAATCTGCGCGGCCTGAAAGACACCACGATCCCGGCAATCCTGGCATTCCTCGGGTATTGGGTGCTCGGATTTTCGGCCGGCGCCTACCTCGCCTTCACTTACGGGCTGCAAGGCGCCGGGGTCTGGATGGGACTGGCGGTCGGCCTGACCGCCGCCTGCTTCGCCCTGATCCTGCGGTTCGAGCTGCTGATGCGTCGGGCCATCAGGCAGCGCCCCTCCACCGCCTGAATTCAGGCGGTGCGCCGGCCGCCTCGCAGATAATGGTTCGGAACGCCTTCGATCTGGGCAATGCGGAGTTCCTGCGCATAGTCGCCCCGCTCCGCCCGGATCAGCATTTCCTTCCAGAACGGTGGTCGGGTCTCAATCCGGAAGGCTTCGGCCAGCACGCGTCCAGTGGTGCTTTCCGGTGCCTCGACGTCAAGTGCGGCCAGCATCGTCGGCAGGACGTCGACCAGGCCGGTCGGCGTCTCCACGATGTGATCCTGCCGGAACAGGTCGCCACCGGCGGTCAGCAGATTGTTGATCTCATGCTGATGCAGCCCGCCATGCATCCCCCCGCCCGGCGGAATGTCTCCGTTATCGACATAGCAGAGCCCGGGATAGCCGAACGCATTCGCGCCATCCGAGGTGCGCAGAACCATATAGAGGTCCGGTGCACGTTCGTTCGAGACATTGATCGCACTCATCGGCAATGCACCCTGCAATTCAGCGCGGCTGAACACCAGTCCGCACCATTCCTGCTCGATAAGCCAGTGGAACACTTTCTCGGTCATTGCCGGATCGCGGTCCCTGATACTGATGCCTCCTGCGTAGCTGCGCTTCACCACAACGTCCACGTCGGACCCAATCACCTTGCCGACCCGGAAACCGGCTTTGGTGAGTTCCTCGGCAACGTTAATCTGCTCTGTTGCCGTGATCTGGCCATGGTCGGACGCGGCAATAATCTGCCAACCGTCTCCCCGACCTTTCGCCTCCCACCAGTCGAGAATGCGCCGGAACGCATCGTCGACCGCCTTGATTGCGGCCAGGGATTCCGGTGAGCCGATTTCCTTGTAGTGAAAGCTCAGGTCGGGCTCGTTGAACCAGATCACCTGGACGTCCGCGTCATGCTTTGGGATGAATTCCTCGAGCAGCACGGTCGCTGCATAATCCTGTACGGCAACATTCGGGAACTGCTGCTGGGGCACCGGACCGTGCCGTTCGATCACACCATCAAAGTCGGCGGCGGGGCTGGAGATATCGGCGCCCCAGATGGAAAAGACCGGCTGGCCATGCTCCGCCGCATTAAGATTGAGCAACCGGGCATTGCCGATCTTGCCCGTGGTCACGACCGCGTATTTGAGCCCGGCCTCATGCAGGATCTCGCCTACGTTGCGGGCCCCCTGCAGCCGGCCATAACGGCGTGCCGCCTCGGCCATCTTGACATCGTCGGACGTGTCCATCGGGCCATCGAAACCGAGCGCGGGGTCATAGAAAGTATTGCCCATGATACCGTGTCCCGGCCGTGGCCCGTCACCCACCGGGTGCTGCGCCGCAGGCCCAGGAAAAGCGCCCGTCACGAAGCTGGAGACCTGGACCCGTGTTTCCACCGGGAAGACCGAGGCGCTGTTCGGGAAGTCAGTCCAGGACTGGCGAAAACCATGAATATTCGGGGCGGTATCCGGCCGCACCATATCGCGACGCAGACCGTCGAAAAGGACAAACAAAAAACGCGGTCGCGCCATGGAAACCCCCAGATAAAATCAGCGAATTGACAATTGTATTGTCGGCCCGCAATCGGGCGCGGACAAGGCAGCGCTCCATGAAAGCTCTATGACAGTGTAAAATCACGATAGTTCGATAAATCTAGAATTATCGTTGACTGATCCGTTTTCCATGCCTACCTTCAGATCATGGACATAGAAACCGCCTCGAAATGCCTGTCTGAACTGGGCAACCCGCATCGCCTCGAAGCCTTTCGCCTGCTTATCAAGGCGGGGCCGGAGGGAGTCACGGTCGGCGATATTCAAAGGCATCTGAATATCCCGAAATCCACGCTCTCCCATCATATCTCGCATCTCGTCTGGGCCGGTCTGGCACGGCAGGAGCGAGAAGGCCGGGTGCTTCGCTGCACGGCGAATTTCGAGCTGGCCGATGCCCTGGTTGCCTATCTCTGCGCCGAGTGCTGCAGCGGCCTGGACGTTGTGCAGACAGACGAGACGCAGGACGCGTGAGTTTTTTTGATCAAATAGTTCGATGATTCCGGAAGGATCGGATAAAATTATGACCACAGCAGACCTGACGCGCACCCTCTCGCTTCGCTTCGGCCGGATCGACCGGGTCTGGATCGCAACCGCCCTTATCTTTGTCGCCCTCGCTCTCCTCGTCCCCCAGCAGGTCGGGGAAAGTGCGGTCTTCACACTAGATGCTCTTCTGCATGTCGGCCCCTTCATAATCCTTTCCGTCGTTGTTGCGGCATTCGCCCGGGCGAGCGGGCTTGACCATCAGATCGGACGCGCCTTCTCCGGGAATGCCACACAGGCCATCCTGCTGGCTGCCCTTTTCGGCTCTCTATCGCCCTTCTGCTCCTGCGGGGTCGTGCCGATCATCGCAGGCCTGCTGGTCGCCGGAGTCCCCCTGGCGCCTGTGATGGCCTTCTGGCTTGCATCACCGCTGATGGACCCGGAAATGTTCATTCTGATGACACCGGTGGTGGGCTTGGAGTTCACTTTCGCGAAACTTGCCGCCGCCTTCAGCATTGGTGCAATTGCCGGCTTTGGCACGCACCTGCTGGTCAAGGGTGGTGCTTTCAAAGACGCCTTGCGCCCCGATCTCGCAAAATCCTGCGGCTGCGGTAGCTCCAACGCTCTGAAGACAGACAAAATCGTCTGGGGTTTCTGGAAAGACCAGGAGCGCCGGGAGGCCTTCACCGGTGAAGCCAGGCGGTCCGGGTTTTTCCTGCTGAAATGGCTGACCCTTGCCTTCACCCTGGAAAGCCTGATGGTGGCCTATGTTCCGGCGGAACAGGTGGCAACCTATCTCGGCGGCGACGAATGGTGGACCATTCCGGCTGCGATCCTTGTCGGCGTGCCCAGCTATCTCAACGGCTACGCGGCCATTCCGCTGGTCGGCGGCCTGATGGATCTCGGCATGACTCCCGCAGCCGGTCTCGGTTTCATGATCGCCGGCGGCATCACCAGCATCCCGGCCTCGATGGCCGTGTTTGCCCTGGTGCGCGGCGGTGTCTTCACCTGGTATCTGGCACTTGGGCTGGTCGGCTCTTTGGCCGCGGCTTATGGGTTTTCCCTCTATCTTGCGGTTTTGGCATGATATCCTTGCGTTAGACTGGATATTGCTTCCGCATTTGGGATACCTACCTATCCTGAACAACACCGCCGCCCCGATGGGCGGCGGTTGCCACGGACGCCGGCAAGACGGCGGGGAGAACAGAATGGTAGACGCCAATCCGAAGCCGAAGGCAGTCGTCGACCCGGTCTGGAGCTCTATGCTCACCGATGCGGCTCAATGGGCGGAACAGGAATCCGCTCTGGCGAGCTGGATGCATGCCAGCGTTATGGACCAGCGCACCTTCGAGGACGCGCTGGCCTATCTGATTTCACAGAAACTCGGCGGCACGGAGATGAGCGATCTCTCCGTCTATCAGGTCGTGCACAACGCAATGCTCTCCGACGCCTCTATTGGTGAATCAGCCCGCGCGGATCTTTCCGCCACCTATGACCGCGATCCGGCCTGCACCAGCTATCTTGAGCCGTTCCTCTATTTCAAGGGCTTCCATGCCCTGCAGGCCTACCGGATCGGCCATTGGCTGTGGGGCCATGACCGGACCTTCCTCGCGAAGTATTTCCAGAGCCGTATCAACAGTGTTTTCGGTGTCGACATCCACCCGGCCGCGCGTATCGGCAAAGGCATCATGGTCGACCATGGCACCGGTGTGGTGATCGGCGAGACCGCCGTTGTCGAGGATGGCGTCTCCCTGCTGCATGGCGTGACGCTGGGCGGCACCGGCAAGGAAACAGGCGACCGGCATCCGAAGATTCGGCGCGGCACAATGATCGGCGCCGGGGCGACCGTGCTCGGCAATATCGAAGTCGGGGAATGCTCCCGCGTCGGCGCAGGCTCTGTCGTACTCAAGAGCGTCGACAAGAACACCACGGTCGCAGGCGTTCCAGCGAAGGTGGTCGGCAGTGCCGGCTGCGCGCAGCCGGCACTCTCGATGGATCAACAGTTCTTCGCCGAAGATTACGACTGAGGCAACGCTACGGGACGGTCAGGCACTCGTCGGCGGCCAGATCCCGCCAAGCGCCGCCGTCGCTTCCCGGGCAACCGAACAGACGATCTTGCCGAGCTTGTCGATCCGCTCATCCGTGATCCGCGCTGTCGGGCCGGAAATGGAGATGGCGGCAAGCGGCTCGCTATGGTGACCGAAGACGGCTGAGGCGACACAGCGCAGCCCTACCGAATGCTCCTCGTTATCGATGGCGTACTCGACCTCGCGGACCCTCGCCAACTCCTGCTCCATCCGCGGCAAGGCATCGATGGTGCGGCGGGTCTTGTGCTCCGATCCGACCCGCGTGAGCAGCTTGGACACGTCTTCCGTTTTCATCCGTGCCAGCAGGGTCTTGCCCACGGCGGAGCCTGCAATGGGAACCCGCGCTCCCGGCTTGGCAAATGCCCGCATCATCTCGCGGCATTCAACCTGGGCCAGATAGACCATTTCGTCATTGTCACGGACAGCCAGATTTACCGTCTCCCCGCTTTCTTCCATCAGGCGCCGCATATAGGGCCGGGTAATCGCCACCAGATCCCGCGTGCGCAGGAAGGCGTTACCGACGGCGAAGCATTGAACACCGATCTGCCAGGCGCCGCGCTCGGTGTCGAACCTGACATAGCGTTCCTGCTGCAAGGTCGTCAGCAGCCGGTGCACTGTCGACGGCGGCAATGTAACGGTATGAGCAATCTGGGTAAGGGTCATGCCGTCCTCGTCGGCAGCCAGCGCATTCAATACACTAATGGCGCGTGCTACAGACTGGATTTGGCCAGATCGCTCGGAATCTGATCGCTTCGGAATTGCGTTCATGAACTCGGTATCTTCCCTGTATCTTTTGTATACAATTTATTTTCCTGCACCGGTCCGTTGGATCGCCGATTTCCGGCATCTTAGATTTCCGTATCGTGGGATACAATTGCATTCTGAGAATGAATTGTTCCGATTTGCATTTGCCCCGCGCCCGGGGCTGCGTTAAGCCGGATCAGGACAGGCTTTGGACCTTACGTCAGACACATGCGCATTCTCGTAACCGGAGGGGCCGGCTTCGTCGGATCCAACCTCTCTCTTGCCTTCAAACGCGACAATCCAGGCGCCGAGGTGATTGCCGCCGATAATCTGAAACGCCGCGGCAGCGAGCTGAACCTGCTGCGGCTGCGCGAGGCAGGTGTCCGGTTCGAGCATGCCGATATCCGCGACCCGAGCGACATCGCAGCTCTTGGCCCCATGGACCTGCTGATCGAGTGCTCCGCAGAGCCCTCGGTCCAGGCCGGATACGGCGGAAACCCGGCCTATCTGATCGACACAAATCTTCGTGGCACACTGAACTGCCTGGAGGCCGCGAGGACACACGATGCGACCTTCGTGTTTCTCTCTACCAGCCGCGTCTACCCGATCGACCCATTGCGCGCGCTTCCACTCGAAACGAAATGCAACCGGCTCGCCCTGCCGACAGGTGCCGCAGGGCCCGGATGGTCAGAATATGGCATCGCCGAAGACTTCGACCTCACCGGTCACCGTTCCCTCTACGGCACGACAAAACTGAGCTCGGAACATTTCATTGAGGAATACCGGGCCGCTTTCGGATTGAAAGCCATCATCAACCGCTGCGGCGTTCTCGCGGGGCCATGGCAAATGGGCAAGGTAGACCAGGGCTTCATGAGCCTCTGGGCGGCCCGCCATCTCTATGGCGGCACTTTGTCCTATAACGGTTTCGGCGGTCACGGACACCAGGTCCGGGACGTGCTGCATGTGGACGATTTGTATGACCTGATCGCCCTTCAGCTCACAAAAGCAGAGGAGGCAACGACAGGCGTCTGGAATACCGGTGGCGGGGCGAACAATGCAACCTCGCTCAAAGAGCTGACGGACGCCTGCTCCACGCGATCCGGACGCTCCCTCGGGATCGCGTGCAATCCCGAAACAAACCCAGCGGACATACCCTGGTTCGTTACAGACTCCCGCAAGGTCTCACGCACGTTCGACTGGCGACCAAAGCGAACGCTGGACGATCTTCTCGACAATATCTTCGAATGGCTGGAGGTCCAGCGCGCGACGCTGGAACCTCTGCTGAGATAGAGGCCCGCAGATGGCGGATGAGCAAAAGCCGAGCCGGAGCGACGAACTCTCGAACATCCTCGCACCCGAGCACGTCACCGCGTTTGTCCGCGAGATCTCAGGTTACCTGTCGTCAGGAACAGCATCCGTCGCTCACATCATGCCGCTGGCGTGGCGCATCGGACATCTCGCAATGGAGCCCCATGCACTCTGGGAGCTGTTCAGAGAAAGTCACGACCAGCAGATCATTGTCATCCCCCCGGCAACGCGTGCCTACCACAGCGCGGGCGTCCGTGCCGTAATCGAGCCCTTTGTTACAATCGCCGAGACGACCAATAGACAAACCATGCTCATGGGCCACATGGATGCAGGAACTCTCAGTGTCGGCCCTCTAACCTGGTACCAGCGCGGTCCCGCCGGGCTGCTCGACGATTACATTAAACTCCTCAATAATGCCGGTCGGCAGCCGCGCCATTTCCCCATCCCGGAAAAAGTGTCATTCGCTGCGCAAGAATTCTGTGAACGGCGTGGAATAGGAGAGCGCGACCGGATCGTCGTCCTCAATGTCCGCGACCGTAATTTCCTGCCTGACCAGGACGCACATTTCTATCGCACCGCAGATATTACAACTTACGAGCCAGCGGTACGGTATCTGCTGGATCAGGGATATTGGGTCCTGCGCACCGGCCTGGCCGGTTCGGTCGAAGCACCATTCGCCCATCCCCGCTATCTCGATATCTGGAAGGAGCCGGACTATACGGACTTGCTGGATCCCGGCCTGATCGCGCGCGCGCGCTTTGGTGTCACCTGCTCATCAGGCCCGGAAGCGGTATTTCGCATCCTTGGCGTGCCACAACTCATGGCAAATGGTGTCTTGCAATCAGGCATGTGGATGAATCCTCAAGACAAGCTGGTTTTCAAGACCTATCATGCGATCAATGATGGCAAACCGGCGAGACTTCACTCTCTGCTGATGCAAGGCGTCGCTCTCTTTTCCGATGTAGAAAATGTTGCGAGGTGCGGGTTTACGGTGAAGGACAACACCGCCGAAGAAATCCTGGAGGCTGTGATCGAGATGGACGCCTCACTTTCCAATGAACACCGTCCCGACGAAACCACCAATCAGCGTTTTCTGAAAATTGGTGCCGATTACCAGGCCTTCCTCGGCAACACCGGGCATCCGGCTGATCGCAGATCGGTTGTTCGCCGCCAAACCCAATACGGCTACGCTCTTCCCTGGACACAACTTGCAGACAGTTATGTAAGTTCCCATCCGGAATTTCTCGAATAGATACTGTGACTAGGATCAGCGCTCCGGAATTCGGCAAATCATCCCCTAACGCTCAACTTAATCACTATCCCGGACTATCGCGGTCACTCGCAATAATCGCATGTTTGGATTATCTGTTTGCCTTTTGCGTTTGCCCCGCGCGCGGGGCTGCGTTAATCCGGATTGGGATCAGGTTTTGGAGAGTAAGTCAGACGCATGAGCATTTACATAACGGGTGCGGGTGGATTCACACGCTCCACTCCATTTTATTATGAGCGCTGAGCAATGTCAGATTCCGCCGGTCCATATCGCCTCAGCGAAGAAGAACTCAAGAACGTTTTTGCCCCCGAGCGCGTCACCCGGTTGATCCAAAGCCTCGCGCCCTATCTTGCACAGGAAGGGCAGACAGCTCTCCACATCCTGCCGCTCGCATGGCGCATCGGGCACTTTGCAATGGAGCCGCACGCTTTCTGGGAACTTTACGGGGAAGAGCACGCCAGATTGGTGCTCCTGATACCGCACCGCTCCATCGCCCAGCATAGCCTCGGCCTCAGATCAATCCTCGAGAAAATCTTCGAACTCGCGGAGACAACGGACGGCGACTTGCTACTAATGGGGCACATAGGGGCCAGCATTACACGGGCTGGCAAGCTTACATGGCATCAACGCGGAACCACTGGACTGATCGACGACTATATCAAAGTCTTGAAAACCCCCGGGCGGCGCCCGCGTCACTTCCCAGTGAGCCAAGACGTGACGGCCGCAACAAATGATTTCCTGACATCGCTTGGCATCTCGCCTTCCGACCGGATCGTCGTCCTTAATGTCCGCGATCTGAATTTTCTGCCCGACTTGAAAGTGCACGCCTTTCGCGCGGCAAATATCGAAACCTATAAGCCGGCCGTCGAGCAACTCTTGGAAAACGGATACCGGATCCTGCGCATCGGCGTCCGCGATTCAATCCCGTTGACGTTGGAGCACCCGCACTATCATGAGGCCTGCAGGATCCCCGGATATTCGACCCTGCTTGATCCGGGAATCATCGCCCGCGCCCATTTTGGCATTACCTGTTCGTCTGGCCCGGAAGCCGTCTTCCGGATACTCGGAGTGCCGCAGCTCCAGGTGAACGGCGTCCTGCAATGCGGCATGTGGATGAACGAGCGCGACAAGCTGCTCTTCAAGACATACCGGAAGACCGATAATGGTCGCGTGGCCAGCTACCGGGATTTGCTCGAAGCCCATGTAGCTGCTCGCCCCGCAACCGCCGAAGCCCTTGGCGAATGCGGGTTTTCCATTGAGGACAACACTGCTGAGGAAATACGCGCAGCGGTTGACGAAATGCACCGGACGCTCGACGGTGAGCATGTCGAAGATCAGACAGCTACGGCACGGTTTCTGGAAATCGGTGGCGACTATCACGCCTTGCTCGAAGCAGGTGGCGAACCAGTCGACCCATCATCAATCTCTGCCAAGCAGACCCAATACGGCTACGCTCTCCCATGGACGCGGCTTGCTGACAGTTACCTGGAAACCCATCCGGACTTTCTTGAATGAACAAACTTATACAGGTCGCCGCCCCGGTGATCTTTGTCGTGCTCTGGAGCTCGGCATTCATCGCCGCGAAATTCGGCCTGTCGCATGTCGAACCGCTCACCTTCATGGCGAGCCGGTTCGGCCTTGTCACGGCGATCTTCATCACCATTGCCCTGATCACCGGCGCCCGCTGGCCGAAGACCGTGCGCGGCGTCTTCGACATCGCAGTCGTCGGCTTCTTTCTGCACGCGATTTATCTCTCCAGCATCTTCATCGCTATTCACAGCGGCATGCCTGCCGCGCTCGTCGCACTCGTCACCGGGCTCCAGCCCGTCCTGACGGCCATTGCGGCTGGCCTCTTTCTCGGCGAGCCGCCGACACGCCAGCAATGGTTGGGGTGCTTTGTCGGTTTCGCCGGTATGGCACTGGTGCTGTCTGACCGGATGAGTGTCGACGGCGTCAGCATGACCGGCATCGGTCTCTCGATCCTGGCCCTTGCCTCGATCAGCATTGGGACGCTCTATCAGAAACGCTATGCGACCGACATGAACCTGATCACCGGTAGCGCCATCCAGTGCGCGACCGCTTTTATCGTGACCCTCACCGGTGCCGCGCTGTTCGAAAGCATGGTTCTGGTCCCGGCACCCGCCTTCATCGGCGCCTATCTCTGGCTCTCTCTCGTTGTGTCGCTCGGAGCCTATTCGCTGCTCATGACGCTGATCAAACATGGCCAGGCCACGAAGGTCGCAAGCCTGTTCTATCTCGTGCCGCCGACGGCAGCCGTCATGGCATATGTCGCATTCGGGGAGGAAATAACGCCTGTTGCCGGAATCGGCATTCTGGTGACAGCGATCGGTGTTGCGCTGGTCGTGTTTCCCCAATCCGGGCGGCGTTGAGTCGAAACGGCGCTGAAGCCTGCATTCAGGTTCAGGAAATCAGCCGACCCGCCTCTTCATCAGCATGTTTCTTCTGGCCTCTCTCGACCCGGCGCGCCAGCTCATTGTCCAACTCCTCGGTCGACCAGGAATGCATGGCCGCGACAATCTTCACGCGGGCGCGTTCGATACTCGCCTGACTGTCGAAACCGTCTTCCGGATGAAGTTCCCGATGCGGAATGATCGGCAGGAAATTCATGACATACGCAACGGCACGGTCACGGTTTTCAACACAGTCCGGCTTTTTGCAGTCCAGTGCATCGGCCTCTGTCCAGTACTCGATCAAGTCATTCCAGCCATCAAGCGCAAAGGCCACATCGCGGCGCAGCTTGATGAGGTAGGACACATTCGTGTCCTGCTGGGAGAAGACATTGGCAAAACTTCCGAGGAGGGAATCCAGCGTCACGATCCGCTCATCCACGTAGCGGATGGTCTGATCCACGACTTCGAGCAAAACGTCCGCTGCCGCAGCATATTCTTCCGGCTTCTGCTCCATATAGGCCGCTACGGATTTCCGGAACTCCATCAGGTTGACGTGTTCCAGAAACAGGTGGCCGTTGGTGCGGTCCGCCTGAGTGCCTTTCACGGTTCCGAACGGTGTGATCAGGCCGACCAGTGGTTCCAGCCATTCCCGCACGTTGTCGATGCTCACACCGCTGCGCTGGGAGGCGAACAGGAAAACCCGGTCGATCAGCATCTCAAGGTCGAAATGCGTCTTCGACTCTTCGGCGGTCATCAGATCGACCAGCGTTTTGGTATTAGCGCCTGCCATGACCGGGTCACCCCGTTCGATACCGCATTCCTTCATCAATTGGGCGATACAGGACATCCGGACAACTTCCTTGTCCTCGCTATCCTGCTGGGCCTGCTCGCGCGCCCTGGCTCTCTCTTCCGGATCGTCTGAATAGGCGGCATTCACCTTGTGAAGAAGCTCGCGCACCTGCAACGGGTCGATGCCATTCTTGCCGACAATTCCCGGAATACCTTCGTGCAGCTCCCTGTCCCGGTCTGACATCTGAACGAAATCAGGCAGGTCCTTCCAAGGCACCACCATCAACTCGCCACGCCGGCCACCGCCGAAACTCGGGATCACCGCTTCGAGGATTCTGTCATTTCCGTGCTGATAAAGACGGGCGCGTGTATGGCGCAGGGAATCCCCCGACGTGAACGGGACACAGGTTCCGCGCCGTTCGAAGGTTTGCGCGACACTGATATTATTCGCCATATGGCGGAATCCTAAAGCTTGCAGGTTGACTAATTAGCGCAAAAATCGGTGCTTTTTGCAAGATTTTCAAACTATGAAGCGGTTTGATGAAGCTCAGGTTTTCTTATAAAAAGCGGCAAAAATTATATGACTTAGAACCAGGCTTCGCCCGCGTTGGGATCTGCGCTCGCCAGCAGCCTCCACGCCAGAGACGAGCGTCGCTGTTGCCGATGCTCCGCACTTGCCCCCAGGTTTGTGAAACCTGTGAGATGGCTGGCGGCGAGCAGGTGATAGACGTTTTTGGCTGGAACCTGGCACCACTCCAGACCACCACCACGCCTAATGGCCAGCACGGCGGCAGGTGAAAACATGGCTTTGGATGAAATGGTGCCCCCGGGGAGACTCGAACTCCCACTCCGTTGCCGGAAACAGATTTTGAATCTGCCGCGTCTACCGATTCCGCCACAGGGGCCCCGCTTGGCGAGGAGCGCGCATAATAGCCAAAAGCAGGGGCCGGTCAATCCGCAACCGGCAGCTTGCACGGCAACCGCAACGACTGCTAAATCGTTCGTCGCGCCGGAAGGAACCCGGCCCGATTTCCGGGACATCTGACAGCATGCTGCAAGCGACCTACGAGCGATTGATGCGGGCCGCCTCGCACAAGCGGGCAAATTACTGGCTGGCGCTGATTTCCTTCATCGAAAGCTCGGTCTTCCCGATCCCACCGGACACCATGCTGATCCCGATGGTGCTGGCCGATCGGCGCAATGCCTGGCGCGCGGCGGGCATCTGCACCGTTGCGTCCGTCCTCGGCGGTATGCTGGGCTATGCTATCGGTGCCCTGCTCTATGAGGCTATCGGCCTGCCGCTGCTCGAATTCTACGGCTATGCGGAGAAGTTCGCTTCCTTCACCGATCAGTATAACGAATGGGGTGCCTGGATCGTGTTCGGTGCCGGGATCACGCCGTTTCCCTACAAGGTGATCACCATTGCCAGCGGCGTGGCCCATCTCGACCTTGCGGTCTTCGTCATCGCCTCGGTTCTGGCTCGGGGCCTCCGGTTCTATCTCGTCGCCGCGCTGTGCTGGAAATTCGGGCCGGCCGTGCAGAAGACCATCGAGAAAAATCTCGGGCTCTGGACCACCGCCGCATTCCTGCTGCTGGTTGGCGGCTTCGCGCTGATCAAATTCCTGGCCTGATACGCTTCCGGCTTCGCACCGGGGTCAGGCTGCGGCGGCAGCCTCTTCGGTGCCGGTGATCCAGCCGCCGCCAAGCACCCGTGTCGAGTCGCCGGGCGTGTAGAAGACAGCGGCCTGTCCGCGAGCAATGCCATGCTGCGGCGTATCGAGCTGGATGCGGCCGCGCCCTTCGCTGTCCGTATAGATCCGCGCCGTTGCCGGGCGGGTGGCGGAGCGCAGTTTCACCTCGACCGATATGCCGGCCTCTCCCGGCAGCGCATCACCGAGCCAGTTCAACTGATCCACATAGACAGTCTCGCGACCCAGCGCCTCACGCGGCCCAACGACCACCTTGCATGCCGCCGGATCGAGCCGGACGACATAGAGAGGGTCGGTATCGGGATTGCCGTCTTCATCGCGGCGACGGCCACCGATGCCGAGGCCTTTTCTCTGACCGATGGTGTAGTGGATAATGCCTTCATGGCGACCGAGCACGGTACCGTCGAGATGCACGATCTCTCCGGGCTCCGCCGCACCCGGGCGCAGCTTCTCCACCAGTTCGGCATAACGCCCGTTCGGCACGAAGCAGATATCCTGGCTATCCGGCTTGTCCGCGATGGTGAGCCCGAAACGCCGGGCATGCGCGCGTGTTTCCTCTTTTTCCATGCCGCCGAGCGGGAAGCGCAGGAAGTCGAGCTGCTCACGCGTGGTGGCGAACAGAAAATAACTCTGATCCTTCTGAGGATCGATGGCGCGGTGCAGTTCCGCTCCGTTCGCTCCCTCAAGCCGGCGCACATAGTGACCGGTGCAAAGCACGTCGGCCCGCAGCTCCCTGGCGGTCGCAAGCAGATCGCGGAACTTGACGGTCTGATTGCAGCGCACGCAGGGGATCGGGGTTTCGCCACGCAAATAGCTGTCGGCGAAATCGTCGATCACTTCCTGACGGAACCGGCTCTCGTAATCGAGCACATAATGCGGGAAGCCCAACGTATCGGCGACAGTGCGCGCATCATGGATATCAAGCCCAGCACAGCAGGCGCCCTTCTTGGCCAGAGCCGCTCCGTGGTCATAGAGCTGCAGCGTGATGCCGACGACATCGTAGCCCTGCTCCGCCATAAGGGCCGCGGTCACGGAACTGTCGACACCGCCGGACATAGCGACGACGACCCGCGTGTCCTTTGGGGCCTTGGCGATACCGAGCGAGTTGAGCGTGTGTGCTGTCATAATGGGCGCAATATAGGAAAAGCGGCGGCGGAAACAAGCAAACTCAGCGCATGGCTGTATCCGCGCTCAGACGGCATTCAGGCCCATCTGCCAGAAATCCCGCTCCAGCACGGTCGCCGCCTCGAATGTTTTGGCAAGGTCGGCGAACCGGTCTTCACCGCCGCGCCGGGCCGCGAGAGCGTCGAGATGGGCGGCCGCACCGCGTGCCACATCCTGATATTCCTCGCCCGCATACATCTCGATCCAGGCGAGATAAGGATTGCCGTCTCGCTTCGTCGCCGGGTCCGCCGCAAGATGGGCACCGATCACGCCATAGCCAACGACGCATGGCGCCAGCGCCACATGCAGGTCGAGCATGTCACCCGCCATGCCGCGCTCCAGCACATAGCGTGTATAGGCCATACAGGCCGGGTCTTCCGGCAGCGCGGCCATCTCCGCTTCGGTCAGTCCCCACCCGGCGCAATATTTGACATGCAGGTCCATCTCCACATCGAGAATGCCGGAGATGACGGCGGAGGCTGCGCGCATGTCCTCAAGCCGGTCCGCCTTGTAGACCGCAAGGCCGTAGGCCCGGGCAAAATGGATCAGGAACAGGTAATCCTGTCCCAGATAATGCTTGAACGCCGCTTCCGGCAATGTGCCGTCCGCCATGCCCGTGACGAAAGGATGTGCGGTATAGGCCTGCCACGCATCCGGCGCAGCGGCGATCAGCCGGCCAAGGAAGCCGCCCTCAGGAACAAGGATCTCGCTCACGCCGTGCCGTCCGGCGGCAGGGTCACGACCAGGCCGTCAAGTTCTTCCGTGATCCGGATCTGACAGCCGAGGCGGGACGTATCGACGATATTGAAGGCCAGATCGAGCATGTCTTCCTCGTCATCGCTCGGCGCCGGCACCTTCTCATACCATTCCGGAGCGACGTGGACATGGCAGGTCGCACAGGCGAGACATCCCTCGCAGGCGCCTTCGATATCGACATCGTTTTCGCGCGCAATCTGCAGCAGCGTGTATCCGAGCGGTGCATCGACTTCCTGACGGGTACCGTCACGGCCGATGAATGTCATACGGGGCAAATCACTCTCCGTTCGATATCCGCTTATCCGGCGGATTATTGTTGGTCGGCTGACGAACGGTTGTACAAATCGCACCACGCCGCGACAAGCCTGTCGATATCTTCTTCTGTGGTTTCCCACCCTACCGAAACACGAATTGCGGTCTCCGCATCCGGGGAGCCCGGGTCCATGGCGTCCAGCACATGGCTGCGCCGGACTTTACCGGACGAGCAGGCAGAGCCCGAGCTGACGGCGATCCCGGCAAGGTCCAGCGCAATCACCTGCGTCTCCCCCCTGGCACCGCTGATCGACACGCAACTGGTATTCGGCAGGCGCGCGGCTCCCGACGAAAAGATCCGGGCGCCGTTCCCGGCCTTCCGAACAGCCGCTTCGAACCGGTCGCGCAGAGCCGAGACACGCGACCAATCCTCTAACGCAGCGAGAGAAGCTTCAGCCGCGGCACCGAAACCGACAATACCAATCTTGTTCTCCGTGCCCGAGCGACGCCCCTTCTCCTGCCCGCCACCTGACTGAACAGCCTTGAGATCCAGTCCCTCGCGCACGACAAGAGCGCCAACACCCGCGGGCCCGCCGATTTTGTGGGCAGAGAGGGACATCAGATCGACGCCGGCGGCTTTCATGTCGATGGGAAGCTTGCCCGCGCCCTGCACCGCGTCGCTGTGAACCAGAGCCCCGCTTGCATGTGCTATTTCGACGATCTGCTCGATTGGTTGCAACACGCCGGTTTCATTGTTCGCCCATTGCACAGAGACGAGGCAATCCTTTCCGCTGGCCTCTCCGCCATCCGACAGCGCGGCCCGCAGAGCATCAAGGTCCAGAACGCCGTCGGCATCGACCGGCAGGCGGGCAGCATCCGGCATGGCCGCGAGGACCGCTTCATGTTCGATCGCGCTGGTGATAATCCGGGTGCGTCCGCAGCCTTTGAGGGCCAGAGCTGAGGCTTCCGTGCCGCCGCTGGTGAACACGACCGATTGCGGAGCAGCACCGATCAAGCCCGCCACCTGACGGCGGGCCGTTTCGATCAGCGCACGAGCCTCCCGGCCCGCTCCGTGAACGGAGGATGGATTGCCAACGGCATCCATCGCGCCGATCATCGCGCTGCGGGCTTCATCTCTTAGCGGCGCTGTCGCATTGTAGTCCGCATAGACTCTATCTGACATTGTTGCCCCAAATCCCGGCCAATCGCTCAGCCGGGATAAGCAGGCGGGACAAAACCGTCAAGGAGGGAGCGCGTCAGTGCGGCACGCGCCCCGTCATCAGATCCGCAACGGTCACCTTGTCCAGATAGCCGAGAACCTGACGCCCGACTTCTTCCCAAAGAGGCTTCGTGGGATCGTCCGAACACCCTCTCGTCGCGAACATGCCATCATCGTCCTGGTTACCCCGCACCGGATGCTCAATCGCCGTCATAACCTCGGAGATCTTGATCTGCGCCGGCTCTATCGCGAGGAGGTAGCCGCCACCCGGCCCCCGTACACTCTTTACGAACCGGGCCTTGCGAAGCTGCGCGAACATTTGTTCAAGATATGAAACTGAGATTTTTTGTCTCGAGGCTATCTCGGCGAGAGAGACTGGCCGACCATCATCATGTCGGGCCAGGTCGCAGACAGCCATGACTGCGTAGCGCCCTTTAGTACTGAACTTCACGTTATTCGACCCCCGTGCCGATATGGTCACAATTCACCGAGGCCCCAACAAACGGTGAACGTTGCAGCAGAACGGAGGTCCCGTCCGTTCAATTACGAAATAGCGACCAATTTTCTATGGTCACAGTGCGCATCGACCTATGCATCCGCGTACGGGCTGCAATGCTACACTTGAATCTTACAGCCCGAGTAAGCTAAAGCCAGACTCTTGCTGTTAGATTGAGATTACAGCTAATGCGCAATAAATGTAAACCGGGATAGAGACGGATTACCCTGATATGCTCGCCAAGAGTAGTCAGCAGTTGTCCGCCCGACCGGATCGGGTGAGCCGGAATACCGGCGGTTGAGGAACGGATCGTATGCCTGAAGTCATTATGAATGGTCCCGAGGGGCGCCTTGAGGGACGTTACGTCCACAGCAAGAAAGAAAATGCTCCCATCGCCCTGCTTTTGCATCCGCATCCGCAGCATGGCGGGACCATGAATAACAAAGTCGTTTATTCCATGTTCCAGAACTTTGTGAACCGCGGGTTCTCGACCTTGCGGTTCAATTTCCGCGGAGTCGGACGAAGCCAGGGTGTGTTCGACCGTGGCGAAGGCGAACTCAGCGATGCCGCCTCGGCGCTGGACTGGCTGCAGACCTACAATCCTAACGCGCCCTATTGCTGGGTTGGCGGCTTTTCCTTCGGTGCCTGGATCGGCATGCAGCTTCTGATGCGCCGCCCGGAGATTACCGGTTTCATCTCCATTGCCCCGCCGGCCAACATGTTCGATTTCACCTTCCTCGCCCCCTGCCCTGCCTCAGGCATCATGGTGCACGGCGATGCAGACGATGTTGTGCCTCCGGATTCCGTGAAAAAGCTGGTCGACAAACTGTCGGCCCAGAAGGGCATCGTCATCGACCATGTCGTGGTGAAAAACGCCAACCATTATTTCACCAAGCACCTGGAAGACGTGAACAAGGCCGTCACCGGCTACCTGAACAAATCCCTGCCGGAGAGCGAGCAGCTCCCCGCCGCGTCGAAATAAAGCCGCGACTCAGTCCGGCCTGTGCAAGGTGCCGCCTGACAGCGGCACCGGCGCGCGGGTCGTGCCGGGGAAGGTCAACGGCTTTCCCTGCAGGCTGCGAATTGCCAGATAGGCGAAGGCCTCGGCCTCGACGGCATCACCATTCCAGCCAAGATCGTCCGCCGGGAAAATAGGGGCATTCAGACGCTCTGCCAACATGGTCATGAGTGTTGCATTGTGACGGCCGCCGCCACAGGCGATCCATTGTGAGACCGCATGCGGGAACCAGCGCCCGGCCAGGGCGACCGAGGCCGCCGAGAAGGCTGTGAGCAACGCAGCGCCATCCTCGTCCGACAGGCCCACAACAGCCCCCATCGCGCGACGCGCGAAATGATCCCGGTCGAGGGACTTCGGAGGCTGCCGGTCAAAATAGGGATCGGAAAGCAGATCCGCCAAACGTGCTTCGTCGACCAGCCCCTTTGCCGCCAAGGTGCCACCGGCATCAAAACGCTCGCCACGCCGCGCCCGGACGAAATCATCAACCAGAGCATTTGCGGGGCCTGTATCGAAAGCCAGCATTGCTTCCGGGCCGGCGCTTGCATCTCCGTCTATCCAGGTAACGTTCCCCACACCTCCAAGATTAAGCACCGCGACGGTAGAGCCGAGCCGTCGCGTCAACGCCCGATGATAGACCGGCACAAGCGGCGCGCCCTCTCCACCGGCTGCGACATCGGCAAGCCGCAGATCGAATACAACGGGCCGGCCGGTCGTGCGCGCCAGCACGTCCGGCGCCCCGATCTGGACCGTCCGGCGCCGCTCCGGTTCATGCAGGATGGTTTGTCCGTGAAAGCCGATAACATCGATCTCGGTACTGGCCACACCTTCGGCGGCAAGCAGGGCGGAAACCGCCTCCGCATGACGCTCGGTTAATTCGAATGCAACACCAGCCACATCGCCGGCATCGCCCATGACGGATTGCAGGCGAGCCCGGAAATCGTCGGGATAGGGCATGCTGAGAAAGCCGCGACGGCGCACTTCACCGTCACCGTCGCTGTCGATCAGAGCCGCGTCGATCCCATCCATCGACGTGCCGCTCATCAGGCCGATTGCCCGGTATGTCTTCTGCCCGCTCACCCCGATATCTCCGCGAAAACTCATTCTCGAATGCACAAAGCCCCACAATACGGCGGTTCCGGTTGAGGCCGGGGTAGCCATGTGCTAAGTGCTCGCGCCTTGGATTCTGACACATCTTCACCGGGAACACGACCATGAGCCAGTTCAAATCGGGCTTCATGCAGACCATGAGCGAGCGCGGGTTCGTCCATCAATGCACCGATAATGACGCACTCGACGAGATGCTGAACAACAAGGTCGTGACCGCCTATATCGGCTTTGACTGCACGGCCGACAGCCTGCATGTCGGCAGCCTTATCCAGATCATGATGCTCCGCCACCTGCAGCGGGCCGGTCATCGGCCGATCGTGCTGATGGGCGGCGGCACCAGCAAGATCGGCGATCCGTCCTTCAAGGACGAGGCCCGCAAGCTGCTTTCGGATGAAGATATCGAGCACAACAAGTCCGGTATCAAGACCGTGTTCCAGCGCTTCCTCAGCTTCGGCGAGGAAACCAGCGATGCGATCATGTGCGACAACGCAGAGTGGCTGGACGGACTTGAATACATCCCGTTCCTGCGCAAAATCGGACAGCATTTCTCGGTCAACCGGATGCTAAGCTTCGACAGCGTGAAGACGCGCCTGGAACGCGAACAGTCACTGAGCTTCCTCGAATTCAACTACATGATCCTGCAAGCCTACGACTTCCTGGAACTGCGCCGGCGCTACGGCTGCCAGTTGCAGATGGGCGGCTCGGATCAGTGGGGTAACATCGTCAACGGCGTCGAGCTGACCCGGCGTGTCGACCAGCAGTCCGTGTACGGTCTGACCACGCCGCTGCTCACCACCGCCTCCGGCCAGAAAATGGGCAAGACGGAGAAAGGCGCCGTCTGGCTCAACAAGGAACGGCTCTCGCCCTACGACTACTGGCAATTCTGGCGGAACACCGAAGATGCCGATGTGGGCAAGTTCCTGCGCCTCTTCACCGAACTGCCGCTGGACGAGATCGCCCGGCTTGAGAAACTGGAAGGCGCCGAGTTGAACGACGCCAAGAAGGTGCTCGCGAACGAGGCAACCGCCCTGCTGCATGGCCGTGAAGAAGCCGAAACGGTTGCAGAATCTGCGCGCAAGACGTTCGAGCAAGGCACTCTCGGCGACAGTCTGCCGCGTGTGTCCGTCGAGGCATCGCAACTTTCCGAAGGCCTCTGGGTTGTCGACGCCCTGCGCATTGCCGGACTTGCCGCGACCAACGGCGAAGCCCGTCGCCTGATCAAGAATGGCGGCGCCCGGGTCAATGACGTTGCGGTCTCCGACGAGACGCTGAAGCTTGGCGATGCCGATCTCGCCGATGGCGTGATCAAGCTGTCATCTGGCAAGAAGCGCCACGTGTTGCTGGAAACCTGATTTAGGACTCTGCCGCAGGTTAAGGGCTGGTATCCTGCGGGGGAGGCTCCGCAGGTTCCGGGTCCTTCGGCGGCGCGTCCGAAAGCCGGAACAGATTGCGGAAGATACCCGGTGTCAGTGCTGTCAGCGGATTGACCGAAACCACCGGTTTTTCCAGCGGGCCATTGATACCGAATTCCGACGCCAGGAATCCCTCGCCTTCGCCACCGGTCAGCAGCGTGCCTATCAGCGGGATTGAGCCGATAATCTCGTTCAGCACGTAGGCAGGGACGAGCATACCGGTCAGGTCCATCTCGTCCTTGATGCGATCAATCGATCCGGAAGCAGAAATACCGAGCGAAGCGCCCTGCGCCAAAAGCCGATCCAGAACCAGCATCTCTTCTGAGACATGCATGCTGACATCAAGGCTGGAAAAATTAATACCCCGCCCCTGCACGACGGCGGGTAGCCCGCTAATTGACGCGGCGCTCAGTAACTGGGCCATGACCGGTGCGTCGACCAGATTGAAATCAAGAACCGACAGCGAGACGTTCCACCCCATGTGGCCGTCCAGCTCCTCACGGAACCCCGAAGCGGCAAGTTTCCCACCCGTAATCGAATCGAAGCCCTCGAAAGATTTCAGCATGTTCCCGGCATTCTGAGAGCTGATTTCGAAATGCGGGCTATCGTTCGCGGTCGAATAAATCACATCGACCGGTTCCGTTCCGAGCAAACCATTTGCCGCCAGGGACAGAGTCCCGGTTCCGTCATTCTCCAGCAGCACGGTGACATCGCGCATCGGATCCAGGTTTCCGATCAGCACCTGATCGACCCGTGCGTTGACGACAAGCGGCAGATCTATGTCCCCCGAATGCCCGTCGAACTGTTCGACAAGCGGACGCAGGTCTGCGAACGGGCCTTTGATGTTCGCGGTGAAGCCGCCCGTGCCATCGGCTGCGATCACGCCTGAAAGATCAGTCTTGCCGAGCTGTAGTCGCTCGACCGTCAACCGGTTCGGCAGTTTTGTCTGTTCGGAGAATTCGACGGACCCGGATGCGGCGAGATCGCTGGTTGCGACCTGAAAGCTGTCGATCGATGTCAGGACGTCGTTCCGCGTCTGGAGGCTGGCCCGCAAGGTTCCGGCGGCGCCCGACGGCTTCTCCCAGGCCAGCTCAGCAATCTCAAGCTCGGTATTCTGCAATCCCAGGACGAGATCGATCGTCGCTTCGGTGTCCGTTTCTTGCTCGATCGTCGCATCGAGCTCGACTTCACCACCGGCAAAGCGCCGGATGTCGAAGCCCAGTTCCGCGAGCTTATCCGTGTCTGGCCGGACGATGACATGAGTCCGGCGGCGGATCTCGGCCTCCTTGCCGAAGGACTGCAGGAAGCCAAGCTGCATCGGCAACCCGGAAAGCGCGCCACTGCCGTCCAGCAGCATGCCGTTCTTGTCGAGCTTCAGGGACATTTCCCCTTGCTCGAACGGCAAGCGGGTCGTCCGCGTAGGCAGCGAGACATCCGAAAGCTGCCCCTCCGCAGACAGATCGACCATGTCGAACGTCATCACCCGGAGAAGCGGCATTTCGAAATGCATCCGCCCTTTCGCGGTTCCGGCAACCTCATCCGGCGCAAGGCCCAGGGCACGCGCGTAGCCGAAAGGCTCCGTATCGAGTACGCGTAAAATATCCGAGATTGGCCCATCGATCTCGGCGTCGATCATTGCGTAATCGTCGCTGACCGTATGAATACCGGTGAGCGAGACCTGCGCTCCTTCCAGCTTGATTCCGTCGAGACGCCCTGTGGTTACAGCCGCATCGAGACGCTTCTCCGAGAAGCTCATTGTGCCGCCGACCTTACGTGCCGGCGGAAGCGGCGGCAGGTAATGCACCGTGACATCCTGGTACGCCAGCTCACCATCGACCGCGACATCCCTGAATCGGGTTTCTTCGGTGCCGACTTCCATATTCCCGGTGACCCGGGCCGTGATCTCCGTGACTATTCCATCCTGCAGATTTTGCGTGGTCCAGCCGCGCGCTATCTCGAAAAGTGCCGGCGGCCAGTAATCCTTGATGTTGTCCACCGGCAGACCGGAAATCTTCGTCGAGAGCTCCAGTGCAGGGTTGGACAAGTCCTTGAGAGATCCCTGCAGGATGGCGACCATGCCACCTTTCTCGAGGACAAAATTACGCAGTGCCACAGAATCTTCGCGACCGTCATAGCCGATCTGGAAGCGCAGGCTGTCATAAGGGAGAGGAGCCGGCAGAATGGAGCCAAGAGAAATCGCACCGTCGGTCGCGGTCGCGATCACATCGATGCTTTCCAGCGCACGAAAGTCCTGCAGAGCAAAGGCGATGCTGCCGCTAAGCCTGCTCGACACCGAGAAATCTACAGGGAGTTCAGGAAGACGGGAAAGCACAAGATCCGGCGCCAGCCCCTGAAACAGAACCGCACCGTCGAGCGTGTGGCTCCGGTAAAAATAGTTGCCGTCCCCCCGGATTTCGACACTGTCTCCGCCTACCGTGAGATCGGCCCGCGCTTCAACGCGCCAACCGTCACGCTCACGCTCGAACGTGCCGTCGAATCCGGACATCCTGATATTGCCGAATTGCCCGGCATCGTCTTTCACGCGCACGGTGGCGCGTCTCAGGGAAAACCTCTCAAGCCGCTCAAGGCCGGCCAGCCCTTGCTGTCCGCTTTTCGGAGGCTCTTGCAGCACTGACAGCAGATTGCCGGCATCCACATCCACGTCGCCGCCGGACGGCGTCGCGCCATAGAGCGCATAAGATCCATCAACCCGGCGCTCCAGATTAAGCACGGGTTGATCAACGGCAATATGGACGGGTGCAATCTCGCCGAGCAGAAGCTGCGGCCCGGACAGGGCGATATCCGCAGACGGAGCGAACAGAATAAGACCGCCGGACTGACCGTTCAGACGCAGGCTTGTCACCCGAACCTCGAAAAGCCGGCTCCAGCCCCGCCATTCCATGCTGAGCTCGCCGATCGACGCTGTTCCGCGTTCGGCAGGGATCAAAGCCTCGGCAACCCGGGACTTCAGAAACTCTAGAGGGACCGGCTGCGTGCTTGCGCGCCAGAACACCAGAGCCGCGAGCACGACGATACCGGCAAAGATCGCAGCTGCGATTTCAAGGGCGATCTTGGTGGTTCGTATCAGCACACGGGGCACTCTTGGCTCAGGATTGTTCCGCTTATCATAGGGCATGCCGACTGGCGACGTTAAAGACGATAAATCATCATGATCCGACGGGACCCAAGCGGATGTCCGGTTGACGTGCGTCCCGAGCGTGCGCACCCTTCAGCAACTTTAACCAGAGCCGGAGGGCGTCGGTGTTTCTGGACCAGATAGAGTACTTCCCGGAAATAACAGATACCGAGTCAGCTCGTATCGGCCTGGAGCGCTGGCAGGAACAGCCCGGCCTGCTTTCAGACCACACCCTCGCAGACCGGACACGCTTCATAGCCGAACATCGGAACGGCGGACGCCTGTTGCAAGGACTCTTCGCAAACAGCCCCTATCTGACACGGCTGCTGATCAGGGATATCGAGTTTGCCGCTGCCCTTCTCGAAGATGGTCCGGACGCAACGGAAGCGCGCCTGAAGACAGATGCCGCCGCCCTCGATCCTGCGGCCCTGAGCACGGCCGAGCTGATGACCGCTCTGCGTGTGTTGAAACGGCACTATTCGCTGACCACGGCCATTGCCGACATTACCCGGGTCTGGCCACTGGAGCGGGTTACGGGCGCCCTGAGTGAGCTTGCCGACATTGCTATCGCTACCGCCTGGCGGCACGCCCTGCACCTGCAAACAAGCAACGGCAATCTTCCTACCGCGGGCGGCGATGATATTCTCGACGGCTCAGGCCTGATATGCCTCGGCATGGGTAAGCTTGGCGCGCGCGAGCTGAACTATTCCAGCGACATCGATCTGATCGTTTTCTATGACAACGAAGTCCCGCAATACCGGGATGTCGAAGAATTGCAGAAGCATTTCGTGACCATGACCCGGCTGGTGGTCCGGATGCTCGAAGAGCGGACGTCCGACGGATATGTTTTCCGGACGGACCTAAGGCTGCGGCCCGATGCGAGCGCCATGCCGCTCGCCGTATCCACCGCCGCCGCCGAGATCTATTACGAGAGCCAGGGTCAGAACTGGGAGCGCGCCGCGCTGATCAAGGCACGTGCCATCGGATCGGACCAAAAGGCGGCAGAAGAGTTTTTCACCCGGATACGCCCGTTCATCTGGCGCAAGCATCTGGATTTCGCGGCCATCGAAGACATCCACTCGATCAAGCGGCAGATCGCTGCCCACAAGGGCGGCACGAAGATCAACGTCGAGGGACACAATGTAAAACTCGGTCGCGGCGGCATCCGCGAGATCGAATTCTTCGTGCAGACCCAACAGCTGATCTGGGGCGGCCGGGATGCCCGGCTGCGCGGCATGAAGACCAGCGACGGCATGGAAGCGCTCGTCCAGCTCGACCGGGTGAAGCCGGACGTCGCAAAGGCCATGATGGATGCCTACCGCTTCCTGCGCACGGTCGAGCACCGCCTGCAGATGGTCGACGATGCCCAAACACATTCCCTGCCGGAGACGACCGAGGGCCTTGCGAAGATCGCGGGCTTCCTCGGCATCGCCGACACGGACCGTTTCCGCCGGGAGTTAATCCATCAACTCTCCACCGTCGCGCATCATTACGGCCATCTGTTCGAGGAAAGCGCACCGCTCTCTTCCGGTAATGAAATCGAAGGCAGCCTCGTCTTCACCGGCGTCGAGAACGACCCGGAGACCCTGAAAACACTGGCCGATATGGGTTTCGGCGATCCCGATTCCGTCGCCACCAGAATTCGCGCCTGGCATCACGGCCGCTACCGCGCAACCCGCAGCGAGAGGTCCCGTCAGATCCTGACGGAGATCGCCCCGGCATTGCTGTCCTCTTTCGGGCAGGCGCCGGAGCCGGACGAGGCGTTCAGGCGCTTCGACCGTTTTCTCGAAGGCCTGCCTGCCGGCGTCCAGCTCTTCTCCCTGTTCCAGGCCAATCCGCCCCTGCTGGCGATGCTGGCGGACATCATGGGTATGGCCCCGTCGCTCGCCCGTCAGCTCGGCCAGCACCCCTCACTCTTCGAAGGCGTGCTGACCCACGATCCCTCGGACCGTCTGGGTGACAGGGATAGCCTTGTCTCCGAACTTGAGCGGGATCTGGAAAGAGCAACCTATTACGAGGACGTTCTCGACATTTCCCGGCGCTGGATCAACGACCAGCGCTTCCTTGTCGGCATTCAGGTGATGCAGGGCCGCGTCCCGGCCTCACGCGCCGCTACCTGCCTGTCGGATATCGTGGATGCCGGCATTTCCGTGCTGCTGCCACGGGTCGAGGCCGAATTCGCGAAGCAGCACGGCAGGATTCCAGACTGCCCGCTTCCTGCGCTTGCCGTCATCGCCTATGGCAAGCTCGGCGCCCGGGAGCTTTCCGCCGGATCCGACCTCGATCTGGTGTTTCTTTACGACGCCCCATTCGATGTGGAATCGGATGGGGAGAAACCATTGCATGCCAGTACCTATTTCAACCGGCTCGGTCAGCGCCTGCTGGCAGCCCTGACAGCGCAGACGGCAGAGGGAGGGTTGTTCGAAGTCGACATGAGGCTTCGCCCAAACGGCAATAAAGGCACCATGGTGCCCAATTACGAAGGTTTTGAGAAATACCATCGCGAGGAGGCCTGGACGTGGGAGCGGATGGCAATGTCCAGAGCCCGGGTCGTCGCCGCGTCACCGCCACTCGCCGACAAGCTCAACGCACTGCTCAAGGAAGTGCTCGGCGCCCCACGCGATCCGGACACGCTGTTACGCGATGTCTTCGTCATGAGGGAGCGGATCGCCAAAGAACATGCCAGCACCTCCCATTGGCAGATCAAACACTGGCGGGGCGGCCTGGTGGATCTGGAATTCATGGCGCAATATCTGTTGCTGAAACATTGCGGCGATCATCCGGATCTGATTACCGGCAATACGGCGGATGTGTTCGACCGACTGGCCGAAAAGGGCCTGATGGACACCGGACTGGCCGACCGTCTGTCGGCGACGACCCGGCTCTGGCGGGCGATCCAGTGGGTCCTTCGCCTCACCGTGGAAGAAAAGTTCGATCCGGAAACCGCCCCCGAGGCTCTCAAAGCACGGCTGGCCAGAATTGCCCATGTCGAAACTTTCGAGGATCTGGACCGGATCATCGATAAACGCGGCGCCGATGTGCGGGAGGCTTTTACCAGCCTGATCGAAACCCCGGCGGCGGCACTCCCCGATCCCGATCCGGAAGCTCAGGAATGAGCCCGGACATGGTTGCGGGTCCGTTCGTCCTCCTGTACCAACATCACTAGATCTTGGCGCGAAAGACGCGCGAACCCACCATACTTGGACTTGTTTTCCGATGATGCATGCCGTTCGCCCAGATCCTGAGAGCGATAAATACCGCGTTCTGAAGGGGATATTCGGGTTTGACGGCTTTCGTCCCGGCCAGGAGGCTGTGGTCGACGCCATTCTGAGCGGCCGCAATGCCCTCGCGGTGATGCCCACCGGCTCCGGAAAGTCGCTCTGCTTTCAGCTCCCGGCGCTGGTCCGTGGTGGCCTGACAGTCGTCGTCTCTCCTCTCGTTGCCCTGATGCAGGATCAGGTCGCCGCCCTAAAACTGGCGGGCGTGCGCGCCGAGACCATCAATTCGGCGAAAGACCGAGTGGAGAATGTCGATATCTGGCGCCGTGTGGCAGCCGGAGAGGTCGATTTTCTCTACCTCTCTCCGGAACGGCTGATGACGGACCGCATGCTGGCGGCCATCGGAAAGCTGCCGCTCTCCTTCCTCGTGGTTGACGAAGCCCACTGCATTTCCCAATGGGGCGCCTCCTTCCGGCCGGAATATGACGATCTTGCCCGGCTGCGGGACATCTTCCCGAACGTGCCGATTGCCGCCTTCACCGCCACCGCCGACCAGGTAACCCGCCTCGACATTGCCGAGAAACTGTTCCGCAGCGATGCGGAGATGTTCGTGCATGGCTTCGACCGGCCGAATATCCGGCTCGACGTGACCTTGCGCTCGGACTGGAAACGCCAGGTGCTGGATTTCCTCGGCATGCATGAGGGTGAGAGCGGCGTGATCTACTGTCTCTCCCGGAAAAAAACCGAGGAAACCGCCGCGTTCCTGAGGGAGAAGGGCTTCAATGCCCTGCCCTACCATGCCGGACTGGCGAAGGAAGAGCGGGATCGCAACCAGGACGTCTTCATGTCCGAAAGCGCGGTCATCATGGTCGCCACGATTGCTTTCGGCATGGGTATCGACAAACCGGATGTGCGTTTCGTGCTGCACACGGACATGCCCGGCAGCGTCGAGGCCTATTACCAGGAATTCGGCCGCGCCGGACGTGACGGTGCGCCGGCACGCGCCCTGATGCTCTACGGCCTCGACGATATCCGCATGCGACGGATGTTCATCGACCAGGAGCATGAGGACGGGGACCGGCGCCGGCGCGAGCACAAGCGGCTGGACGCGCTGATCGCCTATTGCGAAGCAGCGGAATGCCGGCGCCAGTCGCTGCTACGCTATTTCGGCGAGGAATCCGAGCCCTGCGGTAATTGCGATGCCTGCCTGGAGCCGATGGATCTGGTCGACGGCACCGAGGAAGCCGTGCTCGCGCTGAAGACCATTCAGGCCACGGGTGAACGCTTCGGCACAGTGCATATCGTCGATGTGCTGCGCGGCGGCAACACCGAGCGCATCCGCAAGTTCGGTCATGAAAGCGTCGAGACATATGGCGCTGGAACCGCACACAACGCGAAGGACTGGCAATCCCTGGTCCGCCAACTCGTCGCCAACGGGTTCCTGACCCTCGACATTCAGGGGTTTGGCGGCCTCTCGGTCAGCGACAAGGGCCATACCCTGCTGCGCGGCGAGCTGCCCTTCCGCTATCGTCGCGACAGCTTGCGCCGCGAACGCCAGAGCAAGACCGCGCGCTCTACCAGCGTTCCGACAGAAACCATGAGCGGGCCAGAGCTGAAACTGTTCAAAGCTCTGAAACAACTCCGCTCGGAAATCGCCCGCGAAGGCAACGTGCCGGCCTATGTCGTCTTCACAGACCGCAGCCTCGCCGACATGGCCGCCAAGCGACCGACCTGCAAGGATAGTTTCTCAGGTATTCACGGTGTCGGAGCAGCCAAGCTGGAGAAGTTCGCAGCGCCCTTCATCGACCTGATTCTGCGAGAGACAGCGTAAGGTCCTCGGAGTTGCTTGACCAAAGCGCGCACAGCGCCATTTAAAAATTCCATCCTTCCTGATTTTCTGTTTCCTGGAGAGTTTTCATGATCGATGTCGGCGAAAAGGCACCTGAATTCAGCATGGCGACGGATGGTGGCGGCACCGTTTCGCTCGCGAGCCTCAAGGGCAAGAAAGCGGTGCTCTATTTCTACCCGAAAGACGACACGCCCGGCTGCACCAAGGAAGCCTGCGCCTTCCGGGACGCCATGCCCGACTTCTCCGGCATCGATGCGGAGATCATCGGTGTCTCCAAAGACCCGGTCGCCAAGCACGACAAGTTCAAGGCCAAGTATGACCTGCCCTTCATGCTGGCCTCGGACGAGGAAAGCGACGTCTGCGAACGCTACGGCGTCTGGGTCGAAAAGAACATGTATGGCAAGAAATACATGGGGATCGAACGGGCGACATTTCTGATCGACGGTGAAGGCATCGTGCGGAACATATGGCGCAAGGTGAAAGTGCCGGGTCACGCCGAAGCCGTGCTCGAGGCAGCAAAAGGCCTCTAGTCTCAGCCTAGAAGCAGTCGGTTCGTTAACCAACCGACTTTAATCCGGCCTCGCATCCAGTGTTTCCCGTGATGGATGCGAGGTCTGGACAGATTCTTTTGTTTTGAAGTCCTTAGCGTCGCCCCGCAAAGACGAGACTGATTTTGCACAGTCAAAAAACACACAGCCGTAACTATTCTTGCAATTATGTAAAATACGATGTATTAACCACCTTTCACAGTTCGAAATTGCGAGAGCGTGGTCAGAATGACCTCGATATTGACCAATCCTTCGAGCCTGACCGCCCTCAGAAACTTCGGGGCGATCCAGCGCTCCCTCGGTACGGTGCAAAACCGGGTATCAACGGGTTTGCGCGTCACGGGCGCTGTCGCGGACGCTTCCAACTTCGCCATTGCACAAGGTGTCAGGACCGAGGTCAGGGCAATCGATGCCGTCATCAAGGGTCTGAATAACGCCAAAGGCGTCGCCAAAGTGGGTATAGCCGGCGCAACAGCCGTCTCGGACCTGATGGCAGACATCCGCAAGAAAATCACTGAAGCCGCCAATCCGGCCAATACCACTCAGCAGCAGCAAATTCTTCAGAACGATTATGAAGAATTGATCGCGCAGTTCCGCCAGATCCTGGAAAATTCGTCTTTTAATGGTGAGAATGTCATCGTTGAAAATGCCATTGCATTCAACCTCGCCCTCGGCACTCCAAACAACATCAACGTTCTCTCGAATATCAATGGCGGCACCCTGACCGTCCGCGGCCATCATCTGGACGTAAGCTATGCCGTTCTCAACAATGAGGATGTCTCCACACCGGCAAATGCCCTCCTCGCCCTGGACGAGTGGGAAACGGAAATGGTCAATATCGGCGAGGCTCTTGGTGAGCTGGGGGCCGATATGCGCGCACTCGAACTGCAGACCGAATTCCTGGAAAGTCAGCGCGACGCGGTGGAGGAAGGTCTCGGCAATATCGTCGACGCCGACATGGCCCGGGAAAGCGCGCGCCTCACCAGCTTCCAGGTGCAGGAGCAACTCGCAGTCCAGACACTAAGCCTCGCCAATCAGCGACCGCAAACCCTGCTTGGTCTCTTCCAGTAGAGTCGGCGTCCCGGCAAGGACCTAAAGCCGGAATCCATAAGGCAGCAGCCGGTCGATATCGAGAATGTCGGCGGTGAAATCCGCATCGCCTGTATCTACCAGAATCAGGGCAGCGTCCTGCGCCTCATCGCGTTCGATGAACTCGCGCATGACCTGACGGCAGATGCCGCAGGGTGAGCGGTCCGGGAGCGGGCCGTCCAGGCTGTCCGACGTCGACAAGGCGAGGAATTTGATCCGGCGGAACCCTTTCGCGGCGGCAGCATGCAGCGCGTTGCGCTCTCCGCAGACCGCGGCGCCGTAGGAGGCGTTCTCGATATTGGCTCCGGTGATGACGGAGCCTTCCGGGTCGTCCGCCATGATGACGGCGGCACCGACATGGAAGTGCGAATAGGGTACGTGCGCGTTCTTTGCCGCCGCACGGGCAGCCTTGACGAGATCCCGCAATATTGCCGGGTCGACCATCACCCGCTTTTCCGGAATGTGCTGGCCAATCACACGGAACCGCCCGGCATCGGTCTCGACCACCGTATCGGCGGCCTCGATTGCGGGCAGGACAATTTCGATCTCAGCCATCCGTCTACCCCTTCTTGCCGTAGACCGCATCCGGATCGTAGGCCTTGCCATCCTTGACGACATTGAGCACGGCCTTGCCATTCTCGATCCGGGCAGCCCTGTAAAAGCAGCTATCGTAGCCGACATGGCAGGCAGGGCCGGAAAGAACTCTCAGCAGCACCACGTCCTGATCGCAGTCGGTCCGAAGCTCGACAACCTTCTGCACATGCCCGCTCGTCGCGCCCTTGTGCCAGATCTCGGACCGGGACCGGCTCCAGTAGACCGCCTCGCCCAGCTCCAGCGTCTTCGTCAGCGCCTCCCTGTTCATGAAAGCGAACATCAGGACCTCACCGGTCTCCGCGTGCTGGGTGATGCAGGGGATCAGGCCGTCCGCGTCGAATTTCGGCTGGAAGGTCGCGCCTTCTTCTAGGTCAGCCTTGTCGCCGCGCTCTGAAAACAGGGTATCGATTGTCATGGTCGTCGCTCCGTAATCAAGATCCGGTTATAGGCTGCCGTCCCGCCTGCCTGCAACGCCGCCAAAAGTGGACCAACCGGGCACGGCGCGCGTACAAGTTTCGAAATGGATGTTGAAAGTGACCGGACCGGGATGTCCCGCGTGAACCAGTTCCAGAGTTTGGCCGAAGGTGCCGTCGCCGTGCTTGAGACCGGCGACACCCGTCAGAAGGCAACGCTCGGCCGCGCCGTTGTCTCCGCCTGGAGAGACGGATCGCTCAGCACTATCGGCTCCGCCGCGCCGCCGGACCGTCCCGCACGTCCGCCCTTGCCGGCCCTGCGGCCACCGCGCGAAGTCCCGAAGCGCAAGATCACGGCCGCACCCACCGGCCGGATCGCCCTGCTGCACGCACTGGCCCATATCGAGCTGAATGCCATCGATCTATCCTGGGACATCATCGCCCGCTATACCGGCCACGATCTGCCGGAAGAGTTCTATACCGACTGGATGAAGGTCGCCGACGACGAGTCGAAACATTTCCTGCTGATCGCAGACCGGCTGGAAGAACTCGGCTCCCATTATGGCGCGCTGAATGCCCATGACGGGCTCTGGGGCGCGGCAACGAAGACCGCGCACGATCTGCTGGCCCGGCTTTCCATCGTCCCGCTGGTGCTCGAAGCGCGTGGCCTCGACGTCACCCCGGCGATGATCACCAAGATGCGCGACGTCGGCGACGAGGCAAGTTCGGACATCCTGCAGATCATCTTCGATGACGAGATCACCCATGTCGCCGTCGGCAAGCGCTGGTTCGACCATGTCTGCGACCGGGAAAGCAAACCCCGGATCGAGACCTGGCAGCATCTGGTCCGCACCCATTTCCGTGGCGGCGTAAAACCGCCCTTCAATATCCCGGCCCGAGAGCTGGCCGGCTTCGCCGCGGCGTTCTATGTCCCGCTCGGTGAGGAGTTTCTGGCCTCGCAGCAGGCTGGCGGCAAAGGCAAGGCATCGTGAGCACGCTGCTGTCGCGCGAGTTCGTTCGCCATTTCGAGGCCTCCCGCGCCCAGGTCTGGGAAGCGCTGGCCGACACGGCTCGCTACAACGAATTCAGCGGACTGCCAAAGCATGATATCCGGGAAGAACCGCAAACGGATGGCAGTGTGCGCTTCTACGCTACCGCCAGGATCGGTATCGTCACGCTCGATTGGGAAGACATTCCGCAGGAATGGTCCGCCGGGAACTGGTTCCGCCATCGCAGACTGTTCCTGAAAGGCCCGTTGAAACAACTCAATGTGCATGTCCGTTTCGAGGACGGCCCAAAGGGCGACGGCTGTACGGTGCATTACCGCACAGATATAGAGCCACGGAACCTGATCGGCGGCATCCTCGCCCGTAACGTCATCTTTCCGGTAAACGAACGGAACTTCTCCCGTACAGGCGACATGGTCGAGATATGGGCAAAGGAACAGATAGAGACACCCTACCCGACCGAACCGCTGGAGCTGGATGAGGCACACAGCCAACGTCTGGAGAATGCGCTCGCCCGGCTCGATGCCTCACGCTACGGGCATGGTCTCGGGCGCCAGCTCGCGGACTGGCTGCTCTCGGCGCAGGAAATCGATCTCATGCATATCCGCCCGCTGCGCCTCGCCCGGCTGTGGGAGGAGAATGAACGGCATGTCATCGAACTCTGTCTGGAAGCAGTGAAGATTGGGCTGCTGGAAAGCCGCTGGGATCTACTTTGCCCACGCTGCAAGGGGGCCAAGCTCTCGGAATCTTCGCTCGACGCACTGCCGCAGGGCGCGCACTGCCCCTCCTGCAATGTCAGCTACGACAGGGATTTCGCCCGCAACGTGGAGCTGACCTTCCAGCCGGCGGCCAGCATCCGTAAGGTGGTGCATGGCGAGTTCTGTCTCTTCGGCCCCATGTCGACACCCCATGTTCGCCTGCAGGTACGGATCGCACCCGGCGGCAGCGAGAGCATCGAGACCATACTCGCACCGGGCTCCTATCGGATCCGGACACTGGAGCCGGGGCCGGAGCAGATCGTCGATTTCTCAGGTGGCAGCTTTCCGACGATAGAGGTTGGTGAGGAAGATATCACAGCGGAAACGGACGGCACGGCCACCGGCTCGGTCACACTGGAGAACCGTTGCCAACGCCCCCGGGTCATAATCGTCGAGGCACGGGACTGGGCCGAGGACGCACTCACAGCCCATCGGGTCACCATCATGCAGGCCTTCCGCCACCTCTTTGCCGAGGATGTGCTGCGTGGCGGCGACGAGGTCGGCATCGCCCATATCACACTAATGTTCACAGATCTCAGCGGCTCCACAGCCCTCTACGAGAAGATCGGCGATGCGCCTGCCTACGGCCTCGTGCGCGAGCATTTCGACTTCCTGTCCCGCATCGTGCGCGAGCATGAGGGCGGGGTGGTGAAGACAATTGGCGACGCGGTGATGGCCTCCTTCGCCGAGCCGGAGAATGGGCTGCGCGCCACGCTCGATATCCGCAGTCACGTGCTGGATTTCAACCGGCAGCATCCCGCCACTCCGATCGGCCTGAAACTCGGTCTGCATACGGGGCCCTGCATCGCCGTGACCCTGAACGGACGGCTCGATTATTTCGGCGGCACCGTCAACATGGCCGCCCGCCTGCAAGGTGAGGCCGGACCGGGCGAGATCGTCATCAGCGAGGCCATCGCCGACGATCCGGCTGCGGCGGAAATTCTCAAATCGCATTGGTTGGAGCAGGATCGCCGCGCTATAAGGGGGTTCAAGAACCCCGTCTCGTTCCGGCGCCTCCCGCCGGAAGACACAGCGCTTAAACCAGAATAAACACGAAAGGCCGCGCACCGATGAGCTCGGACTCTGCCCAGCAATCGAACATTCCGAAGATCGAACCCGAAGAAATCCTCGAAGGCATTCTTGACTGGGTCGAGGCGGAAAGCCCGACCACCGACAAGGACGCGGTCAACAAGGTCGCAGACAAGGTCCAGGGGCTCTATGACGGCCTGGGCCTCGCCATCGAGCGGACACCCGGGCGCGACGGTTACGGCGATATCATCCGGGCCCGGACCGAGAATGCGAGCGGCGAAAAAGGCATCCTCGTGCTCTGCCACATCGACACGGTGCACCCGATCGGCGTGAAGGACGGCGCGTTGAAAATCCGCCGCGAGGGCGACGAGATCTACGGCCCAGGTATCTATGACATGAAGGCGGGCGCCTACCTGCCCTACTACGCTTACCGGCATCTGCAACGCCTCGGCCGCAAGACCAGCCTGCCGGTGACCTTCCTCTATGTTTCCGAGGAAGAGGTCGGCAGCCCGATCTCCCAAGCATTCATCGAGGAAGAAGCACGCAAGGCAAAATACGTGCTGGTCACCGAGCCGGCCCGCGATGGCGGCAAGGTCGTGGTGGCACGCAAGGGCGTCGGCCGTTTCACCATGACCATCACCGGCCGCCCCGCCCATGCGGGTGCCAGATACGAAGACGGCCGCAGTGCGATCAGCGAGTTGGCCAACCAGATCAAGGCTATCGATGCGTTAGTCGATCTCGAGCGCGGGGTGACAACCAATGTCGGCATCATCAGTGGCGGCACCGCCGTCAATGTTGTTGCGCGGGACGTTGTCGCGGAAATCGACCTTCGCGTGCTGACCAAGGCGGACGGCGAGGAAATGACAGCCAAAATCCTCGGCCTGAAGGCCCAGAATCCGGACGTCACTGTCGAGGTTACCGGCGGCATGAACCGCCCGCCGATGGAAGCCACCGATGCCAGCATGAAACTGTTCGAGCATGCCAAGGCCTGCGCGGCCGAAGCCGGGTTCGAGCTTGAAGCCACCGAGACAACCGGTGGCGGCAGCGACGGCAATTTCACCGCAGCCCTTGGCGTCCCCACTCTCGACGGCCTCGGTGCCGACGGTGAAGGCGCCCATACGCTGGACGAGAAGATCTATTTCTCCTCCCTCGAACCCCGCGCGAAGATGTGGGTCCGCCTGCTGGAAACGCTGGAATAGGTAAATGCTCAAACCCGGGGAGCGCAGTATTCGCTCCCCGGCAGGATAAATTAATCAAAAACTCTTCAATCCTGATGCGGACGAATATGAAAAATTGCTTTAGTGATTGTAATCAAAATCAATACATTCCAGATCAAGACAATTAAAGAAAACCCATTAAAAATTGTTTGAATCCATTCATCCACCGCCAAAAGAGACTTCAATACGACCAAACCAACAGAAAACAAAAAAAGACTAATTAACCAATATGATGCCTGCCTAATACCTGATCTAGTTTTTTCAAATGAATTTTTTTCTTCGTATTTTTCCTCTATCTGATTTAACGTCAAATGCAATTGACCCGCCGATGCTAAGGTAATAGCGAGTATAACCCCAAGTATTCCTAAAAATGCCTGCCCCACAAATTCTTTTAAAAATTGATTATTATCACTCAATATTGATGGACTTGACGACGCCAGAGTCAGCACAAGCCCCACACAAACTATAAGAATACAATAAGATATATTCTTGCTCATCTTCGAAAAATCACATTCGCAGCGTGATTTATCACCTCACCTATAGATAGCTCCAACATATCACCCAATCCTAGCTTGACTCGTTCGATTTTTTTGTTTGAATCGTAAGTCTTTCCATCACTTGTGCGCGCTTTAAGCGATCCGCCACCGCGTGTGGTGTAATTTGCGGCGAAGCGAACCCGATCCGTATCCAGCTCAAGCCCTTCTTCACTTTCAATTTGAAGTTTTGCACGGCGTATTTTTTCATTATCACGTAAATTTGCCATTTCTTGATCATAGTCATCATGAATACCAAACATATTTGGGGCTAAAAATTCAAAAGTAACAGCCGTAACCTTTCCTTCATTTTTCTTAGTAAAATCCCAAAATGTCTGTAAATCCGCAACAGGAGCCACTTCGATAAAAAATGGCTCTGATATTCCACTATTATTTATTTTATTTGCCAGCGATTCAAGAAGGCGTAACGGTGTCCCAATAGAACTATCTTTTTGAAAAGCGACTTTTTGCCCATCCCCATGATGCGTCGGATCAATCAAAACAAGAGAAGCATGCCAAGCTTCTCTTTCAGTTTCTGTCAACCCACGTTCAGGCGGTTCATTTTCTTGGACCTTTACGAGACGACCAATTCTGCCAGCGATCAAACCCGGGAATGAATCGTCCTGATCAACAATAGGAACAAAATGGAATATTTCCTTTCTGTGAATGAACTGTATTTGCTGTGAAAACACATCTTGTAACCACGTCTCTCGGTCGAACTCACTACCATCACTGAGTCGTCGCTCTTCCAAGTCGATCTGCGTTGTGTGCAATAGAGATAGGCGTAAAATATCAAACTGCATTTCCTGTCCCGCAATACCATCTTAAGTAGATTTCATAGTAATAACGCCCCCCAAGATAGTGCAAACCAATATGAGAAATAAAAATCCGTACCTACTGCTTTTCATGGACTCCTTCCTATTCTGCCGCCACCGCCGAGGCGAGTTGGTGGGAGACCAACTGGGCGTAGAGCCCGCCCTTCGCCACCAACTCCTCGTGGCTACCTGTTTCGACCAGCGTGCCTTCGCTCAAGACCGCGATCATGTCCGCGTTGCGGATGGTCGAGAGCCGGTGAGCGATGACGATTGTGGTGCGGTCGCTCTGCAACCGATCGAGAGCCTCGCGCACTGCCCGCTCGTTCACCGCATCCAGATGCGAGGTCGCCTCGTCCAGGATCAGCACCGGTGCGTCCTTCAGGAAAGCCCGGGCGATAGCCACCCGCTGGCGCTGCCCCCCGGAAAGGCTGGTTCCCCGCTCACCGACCTTCGTGTCGAGCCCTTCCGGCAACATCTCAACAAGATCTCCGAGCGAGGCATGGCCCACCGCCGCCTCCAGATCTGCCTCGCTGGCATCCGGCCGGGCCAGCATGATATTGGCGCGAAGCGTGTCGTTGAAGAGGTAGGTATCCTGCGCCACAAGCGCGACCCGACCGCGCAGATCGTCCAGCTTGTATTCCTTCAGATCCGTGCCATCCATCAACACCCGGCCAGCGTCCGGATCCCAGAACCGCATCAGCATCTGAGCGAGCGTCGTCTTGCCCGCGCCAGAGGTACCGACCAGCGCCACCGTCTTGCCCGCCGGAATTGTCAGGCTGAAGTCCCGGATGGCCCGGCGGCTCTGCCCCGGATAGCGGAAATCAACGTCTTCCAGCGTAATTGAGACCGCTCCGGAACGGGCCGGAGCGCCGGGGCCGTCCAGCACCGGGACAGGCTCGTTACTGAGGGCATAGACGCGCCTGGTCGAGCCCAGCGTATCGGCGAGCTGTCTGCCGATCTGTGCTATCTCGGAGACCGGCAGGAAGGCGGCCATGGCAAGGATGGTGAGCAGCGGCAGCACGCCTACCGCGATAGCGCCGGACGCCGTCAGCCACGCGCCGGTGACGACCACCGCCAGACCACCGAGACCGGTCAGTGCTTCGAGCAGGCTCTGCTGCGCCGTCAGCTCCCGGAAGAACGGGAGGCGCAGATCGATATGGCGCTGGCCGAGCGCGTCCAGTTTGTCCCCGCGTGCCCCTTCCTGCTGGAAGGCGACGATCTCGCCGAGGCCCTGCACGCTGTCCACCGCGAAAGCGCCAAGCTCACCGGAAGCCTCACGCGCTTCCGAGCCAAGCGTGTCAACCCGGCCACGCATCAGGAACGGGCTGAGGCCAACGGCAATCAGGAACGGCAGCAGAGTCAGGGCCAGCACCGGGTTTTCCATACCGAGCCAGACCAGCACGCCGGCCGGAACCAGAATGGCGACGAAGGCAGGGGCCACCGTGTGGGCGAAGAAGTATTCCACCAGCTCGATATCGTGTGTGACCAGCGTCATCAGGTCCCCGGTGCGACGCCGGACCAGATAGGCCGGAGCCAGCGCGTCCAGCTTGCGGAAGGTATCGATCCGCATTTCGGCCAGCAGCCGGAAGGCCATGTCATGGGCAAGCCAGGATTCCAGCCAGTGCAGCACGCCGGACAGCGGCGCGACCACCGCCAGCCCCCAGAGATAGGGTGTGAAATCAGTGCCATTCTTCAGGGCCAGCACGACAAAGGCGCTGAGCACGCCGACGCCGATAAAGCCGAGTACCCGGAGCACACCGAAGAGGAAGGTAAGAACCAGTTTGCCTTTCCACGGCATGATGACTTTCATCAGCTCGGTGACAACCTCGGTCCAGCTCAGGCCTTCCGCCTTGATGATGCCTTCTGTCGGCGCCTGCATGGCACCGCCCGGAACATCGGCAAGGCTTTCAGCCGCAGGCTTTACCGTATCGTCGCGGACCACAGGCTCCGCTGCTTCGGCGGCTTCCGCCTCGCGGGCCTGCTCTGCCATCAGCCCGGCATAGAGCCCGCCTGCTTTCATCAAAGCGCCGTGAGGGCCTTCCTCGGCCACCTTGCCCTCGTTCAGCACCAGAATGCGGTCACAATCGATCACGCTGGAAAGACGGTGCGCCAGAACCAGCGTGGTCCGGCCCTTCATCAACCGGTTGAGCGCGTCCTGAATGACCGCTTCGTTCTCCGCATCCACCGCCGACAAAGCCTCGTCGAGAATCAGGATCGGGGTGTCGCGCAGCAGGGCACGAGCAATCGCCATACGCTGCCGTTGGCCGCCGGAGAGCTTGATCCCGCGCTCGCCGATCACTGTCTGATAGCCCTCGGGCAGGCCTTCGATAAAGTCGTGAATATTGGCGGCACGGGCGGCGGAGACCACGGAGGCGTGATCCGCCTCGGGCCGACCCATGCGGATGTTTTCCTCCACCGTGCCGTGGAATAGGAAGGTGTCCTGGTTCACCACCGAGATCATCGAGCGGATCTGCTCGAAGGACAGCGCATCAAGCGGCTTGCCCCCAAGCAGGATGCGGCCCTCGGTTGGATCGAAGAAGCGCAGCAGCAGACGGACGACCGACGACTTGCCGCAACCGCTTGGGCCGACAAGACCGATCCGCTCTCCCGGCTTCACCGCGAAACTGAGCCCGTCATGCACGGTGCGCGGCGCGCCCGGATAATGGAAACCGACATCTTCGAAGGTGATCGACGCCTCAAGCGATGCGGTGCCGGACGCCACCGCATCCACTACGTCCGGCTCGCCGTCCAGCACCCTATAGATGCCCTTGGCGGCGGACAGCCCGACCATGCCTTCATGCAGTACATTGCGCAGCTCGCGCATCGGCCGGAACACCTCGACGCCGAGCATCATGATAACCAGCAGAGACGTCAGCTCAAGCTGCCCTTCGGTCACCCGGTACGCACCAAGACCGAGCGCGGCGGCGGCACCGCAGGCAATCGAGCTGTCGGTGATGCCACGGGCAAGCACGTTGCCGCTCAGCACCCACATGGTGCTGCGGAACACTTCCCGCGCTTTCACTTCAAGCGTGTCGCCACGCGCCTTGCTCTGGCCGAAAGCCTTCAGGGTTGCAAGGCCCTGCAGGGAATCCAGAAACTCGGCGGCGAAGGAAGAATAGGCTTCCTGCCGGCGGCGTGCGCTGCGTTCGTTCGAGCTGTGCCAGAGCGCCGGTGCAAACACCGCGAGCAACGCGAACACGAGCATGACCAGCGCTACCGGAAGATCGATCCAGGCGACGAAGGCGAAGATCAGCAGCGGTGCCAGCAGGGAGACCGCAAGCTGCGGCAGATACTGTCCGAAATAGACTTCCAGCCGGTCCACAGCATCGGTCAAGGCCAGCGTGATGGCACCGGACCGTTCCCGCCCGACATACGCCGGGCCGAGGCTGGCCAGCTTGTCATAGACCTTCCGGCGCAGACTGACCTGCACCTTGGCCGCCGTCTCGTGCGCCACCATGTTACGCCATTGCTCGACCCAGCCACGGGCGATCATCACCAGCGCGATACCGGCGATAGAGGGCCAGAGATCTTCCAGCGCGTCGCCGGAGAAGATCCGGCCGATCAGCCAACCCAGAAGGCCGAGCCGGGCGACACCGAGACTGACCCCCAGCAAGCCGATCAGGATGGCCCATGAAATCCGGCCGCGAACCCCTTCGGTGAACTGCCACAGTCTGGTTTCGAAATGCATGATGATTTCCCTTCGGACGGTCCGGACCGGCTGGCCCTTATTCCAATCGGGATCAGAATATCCGAAAGATAATATTCCGAGACTGGACAAATTTCGCATCGCAGCGAACAATTTTGTACCGCCACATTGCGAGCCACTCGCATTAAGGTACCGCCATGCTGACCGATTGGGACGATTACCGGGTATTTCTGACCCTAGCGCGCGAGCGGAGCCTGACGGCGGCCGCGAAGGCGCTCAATGTCAGCCACCCGACCGTGGCCCGGCGGGTAAAGTCGCTGGAAGAGGCCATCGGCGCCCGCCTGTTCGACCGGCTACCGGATGGCTATGTGCTGACACCCGCCGCCGAGCAATTGCTGTCCGACGTGCAGGCAATGGACGATGCGGCGCAGGCCATCGAGCGGCGCAGCCTCGGCCTGACGGACACGGCACGCGGCACGGTGCGGATATCTGTCGGCGAGCACATGATGCATTTTCTGACCCAGCACCTCGCCCAGTTGCGCGACCGGCTGCCGGAAATCGAGATCGAACTGCACGTGACCCACCTGATGGCCAACCTGTCCCGGCGGGAAGCGGATATCTCCATCCGCGAGGTGGTGCCGGATGCGGCGGATCTGGTCACGCGCCGGATCGGCCGGTTCCATTATGCCGTCTACGGCACGCCTCAGCTTGTCGGTCAGATCGGTGGTTCCGGGAAAGATGCGGATGCGTTGAACGGCTCCCTCGCCTACCTGCCATGGATCGGTTTCGACGAGGAACATCACTACATGCCGGGGCAAGCCTGGCTCCGGCAGGTGCTCGGCAATCGCAGCCCGGTGGTGCGGGCCAATAACGGCAACAGTCTGCATCTCGCGGTAAGTGCCGGTGCCGGGGTCACGGTCCTGCCCTGCTTCATCGGCGATGCGGACCGCAACCTGGTCCGCGCCACTCCGGTTCTCGAAGACGTGGTCGCCGACCAGTGGATGCTGGTGCATCGCGACCTGCGCACCCTGCCCCGCGTCCGCGCCATGATGGACGAGCTGGCGCGGTTGTTTCAGATGGAGAAACCGGCGCTGGAAGGGTCCGCGGGGTAACGTGCTCTTCTCGCCCACACAGTCGTCACCCCGACGCAGGTCGGGGTCTATGGAGGACGCGCGCCACCCCATGATCGGTGGATCCCGACCTGCGTCGGGATGACGATTGAAGCTCGGGATTAGTAAAGCGCTTCCTTGTAACGCTCGACCATCTGCTCCTGGCTTTCGCCATCGTCCTTCAGACCGAGCTGATCCATGATCATCTTGCCGAGGGTCGGCAGCGTCGAGCGTTCGATCTGTACCTCCGGATCCCAGAGCCGGGAGCGCATCAGCGCCTTGGCGCAATGCAGGAAGGCAAGGTCGACCTTGATCTTCAGCACGGTGGCCGGAAGCCGCTTCTTCATCTCAAAGCCGGCAAGCAGCTCCGCATCGTCACGAATCTCGGCGGTGCCGCGAATGCGCAAGGTCTCATCAACGCCGGGGATCAGGAAGATCACCGAGCATGTCGGGTTCGAGAGGATATTCGTCAATGAATCAAGACGATTATTCCCCGGCCGGTCAGGAATCATGATGGTGTTGCTATCTGGAACCGCAACGAAACCCGGCCCGTCACCACGCGGCGTGATGTCGACCACACCGTCCCCGTTGTGGGTCGCCAACAGCAGGAAGGGAGAGAGTTCGATGAAGCGCTTGCAGTGCGGGTCCAGCGCGCTCAGCTCCTTCTCGACCGCGCGCCCAGCGGCAGGCCGATAGATTTCGCGCAGCGCCTCGACCGTTTCGATCTTTGCCATAACTTCCGTCCGGGTAAGCAACTGGGGCGCACATGCTGCTCTGCCGAGACTTTGACGTCAACTGGGCGTCGTCAACTCCGCCGGCACAACACCGTATCGCGGAGAAATCCGTCTCCACTCGTGCTCATACCGTTCATGGTGCGGAGACTGCTAACGGACCGGTCATGCCGCAAGCCGGGTCATTTTCCGGCGCAGGTAACACACGTGGTGACGGCGGGATCGAGCTCCAGCCGCTTCAGCGGAATTTCCTCACCGCAGGAAACGCAATAACCGAAATCCTCATCCTCTATACGGGCCAGAGCGGACGCAATGCGCCGCAGTTCCACCCCGCGGCGCCGTTCCGTTTCCTTGGCCATGGCTTGTCCCTGCAATGCATCCATACGAGAGAGGCGCCCGACCCGGCTCTGGTCGAGCTCGACCGGGTCCGTATCTCCCGATGCTGCTTGCATAACCGCTTTCAGCTCAGCGCGCCGAGCGAGCAAGAGATCGCGGAACTGGTCAAAATCGAACGCCATAGAAATGATCGTACAACGTGCATAATCAGTAAACCAGCTGATCGTCACCACCGGAGCCGCCGATCACAAGCTCGCCTCTGTCGGCGAGGTCCTTCGCAGCCGTCACCATGGCAGTCTGCGCGTCCTCAACATCCTTCAGGCGCATCGGGCCGAGCGACTGCATGTCCTCGCGCAGCAACTTGGCCGCACGTTCGGACATGTTGGAGAAGAACAGATCCTTCAACTCCTCCGACGCGCCCTTCAGCGCGATGGTGAGCTTGTCCTTGTCGAGCGCGCGGAGCAGCGTCTGCACACCCGCCGGGTCGACGCGGGAAAGATCCTCGAAGGTGAACATCAGGCTGCGGATCTTCTCGGCGCTGTCCTTGTTGCGCTCTTCCAGCGCGGACAGGAAGCGGGACTCGGTCGCCCGATCCAGATTATTGAAGATCTCCGCCATCATCTCGTGACTGTCGCGCCGGTTGGTGCGGGCGAGGTTCGACATAAACTCGGTGCGCAGCACGCGCTCCACGTCTTTCTCGATGTCCTTGTTCACCGCTTCCATGCGGAGCATCCGCATGACGACTTCCATCGCGAAGTTTTCCGGCAGGATCGACAGCACCTTGCCGGCATGGGCCTGGCCGATTTTGCCAAGGATCACGGCGACGGTCTGCGGATATTCATTCTTCAGGAAGTTCGCGAGAACCTGCTCGTTCACATTGGCGAGCTTGTCCCACATGGTCCGGCCGGCCGGACCACGGATCTCCTCCATGATATCGCCGACGCGGTCTCCGCCGAGCACCTTGGTCAGCAGCCGCTCGGTCGAATCCATGGAGCCGACGAGAGAACCGGTCGAGGAAACCTGTTCGGCGAATTCGACAAAGAGGCGTTCGACGATGTTGGAGCTGACGGTTCCGAGCCCCGCCATAACCTGGGAGACTTCCTTGATTTCTTCATCATCGAGAAGGGCAAACAATTTACCTGCCTGCTCCTCGCCGAGCGACATTAGCAGGATGGCAGACTTCTCAGGGCCGGTGATGCCCCGATAATCCTCTCGAACCCGCATTCCCATGGTAGCCGTCCTCAAAAAGGCATCAGTCAAGATAAATCGGTGAATCTTAACATGAAGCGCTGGAGGCCTGAACCCATTAACAACAATTCTATCAAGGAGAATATCTGCTCATATTAACGCGAAAACCGGCCGTCGATGGATTTACCATATCTTCAGGGTTGCGGGCCTAATGTCGGATTACTCGGAAAAATTTGCGCTCATTGCAGTGCGCATTTGCCGTTTGCCCCATTCAGAAGGCTTTGACCACCATGACTGTCCAGCAGTTGACCACAAAAGACCGATTGAAAACGATGCTTGCAAGCGGATCCCGTCCACTCGGCGGACAACTGCAATTTCTCGGTCTCGACGAAGTGAAGCAGCAGCTGGGTGATCGGTGGGCGACAAAAAAGGACTTCATCCGTTCATTGTGCCAACGGACAGTCAAACCGCATATCGGCAAATCCGACCTTTGCCTGGAATATGGTGAACTCGGCTTCGTCATCCTGTTCGGCGAGCTCGATGATGAAACAGCGACGATCAAGTGCGGCCTGATCAAAGCGGAGATTCTTCGCCAGTTGAAAGGCGACGATGAGCTTGCCAGCCTCAATGTTCAGACATCGGTCGGGGATTTGGCGACTGGAGGCACGAGCAGCGCGAGCCTTGCGGACCTGATCGAGAAAGCCGTGAGCAGCAAAGCAGAGAAGCCGATCGATCCGCGAGCTGATGATGCTCCCGAAAGCATGACGCACGACTCTCCCCCGGCCGAGGTGTTTGACTATTCCGAGAAACAGAAAGCCAATTTCCAGCAGGCGCAATGGGCCTCGATCAAATCGACCCTGCAGCCTGGATCAGATCCCTTCAACTTCCAGGGAGAGGAACAGCACATTGGCCTCGGCGAAGTAGATTTCGGCTTCCTGCCTCTGGTCAATCAGAAGAGCGGAGTCATTTCGATTTTTCATTGCGCTGCGGTTCGCCTCGATTCTTTTGACAGAATCATCAACGGGCATGACGTGCTCACGGACAGTGCCAACGAGAAATCCGCCATCGAACTGGATCTGTTGACCCTTGCCCGCGCAAAAATCGGCCTGATGGACATGACCATGCGCAAACGGATTGCGCTGGTTTCCATTCCGCTCAGTTACGCCACCCTGTCGCGCCCGCGCGCCAGACAGGATTTTCTGGCCGCATTAAAAACGGTCCCAACAGAATTGCAGCGTTATCTGGTCGTCACCCTGACTGGCTTTCCGGACGGCGTTCCGACAGGCACGCTCGCAGAATACGTCCATCTGATCAAAAACAATGTCAGGGGGGTCGCCGCCCGTGTTCTTCCGGGGACGAGCAGCTTGAAATCGCTTAAGGAAGCTGGCGTCCAGATTGTCGGGTTCAAGTTTCCGGAGGCCGAGCCAGTCTCTGCGAAAATGGCGGAGACCATGCTCACTTTCAAAAAGAACGCGAGCAAGTTCGGCCTCAGTACTTTTGTCCGGAACCTGAAACGGAAAGACCTGGTCCGCGCGGCGATAGATCTTGAGTATGACTATTTCAGCGGGCCCGCCATCGCCGATCTTTCCGATTATGTTGGCCCGGTCAGAGATGTCGACCTTTCAGCCTTCTGACCGGTACCGCTTCCCCGCGTCAGTGTGCGAAGATCACCGGAATATCCGCCTGATCGAGGATCTGGCGGGTCGCGCCGCCAAAGATCAGCTGGGTCAGCCGGCTCTGCGTATAGGCGCCCTTCAGCATCAGATCCGCGCCAAGATCGCGCGAAATCTCGACCATCTTGGCTCCCGGCCCGTTCGGCGCCTCGCTCTTGTGCTGCTCAGCCTTGATACCGTGGCCGGCAAGATACTTCTGCAGGGCCTTGCCATCCGGCCCTGAGGCGTACCAGCCCTCAAGCTCAACGATATGAACCGCCTTGGCGGAACATAGGATCGGCAGGCTCTGCCCGATCAGCCGCGCCGTTTCGGTGCTCCGGTTCCAGGCGACCACAACCGTATCCCCAAACGGCTTGTCCCAACCTTCTGGCGTCAGCATGACCGGACGGCCGCCTTCGAACAGGGCCATCTCGAACAGGGTCTGCCAGTGCGGGCTTCGGGTTGCCCGCGCCACCACGGTAAGATCAAAAACGCGCGACTCCTCGCCAACCTGACGCCAGTTCGACAGACGCTGCAACTCGACGGAAACCCTGCCCCCAAGATCGGCCGGCAGCGTCTGCTTCGCGGCAAGGAACTGAGCCTCTGCCTGCTCCCGCTGCGCGGCAACCTCCTCATCAATTCCCTCGTAAGACACCACACCGCCGCTCATTGGATCGACAATCACCGGATCCGGCAGGCGCGGGTAGAACAAGGCAGTGACTTGACCGTCAAACCGGCTGGCAAAGCGGGTAGCGGCCGAAATCGGCGCCACATCGGCATTGTCGGCCCCGAACGGGAGAAGGATTTGTTTCATTGAATGCGTCCCCTTTTCATACCGCAGCCTAGGCCGATCACGGCGCCGAATAAAGACCCAAGCGGCAAAGAAAGCATAGCAGAAGTGCGGAAACCGACTCTAACCCAAACTGCCCGTCGCATCGTTCAATGACCAGTCATAGGCATAGCCTACAGCGACGTTGTCCTTCAGCATCCGGCGCAGCCGCGGCAATGCGTAAAGACGAAGGTGCGCCAGTATGGCGCTGCGAGAGCCGCCAAGATCATCCGCATACCATTCATAGAGACGCGAGAGAGTTGCCATCCTACCGTCGGCCCAGACGCCGCGCGGGTGATTGACGAAATCGAGCGCCTGCTCGTCAAGTAGCCTGTCGACGTTGGCGCCGGTGAACCCTTGCGCCAACAGGCCTGGTGATCCGACCGCGCCGTAACAAAGTCCGTAATGCACGCGGCCGTCGCGCCAATAAGCGCGGAGAATGCCGTTGCGGATATCGGTGAGACTGAGACGACGCCCCTCGACCTCGATGATCGGCCTGTCCCACGGGGTTCCGTTGCCGAAATCGATGTCACGCACCGACAGCACGAGATAAGCCCGGGCGATCAGGCGCACCACCAGGGCATTGTGCAGATTGAGCCAGAAAGCATATTGCTCCGGGCGGTCCAGAGTGTGGACCGGAGTTGCGGCCAGCGTCCCTAGATACGTATCGAGCAACTCCCATTCCGCAGTCGGGATCTCACCATAGGGCAGCATCGGAACATGGTCCGACCTCAGCCTCCGGTATTTGGAGAGGAACCTGTCCCAGAGGCGATGATCGACCAACCGGCGCGAGCCCGCCACATGCGGCCGCCAATCCTCCAGCGGCCGCACAGGTCCCGGCGTGAAAGGCCGTTCTGACCGGGAGGAACCTCCGGCACAGCCGCCGAGTACTACAGCAAGAACGCCGCCGATCGTCACCTCGCGGCGGGTCGGTCCGGGCCTTGAGGTCACGGGACGGTCGACATCTGAACCGATCCGATCCCTTCGACTTCATAGAAGAAGTGCTCTCCCGCATTTGGAAAGCGGGTTTTCAGGGTGGACCCTGTCATCACGATCATCCCGGCTTCCAGCGCTCGTCCCTGGGCGGACAGCGTGTTGGCAGCCCAGGCCAGAGCGGTCAGCGGGTTGCCGAGCGCCGCGCCGGTTGTCGCGGTCTCTGTTTCCGCACCGGCTTCCAGACGCGTCGGCGTGGCGGTCAGATCAAAACCGCGCCAGTCCATCACCGGCTCACCCAGCACAACGCCGCCGGACCAGGCATTATCGGCCACCAGCGATTTCGCATCGAAATTCTCGTAAACCGCGTTGCGGTCCTCGATAAGCTCGAAAGCCGGTATCACGGCGTCTACGAATGGCGCGATCGACGTCGCATCGTAAGATCCGGGAGGGACCGTGCGGCCAAGCCGCAGCGCCAGCTCGAATTCAATGCCGACATGCTGGAACCCGGCCAAGGAGACCTCCGCTGGCGACGGCACCACTGTATCGTCGAAGATCGCGCCGAGCAGTGGATGATCAACACCGACAAAGGCCTGCATCGCGGCAGAGGTCAGCGCGATCTTGTATCCCGCTATGCTGGCGCCGCTGCGCTCCTGACGCATGGAGACAAACGCCTCCTGGGCCCTGTAGGCCTCTGCAATGTCTGACAGCGCCAGTTCCCCTGAAAGCGCCACATACGGCACGCAGCCCGCATGCTCATCCAGCAGATGCCGGGCCACGGCCCGCTCCTTCTCCAAATCCCTGCCGGCCTCGGCCATGGTGGTCTCCTCCTTCTTCTCGTTCAGGCGCAAGTCTCCCCGATACCGGGCCGTCCCTCAAGCACGTGCTACGCTTGACGGCAAGTCCGTTCGTGACACAGTCCACACAAAGGATTCCGGGCATCGGGTTTTGGGGGAGCCGTAATGGCGCAGGAAAAGACTCAACAAGAAACACAATCGTCGGCTTTCGAGGCCCACACCCCGGCCCGGATCGCCGAACTTGTCGAGACATCCGGCATCGGCAAGGCTCGGCTCCCTGCCCTCAAGATCCTACTCCTCGCCGTTCTCGCGGGGGCCTTCATCTCCCTCGGAGCGATGGTCTTCACAGTCACCGTCACGGGCAGCGAACTCGGTCTAGGCCCGACCCGGCTGCTCGGCGGGATAGCCTTTTCTCTCGGCCTCATCCTGGTCGTTGTCGGCGGTGCCGAGCTTTTCACCGGGAACAGCCTGATGGTCATGGCCTGGGTCGATGGCAAGGTCGGCACGAAAGGCCTCATCCGAAACTGGAGCCTTGTCTATCTCGGCAACCTCGCCGGGGCCGTCACCACCGCCTTCATTGCCTGGCGCGCCGGCGTGCTCGAGATCGGGGGCGGCGCGGTTCTGGAAACCGCAACCCGGATCGCCATTGGAAAACTCGAACTTTCATTCGAACAATCCTTCTGGCGCGGCCTCCTGTGTAACGTTCTGGTTTGCCTCGCCGTCTGGCTCTGCATAGCGGCCCGCACAGTCTCCGGCAAAATTCTCGCCATCCTGTTCCCGATCAGCGCATTCGTCGCCATCGGCCTCGAGCATTCCATCGCCAATATGTACTTTCTGCCCCTCGCCGCTTTTTCGGGAATTCCCGAAGCAAGCCTCATGCGAATCGCAGGTAATCTGCTGCCGGTCACTCTCGGCAACATGGTCGGGGGCGGAGTATTCGTGGCCTTGATTTATTGGATGATCTACCGCCGCCCTTAGGGGTTTTTAAACCAATAATATGGTAATTTATCAGCGACATAGACGAATGCGGGCATAAAAAACAGACCGGCGCCGAGAATCAAGGCGCAATGAGTGCGCATTATTTTCTGGAAATTGATTTCGTTCGAACTTATTTACTAAGTCATTGAGATGTAACCCGTGCGGGAAAGGTGCGAGGCGGCCGATATGGTCATCAAAGGTAAGGTGAAGAAATCGATCAAGAAGCAGATACGCCACCAGGGCTTTGCCGAGGTGGATCTGACGCTTGACCAGATTCAGAAACTTAACCTGATCAATGACGACCGCGGCATGGACCGGGAAAACGAACGGTTCTGGAAGCTGGTCCGCGCCATCCGGGATCACGGCTACGCATCATCCGACCCGCTCCACATCTTCTATCTCGACGACAGCTTCGTGCTTGTCGATGGCGGCCACCGTTTGACCGCCGCCCGAAAGGTGGCGGAAGAATGGCTGTCAAACCTGTTCCGGGAAAAGGTCCACTATATCAGCTGCCTGGTGACAGAAGGCCCGCTGCAGGATGTCTCGGACAACGACAACCGCTCCCTGCCTGCCTGACCGACCAAGATTCCGCTCACTTAGCCAGCCGCGCCCCATTGGCAATCGTGGCCCGCTCCTGTATCAGTTCGCCTAGGCGGCCCCGTAGCTCAGCAGGATAGAGCGACAGATTCCTAATCTGTAGGTCACTGGTTCGAATCCAGTCGGGGTCACCACTTTTCTTCTCATACAATCCAACGCGAAAACCGAGTCTGAATCATAATCTCTAGGGGTGCCAGAGATTGATGTGGAGTGGTCACGTCAGGCGCTGGCAACCATTCATGCATACAGGGAGGTCACGGGGGTTGAGTGACCAAACAATAAAAAACGAAACCCCGCCAATATACACCCATCATTTTCCGCACACTCCAAGACGTCGCATGGCGCATGCTATCGTTCTCTTGCCATAAAAAGGAGAACCGGCATGCAACCCCATATCGAAACAGCACGTTCATTCTACCGTGAAATGATGACCCTTATTGTCCGGTCTGGTTATCGCATCTCGATCGAAAGCGACATGAGTGAATGGAAGCGCATAATGCTGGGAGCGCCCGCAACGACGGCCGTTTCGAGCATGTTCGACCCTGACAAGGCCGACTACCTGCCAAGCGACGCCTTCTGGTTGCGCGTATCAAACAAGAACGCGGAGACTGTCGCGATCATCTGTGACCGGGTCATCGAGACTGGAGATTTTGTCGGCTTCGTGAAGGAAACCGGAATGTTCGCGGATCCGTGCACGAGACACCCGATCGGGATGGATTTATCCGGCAAAATCGGGCATGCGGGGGGGCTATGGGTCCATCCGAAAGCACGCAAGACCGGACTTTCTCAATCTCTGCCCCGCCTCGTTCGTGCACTTTCCGTAATTCACTGGGGCGTTGACCGACATTGCGGCATCATTCTGTCTGGCCTTCATGACAAAGGCTTCGGTGCGGGTGTGTATGGCTTCGAGCGCGAATGGCTTGGCCTATCAGGTGATTTTCGTCTCACCGGAAAGGCCGACCGGATCTATTTTATCGACATCAATGCCGAGGAAATCGCCCGGCAACAGGCCCTGGAACTCGACTGTTTTATGAACAACGGCGCAAAGGACCTGATCGATTTCTCGGCCATTTGTGGACAGCGGCATGATCAATCGGCGGTACGCGTACCATTTGCCGACGGAGCGCGTATGAACCTCGGATAGAGAAATACGGCTTCGGAAGGCTGCATCGGCATAGAGACTGGCAAGACTGGACCAGAGCTTTGGGCCAAAGAGCGGTACAGTTTCTCCGAAATATCTCGGCTGAAATCCGCCCGTTACAGTCGTACCGAAGCCGAATCTCTCGAATTCGAAAGTGGCTGGCTCGTCAGAAACATTCAGAATATGAATATAAGGCAGTACATCCGGTGCGCGGCGTGCGATTTCATTGAATGAGATCCCGGAAATGCTGGGTGCTTTGCGATTTCCAGCGCGCGAAGTCAGAGTAAAAATTTCCGCGAGTTGATTGTCAGCTCCAAGGCGAAAATCCAGCTTGTCGTACGTGACAATCGCTGCCGGATCTTCTCCTTTGATGACATCAAGGCGCATGCCGTCCAAGATCACACCACCACCACCAGACAAACTCCCGCATTCTGGAAAAGTGGCAGGATCGTTACATCGCACAGGGAGCCAGCACTGACCGTGTATCTGCGTGCGCCGTCTTCCGAGTTCCTGATCTCGTTTTCAATAATTCTCGTAATCGTCTCGGCAACCTCGGCGCTGACATAGTGCCCACTTTCGATCACCTCAATCCGACTGTCCACGAGCTGAAAGAGCACATGACAGGGACCGGAGAGCGACGGTTGAGAAGCGATTGCCGTCAGAACGGCTTCACGATCATCTGTTCGAGCAAGCTCATAATAGAGACGAAGCGCGACCATGGCCGTCTCCGGGATATCATCCACGAAATCAGTTTCCCGCCAGCTATGCAGCGGTAAAAGATCTTCGTTGGACTGCAACGCCATCCCCCTAAGCATCTTAGAATCAGATTATTAGCCAAGAACCTGCGTACCTTATGGCGACTTTTCGAAATAAGTCCAGACTGAAAGCAAGTATTTAATTCGTATTTCAGGACACAAGAAACCAATGCAGCAGGCGCCCCGCCACAGCAAGAACGGTCACACCTATGCACCAGAGCAGGACGGTCCAGCCCAGTTTGCGAACGATTTGCGGCACCAGAGATACCCCTTTAATTCCAGATTTTTCGTGAGACTCTCGATGAAAATGAGCTGACTAACCAAGGATTAAAGGCAAAAATAAGGCAGCTCTGACGAGCAAGAATTAGAGACCTCCCCTTGAATATCGCCGACCGCCTGATCGTGATCGACGGCAGCATCCATGCGGGAACAGACATCGATCCTAAATCCGGTGAGAAAGGGCGGAAAATAGCGCCAGGGCAGACCGGACCGCCGATAGGCGGCGCGCGCCCCGTCAACTCATGGCAATTCAGTCGTGACCGACGGTGGCGGTTTCCATGCGACGTTTCGGCACACTCCGAAAGCTTCGAAAGGTCAGATATCCGCGCTCCTTTAAAGGCCGTTCAGCCTGCCCATGACATCCATCAGCTTGGGCACATGGGTCTTGCCCTCGCCCTGGGCATTGGCCAGCGCGTAGATCTGCTGAACGGTCGCGCCGATCAGTGCCGTCGAGCCTGCATCCGCCGCGACCCGGTTGTAATAGGAGACATCTTTCAGAGCGTTCTCGATTGCGAACTGAAGCCCGCTCGCATCCTGCTTCAACGGCCAGTCCATGACCTTCTGGAAAAGCCCGTTATTGAGTGCGCCAGCAGAGATCACCTCGTGCAATCCTGCGATGCTGACATCGGCCTTCCGCGCCGTGGTGACGGCTTCCGCGAAGAGTGCGACCATGCTCATGGACATGAAATTGTTGATCAGTTTCAGGCTGTGCGCCGCCCCAAGCGGGCCGACATGGAAGATGTTCTTTGCAAAGCTCTCGATGGCCGGACGCGCCGTCTCAAGATCTTTCTCCGGACCGCCGACCAGCACGTTCAGGGTGCCGCTCTCCGCTTCCTTGGGAGTCATCGTCAGCGGCGTGTCCAGCATGGCAACGCCCTTCTCCCGGAGCGCCGATCCGATCCGCTTCGTCTCGCCCGGATCGGCAGTCGTGGAATCGGCGACGATCAGGCCCTCATGAGCCCCGGCCAGGATTCCGTCAGCGCCAAGGACAACGCGCCCCACAATTTCGGAATTCGGCAGACAGAGAAAGACCAGGTCCGAGGCTTCGGCGACCCCGCGCGCCGTGGAAATTTCCCGGGCCCCAAGAGAGACCAGATGCTCGATTGGCTCGCGATTCCTGTTACCCATGACCGTCAGGGGGAAGCCCTTCTCGACCAGATTTTTGGCCATGCCATGGCCCATCAGCCCGGCCCCTATGAACCCCACCCGCATTTGCACGGTCATCGCATCCTCCCCGAATGATTGACCATGAGCTTACCCGCATCGCGGCAGGGCTATCTACGGTCTACGCTTGCCCGGATATGAAGAAGGCCCCGGCGCGGTGTGCGTCGGGGCCTTCTTCTTTCGGTATCGCAGAGGAACTCGCTCAGGTTTCCGCTTCCAGAAGTGCAGCGGCCTTGTTCCGCCGCATCGCGAATATCTGCTGCAACAGAACCGGCGCCGCAAAGGCGGCCGCGTAAAGATCGCTGCTCACTCCCGGGGCCACCAACAGAATTCCCGCCAGGGCCATGGCCGCGCGGGCGATCCCCGGCATCGGGGCCAGGAAGTAAGCCGCGACGGACGTTGCCAACATGAAGACACCGACCCCGCAGGTGATCGACGTCACCAGGAAAGCCTCCCAGGTGAAGTACGAGTCGATCACGATCAGCATTGCCGGCGAATAGACGAACACCATCGGAACCAGCAACTTGGCGATACCCAGGGTGAAGGCCGAGACACCGGTCTTGAACGGGTTGGCGCCCGCGATCCCGGCCGCCGCATAGGCCGAGGCGCAGACCGGCGGGGTAATCTCGGAAATCACGCCGTAATAGAGCACGAACAGATGCGCTGCGAGTGGGGGCACACCGAGATTGCCAAGTGCCGGTTGAGCAACTGTGGCAAGCATGATGTAGAGCGCTGTGGTTGGCAGGCCCGCCCCCATCAGGATGCAGGTGATGGCGATCAGAATGAGCGAAATCAGCAGCGTTACGCCGTCCGTGGTGAACGAGGCCAGCGGGAACCAGTCGATCAAGGGCAGAACGCCCTCGGCAATTTCACGGGCACTGTTCGCGACCATGAAACCGAGCCGGAACCCGAGTCCGGTTGAATTCACCACACCGACAATAATGCCGATGGCGGCACAGACCGCACCGACGGCGAGCGCGTATTTCACGCCCAGCACCGCCGCGTCGAAAATGTCCCGGAAACCGATGCGGTGCATCGGGTTGAGCAGGCCGACGGTAAGGGCCGTGGTAATTCCCCAGAAGGCGGCCATGTTCGGCGAATACCCGCTGAACAGCACATAGATCAGAACCGCGAGCGGCAGAACAGTCGGCCAACCGCGGCGCAGGACTCTGAAGAGGTTCGGAATTTCTTCGGCCGGCATGCCCTTGAGGCCGAGCCGCTTGGCCTGGAAATGTACGATCGAGAGCACGCCGATGTAATGCATCAGCGCCGGCACGATCGCCGCGACGACGATCGTCGTGTACGGAACCTCGAGAAACTCGGCCATGACGAAGGCCGCGGCCCCCATGATCGGCGGCGTTATCTGGCCGCCGGCACTGGACGCCGCCTCGACACCGCCCGCCAGATGCCCCGGATAGCCCATCCGCTTCATGTTCGGAATGGTCAGCGAACCTGTCGAGACCGTGTTCGCGATTGAGGAGCCGGAAATGGTGCCGAAGAAAGCCGAGGACACGACGCTCACCTTGGCGAGACCGCCCGTGTAGCGCCCCGCCATCACAGCAGCGATATCGACGAAGAACTGACCGAGGCCCATGCGCTGGGCGAGCACGCCGAACAGCACGAAATGGAAGACGACGGTCGAGACGATCCAAAGGGTCACGCCGAAGATGCCTTCGGCCGGGAAATACATGTTGTTGATGTACTGGGCCCAGGAAATGCCGGGATGCATCAGGATCTGCAACGGCATGTAGGGACCGAAGATGGCATAGCAGGTAAAGATACCGATGATGATCGGAACGACCATGCCCAAAGTCCGGCGCACGGCCTCAAGCAGGACGACGATCAGCGCCGTGCCGAAGACAATGTCGATATCCGCCGGATCGCCCTGGCGCATGACCTGTTCAACAAGATGCAGCTGGATGCCGAAGAACTCGACATCGACGCCATACCAGGTCACCCCGATATAGAGCGAGCAGGCGATGCCGACGGCGATGAAAAGCCAGTCCCAGAGCGGCACCGTGCCCGGCCGCCACCAGGCAGGCGCCTGAATTGTCATCAGGCGGTCGGATTTAATGATCGGGTAGCAAATGAAAACCAGCAGGATGACCCCGGACATGTGGAAACCCATGTGCCAGTAGTCGATTGGCGTGCCAAAGCCCGCCGTGACGTAGTGATATCCCGCGAAGAAAATCGAAAAAAGGTAAATGAACCACTCCATGAGTGGCGTTTGCGTCCGTGTCTGCAGACCGGAATCATATTTACGTTCAAGCTCTTCGGCGGTTTTGACGTCGAATTCGGCCATGCTCTGCCCGGACTTTCAGTGGTTCTGATAAATGGAAAAAAGAAAAACGGAGACAGGGCAATCCGCGCCTGTCTCCGCTAACGGTCCTTATTTGATAAGGCCGACTTCCTTGTAGAACTTCTCTGCGCCCGGATGGACCGGGATCAGGACGCCCTTGAGGGCGGTTTCAAGCACGATCTGTTTGCCCTTGGCATGGCCCTTGTCGAGCAGCTTGCGGGTGTTCTTGTTCCACAGAGCCTTGGTGATCTCGTACACCAGCTCTTCAGGCTGATTAACGCCGGTGATCAGCTGGCCGCTGACGGCAACGGTCGGCACATCGTAGGTGATGTTCTGGTAGGTACCGGCCGGGATCAGGGACTCGACATAATAAGGGATGATCGAGTTGATCTCTTTGCGCTCTTCCTCTGAGAAGGTGTAGAGCTCGAAGCCTTTGGTCGAGCCAAGCTGGATCAGCGCCGCAAACGGGGTGCCGCCTGCATAGAAGAAGGCATCGATCTGACCGTCGGCCAGACGCTGGGTGCTCTGGCCCAGGTTCAGTTCAAGCTCGTCAGCCTTGATATCGTAGTGCTTGAGGATCATCCGCACGGAAACCTGGGTTCCCGAACCGGCGGCCGCGACACCGACCTTCTTTCCGGCCAGATCCTTAAGGCTGCCCAGCTTTGTGCCTTTCGGCAGCACGAGGTGCATGTCTTCCGGATAGAGATTGGCGATCATCCGGATATTGCTTTTTTTGGCCCCGACAAACTTGCCTTCGCCGTTAAAGCCCTGGGTCACGCTCTGAGCGCCGGCAAGACCGGCATCAAGCTGGCCTGCATCGATGGCGTTCACATTGGCAACGGACGCATTGGTAGAAACCGCAATGGCGACCAGGCCCGGGACGCCGCAGCTTCCGCCCTTGTCGCAGGCGCGCGAGCCTGGCGGGTTGGAAATCGCGTTCGCGATCAGGCCACCGATCGGATAGTAGGTGCCGCCGGCGCCACCGGTACCGATCCGCCAGAACTTCATGTCTTGGGCGTAGGACGGAGCGATAATGCCCGCAATCCCTACGATGGCGATAAAGGCGGCAACAAACGCCCTAATTCGAAACTTCATTATTCATTCTCCACTTCGCGCAAGACAGAGCACCCCCCTGGTGCAAAACGTCGCGAAGCGTGCCTGCTGAGATTTTGCGGCGCAATAAATTCTTAATGAGCTGGAGTGATTTCACTCCATATTCGAGAAAATTAATCCAGCACAACCCGTGACAGAAAGCAGAACATAGCTAGCGGAGACACCCTTGCCGGGCCGGATCATGAAATGAAAGAGCCCCGCAGCATGATCTGCTGCGGGGCCCGTATCAGTTCTTAGAGGAACGCAGGATCAGGCGATATCGAACCGGCCTGCATTCATGACCTTGGTCCAGGCGGCGACGAAGTCCGTCACGAACTTCTCCTTGTTGTCGTCCTGGGCATAGACCTCTGCATAGGCGCGGAGGATCGAGTTGGAGCCGAAGACGAGATCCATCCGGGTCGCCGTCCACTTCACCGCACCGGTCTTCCGATCCTGGATCTCGTAGGAGCTTTTGCCTGTCGGGACCCACTTGTTGGCCATGTCGCACAGGTTGACGAAGAAGTCGGTGGCGAGAGCGCCTTCCTTGTCGGTGAACACGCCATGCTTGGTGCCGCCGTGGTTAGCACCCAACATCCGCATGCCGCCGACGAGGCAGGTCATCTCCGGCGCGGTCAGGCCCATGAGCTGTGCGCGGTCGAGCATGATCTCTTCCGGGCTCACCACATATTCCTGCTTCTGCCAGTTGCGGAAACCGTCAGCGAGCGGCTCCATGGAGTCGAAGGAGTCAGCATCGGTCTGCTCCTGGGTCGCGTCGCCGCGGCCCGGGGTGAACGGCACCGCCACCTTGAAGCCGGCGGCCTTGATCGCCTGCTCGACACCAATATTACCGGCAAGCACGATCACGTCGGCGAGGCTAGCGCCCGCTTCCTTCGCGATCGGCTCGAGCACGGAGAGAACTTTCTCGAGACGCTTCGGCTCGTTGCCTTCCCAATCTTTCTGCGGTGCCAGGCGGATGCGGGCACCGTCGGTGCCGCCCCGCATGTCGGAACCGCGATAGGTCCGGGCACTGTCCCATGCGGTGGAGACCATCTCGCCCATGGAGAGGCCGCTGGCGGCAATCTTCGCCTTGACCGCATCCACGTCGTAGCTCTTCGATCCTTCCGGAACCGGATCCATCCAGATCAGCTCTTCAGACGGCACGTCCGGGCCGAAGTAACGGGCTTTCGGGCCCATGTCGCGATGGGTCAGCTTGAACCAGGCGCGGGCGAAGCAGTCGGAGAAGTAGTCGAAGTCATTGAAGAACTTCTCGGAAATCTTCCGATATTCCGGGTCCATCTTCATCGCCATGTCGGCGTCGGTCATCATCGGCATCTTGCGCACCGACGGATCGGACGCGTCGACCGGCATGTCCTCTTCCTTGATGTCGATCGGCTCCCACTGGTTGGCGCCGGCCGGGCTCTTCGTCAGCTTCCACTCGTAGTTCAGCAACAGGTGCAGATAACCGTTGTCCCACTTGGTCGGGTTGGCGGTCCAGGCACCCTCGATACCGCTGGTGATGGCCATGTTGGCCTTCGCGGTACCGGCAGGGTTGGTCCAGCCGAAGCCCTGCTCCTCAAGATCGGCTGCTTCCGGTTCCGCGCCGAGGGCACCGGCATCACCGGCGCCGTGCGCCTTGCCGACGGTGTGGCCGCCAACGGTGAGCGCGACGGTTTCCTCGTCGTTCATCGCCATGCGGGCGAAGGTCTCACGGACCTGGCCGGCAGTCTTCAGCGGATCAGGCTTGCCGTTGACGCCTTCCGGGTTCACGTAGATCAGGCCCATCTGCACGGCCGCCAGCGGGTTTTCCATGGTCGCCGGATTTTCGACGCTGCCGTAGCGGGTGTCGCTCGGGGCCAGCCATTCCTTCTCGGCGCCCCAGTACACGTCCTTTTCTGGATGCCAGATATCCTCTCGACCGAAACCGAAGCCGAAGGTCTTCAAGCCCATGGATTCGTAGGCAATGGTCCCGGCGAGAATATAGAGATCGCCCCAGCTGACCTTGTTGCCGTACTTCTTCTTGATCGGCCACAACAGGCGGCGCGCCTTGTCCAGGCTCGCATTGTCCGGCCAGGAGTTCAGCGGTGCGAAACGGATGTTGCCGGTACCGGCGCCGCCGCGGCCGTCGGCCAGACGGTAGGAGCCGGCAGAGTGCCACGCGAGACGGATCATAAGGCCGCCATAGTGACCCCAGTCGGCCGGCCACCAGTCCTGGCTCTCCGTCATCAGCGCGTGCATGTCTTTTTTCAGCGCCGCGATATCGAGCTTCTTCAGCTCTTCGCGATAATTGAAGTCCTTGCCGAGCGGGTTGGACTTGGTGTCGTGCTGATGGAGGATGTCCAGGTTCAGCGCCTTCGGCCACCACTCGGTCGGAGACATCTTCGCCTCGGTGTTACCACCATGCATCACCGGGCACTTGTTCATCTCATTCATCGTAGACCCTCCCATCTGGTCCAAGGCATTGCTCACAGGGGGGAGCCCGTGAGCGCGAATTATAATCATTCTAAAATGACTCAATTCCAGCCAAGCGCAAGAGGGATGATTCAGTTTTCTGGGATTATTCTAATTGACGGGCCTTCATCCCGCTTCATGGGATGCCAGCGGCGCGTGCCGGATACGGAGAATCGTGAATCGCTTTACAGAAAGCGCGTCATTTAGCCTCAGAAACCGGCCGCTCACCAATCCCCGGAACCGGGCCGTAGCTGCGCGGCGGTGCGCCAATAAAGATCGCGGCCGGGGCCGGATAGGAGACCGGCCCTTCCGGCGTATCAACGGTGATCCGGCGCAGATGCGGATGAGAGGACAGCGCGCCCGTGTCGTTCACCCTGGCAAAGGCAATGGCTGCGCCATCCAGCATCTCTTCCAATACCGCCGCGTCTCTTGCGCCGAAGGCCTGCGCGACAAGCCCATCCGTTTCCGGTCGATTTTGTACCCGGACAACATTCGTGGCGAAGCGGTCATCGGCGATCGCGCTGTCGTCGCCGAGGACGTGACGGCAGAGACTGGCCCACTCCCGATCGCTCTGGATAGAGATCAGGAGGGAGATGCCGTCCCGTGTCTGGAACACACCGTACGGCGCAATCGAGGGGTGCCGAAGCCCCATTCGTTTCGGCGTCTTGCCGCCTTCATGATTGAGCAGCGGCACGGTCATCCAGTCGGCCATCACATCGAACATCGAGATTCGGATATCCGCGCCCTCACCGCTGATCGAGCGGGCGATCACGGCTTCGAGCACGGCCGCATGGGCGGTCTGGCCGGTCGCGATATCGACGATTGAGACACCGACCCGCGCCGGCTCCTCCGCCCCGCCAGTGATGGAGCAGAGCCCGGATTCAGCCTGGATCAACAGGTCGTAGGCCTTGCGCACGGCAAGCGGCCCCTCGTCTCCGTATCCGCTGATCGAGAGCATGATCAGGCGCGGATAGGTGCGGCGCAGCTCCTCAATGGGAAAACCGAGCCGGGACAGCGCCCCCGGCTTCAGGTTCTGGACCAGTATGTCCGCCTGTGAGACCAGTTCTCGAAATTCAGCCTTGCCCTCGTCCGAGGCAAGGTTCAGCACCACGGATTCCTTGCCGCGGTTGAGCCAGACGAAATAGCTGCTCTGCCCTTGCGCCACGTCATCATAACCCCGGGCGAAATCACCCTCCGGCCGCTCGATCTTGATAACCCGTGCGCCGGCATCGGCGAGGCGGGATGTACAGAACGGCGCGGCCACGGCCTGTTCAAGCGCAAGAACAGTCAGTCCTTCAAGAGGAAGTCTCATGTGATGATCCTCAGAACGACCGGGGCATGCCAAGCACATGCTCGGCGACATAGCTCAGGATCAGGTTGGTCGAGATTGGAGCCACTTGATACAGCCGGGTTTCGCGGAACTTGCGCTCGACGTCATATTCGCAGGCAAAGCCAAAGCCGCCATGGAACTGGATACAGGCATTGGCCGCTTCCCAGGAGGCTTTTGCCGCAAGGTACTTCGCCATGTTGGCCTGGGCACCGCAGGGCTCATGCGCGTCGAACAGGCGGCAGGCCTCATAGCGCATCAGGTTGGCGGCCTCGATCTCGATATGGGCCTCGGCGATCGGAAACTGCACGCCCTGGTTCTGGCCGATGGGGCGGCCGAAAACGACCCGCTCCTTCACATATTCCGTCACCTTGTCGATGAACCAGTAGCCGTCACCGATACATTCGGCCGCGATCAGCGTGCGCTCGGCATTGAGGCCGTCGAGGATGTATTTGAAGCCCTTGCCCTCTTCGCCGATGAGGTTCTCGACCGGAATTTCCAGGTTGTCGAAGAACAGCTCGTTGGTCTCGTGGTTCACCATGTTCGGGATCGGCTGCACGGACATGCCGTTGCCGATGGCGTCCCGCAGATCGACGATGAAGATCGACATGCCCTCGGATTTCTTCTTCACATCCTCAAGCGGTGTGGTCCGGGCCAGGAGGATCATCAGGTCCGAATGCTGAATGCGGGAGATCCAGACTTTCTGGCCGTTGATCACGTAGCGGTCGCCTTTGCGCTCCGCCTTGGTCTTGATCTTGGTCGTATCGGTGCCCGTGGTCGGCTCGGTCACGCCCATGGATTGCAGGCGCAGCTCACCGCTGGCGATCTTTGGCAGGTAGAGCTGTTTCTGGGCATCGGAGCCGTGCCGCAGCAGGGTTCCCATATTGTACATCTGGCCGTGGCAGGCGCCGGAATTTCCGCCGGACCGGTTGATCTCCTCCATGATGACGGAGGCTTCGGTCAGGCCGAGGCCGGAGCCGCCGAACTCTTCGGGGATCAGCGCGGCCATCCAGCCGGCCTTTGTCAGGGCATCGACAAACTCTTCCGGATAGCCGCGCTTCTCGTCGATCCCGCGATGGTATTCCGGCGGGAAGTCGGCGCAAAGAGCCTGCACGGCTTCACGGATATCGTTGTAGTCGTTGGCAGACATTGATTCTCTCCATTAGGCGGATCGCCCACGTAACAGGTCAGATGGTCGAGAGGCCTAGGGCAGCCCGGAAGCGGTTCTTCACATGCACGCCATCCCGCGGCGGCAGGGCCCGCGGAAGGTTCTCGGCAGCAATCTTGATCGCGGCGAAGGACGTGCCGGTCTGTGCTTGCATACGGGTCCGCAGATCGCTCACGCCGTCCATATCCGTCACCACCCGGGTCCAGGGGAAATTCGCCGCCTCGGCAAACCGGGCGAGCTCGATATCCCGGCCCGTGTGGCTGGTCTGCATGCCGGTCTCGCCATAATGCCCGTTATCGAGCACGGCGATGGTCAGGTTCGGCGGCAGCTTCTGGCCGATGGAGGCAAGCGCCCCCAACCCCATCAGCATCTCGCCGTCACCGGTCAGCACCAGAACCGGCCGTTTACGCTGGGTCATGGCAAGACCGAAGCCGACGGTCGCGGCACTGCCCATGGCGGCCCAGAGGTAATAGTTGAGATCGTGGTCACCGGCGGCCATGGCATCGTAGCTGGGTGACCCGAGCCCGGTGACGACCAGAAGATCGCCCCGGTCTTCAAGTAGTTTCGCCGTCACGGCGCGGCGGTCGAGAGATCCGGTCATGGTCATTTCACCCACTTCTTTTCACCGATCAGGCTTTGTCCGAGCAGCACGGCGCAGGCTTCGTCGCCGTTGAAGGCCATGGTGGCGGCGCCATGTACCAGATGCGCAACCTCGTCCGGCTGATCCGCGCGCCATGTGCGAACCTGCATCAGCTTCAACGCTGCTTCGGTCGCCTGCCCCATCGGGTTCTGCCACGGATTGAACTCCGCCCAGTCGCCGCGCATGGTCACAAGCATCAGCAATGGAAAACGGGTCATGGTCTGCAACGCCAGGGTATTGAGGCAGTTGCCGACGCCGCTGGATTGCATCAACAAGGCGCCGCGCTCACCGCCGAGCCAGGCACCGGAGAGATAACCGATGCCCTCTTCTTCTGTAGTCAGTGCAAGGGAGGTAATGCCGTTATCCTTCTCCGCCTCGCGGATCGCAGAGGCGTGTCCCGCATCCGGTACATAGACCAGATGGCGGACATCAAAACTTTTCAGGATCGGCAGGATCTGATCCTGCCAGGACGGGGTCTCTTCGGCGGGCACTGCGGTCATTGCGACTCCAGACCTTGATGAACGGCGGAAAACACTGGAGTAGCGCTCGCAGAAGCGAAATACGAGAAGCATATTTCTCATTCAGCTATGCCATGATTTAATAGTTTATGGATTTAAGACAGCTTCGAACCTTCCTGCATGTCGCCGAGCTTGGCAGTCTCAGCCACGCGGCGGAACGATTGCGTATCGCCCAACCCGCCCTCGGCAGGCAAATCCGCCTGCTGGAAGAGGATCTCGGTGTCGCGCTGTTCACCCGGCACGGCCGCGGCATGGCCCTGACATCCGCTGGCCGCATTTTGACGGACCGCGCATCGGCGATCCTGCGTCTGGTGGAAGATACCCGTGCTGAAGTCTCCGCAGAACAGGATGCGGTAAAGGGAGCTGTCTGCCTCGGTGTGCCACCGACCATCGGGGAGGTTATCGCGGGCCGGATGGCGGAACGTTTCCTCAGGGACTATCCGGAAGTGACCCTGCGCATCGTCCCCGCCTTCAGCGGCTATCTGCTGGATATGATCCAGAGGGGCGAGGCCGACCTCGCCGTGATGTACGAAACCGGGGCCACCAGCCATATCCGGACCGAACCGCTGATCGAGGAAACGCTCTACCTAATTGGCTCCCCCTCTTCTGGCCTGGAAATCGACAGGCCCGTGCCCTTTCCGGGTCTGGCAGATCTCTCCATGATCCTGCCCGGATCACGGCACGGCCTGCGTAACCTGCTGGAAAATGCAGCCGGCCGGGAAGGCATCGCGCTACGGGTATCGGTCGAGGCGGACGCACTGCAGACCCTCAAGGAACTCGTTGCCCGAGGTCTCGGCTATACGGTCCTGCCCCTCGCCGCCGTTCATGCGGATATCACGGCCGGCACCCTTCGCGCCGCGCCGATCGCCCGCCCGGCCCTGACGCGAAAAATGGTCCTGACCCGCTCCATCGTACGCCCCGACACAAACGCCGTGCGGATCTTCGCCAGCACACTCAAGGCGGAGACGGCGGATATGGTGCAACAAGGCATTTGGCAGGGAACGCTGCTATCTTGAAGCGCGTGTACTGTTCTACCGACAGTTCGGGTGATTTCTAGATGCCCCCGGCACTACAATTGCCAAGCTCTAGAGCATGGCATGCTGAAACAGCGCGGCACCCTGCGCTGCATTAACCTAGCTCAGTTTTCCTTCACGTCGCCGGGATTGCGCCTTTCATGGGTCGGCCGTCTGTCGCGCATGGCAAAGCCGAGCGCTGTCGCCAGAAGAGCGCCCGCACCTGCCAACGCCATGTCCTTCTGTGCATCCCAGAGATCGCCCTGGGCGCCGACATAGGCGATGCCAAGTTCAGCGCCAAACAGTTCAGCGGCACACCATTCAGCGATCTCATAGGCCGCCGAGAAACCGAGGATCATCATTGCCGGCACGAAGAAATACCCGATTGCACGCAAGCCAACACCCACGCCCAGAACTTCCCGGATTGGACCGGTAAGAAGGAGACCGTAGGCGAAATGCACCACCCGATCATAATGATTGCGCGCCTCTCCAAACCAGTCCGTGACGGCTTCACCGGCCAGCATCTCGGCCCAGCGCTGGTAGGGAACCAGAGAATAGGTGTAATGCGCACCGACCGCATGGAGCGATAGAAACGCAACGATGGAGAGGAAAGAAAGCAGCGATAGCGTCCGCCAACGACCAGACATGGATAGTCCCACAACGAGAAGCAGAACGAGTAAATTCTCCAGGGCCCAGTCGGCACGGTTGACCGGAGAGATAGCGAGACCAGCCCAGAAGATGCCATAGGCAAGAACGACCCATTGGCGGAAGCGAGGTCCGGCCGTCCAACCCACAGATCTGGTTTCTTCAGTCTTGCGATGCACGCGTTGGCCATAAGCTACGGAGATCGGTCGGCAGAACCCTGACCAGCTTTCTCGCTTCGCCCGCGTCGACCTTGTCGCAGATCACCTCGAAGACAGTCTGCACGCCGCGTTCGGCATCTCCGGCCAGAATTACCGGTAATTGTGCTCGCACGCGTTCCAGAAATTCCTGCTTCCTGTCCTCACCTGTTGGAGTTCCGGCAATGTGCCAGCCTTCGAACAGCAAACCGCGCAACAGCATCGGGAGTTGTGCTCCGATATGGACAGCATTCTCGGGTCCGACCCGATCCCGCTGGGCATGCAATGTTGCGCGGAGCATCTGGTAGGCCATCTGGCGGTCGTCAGTATGAAGGCGTTCCATGATGGCCTTGAGCCACGCATCGCTTTCCTGGACTGTCGTGTCGAAGGTGGCAAGGCCACTGGTCATCGGACATTACCCATTATGGAGGCCAGATCGATATGCGCTGCGTGAGCATGACGCGATGTCATCGTACCTCTCTATGACGCGAAAGGGATCACAATAATCCTCACCATCTGTCAGGGCAGCGATCACTCCGGACTTGCAGAACCAAAGCGGCGAAACCTGATGCGGTCAAAGGTGCAACAGATTGAGGTTCCCTGGTCGATCCGACGACTTCCCCAGACAACTCGCTGCAGATCTGTCCAGTGCTGTAATCGGCGAGCCACTGCTTATTGTCGCGCCGATCACCGCCCGGCCCTGACCCGGAAAATGGTCCTGTCCCGATCCATCATGCGCCACTACACCAACACCGTCCGGATCTTTGACAGCACGCTGAAGGCGGAAACGTCGGAGGTGGTTCAATAAGGCATTTGGCAGGGGACGCTGCTGCTCTAGGCCTGCCAGCTCTCATCACCGGGCAAAAAACAAGGCCCAGAGATTTCTCCCTGGGCCTTTCCAGCGGCTGGTTGAAATGGCGGACTATTTCTGGAGTTCGGTCCAGATCGCCGTATAGAGATCGCGGGATTCTCCCGAGCAGGTCGGCAGGAACTGGCCGGCGCTCTTGAGAGCCTCAGGCGTCACGATTTCCGGAGCCGTGCGCATTTCCTCAGGCATGAACGCTTCCGACCCGTCGATGCCGTTCGCATAGCGGGCAAAGGCAGAGATCAGGGCCGCATTTTCCGGCTCCATGATGAAATTCTGGAACAACTTCGCGTTCTCGGGGTTCTTCGCGTCCTTCAGGATGGCGACAGCATCCATCCAAAGCGGATAACCCTCTTTCGGATACCCATAGGCGACCTTGGGATTGTTCAGGCGGGCGCGGAAGGTCGAGCCGTTCCAGTTCACAGTCGCCGGATATTCGCCGCTGGAAAGCTTGTCTGTAGTCCCGTAATCCATCGACAGCCACTTCGGCTTCGCGGCAACGAGGACATCCCGCACCTTTTTCAGGACGGTCTTGTCCGTCGTGCAGGGCTCACCGCCGACATAGAAGAGGGTCATGTTGATGATGTCGTTCATCTCCGGAACGACATTGACCTTCCCGACCAGCTCGGCAGGCGGATCGAGGAAGATCGCCGACGTGTTGATGTCGCCGCCATAGACCGAGGTATCCACGGCAACGCCCGTCGTGCCCCACTGCCACGGCACCGTGTAATGACGCTTCGGATCCCATGGAACGTCCTTCCAGTTCTCGGAAACGTTCTTGAAGTTCGCCATCTGGTCCGGGCGGCTCTCAAGCAGCAGGCCCTTCTCGACATAGATCGGAACATAGTTTCCGGTCGGCACCACAATGTCGAAACCGTGCCCGCCAGCCTCGATCTTGGTCAGGGCCGTCGTGTTCGAATCATAGTCAGTGACGGTGACTTTGACGTCGTGGGCTTTCTCGAACTTCTTGATCAATTCGGGGTTGGTGTAGTTGCCCCAGTTGTAGATGTTCAGTTCACCTGCGGCAAAAGCCTGTGTGGACAGTGCCAGCAGTGCAGTCGCGGACATAGCAAGCATTGACGTGCGCATAATGGATCTCCTGTTGTGCGCTTCGGGATTGTTCAGGCTGACTTGTCGTTCCTTCCGGTCAGAATGAAAAAGGCGGTAAGCAAGAGGATTGTCAGGCCGAGCAGCGCCGTCGAGATCGCGTTGACCTCCGGCGTTACCGCCCGTCTCAACTGGCCGAGCATGTAAGTCGGCAGTGTGTCCTGCCCCGCGGATTTGACGAACTCGGTGATGATTACGTCATCCAGCGAGATCACGAAGGCCAGCATGGCACCGGCGACGATCCCGGGCGCGACCAGTGGCAGGGTCACCCGGCGGAATGTTTGCCACGGTGTCGCGTAAAGGTCCGCCGCCGCAATCTCCAGCACCCGGTCCATCCCCTCCAGCCGCGCCCGGATTGGCAAATAGGCAAAGGGCACGCAGAAGGCCGCATGGGCGAGGATGAGATAGGCGAGCCCGGAATAGCCGGTTGCCACCTTGATCGAGGCAAAAAAGATCAGCAATGCCACGGCGGTAACGATCTCCGGCACCATCAGCGGTTGGTTGATCAATACGTAAATCAGGGTGCTGCCGGGGAATTTGGCGGTCCGTGTCGTACCGAGCGCCGCCATCGTCGCCAGAGTTGTCGCAATGCCCGACGCCCAGAGCGCGATCAGCAGCGAGCGCAGGGTCGCATCCTGTACCTGCTCGTTCTGCGCCGCGACGGCATACCAGTCGAGAGAGAACCCTTCCCAGAGCGCTACTGAATCGCCCGCATTGAAGGAATAGAGCACGATGACGATGATCGGCGCATAAAGCGCGGCAAAGCAGATCATTGTCACGGTGGTGAACCCCGGCAATCGTCTTACCGAGAACGCCTTTCGCACGCGCTCAGCCATGTGGCTCCTCCCGCGAGGAGGCCCGGACATAGAACAGCAGCGCTGCCATCACGATCAGCAGCAGAAGGATCGACAGCGACGAGCCGAGCGGCCAGTTCCGGCCCTGCCCGAATTGTAGTTCGATGAAGTTGCCAATCATCATGTTCTTGCCGCCGCCGAGCACGCGCGGTGTCACGTAGGCGCCGAGCGAAGGCACGAAAACCAGGATCGATCCCGCCACGATGCCGGGCTTGATGATCGGCAGGATGACTTTGCGGAACACCTGCAGGCGGTTTGCGTAGAGATCGTAACCCGCCTCGACCAGCCGGAAATCCAGCCGCTCGATCGCGGCATAGAGCGGCAGCACCATGAGCGGCAGGTAGACATAGGCCATGCCGATCAGGACGGCCGTATCTGTGTAGAGGATCTGGATCGGTTCGGCGATCAGCCCGAGGCTCATGAGGCTGTTATTCACGATGCCCTCATTCCGCAGCATCTCGAGAATGGCGAAGGTCCGGATCAGCAGATTGGTCCAGAACGGGATGGTGATCAGGAACAGCCAGAAAGTGCGCTGCCTGCCAGACCGGGTGGCGATGAAGTAGGCAGTCGGCAACCCGAGCAAGAGCGTGATGAGTGTCGTGGCGAGGGAAAGCCGGACGGAACGCCAGAAAATCGTCAGATGCGCATCGGCCAGCCCGACCGTGTCGTCGAAAATATCGCGGGAAAACAGGATCTGAAACCAGGCATTGAAGGACGGCTCCCAGACGACACCGCTGAAATCGCCGGGCTTAAGGAAGGAATAGACCAGCACGATCAAAAGCGGGCCGGAGGCCCCCACCAGCAGAAGCAGGATTGCCGGCAGCGAGAGCAGCCAGTTGCGCCGGATCCGGCGGTTTGTCGCTTCCGCTTCCAGAGAACGCGGCTGTCCAGCTTCGAGTGTCATGACCCGTCCTCGACAACGCGCAGGCCCCCGGACGCGAAACGAACACCGGCCTGCTCCCCTTTGACGAGGCTCCGGTCGGCTTCCGCCTGCACCCGGGCGACAAGCACACTGCCATCCCCAAGATCGACATGGGCGTGCATGTCCGTGCCGAAATAAACCAGCTCGGTGATCGTCCCCGCCAGAACGCCCTCACCCGCCGGATCGAGCTCAACCTGCTCCGGCCGGATCGAGACGGTGACTTTGCTGCCCGTCACCAGATCGTCCGGCACTACGGCAGGCACCTTATTGCCATTAGCCAACGTCACCATGCCGGCTTCCACCACTTCGGCCGGCAGGAAGTTGGACTCGCCGATGAAGTCAGCCACGAAACGGTTTGTCGGTGCATTGTAGATGTCGCGCGGCGCGCCGATCTGCTGAATGCGGCCCGCACTCATGACCGCGATCCGGTCAGACATCGTCAGCGCTTCTTCCTGATCGTGCGTGACGAAGATAAAGGTGATGCCCGTGTCCATCTGCATCCGCTTCAGCTCGATCTGCATCTGCTTGCGCAGCTTCAGGTCAAGTGCGGACAAAGGCTCATCGAGCAACAGCACGGATGGTTTCGGCGCCAGCGCACGGGCAAGTGCAACACGCTGCTGCTGGCCGCCGGAAAGCTGGCTGGGATAGCGATGTGCCATCTCCTCCATGCGCACCAGAGCCAGAACCTCGTCAACCGCGTGCGTGATCTCTTTCTTCGTCCTGCCCAGCATCTCCAGGCCGAAGCCGACATTCTGAGCCACGGTCAGGTGCGGGAAGAGCGCATAGCTCTGGAACACCGTGTTGACCGGCCGCTTGAAGGGCGGATCTGTCGTAATGTCCACGCCATCCAGCACGATGCTGCCAAAAGTGGGGGTCTCGAAACCGGCGATCAGCCGCAGCAGCGTGGTCTTGCCGCATCCGGACGGGCCGAGCAGCGTAAAAAATTCGTTGGTCTTGATGTCCACTGACACATCGTCGAGCGCGCGCAGTCCGCCGGATAGAGATCCGAAGACCTTCGTAATCGACTGCGCGGAAACCGCTATGTCACTCATTCACCCTGCTCCCCTCACCGGCACGCATCCCTGCGAGCGGTGGGCGTTTGTGAAACCACGGCTGCGCACGCTCCAGCTCGGCACAAATTCCCATCAGGAGTTCGTCCGCCCCGAACGGAGCGGCCAGATGTACGCCGATGGGCAACCCCGCGCGCGACCAGGCAAGTGGAACAGACGCTGCCGGCTGGCCCGTGGCATTGAAGGAGGCGGTGTAAGGCGAATATGCAAACACGCCGTCTGGGCCGAGCCGGTAGTCGAGATAACTCTCCCGGTCATGAGAAAACCGCCCGACCCTGGCAGGAGGTTCCGCCAATGTCGGGCTGACCAGCAGATCGAACCGGTCGAAAAAGACCGCCATCTGCCGCCCGTACTCATGCACAGTTTCCAGCGCATCAAGATAAGCCGCGCCGGATATCGTCGCAGCAAACTCACAGGCACTGCGCGAGACTGGCTCGAGATCGTCCGGCAGTAGGTCACGACCGAGCCGCTTCAGTTTGTGTTGCACCCCGAGCGCCGTGCCGCAGGCCACGATCTCTGTCCAGGCCTGCATCATCCCCGCCGTATCCGCTTCCGGATGGGCGATTTCGACGTGATGGCCCATATCCGAAAGCAGCGCCGCTGCCGCTTCCGCCGCTGCCGCACATTCCGGATCGACCGGTTCGCCATCAAGTGTCGTTGTACACAGCGCCACCCGAAGACCCTTGCGGCTCGTCTCCAAGGCATCCATGAAGCTTGCGTCCAGCGGCGGCGCCACATAGGGCGCCCCGAGATCCGTGCCGGAGCAAATGTCGAGCAACAGCGCACTGTCCCGCACCGACCGGGTCAGGAACCCTTCAATAGCCATCCCGCCCCAGCCCTCACCCGACGCGGGACCGTCTGGCAGGCGCGCACGCGTCGGCTTGAAACCGAACAAGCCGCAGCTTGAGGCAGGAATACGAATGGACCCGCCTCCGTCCGAGCCATGGGCGGCGGGAACGATGCCCGCCGACACAGCAGCTCCGGAGCCGCCGGACGATCCGCCCGGCGTATGATCGGTATTCCAGGGATTACGCGTCGGCCCGCCATAAACGGCGGCTTCTGTCGCACAGCCGATACCGCCTTCCGGCGACGTGGTGCGGCCGAACACCACCAGACCGGCCGCGAGCAGTCTCTGGACCAGGTTGGAATTGTAGGAATAGGTCGTGTTCTTCAGAAGCCTGGAGCCATTGTTCCCCGGAAAACCAATAGCCTCCGCCCCAAGATCCTTAAGCAGAAATGGAACACCCGAGAGCGGCCCTTTCGGCACACCCGCCTTGATTGTCTCCCGCGCCCGGTCGGCTTGGACCTGAGTGACCGCGTTCAGTTGCGGATTAAGCGCTTCAACCCGCGCGAGTGCGGTGGAAAGCGCCTCTTCGGGGCTGAAATCCCCCGCGGCAATCCCCTGGGCGAGCCCGGTTGCATCAAAGTCATCGTAATCGGGCAGAATCTGCACTCTCACCGTCTCCGCTATCATAGCAACAGGCAAGCCAGCCGAACCTGCTGTTTAAACTGTTAACTAAGACGGGCCCGCGCACAACGGCCATTCTGCTGCCTCAGGGGGCTATGAAGATACCCGGTGGAGACAATTCCGGAATATGCAAGGCTCTGCTTGGGTTCACGCTCGGCCGTGCCGCACTCAAGTGGTTTAAGAGCTTTGTTGACGCCAGCAGGTTTCGAGTGGTTGAGGTAATTATTAGGGATTTCCGTTCAATGACCCCAGCCCTGCCAACTGCTTCCACTATGCTTCCAAGAAACAAAAAACGGCCCAGCCTGGAATGGCTAAGCCGTTGATATAGTGTTTAGTTTGGTTGCGGGGGTAGGATTTGAACCTACGACCTTCAGGTTATGAGCCTGACGAGCTACCGGGCTGCTCCACCCCGCGC